>JACZJN010000054.1 GCA_014860565.1 Bacteroidota bacterium
GCTCCCGTCTGCGTCGATGCGACCGATGGTATAGGTTCCCGGCGCCATGGTGAGGGAGTCCCAGGTCTGCCCGCCATCGAGACTGCGGAGCAGCTTTCTGACATACGGTCCCGCGGGACGGAATTCGAGATACACGTGATCCGCATCCGGTACAAGCAGCCTCGAAGCATTCTGATATGTGAGAATCGTTGTCCAGCTCGCACCTGCATCGGAAGATTTCAGGAACTGATCCGCAGTCGCGAGATAGCACACCGGATACTGTGAGATATCGAGCTGCCCTCCCTGACTGTGTGGTATGAGGCCGGCGGCCTTCATATTCCAGGTCACTCCCGCGTCCGTGGTCTCGTAAATCCCCTGCTCGCTCACGAACCAGTAGATGCGATCGCCACGGTGAAACACTCCGGTCCAAACGGCCATCAGTTTGTCCGAAATCATTCGTGCAAGGACGGGCGTCCATGACGCTCCCCCATCCGTGCTGCGTGTGATGGCGGTGCTGTCATTGGAAGTTGGCGTGCGAAACGCGTACCAAAAAGAAGGAGTCACGAATGCGATCTTGTAGATATCCGTGCCTGTAATATCTGCGCATTCCTGCCATGTACCGCCGCCATTATCGGTCCGGTAATAGGGAGAACGATCCTCTTGTGGTAAATAGAGGCGTACAAAGGCGGTGTCCCGCGAGATGGCTCGCAATCCTCCCGATATGGTGTAGCGCTGGGATTCACGCTCCTCCCGCCAGCTGACGCCCCCATCTTCGCTCCACTGTACCTGACCGATACGATCCGCTACGCCGAGGATATCCGGTTGCGGATGAAAGAGCATTGACTCGTAGTACTTCCGCGGGTCCCCCTCGGCAAATGCGGGCCTCAGCTGGATATAAGAGATCCCGAAATCATCCGTGCGAAAAAGACTGCCATCGTTTGCGATCACGAATCCGTTTCCATCCGATGAAATCGATATGTCGACAACAGCAGGAATGCTCTCATTCCGGGAGAGTTGCTCCCAATCCTCGCCACCGTCGATTGAGATCTGGAGAAAATTGTTCTGATCAAGCAGTATCACCGTGTCCCGCGACAGCCAGCGAACGACCGGCAAGGTGATGAAGGGGCTCCCGGATTGCTGTGCAAGCTTCATCCTGAATGTGGCATTGCTCGACCAGTGCACACCTCCATCATTGGTTGCATAGACTGAGTAGAGCGTCCGCGAATTTTGCGGGGCGGCGAGAATCACCCCACGATCCCTGTTGAAAAAGTATGGGAAAATTGCGTGCCCGGCATAGAGCGAGTCGGGAAGCGAAATGCTCTCCCAGGAATTGCCCGCGTCGGTGCTGCGAATGAGTGCGGCTTCGGAAAACGCCTGCGTGATAAACAACGCGTCGTTAGTTGCGCCTGCCTGAAGTTCTCTCAGATAGGAAGCGCCAACGGAAACGAACCATGGTACACGCAGCAACCGTGGTTGCGTTTCTCCCTTTTCAAAAAGCATCACCGTCGTGTGGCTGCTGTCTTCCCAATCCTCTGGGGCCCATCGCATCGGGGTAAGCAACCCGATCGCAAATTGCTCCGACGCGGTGACGGAGATGATATTAAATCGTGGCACGGCAGAAGTCCGGCCAACCCAGGTCAATCCATCATCCTGCGAAGTCTCTATCAGGTTATGCAGCCCTGTGCGATACCAGGTTTTCCCAAGAGCAAACATCGAGGAATACGTCGGCGGCCAATATCCCGGGTAGGCTGGTTGGTACACCTGCGAAAATGTCGCTGGTGCGGATATCATTAGACAAAGAACCACGAGACAATATTTCATTCAGTCATCCCAGAATAACTCAGATCCAATTCTATTTGTTGAAGTTGCTATAAAGTACCGTTTTATGCGTTGAATTGCTGAGTCAGAGCCTGTTGATCGTCAGCAATGGAGTTCGCCATTTCGTCTCTCCTTATAAATAGTGCTAGTTCGTGGGTTTTGGCCAAAGCTCTTTTCACTTTTTTTCGCAAAAATTCGTATGTCGTTTATTATTAAAGACATGATAAAATACCGGGTTGAGCCCGGTTGTGCGTTTTTCGGTGCTTTGCCTGATCGGATGGTTTCCCCGCAAGAGTGGGGGGGATTTTGGACCGCGCGCAACCCAGGCTTGATCCATCTTCGTCCGCTGGCGCGGACTTCGCCGAGACTAAAAGCTGGGCTATGATCGATCGCCCTCGCCACGGCGAGTCTTCGACCTTCGGGGCTTAGGATGAACGGGCAAGCAGTCCGCGCACGGCTGCCAGAGCTTCGGCGACCGGAATCCGGCGCATATCGTCATGCTCGGGACAGTCGCCCCGCTGACAGGGGGTGCAGGCGGGATCGGGGGTGGGAGAAAGAACGGCGCTGCGTTCGGCGCGGGGACCCCAGCGGCGCGCGTTGACCGCCGTTCCGAAAGGATAGAAGCCAAGGACAGGCACGCCGCAGGCGGCGGCGATATGCAAGGGACCCGTGGAATTCGACACGAACAATCGGGCCTCGGCAAGGACGGCGGCGAGGATATCCAAGGGCAGCTGCTCGCGCAGGAGATGGATGCGCTCGTCGCCGCCGGCAACGGTTTCCATCAACGGGAGTTCCGTAGCCGTACCGGTTACCAGAAGCTGCAGGGTCGGATGTACGGCAAGCAGGCCCTGTGCGAATTCGGCAAAGCGTTCGGCGGGCCAGTCGCGAGCCGATCCCCCGCTGCCGGGATGCAGTACGACGAACGGCGTCCCGGCGTCGATGCCGGCGCGCCCGAGCATATCCTTCGCGATGGCACGGTGGTCGGCGTCGATGTGAAGCGCGGGATGCAGGTCGGCGGGAACGGCGATGCCCGTTTCTTCGAGTAATCGGAGATTATACTCCATTTCGTGTTTGTCCCCACTCCGGCGGTGCTCGGCGCGGCGGCGTGTGAACAGCGGGGAATACCAGCGATATCCGGTACCGATACGTATCGGGATACGCGCGAGGGCGGCTGCGAGGGCGAGGCGGGGACGAGGATATGCGAAGACGGCCACGTCGATCTGTTTCTCCCGCAGCAGGGAAGCGAAACGGCGGACGCTGCCGTCAAGGTCGCGTCCGCCGATTGCAATTATATTGTCTATGTTGGGGTCGAGAGAAAGCAGCGGCCGGGTGTACTCCTGCACGCAGAAGGTGACACGGGCCGCGGGGTCGCTGCGCTTGATGGCTTCCGCCATCGGCAGCGTCAGGACGAGGTCACCGATGCGGTCGGTGCGGAAGATGCAGTAATGCATCACGACCGCACGCGGGGATCAGAGTTGCTCGAGGAACTGCTTGGCGCGATCTGCATTTGGCGAATCGGGATATTCCTTGATAAGCTTCTCCCAGTACTTTCGTGCGGTCGCCTTGTCCTCGCGCGAGGCGGCAAGAGCGCCGAGATTGTACATGGCCGTGGTGTTTTTCGGATCCATCAGCAGGACCTTCATCGTGATTTCCTCGGCCTTCTTCGGGTCCTTGGTCTCGTAATAGGCGACGGAGAGATCGAGCATGACGTCGGTGTTTTTGGGCGCGGCCTTGATGTATCGTTCCAGCAGAGGCACGGCGCTCGCGGCCTTGTGCGCGTCGAGGCACATGCGCGCGTACACCAGCACATCGCTGGTATCACTTTCCGGCTGTGCGGCTATTTTCTTATCCAGTCGGTCGAATTCCTCCATGAAGGAACTGATGACGTTGGATTTGCTGGGCGCGTTGTCACCTTCGACGCTCGGATGTCCGGGAGGCATTTCGCCCTGTGCAGCCGCCTGCTGCGGGGCCTGTTCGCCTTCGGGGAGCAGGATAACGATGACGACCGCCGCGACAAGCACGGCGCCGATGATGAGGTACAGTCTTGATGCGTTCATGGTTCTTCCTTTATGTCTTTCTTTTCGTGCGCGTAAGATGCAGAATGCAACCTGTATGATACGAAAAAAGCCTGAAAAGAGGGAGCGTCCGGGCTTTTGACTCTGCCCCACTCTTGCGATATTAGGGAATCTGTCTTTCATCCATCTCTTCAACACGGACACCGTGCAGCCACACTCACTTGTTCTCGCTTCGCGCTCTCCCCGTCGCCAGCATCTGCTGCGGCAGATCGGCCTCGTTTTCGACAGCATACCGAGCACGGTCGACGAACGCTTCGACGAGGCGGTCTCCCCCGTCGAGCACGTGACGATCCTGGCGGAGCGCAAGGCGCGCGATGTAGCACTGACCCTGCCTACGGGCATCGTCATCGGCGCCGACACGATCGTGGTGCATGAGGGTGAGATTATCGAGAAGCCGTCCGACGCAGCGGATGCCGTACGCATGCTGCACCGGCTCAGTGGCGAGCGGCACGAAGTGTTCACCGGCTATTCGCTCGTCGAAGTTCCTTCCATGCGTACGCTTACGCGCCATGTCTGCACGCAGGTGTGGTTTCGCAAGCTGGCGAACGATGAGATCCTCTCCTACGTCGCGTCCGGTTCGCCGATGGACAAGGCCGGGGCCTATGGCATACAGGACGATTTCGGCGCGGTATTCGTCCGCAAGATCATCGGGGATTTCTACAATGTGATGGGACTCCCCCTCTGCGATTTCTACTGCGCCTATCGCCGTTTCACCAATCAGAATCATGAGGGCTGTGATGGGATCGAACTGGCGTAGGAAACTCATGTACTCGCTGGCCTTCGGCGCGCTGGTGTTCATCGCGCTGACGATCTATGCCGATCTCGACAAGCTGATTGCGGCCTTCGCGCAGTTCAACTGGGCCTGGGCGCCGGTGATTCTCGCCTGCACGATGACCAATTACCTGTTCCGCTACCTGAAATGGGATTTCTATACCGCCACGCTGAACATCCGGCCAAAAACCTCGGAAAATCTGATCATTTTCTTCACGGCCTTCACCATGGCGGTCACGCCTGGGAAATTCGGCGAAGTGCTCAAGTCCTATCTGCTCAAGAAAGTGAACGGCACGCCCATCAGCCGCTCGGCACCGATCATCATCGCGGAACGCCTGACGGACTTCATCGGACTCGTGCTGCTGCTCATCGTCGGCGCGTACATGTTCGACATCAGCCGCATGGCCGTCGTCGCCTTCGCTGTATTCTTCGCGCTCGTCACGATGCTGCTGGCCTGGCGGCGCGGATCGATCGCACTCATCACGTTTTTCGGGCGCCTGCCCTTTCTCGCTCGCTTCGTCGAACACGCCCATAGCGCCTACGACAGCATGCATGTCATGCTGCGTCCGCGTCCGTTTGTCATCGCCGTCACGCTGAGCGTCGTCGCCTGGTTTTTCGAATGCCTCGGGTACTGGATCATTCTCCATGTGTTCGAGGCGCCGCCGACGGTGTTGAAAGCGACGTTCATCTACGCATTCTCCACCGTTGTCGGGGCGGTGAGCATGCTGCCGGGCGGACTCGGCACCACCGAAGGCAGTCTGACCGGACTCGCGCAGCTCGCGGGCGTCACAAAAGACGTCGCCGTCGCGTCGACCTTCATCATCCGCAGCGCGACACTCTGGTTCGCCGTGGTGCTTGGCATCGTCGTGACCTTCCTCTTCCAGAAGCGGCTGCACGTGAATCTCGATGAGATCAGCCTGGAGGATGTGGAGAAGTAGGACTTCAGGGAAGGAGAGGCGACGACCTCACCCCCGGCCCCTCTCCTGAAAGGAGAGGGGAGAAAGAATTGCTGACCCATTACAAACGTTCAGGGAGAACGTCACATGTTTCGTATTACGACCGGCTGCGCCGCGCTGCTTTGCGCCGCAGGCCTGCTGCTGTCCCCGCGCATGCACGCGCAGGAGATGGCGGTCCCTGCCTCCACGGAGAATGATCTCACCGGGAATCCGTTTCTTGAACAACTGCTCAATGAACAGGCGGAAGGGGAACAGTCCGCCCTGCTCGAACGCTTTGACGAGTGGCTGCAGAATCCCCTGCCTCTCGCATCCGCCCGCCTTGCGGATATCACCGCCCTGCCCTTCCTGACGCGCGCGGAGGCGCGGCGCGTTCGCGCGATTGCACGGGATTCCGTTTCGGTGCGTGATCCCGCACTCGCGTGCCGTCTCATCGATTCCGTGCTCGCCGGAGACGCAGATCGCATCGCGCTGCTGCATCTGTGCACGCGGCTGCGGGAAGCGCCGGATGTCTCACGGGGTTATACCGTCGCCCTGCGCAGCCGTCTGCAGCAGGAAGACGAACCGCGCGCGGGATTTCTCGACGGACGCTACCCTGGTTCGCGCCTGCGCCTGCAGCAGCGCCTGCGTGCGCAAGTGGGAGAGGCGGCTGGTCCCCAGCTCGACGCGGCGGTACTCATCGAGAAAGACCCGGGGGAAATTGCACTGACGGATCACCTCGCGGGTTATGTGTCGGTGCGGGACGTCGGTCCGCTCCGCCGTGCCGTGCTCGGGGATTTCGCGATCACGGCGGGACAGGGACTCGTCTTCTGGCAGGCCTTCGGCCTGGCGAAAGGCGGCGAGGCCGTGCGTGTGGGACGCGCGCCCGACCTGCTCTCACCCTACAGTTCCGCCACCGAGGGCTTCGGCGCCAGCGGCGCGGCGGTGCAGCTGGGCGGCGACTTTCTGGATGCCGTGGTCTTTTATTCCCGCAGGGGACGAGACGCCAGCATAGACTCGGAGACCGGCACCGCTGGTGCGTTCAGTATCGACGGCCTGCATCGCAGTGAAAGCGAGCAGGCGCGGCGCGGCAGTGTCGATGAACAGATGGCCGGCGGACATGTCGGCACGCGCCTTCCCGCCTTCGGCGGAATGCTGGGAATCGGCACCTCGGCGCAGGGCACGCGCTACTCGGTCCCTTCGGAACCGCGTACGCCCTTCGGATTCCGCGGCGACGAAGCCTGGGTGCTCGGCGCTGATGCGGCATGGAACGGCGACCGATTGTCGCTGTTTGGCGAGGCTGCATGGGCGCATACGCACGTCCCCGCCTTCATCGCCGGCATGGAGGCGGAACTGACACCTCGCGTTTCTGCCGCGCTGATCCTGCGGCGCTATCACGAACGCTTCGTCAGCCTGCAGGGTGCGGCGTTCGGAGAACGCGACGGCGTACAGAACGAGGAGGGAGCGTACATCGGCCTGCGATTGCGTCCCGCGCGCGGTGTGAAAATCAATGCGTGGATGGACATCTACCGCTTTCCCAACCGTACCTACTTCGTTCACCTTCCATCGTCAGGTGTGGAGGGAATGTGCGCCGCGGAATTCACGATCGCGCGCGGCACTGTGCTGCGCCTGCGCGCGGGACACGTTCGAAAAGATCAAACCGTGGCTGCCGTGGATGATCTGGGGAGGGATATTCGTCCTATCACGCGACGCCTTCAGAGCAGCGTACGCGCCGAGCTTCAACATGAAGCAAAAAATGGCACACGGGCGCGTCTGCGCGCGGAATACGCGCAAACGACATGGGAGGCATTCCTCGCTCCGGGAGACGGCATGCTGCTGTCCGCGGATCTGCGAGTGAAGCCGCATCGCACACTGAGTCTGCTCGGACGCCTGACCGCCTACGGCACGGATTCCTACGACGCGCGGCTCTATCAGTTCGAACACGACGTTCGTGGTGTGATGCAGAATGTGGTCATGTACGGCGACGGACTCCGCGCCTATCTCCTCGCGCAGTGGGAGCCGCTTCCTCGCATCGTCCTCGGGCTGCGCTACGCCCTCACCGTGCAGGACGGCGTCCGTTCGATGAGCAGCGGCGCGGATGAAATAGCGGGAGACAGGATAGGGAAGGTTTCGTTGCAGCTGGATGCGGAGTGGTAGAGGAGCGGAAGGGGCGGACCCGAACTTCCTGCCTCCTGCTTCCTGCGTGAAACGCGAAGCGCGATCAGGTATCGTCTTCACTCTCGAGAATCTGGAGGTAATTCCGATACCGCAGGGGATGGATTTCCTCACGCTCGACGGCGTCCTTGACGGCGCAGTCGGGTTCGTGGGTGTGGGTACAGGAGGGGAAGCGGCAGCCGCCGGAGAAATGCACGAACTCAGGGAAATAGCTGTGCAGGTCGTCGGCGTCGAACTGGAAGAGGCCGAATTCGCGGATGCCGGGCGTGTCGGCGATGAAACCGCCCTCGGGAAGTTCATATAGCGTGCTGCGCGTCGTGGTGTGCATTCCCCGCTGACTCTGGTCGCTGAGTTCGGCGGTTTTCTCGTCGAGTTCGGGGATGAGAAGATTCAGGATGCTGGTCTTCCCCACCCCGCTGTGCCCGGAAAGCACCGACAGCTTTTCGTGCAGCAGTTCGCGCAGTTCGTCAAGTCCCTCGCCCGTGATGCAGCTGGTGAGCACGACGATGTAGTCGAGATCGCGGTACATGGTGGCGATGTCTTCGACGAATTCCCGATCTTCTTCATCCGGAAGATCGATCTTGTTGATGCAGATGTGCGCTTCGAGTCCGCCCATCGCCGCGGCGACGAGGTACCGGTCGATGAGTCCGGGACGCAGCAGTTCGTCGGTCGCTGCCACGGTGACGATCACCTGATCCACATTCGCAACCAGGACCTGCGCGTATTCCGCGTCGCGTATGGAGGTACGCAGGAGAAAGGAATCGCGCTCGAAGACATGCGTGATCACTCCTTCGTCCTCGCCCATGTCTTCGTAGCGTACGATGTCGCCGATGGCGACCAGCGTCGCATCCTCGTTTTCGGTGGTGGTGGAACGACGGGGACGCGCCTTCTTGAATTCGCTCCCGTCCTGCAGAAGGATATCGGGACCGCCGGTCTGCACGACCAGCGCTTCGCGTTCCCGTTCCTCGTTCACCAGCTGTCCCTGCCGCGGTGCTCCCAGCTTACGGTCGAGGGTGTCTCCTTCGGTTTCCCCTTCGCCGGCATACTGCCAGCGCGCCGTCCCCTTCCGCCATTGCTTCTCGATGTCCTTGCGCTTGCTGACGCGTCGGAACACCTTGCGGCCGCTGCCTCCGCTGCTTCTGCCCATGCTACTTCCCGCTGCCGCCGTCATCGGGAAGTGTAAAGGTCTTGCACCACGACGTCAGGTCGTCGATCAGCGATTCGACCACGTGCCCTTCCTGCTGGTAATTCCACGGCCCCGGCCTCGCATCCGTCGGGATGAAGAGATGATAGCAGTTGTCGTACGTCCGGAACGCGGTGTGCGGCACATCCTTGAGGATGTCCTGCCACATGATGTAGTCCATCTGCGGAGCCTGATAGTCTTTCGTACCGCGCGCGATGAAAATCGGCCGTCCGAGCGCGCGGGCGTAGGCGTGCTGATCACGCTTGTGCAGATCGTAGAAATACGTGGCCGGCATGTTGAGCAGCGTTTTCGTCGGCATCAGCGAACCGTCCTGGATTTGCTTCGCCTTGTCGAGTTCCGCGTCCAGTTTGGCCTGCTCTTCCGCGGAAATCGTATCCTGCATCGAGGCGATGAAGCGCAGCTGATCGGAGATCACCACTTCGAGCGGACGCGCGATCGGCGCCAGCATGGCCACCGCGTCGACCGACGGTGCGTGTGCCGCGATTTCCGGTGCGAGCATCGCGCCCAGACTGTGCCCGATCAGCGTCAGATGCGTCGTATCGGCTTCCGGCTGTTGTTTCAGCAGCGCGATCGCAAGCAGCGCATCGTCGATCGTTTCTTCCTGCACAGTTACTTTGTAGCGATTCATTTTTGAACCGTACTGTTTGGTGCGCTTCTCGTAGCGCAGCACCATGACCCCGCGGCTGGCGAGTCCCCACGCGATATCACGAAATATCTTGTTCCCGGCAATTGTTTCGTCGCGGTCGCTGGGTCCCGATCCATGCACGAGCACCGCGGCCGGAAACGGACCCTTGCCCTTCGGCACGGTCAGCGTCGCGGGAAGCGGATATTCGCCGCCCTTGCCGACGGTCAGTTCGCGCTCAGTAAACGCATTCGTGTCGGCGTACGCAGGCGGGAGGAAGCGGTATTCCTTTTTGATCGGATCAAGCCAGAACCCGCCGACGAGATTGAGCGAATCGACGACGACACGGAACGCAAGCGAATCTTTCTCGAACAGCACGTTGTGGATGATGCTCGCGTAGCTGCCGTTCGGCGTCGCGGAAACGAGGCGGTGCGACTGCACGGGACCGGCCTTCGCGACCAGATCGTTGATGAGGGTTTCCCACTTGTCCCGTGTGATCTTCTCACGCAGCGACGGGTGCGACAGTGATTCGAGTCTATCCCACTGATGGCCGATGAGGGCGTCGATGAAAACCGACGCAGTCGTTTGCTGCGCCGCTGTCTGCGCCCGCGTGACGGCAGGGATGAGGAGAAGAATGGAACAAATCAACGGAAGAAACAGATGGCGCATCGGAAAACCTTGTGGAAAACGAATAGTCAAAATGCCGTATTTAATAAAGATACGAAGAACCCGGGCGGGTGGAAAGGATGAACGCGGGAACCCATCATCGCTGGATAACACAAGGTGGTGTGCGGTGGTGTAGTGTGGCGCAGGGTGGCGATGCGTGGCGCAAGGTGGCGCGCAATAGGGCGCGGTTGCGCGAGGTCAGCGCACGATCAGCAGGGGTTGGGTGATGACCTCGTGGGCGGTGACGTAGTGGACGCTGTAGCTGCCGGATTCAAGCGGGGACACAGCGATCCGGATATCGGTTAATCCCTCCACGATCGTGCGCGGGGGCAGGACGAGCACCGTGCGTCCGAGGTCATCCGTGACAATGATGCGCAGCATCTGCGTCTGAAGTGAGCTGAGGCGCAGGGTTACGCTTTCGCGGGCGGGCTGTGGCCAGGGTGGCGCAGGGGAAAGTCCGGAAAGTGCGACGACGTTGTTTCTGCAGGAATCACGAATGACCAGCAGTCCGTTTTCACACACGGCGTCGGCATGCGAATTGAACTGCGCCGCGGTCAGCCGCACCGGCAGCAGATAGGCGGGATCTCCGCGCACCCGCAGCAGTGCCGCGCCGAGAGCAATGGGCTGGTCGAGCCGGGGACCGCCGAGACTCAGCGAGAGAAGTTGTTCCCTCCCCTCGCGACGCAATCCGCTGGCACGGACGCTCCACCCGGCGGGGAGTGCTGCGGATGAAAGCGGAGTTATCGCATCGAACAACGCATGCGCAGTGTCGACCCGGATCTCCAGATCGATATGCTGCACCCCTTCGGGAAGGTCGTACGCGGCGATGCGCAGCGGCAGCAGCGCCTCACTGCGGCGTGCGGTCAGCACGGTGTCGAGAGCCGCGCGCGCGGTGGCGGGACGCACGACGGACTCCAGCCGCAAACAGCCGGTCGGATCCGCGATCAGCAGCGGCTGCCAGGGTTCCGCGGCGGGTGAGCCCTCAAGCACAAGCCGCGCGATGGTGTAATACCCGTCTGTCAGTCCTGTCGCAGGAGGATCGACCTCGAAGATGTAGTCTCCTCCCACCGGGCGTCCGGAGACCGGCCAGACACCCGCTTCCATCGCTGCCACGCGCATTCCTCCCAGCGGGAGCGCCACGGAAAACGGAGGAGGCTGCAGCCCTGCGTCGAGTCGCACGCCGATCGCCATGGTCTGCACGGTATCATCACGAAGCGGTGCTGCTGGAGAACACCAGACGGCGAGAGGCAGCAGATCATTCGGCAGATACGGCGCCTGGTAACTGGTGGCGGTCCACAGCGTATCACCCGGTGCGAGGACGTAGCCGATTTCCAGCTCGCGCATTTCCCCGTTGGCGCAGAACGGAGATCGACCGGTGGCTTCGCACCACAGGCGTGCGGGGTCGGGTTCGATGAGCGCGCGATAGACCGAGTCTACTGCACGCGCATCGCTTTCATACACCATGAAACCGCCGGTGGCGGCGGTGAGCGTTCGCATCGCATCCTCGCCCTCGACGCGATTTTTCACCAGGACGACATAGATGCGGATGCCGTCGATCACGGCGCGTCCGCGTACGTCGTCCCAGCTTCGGTCATACCACGAGGTGTTGTCATAGCCGTCGGTGAAAAACACGATGGCCTTGCGCGTGCCGCTGCCCGCGGCATTGACATCCTCTATCGCGCGATGCATGGTCTCATACAGCGCGGTGCCGTTGAGCGGCCAGGTTGCGGCTGAGAGTCCGTCGAGTGCGCTGCGCAGCCGCGCGCTGTCGCGGGTCATCGCGACTTCCCGGTCCACGGTCGTGGCGAAGGACCACAGCGACGCCTCGGCGCCGTCGTCGACGAAACCCATGCGCGAGAGGAAGGCGCGCGCAGCGGACATTTCTTTCGGGAAGTTGTCGTCAAGGCTGCGCTCGAAACCGATGGCCAAAGAAGGATGCTCGGTCATGGGTGCCGGGCAGGTCAACGTCATCGCGAGCAAACGCCCATTCTCCCGCACGATCAGGCGGTTGGGATCGAGAGGGTAGACGACGTTTCCGTCCCGGGCCAGGCGCAGCGAAAGTTGCAGCTCCGGATATGCCGAAACGTCGAGACCGCCGAGGAACAGCGCGTCCTGGCCGGATGCGGTGAGCGAAAGCAGTATCAGAAGTGTGAAGAAAAACGGGCGCATGGGTGGAAACTACGGAATTTCAGGCAGATACGCCGCCATACCGGTGTTGTTCATGCGCGGCGATGCGATCGAGAGTGCCGAGGTCGGTCCAGTAGGCATCGGTCTCGACGCCTGTAAGCACATATCCCTGCTCCATCCCCCGTCGGTACAGATCGAAGATATCGTGGAAGCCTTCCGCGAAGCCCAGCCGGAACACATCGCCGCTCACGGCGTGGACGCCACAGAATCCGAGACGCTGTACGTCGGTGGGGACCGCCATTCCCTGCTCCATCCAGACTTCTTTCCCCATGAAGCGCATGCGCGCATCGAAAAGCAGGGCGCGCCGTGTCTCCCGCCGGTTGACGAGCAGCGCCGCGAGTGGACGCCGGCCCGCCTCACGTTCGCCTTCCAGCGCGTTCCACAGCGGCGTGAGATCGGCTTCACATGCAATGTCCGCATTGTAAAGGAGGAAGGTCTCCTCTTTCTCAAGCAGCGAGGCGGCGTTGAGCAGGCCGCCTCCCGTTCCGAGAATATCCGTTTCTCTGAGCACATGTACGGAGACGCCGAATTCATGATGCCGGAAATAGTCCTCCACTTGTTCGGCGAAATGATGCGCATTGATGATAATTTCATCGCAGCCCGCACGGAGCAGCGCATCGATGGCCAGGCGGATCATGGGGGTGCCGGCGATGGAAACCAGCGCCTTGGGAAGCGTGTCTGTTTGGGGTGCCAGCCGCGTCCCGAAACCCGCGGCGAGAATCATGCCCTTCATTGCCAGGCCTCGCGTTCCGTGTGCGTGATGGTTATGTGGAAACCCAGTTCGCGGAGAGCGATGGCGGCGCGCTCGACGCAGAAGACGGAGCGATGCTGTCCGCCGGTGCAGCCGAAGCACACCTGCAGATGGGTGAAGCCGCGTGCGTCATAGGCGCGGGCGGTGCGTTCCACCAGCGCGATGGCATGCGCGAGGAATTCCGCGGTTTCGCCGCGTTCTTCGAGAAACTCCCGCACCTCGTTGTCGAGTCCGCTCTGATGCGCGTAGCGCGCCTCGCGTCCGGGATTCGGCAGCACACGGCAGTCGAAGACGAAGCCCCCGCCATTGCCGCTGGTGTCGCGCGGAATGCCTGACCTATGATAGCCGAAAGAATACAGATCGACGTGCAGCATCAGCGGTTTCCGGAAGGTATGGAGAGCGTGGAAGGATCGTCGGAGATCGCGAGCAGCAGATCGCGCAGCGCGGGCAGCGTGCGCATGATTTCGGCGGCGCGTAGAAGTTCGCCCAGCACCTCGAGCCGTGACGGGATAAGAGCGAGGAAATCCGGTTTGCCCTTGTTCAGCCCGAGATTGCCGAATGCTCCGAGCGCCTGCAGCAGACGCAGCACCGCGAATCCGTGAAAGTGATACAGAAATTCGCCACGATGCACCGGGCGCCGCTCTTCGAGCATGTCGCAATAGCGCGCGACGAGCAGCATGCGCTCTGCCTCGGGCAGGTTCCCGCGCGAGTCGTAGAGCAGCGCGGCGACATCGTAGTGCAGGGCGCCCCTGCGGCCCGACTGAAAATCAATGAACCAGGGTTCACCGTTCCGTACCATGATATTCCGTGACTGGAAATCGCGGTAGAGAAAACCGTCGCGTTCGGCATGAAGCAGCAGATCGATCAGACGGCTGGTGTCGCGGTCGAACGTGGCGCGATCCCATTCGACCTGCACCAGGCGTTCGAGAAAGTTCTCGCGGAAATATCGGATGTCGAAAGCCATGGCCTCGGCGCCGAATTCCTCATACTGATAGCACAGGCTGTAATCGATTTCCCCGCCGGCGTCCACCTGGAAGCGCAGCAGTTCGCCGAGCACCTGCGTGTACATCGCGCGCATTTCCATCATGCGCGTATCCTCGGGAAGGGACACCTGCCAGAGCGCCAGCGTCATGTCTCCGAGGTCCTCCTCGAGGTAGCTGCAATGATCCGCACCGATGGCGTATATCTCAGGCACGCGCAAACCTGCGGCGCGAAAGCTGCGGGCGAAACCCGTGAACGCGCGGTTTTCAGGGATATTCGGACCCAGTATTCCGATCGAGGAATGACCCGCGCTTCGCAGCCGGAAAATACGGCGGTCGGACGCGTCGCCCTTCATGGCGTCGACGGAGGCGACATGCTCGCCGAAATGCTGTGCGTGCATGGCGGCCAGTCCCGCGGTTTCCGCCACGGGCACCGGAGCGGCATCCATCAGGAGACCCGCCGCATTACAGTCCCGCCGTGGCCCCGTTCTCTGCCGGGAGCTTCATGATCATGGGGTGGTATTTCGGGGAGATGGTCCCGTAGGATAAAAGCTCGTCGTGGAACGCCTTGAGGGAGAACGCACTCCCGGCCTTCTTCTCTGCCCGGCGGCGCAGCTCGTTGATCTTCAGATTTCCGTAGAAATACGTGCTCAGCTGTGCCGAGGTCAGGCAGGCACGGCGCCATTTTCCTGCTGCTTCGCCTTCTTCCTGGAATCCCTTCTCCATCATCAGCGCCATCGCTTCGCGTTCGGTCATGCCCATCGCATGGATGCGCTGGTCGATGATCGCGTTGATCAGCAGGCGCAGATGCATTTTCAGTACCTGCATCTTCACCTCATCGCCGCCATAGCCGGCATCGGCCATCATCTGTTCCGTGTAGGTGGCCCAGCCTTCTGCAAAGACCCCACTGCTCATTACACCACGGATGAGCGTGGGCGGCTTCGACCGGTTGGCCGCGGCGAGCTGAAGGAAATGTCCAGGCATGGCTTCGTGCACAGTGAGATTCTTGAGCATGTAGTCATTGTATTCGCGGTAGAACGATTCCTTCCGCGCCGCCGTCCAGTCTTCGGGCGTCGGAGAGATCGCAAAGAACGTCTTGCCCTTCTCCTCCAGCGCGCCGGGGGAATCGCAGTAGGCGACGGCCACGCCGCGCTGGAATTCCGGCATGACGATGATTTCAATCGGCTCGGTGGGCATGGTCACCAGCTGTTTTTCCGCCACGAAGCGCTCGACTTCCTCGAGGTCCGCGCGCGCCTGGTCCACAATGGTTGTATCGTTGGGACGATCCTCGGCCAACCGGCTGAGCACGCCTCGTATCAACTGTGCGGGATCATCCGGCATCGGGACGTCGGGCATCAGCTTCGCATGCAAGGCCATAGCCGTGATGCGCATGGATGCGGTCGTGATTTCGAGTTCGCGCTCCGCCTCCACCAGCAGGGCTTCTGGATCCATGTCGGTGTCGAGCCGGTAGCTGAATTTCTTTGCATACAATTCTTTCCCGAGACGGAAATCGCCGGAGGAACGCGGCTGCAGTTCTTCTTTCATCCATTCACCGAAGGCCTGAAGTGCGCTCACTGCCTGATCACGCGCGTCGCGGACATCCACCTGCAAGTCTGTCGGACACTGATCGATGAAGGGCTGCAGTGTTTCATTGAGCAGTGCGATAGTGCCGTCGTTCTGAAGGATGGCAGTCTGCGTATGGATCGACGGTGGATGATTCAGGTTGGCACGGGCGGCATCGAGCATGGCGGGAATGGCGCGCAACCGACCCGCTACGGCATGCATGCGCTCCGGCACGGGAGCGAATTCACGGGAAATGAGCGCGTAAATAGCGCCGCCAGGATTATAGGCGAGCGGATTCCATTCCCATTCACGCAGTTCCTGCAGCGCGAAGAGATTCGCCTCGAGATTGTGCCGGAGAATGTCGTAGTCGATCATGTCCTGCGGAGAGAGCGCCTCGACGCGCATTCCGCGCAGTGTATCGAGATACGCCTGGTACAAAGCGAGATCAGCGTCCCTGCCAGCGGCGGAATAGTCGTTCATCCGCGCGTCGAATCGATGATCTCCAAGCGCGGTGGCGTCTTCGGGATGCTGTGCGAGATAGGTCTCGAGGAAGCGTTCGGCGACCTGTTCGAACTCCGCGTCTTCCGCGCTGCGCGGGTCGCGGCTGCATGAGACGAAGAGGACAATGGAGAGCGGCAGAATAAAAAGGCGGCGGTAGTACATGGGTATTTTCCAGGAGAAAGGGTTGTATCGTTTAAAAGTACGGCAATTCCTCCCCGCACTCAAACCGGTGTGGGTGCGGGGCTGACTGAGAATGGGATGCCATGAAAAGAATGTCAGAGTATGCGGATGACGACGAGCGTGATATCGTCGTTCTGCTCGGCGGTGCCGCGGTGCCGCGCGACTTCGCTGATCAGGAGTTCCTGGAGATCGGAGGCGGACATCTGCGCGGCGCCCTTGACCATGGCGAAGACGCGGTCTTCTCCGAATTCCGCCTTTTTCTGGTCCATCGCCTCGGTCAGGCCGTCGGAATAGAGAACGATCAGTCCGTGCGATTTGAGCAGGAAGACTTTCTCCTCGAGTGCCTGATCGAACACATCGCCGGGTTCGAGACCGAGCCCCATCCCTTCCGAACCGACAAACCCCATGTCGCCGTTGAGGGCGATGAGGGGCTGCGTATGACCTGCGCGGCAGATCGTCACTGTTTCGGCATTGAAGTCAAACAGTACCAGGATCATGGTGATAAAGGAATTCCGTTCCATTCCTTCATAGATGAGGCGATTGACCTTCATGAGAATCTCCCGCGGCGTGTCATACATCTGCGCCGCGAAACGGATCATGCCCTGCACTTTCGACATGTACAGCGCGGCCGACATGCCCTTGCCTGAAACATCGCCCACGGCGACGAGCAGTCGGTTGTCGGGGAGTTCGATATAGTCGTAGTAGTCGCCTCCAACGGTCTGGGCGGGAATGCTGATCCCGGAAATATCGAGTCGCGGATTGCGGGGATTTTCTTTCGGGAGCAGGCCCTGCTGGATACGCTGCGCGATGTTCAGCTGTTCGGTGATTTTCTGTTTCTCGATTTCCGAGCGGTGCAGGCGCGCATTCTCTATGGCGATCGCCGCCTGACTGGCGACGGTGGAGAGCAGATCGATGTCTTCCTGGGAATACACTTTCCCGCTGAGCTTCGGACCGACGTTGATCGAACCGATAAGGCGGTCCTGGATAAACATCGGCACCATCAGCACGACGCCGGATTCCTTGATCTTGCTGCGGTCCCCTTCGTCGCTGACACGTGGGTCCTCGTCCAGAAGCGCGAGGTTCAGCGGACTCCGGGCGCTCTTGAGCAGTTCCACCACGCCACCGGGCCGGTGATCGAAAACCGAGAGGGCATCGTCCATGTTGCGGGCGAGCACATGGCATCCTTCCTGTTCGTCGCAGAGGGCGACGGAGACCTTATCCACGTGCATGGTCGTTGCGATGCGGTTCACCACGGAGTGAAGTATCTGTTCAAGATTCATCTGCCGGGGCAGTTCACTGCTGAACTCAAGCAGGGCTTTCTGGTAGTTGTATCGCTCCTGATAAAAGACACGGTCGACGATACTCTGAATCCTGCGCTTGAGCGGATCGAAAATGAGGGCGATCACGATGACGGCGATCATCAGCAGCACGGTGTTGTCGGCTTCTCCGAGCGCATAGCCGAGGAGACTTCCCAGTCCGAACACGACGCCGAGATAAATCGCGGCGAGAGACGCGGTGATGATGGCATAAATGATGCTGCGCCGTACGATGAGCGTGACGTCCATCAGGCGGTGCCTGATGATCGCGTAGCCGAACGCGGGGGGGATACCGACCACCAGTATGGCCGGCAGCAACAGATACGGATCGAGGAACAGCGCGAGGGGATGCGTCATCGTCAGAATGGGCAGATACACGAATACGGCGATTCCTATCAGAGCCGATTGCAGAATGGGACGCAGCTGACGGCGCCGTGTGCGATCGATACGCGTGAAATAGCTGTGCGTGAAGATCGCGAGTCCACCGAGAAAGTATGCAAAGGGAAACAGCGCGCATGTGAGATACAGCCATCGCGGCGCCATGAAGCCCCACAGCTGGAAGATCGTGGCGACGAGGATGGCCGCGGTCAGGAAGCTGCCGCCGTAGAGCAGCGCGATCACCCAGCGTTTCGCGGCCGATTCGCGGCGCACAGGGAAATGCATGAAGTAGGTCACGAACACCGGCGGCACGATGACGCGGCTCAGCATGCCGAATGCGACCAGCATGTATATTTTCCATGCCGGATCGTAGGGGACGCTGACCGTGATCGAAGACATGCCGAAGAAAAACAACGCGTAGATGCCGTAGCGCGCGAACTTCCGCTGAATGCTTCCTTCCGGGCGCGCCAGAACCACAAAAAGACTGACGAGAAGGAAGCCCAGACCGAGCAGGAACTCGGAAAGGTAGATCATGTTGAAGGTTTTCAGCAGCGTCACATGAAAGGTGTGCTGCTTTCCTCCCCGATCGACCAGGAATCTCGCCTTGCTGCCGGCGGCGTGCACGTTGATCAGATATGATGGGCCGTATATGTGGTTAATGCTCACGTCGTCGATACGAAGCAGGATATCGCCGTTCTGAACGCCGGCTCGGTCCGTCACACCGCCCGGGACGATATTCCGAATCACGAGCATGAGAAAAATGCGGTCGTAGATATACGCCGGCAATCCACTTTCCTCACTGCGCGGGGTCCAAAACACGTCCATCTCCCTCAGGTCCCGCTGAATGCGCAGGCGCACTGGTTTTCCGGGAGTGGTCTTCCCCATCACATCGATGGCATGTTTCGCGCGCGAGACCGGCGTCCCGTCCACTGCCATCAGGATATCCCCTGGGAGCAGCCCGGCCTTTTTCATGGACGACGCGGGTTTGATCATGTCGATAAGCACGACGGTGCTGTCGCTGAAAACCTGCTGCCACTCACATTGGTCATTGCTCGGCACACGCCAGAGCATGACATGAAGGGCGTTGTAGCCGGTCACGATCAGTACCGCGAATGCAAAAATCAGGTACAGCGCGCGGATCGAGCGGGGCGATATGCGATCCTGAAGGGGTTTCACGTGCGCTCAGCCATCAAGCTCCGGAGAGATAAACATGTTAGGAGTGAAAAGTACCATTTTTACCGCTTCATCAAAATGCATAAAAAGTGCATTTTGGGAATTCGGGCGAACAGACGCGATACAGATTCTGCCAGGTGCGAAACCGGCACATGAATATTGCTACGAAGAAACACGGGAACTGTTGCACCGAGGCCCGCGCCGTGCCCCGACGAGAGGAAGAATATGGAACACCCGCACATCCCACGATCACTGGTATCGATCATTCTCGGGCTCATCGCCGCGGCAGCCCTGCTCACGGCCATTTTCCTGCTGTATCCCGACACGCACTCCTACGGCGGACTCACACTGAAGGAGGATGATGTAAGCATCGTCCGTCACACCCGCCAGCTGCTTGCCGCAATGCAGCTGGATTCGGTTTCCTACATTCCCAGCGCGGCGCTGCACTCCCGCCAACCCATCCTCGAACGCATGTACTCCCACTATGGCGCCACGGAGGCAAACCGTCTGCTCCGCAGCCGTGTACCGGGATATTACTGGGACGTCCGCCTGATGCGTGAAGAGCCTGAGGAATCCGGCGCGGTCACCCTCTCCGCGGGCGGAGAAGAAAAAATGGTGCAGCGGATTCTCGGCGGGGATCTGCGATTTCAGTTCAATACAAGCGGGAAGCTGATATCCGTCGACCTGCCGATGGAGGACTCCGTCGCCGCCATATCGCTGTCTCCCTCCGCTGCCTACGCGCTGGTTCGCGGAATCTGCGTCACGCATGCCGAGCCCGCGCTGCTATCCCCCCTTGTTCGACTGGCGGCGTATCCCGACTCGATGACCTCGGACGCGGCTTTGGAGGGAATTCAGTATCAGTCTTCCGTCCGACCACAACGCACGGATCATCTGTTCAGTTGGAGCGTGTACGACGACGCGTTGCGCGACACTGTCGATGTGCGTGTCGTGGTGAAGGGCCGTGTGCTCACACAGCTCAGTGCCGTGTACCGCTTCACCCGGGGCTTCACTGCCGCGCAGACAGTCGGCATAGCCGATGTGTTTGAAATCATTTTCTATGTGATCTTTTCCATCATTCTTCTTGTCGTCGGATTCCGGCGTCTGCGCGCCTTCGAAATAGGATTTCGTTCCGCTTTCTATCTCGCGCTTCTGATCACCACCCTGTTCGCGGTATGGCTTTATTTCGAGCTATCGGCACAGATGGGGCAAACGCTCGAACTGCTCATTCCCCTGCTGATCGCACCGTTGTTCGTCGGCGGTGCATTTGTCCCGCTCTGGGCGATCGCGGAGAGCATCGGCCGTGAAACATGGAAAGAAAAGTTCATCACGTTCGACCTACTGCGCACCGGTCATTTCCTGCACTCCCGCATCGGCCGGGCACTGCTGCAGGGCGCGGTCGCGGGACTCGCGATGCTCGTGGTCGGTCTTGTAGCCGCCAAACTCTCGGGCGGTTTCGACACTGTCTGGATCAGGGAATCCAACGGCGACGGCATGCGGCAGTTCTCTACCCCGAGTCCGGGCCTGTTTATTATCGGGAATGCCCTGCTTTCCAATATGTACGGCATTGCGTTCCTGCTGGTCGCCATCGTCTCGCTCGCGCACCAGAGTATCCGTTCCAAAGTGATTCTCATCGCCGCCGCGGCGGCCGTATTCACGATCATCGACAACATCAACCTTGTCCCGCTTCCCACTGCCTGGCTTGTGATTCTGCCGGTCATGCTTCTGCTGGTCTGGCTGTACGTCCGGACCGACGTACTCACCGCCTTCATCGCCGCCGTGGTGTTTTCCATCGCCGACAGCGGCGTCCTTCTGCTGCTGCCGGGCAACACCGCCTATCACACAGACGGGATGCTTCTGGCGACCGGGCTGGCACTGCTGCTCGCGTGGGCGATCGCTGCCATGCTTGTTCCCGACAGCGTCGAGGATCTCGAGGACATTGCTCCCCGCTTCCAGCGCCACATTACGGAGCGCCAGCGGCTGTCACGCGAACTCGAAATCGCGCGCGACGTACAGATGAGCTTTCTTCCGAAGCACAATCCCCACATGGAGGGGTTGGATATCGCCTCTCATTGCGCGCCCGCGCTGGAAGTGGGCGGCGACTATTACGATTTCATCGATCTGGGTGAGGGTAGGCTCGGCATCGCCATCGGCGACGTGTCAGGCAAGGGAACCCAGGCGGCGTTCTACATGACGCTGACCAAGGGTTTCCTGCAGGCGCTGGCCGCGCAGCACGACTCCCCTGCCGCCGTGCTCGTGGAAATGAACCGGCTGTTCTACCGCAACGTCGAGCGCGGACATTTCATCAGCATGATCTACGCGGTGTTCGATGTCCCGGCCGGAATGCTGCACATCGCGCGGGCCGGACATTCCCCCGTCATGCGGCGCTCCGCAGACAGCACAGTCGACCTGATCCAGTCGCGCGGCATTGCGCTCGGCTTCGAGGCAGGCGAGACCTTCTCGGCGACCATCGAGGACGTCACCGTGCCGCTGCATTCAGGCGATGTTTTTGTCCTTTATACGGACGGATATCCCGAAGCGATGACCCGCGCGCGGGAGGAATACGGGGAGGACCGTCTTGCCACGGCCCTGCAGCATTTCACCGGCAGTTCGGCCGAAGAACTGCTCTCGCATCTGTACCGCGATACACGACGCTTCACCGGACGCGCCGAGCAGCATGATGATATGACCATGGTGGTGGTGCGCATTCCCTGAGCGGCACCGCCCCCTTGCCATTCTGCGAAGGTTTCACCAGTTTCTGATACTACCCCGTGCCACTCCGGAGCGTCGCCCATGGACAGCGCCCTTCCCCTGCCCGATCTGCTCATTGTTCTCTTCTATCTCCTGGTCGTGATCGGCATTGGCGTCTATTTTTCCCGGCGCGAGAACACGCGCGTGGGGTATTTCCTCGCGGGCCGCAACATCGGCTGGCTGGCCATCGGCGCCTCGCTGTTCGCCACAAACATCTCGAGCGAGCACCTTCTCGGGCTGGCCGGAACAGGCTCGAAATCAGGGCTTGCCGTCGGGCACTTCGAATGGCTGGCGGTGCTGATGGTGCTGCTGCTCGGTTGGGTTTTCACCCCGTTCTATCTCAAGTCCGGTGTTTTCACCATGCCGGAATTTCTCGAACGCCGCTATGGTCCCGCGGCGCGTTCGTACCTGTCGGTTGTCTCCATCGTCGCCTACGTGCTGACAAAGATATCCATCTCGCTGTATGCGGGCGGTATTCTTCTCAACGCCGTGGTGGGATGGGACATGTACACCTCGGCGGTGGTCATCGTCCTGATCACGGGGCTGTACACGGTGATGGGGGGATTGAGTGCGGTGATCTACACGGACCTCGTCCAGATGTTCATTCTCATCGCGGGCTCCGTCGCGATGACTTTCATCGGCCTTGATCGCGCGGGCGGCTGGGATGCCGTCGTCGCCGCCACCCCACCGGATTTCTGGCACATGTTCAAACCGATGAGCGATCCCGATTTCCCGTGGACGGGCATCGTCTTCGGTGCGCCGATTCTGGGCATCTGGTACTGGTGCACCGACCAGTATATCGTGCAGCGCGTGCTTAGTGCCCGCAACCTGGACCAGGCGCAGTCCGGCACCATTCTCGCCGGCTTCCTGAAAATCCTGCCGGTGTTCATTCTCGTGCTTCCGGGCATCATCGGCTACGCTCTCTCTGACGGAAGTGTCACCGGCGACCGCAGTTTCGCCTGGCTGGTCACCACGCTGCTGCCGAGCGGGCTCAAGGGCCTTGTCGTCGCCGGACTGCTCGCGGCGCTGATGTCGTCGCTGAGTGCGATGTTCAATTCCACATCCACGCTGTTCACCATCGATATCTATCAGAAATGGCGGCCGCAGGCCAGCGAACGCGAAGCCGTGCGCGTCGGCCGCCTGGTCACCGTGGCGATGGTCGCCCTTGGGCTTGTCTGGATTCCCTTCATCGGCCTGCTGAGCGATGAGCGCATGTATGTGTACCTCCAGAGCGTGCAGGGGTATATATCACCGCCGATCGCCGCGGTCTTCCTCTTTGGGCTGTTCTGGCCGCGCGCCAATGGAAAGGGGGCGATGGCGGCGCTGCTGACCGGACTCGTGCTCGGCGGCCTGCGCTTCGTCCTGGAAATCCAGCACAAGCTGACGCCGTTCGACAACCCGTGGCTTGCCACGCTGGCCACGGTCAACTTCCTCCACGTTGCCATCGTGCTGTTCCTGATCTCGACTGCCGTCCTCGTTGCGGTAAGCCTCGCCACCGAGGCGCCTCGCCGCTGGGATCTGATCAATATCACCTGGTCCGACACACCGCGGCTGAAGACCGTCCCCACGCTCATGCGTCGCGTCAATATCACGCTCTCTTTCGCACTCATTGCGCTGCTGTTTGGACTGTGGTGGTTCTTCCGTTAAATCTTCCGGATTCCCGATATGAAACGCACCTTCCTCCTGCTGATGCTTCTGTTCCTGCTCGCTTCCACGGCCAGGGCAGACCGCTATTCCTTTCTCGGATCGTACGAATCACATACCACCGACGGCAGCCGCCTGACCATCACCGCGACGAATAACGTGCTGCGGCTGACACTGACCGACAGCGCCGTCGTGCGTGTGCAGCTCGGACGCGACGGCACGATACTCGACCTGCCTTCGTATGCGGTCGTCGCGCGCCCCAATCCCCTGCTGCGCTGGGAGGTGGAGGATCTGCCGGGCGCGCTTCGTCTCACTCTTCCCGCGGGCGTCATCGTCGTGCAGAAATTTCCCGTGCGTCTGCAGTTCCTCGCGACCGACGGCAGCCTCATCGCGGAAGACGCCCCCGCGTTCGGTCACGCATGGGACGGCAAGGAAGTGCAGCTGTGGCGAACGCTGCATGAAGACGAGCGATTCTTCGGACTCGGCGAGAAAGTGGGCGATGTTAACAAGCGCGGCGGACACTGGACGATGTGGAATTCGGATTTCCCGGCGTACACCCACGACCGTGATCCGCTCTACGCCTCCGTCCCGTTTTTCATCGGCATGCACGCCGGATGCGCGTACGGAACGTTTTTCGACAACAGCTACCGCAGCGTCTTCAACCTAGGCGCGGCCAGCGACCGCGTCTATTCCTTCGGCGCGGAAGACGGAGAGCTGAATTACTACTTCGTCTTTGGTCCGCGCATCCGCGACGTCGTGGCGCGATACAGCGCCCTCACCGGGCGCATGCCGCTGCCGCCACTCTGGGCGCTGGGCTACCAGCAGTGCCGCTGGAGCTACGCCCCGGAGTATGAGATCCGTGACATCGCACGCAATTTCCGGCAGCGGGGCATTCCTGCGGACGTTCTGTATCTGGATATCCGGTATATGGACGGCTATAAAGTTTTCACCTGGGACGGCAAGGGATTTCCCGATCCTTCCGGACTCTGCCGTGATCTCGAAGCGATGGGATTCAAGGTGGTTCCCATTGTCGATCCTGGCGTGAAAGTGGAGACAGGCTACCCGGTGTATGAAGAAGGTTTGCGTGAGGGATATTTCGCACGCTATCCTGACGGCACGCCGTACAGCGGCGAGGTATGGCCGGGCTGGTGCCACTTCCCCGATTTCACCCGCACGGACGTGCGCGACTGGTGGGGCAGCAAGTATGGCGCAATGATGGATATCGGCGTCGATGGGTTCTGGAATGACATGAACGAACCCGCTGTATGGGGAAGGGAATTTCCATTGCTGGTGGAATTCGATGATGACGGTATGCGCAGCACCATCAAGAAAATCCACAACGTGTATGCCCATCTCGAGGCACAGGGAAGCTACGAAGGCATGCGCCGGACCCACCCCGACAAGCGGCCGTTCATTCTCACGCGCGCGGCGTTCGCGGGCACACAGCGCTATGCAGCGCTCTGGACGGGGGACAACAGCGCCCGCTTCGACAATCTGCAAATGGCCATTCGCATGAGCGTCGGGCTGGGACTGTCAGGCATGCCGTTCACCGGTCCCGACGTCGGCGGCTTCAACGGCGAACCCTCCGCCGAGCTGTATATTCGCTGGATGCAGGCCGGTGTGTTCACCCCTTTCCTCCGCACGCATACGACGATCAATTCGCGCGACCAGGAACCGTGGTCGTTCGGCGAATGGAATGAAGACATCCTGCGCAATTACATTTCAATGCGCTACCAGTATCTCCCCTATCTCTACTCCGAATTCCGGAATTCTTCCAGGAGCGGACTGCCGATAATGCGACCACTGTTTTTCGACAACGAATCCGACGCGGAAACGTTCAGCAGCCGCTGGCAGCACACGTTCATGGCCGGCCCCAGCATTCTTGTCGCACCGGTAGTCGAGGAGGGCAGACGCTTCCAGCAGGTGTATCTCCCTCACGGCCGCTGGATCGATCCATGGACAGGTGCGCATTACGACGGCGGACAAACCGTCGTCGTCGAAGCGCCGCTCGAGCGGCTGCCGATGTTCTACCGCGGCGGCGCCCTGATTCCGCGGCGCGAGACCCAGCAGTACACCGGCGAGAGCCCGTTGAAAGAACTTCTGCTCGAAGTCGTGCCGGGCGACAGTGCCTCGTACACCATGTATCTCGACGCAGGCGACGGCTTCGCCTACGAGACCGGCGGCTTCGACGAAGTGACATTCCGTATGCGGGCCGATGGCCTTTCCTGGGTGATCGAGTGCAGCAGCAGCAGCGGTAAATGGAGCAGTGCGATGAAGCGTATTCGTTTTCGCCTCTTCGGATCACCGCTGGTTCCGCGCAGCATCAGCATGGACGGAGAACGCGTCCTTCTCGAAAGTGATTCACAGCGCGAAAGCGCTCGTCCGCAGCTCGACGAAGGACGACGCAGATTCGAAATCACCCTGCCTTTCAGGACGGGCGTTCACGAATATCGCTTCGAGTATTGAATGCGTGTGCTCATGGCGGTTATCGGTACGCGGGTGCCGACTTGATGTGCAGCAGATGTCCTTCCATGCGATCGATGAAATTCAATTCCGCATTCGGCGCCTGGTCCATATGCCAGTATGCGACGAGATGATCGGGCGGGGGGTCGGCTCCCTCGGCCAGCCGGGCAATTTCTTCGTCGCAGAGCAGGCGGCGCCATATGGCGATGTCTGCTATTCGCCGCGTCTGGGCAAGCGCCTCACGCATGACCGCGTGCAACTTTGCCGAGAACATGTTGTACTTGTCGTTGAAGAGGCCGAAGGTCATTCCTTCATAACGATAGTGCCAGTCGTAGTATTCTCCTCCGGGCGTGTGGCACGGGGTGAGCGCCCCCCGCTGCCTGCCGTCGATAAACACCTCTTTTACTCCGGTATGCAGGACGCGGATGGTGATATGATGCCAGCCGGGCGCGACCGAGCCGATGATATCCGACGCGCATCCGCTGTAGGACGTTGCGATCGTATCACTGCTGAAGCTGATGTAGTGGTCGAGATTTTCGTACACGAAGGCCGTGCTGCGCCGTACGTCGGTGTACCACCAGAAGGCAAAACAGGCGTCGCTTTTTCTGGGCAGCAGCTGCCTGGCGCAGTAGAGGTAGGCCCCCGGCGGCAGGGCAATGGCGGGAAGTCCCCTGGGTCCCGGAATAAGCCTTGGCAGGGAGGACGCGGGGAGAATCGGAGCGGTCGAGCGCACCTGGACGGGGCGATAGCGCAGTTCGGCATCCTGGGAAGCGTTGCTGCCGTTGAAGGCGGTCATGTCGCAATTCGTTTCCATATCGAAGCTGGCCTGAAGCGCAGGGCTCGTCCCCGGAAGCGTCACATTCATCCTTGCACGGATTTCCGCTTCTTTGAGCACCGACCACCAGACCCTGAAGTTATCGATTTCACACGCGAGATAGCCGCTCACACGATTTGAGTCCGCGTATGCTCCCAGACTGACGTAGGGTGTCGATCTGCTCGGCATGGCGAGAGCGGCACGGCGCTCGAAGACCGCTTTCCCATCGAGAAAGAACCGTATGAGGTGGCGCGAGATCGAGTATGCCAGTGCGACATGATGCCATTGGTTCGGTTTCATTGGCGAGGGGAGCGGAACGGTGAAGCGCTCATTTCCGAGAAAGATCTGTGGCCGGCCCTCACTGAAGCTGATTGTCATCGTTCCCATCCCCGGATTCATATCCGAGTTCAGTCCGTTGTGAAGGAAACAGCCATCCCAGTTCAGCGAGCGCACCCAGCTCTCCAGCGTGAGTTCTCCGCTCGTGAAAGCGAGACTGTTCGTTCCCCAGGTCATGAAATCAGGGCCTTCGCTCAGTCGAAGCGCATACCCCCCGGGCATTGCACGCCCTGCGCACCCATCGAGCTTCAACCGGAAATACTCCTCTCCGCCCGCTTCGTCTCGTATCACAAGGGCTGCTTCCTTTCGTGAGGCGCTGCTGACGGGCGCGTACATCACCGTGACTTCGGACGGTATCGTACTTTTGAGTACGGTCGCACCCGCCCCTGAACTGACGTACCAATCGCTGTTGTTCGGACCTTCAATCGAAATGTACACCTCCCTGTCGCGCGGCGTCATGTTGTATACCGAAACCGTGCGCGAGAATCCATCTCCCACTTCCAGGTCGCCAAAGGAGATGCGCGGAGGTCGGAGGAGCCGGCCATCGCGAAAAGCCCATTCCACTGAATCATGCGGATTGAACACGATCGCACTCTCACCGACGGTGATGCCGCGCATGACTTCCAGATCAGGAAAGGCCACAAATGATCGGTAAAAAAGTCCGGCTGCGACCACGAGGACAAGAAACGCCACCAACAGGCTCAGGGCGCGGGCATAGCGCTGGGTAAACATCTGCACGCGGTCATACGGATTTCGGATCAGCGTTTCCACGACGTGATCCGGACGAAAGCAATCCGAGAAATGGGCGGCCGAATAGACTTCAAACCAGCGCTGGGGGTATTCCTTCTGAAGCTGCTGGACATAGCGTGTGGCTTCCTCGACAAACGTCTCCGGGATTACCACACGCCGAAGCGGAGAATAAAAGGCCAGTTCGAGCTTTCGACGCAGCGTGTCCCACGCCGCGGATTCAAGTTGTCCGTGATCATCGAGAGAGGCGACGCAGGCAGTGTCGGTCGGAAGGGTCCATCGGATGCGTGCGTTCACCTGTCGGCTGAGATGGCACGCCAGACCCACGGTAGCCGCGAGACCAAGCGATCCGCCGGAAAAAGCCGCATGAAGATCGATGAATTGAAAAAACACTTCCCTGCGGTCGAAACGGAATCCGGTATGCTGCTGTGTGAACGCCGTGGCCATATCATTCGCACCCTGCAGCTGACGGCGTGTCAGGTCGGCATCCGCACCGAGTACATTATTGATATGAATGCCCCCGCTGCTGCTGCGACGTGAGGCGATTTCCATCTGCAGTACCGCGCCGGCCGCGGCTGTCTGGTCCTGATCGGTTTCGAGCAGGACGACCGCCACCGCATCTTGCCGTGCCTGCGCCGTCCGCCAGCGATGCCGCGCAAGCAGCAAAGGATGATTCTTGGCCAGGTCTTCTCCCAACGCCTCACAAAATGCTTCGAACATCGCGAGGGGTGCGGGTCCCGAACCGTAGATCCGGCGCCATTTCCTCTCATCAATGTCGGGCATTGGTGTCCCGTTTTTCTGGAGAAACCCGTACAGGCCGCGCAAGTCCGCCACGTAGCCATGCGAAAGACAACCCTTGAGAAGTGCTTCCCCCCTGGCTTCCAGCAGGCCCGCGGCATCCGAGACCTCTCCTTCGAGAGCACCAAGGAAATCCATGGCGCTGATCCAGAGATGCGGATGATGTCCGACGGTGTACGGATGCAGAATCAGGCGGATCAGTGGGTGCGAAAGAGGAAGCAGGTACGTTCGCGTCCAGGCGATAGGAAGATGCGCAGTGTCACTGAAGAAATCGGTCAATGCATGCAGCTGAAGCTGCGGTGAGCGCTTTGCATGCATGAGTGCGTCGAGCGCTTTTCCAGCAGCATCGAGGTCTCGGGGAGTATGTATGCGTCCTTCAGCCATTCACACTCCGATCATGGCCCGGGTGGTCATGTTTATCATTCCCACCCATAAACTTGCTTCACATGCAGAAGCTGATGGTTAATCACGTCAATGAAGTTGTTGTTGCTGTCGGGAAGCTGCACGAGCGGCCACGAGGCAACCAGTGACGATCGTGGAATCCTGTCCGCAGCGGACAAACCGGCAATTTCCGATTGGTTGAGTTTCCGTTTCCAGACATGCAGGGACCCATAGCTCCGCGGGTGAGAAAGTGTTGGATGATACCAGTCATAATACTTGGAAGCAAGCTGCTGCTCCTTGTCGAATCGGAAGCCCAGCATCATTCCTTCGAAACGTGCGTGCCAATCCTGCTTCCCGGCCGTGATGGATCGCGACGTCGCCACGAGCGTCCCGTCCGAATAAAAGGCCACCGCTCCGTCAGCACTGACTGTGCATACACCCAGATGCCAACCCGGAGGGATGGTATAGGCCTCTTTCTTGGCAACGGTGAACAGCATATTGTTCTCGACGGAAATCCACCCGCCGTCCTTGAGCACATAATTGAAATGGATGGCTGGCTCCGCCTCCTGGAGGAACCAGAACGCAAACGTCGCATCCGAATATCGTGGCAGCAAAGGACGTACCGATACGAGATATCGCCCTGAACGCAATTCCACGGCGAGGAATTTTCCTTCGCGCTTGACAAGACGAAGATCCAGCGTCGGAGAATGAAGAGCAAGATCGGAGCGCACAAGGACAGGCCTGTGGAGCAGCGTACCGCTGTGCGCCTGCTTGTTGGCGTTGAAGAGCGTGTTCTCGACGCTTGCGTCCACATCCCAGTACCCTGCCAGATCCGGTGTCAATCCCTGCAACCGCCGATGCATCGCGCGAACAATGTCGGCCCGGCTCCGGAAACTGTGCCAAAGTCGAATCTCGTCGATATCGCCCTGGAAATGCAGATCCGATGCGACGCCGCTGTTTCTCGCACCGATCGTCACAAACGGCGTACCCGGACCGTCGAAGAGAAAATCCGCCTTCCGGTTTTCCACTTCCTGCCCGTTCAGATAGACCGCAATCCGATGTTGCGGAATGGAGATGGCGAGAGCAAGGTGCAGCCACTGACCGGTAACGGGGATTTGCCTGCCCTCAAGTACGACCATGCCGATCGCGGACCCGACCCGGTAGTACATCGTGTCAGGCGATACAAAGCCGAAAAACAGGTCTTCGATATCCGGGTTGTTTTGGCGCGACTGTCCGTTATACAGGATCATGGCATTGTTGAGCGGAGCCGTCGGTCGTATCCAGCATTCGAACGTTGCTTCCTTTGTCGCCGTGGCGGTGATGTCGAAGGCCGTGCTGCGCTGGCCGAAATGGATCTGGTCGTCCCTGCCATCGAGATGCAGCGCATAGCCGGCGGCGAGGGGCGGTCCGGCGGCGCCGATCAAATGCAGATCGTAGAGCAGGTCCCCCGAATACGGATTCCGCAGCACCAATGCGGCGTGCTTCGCCGCGCCTGCGTTCAGCGGTGCGAACATCACCGTCACCAGCACCTTGCCCGCCGACGGGACGGTGAGGTTATCATCCCCCATGTTGATGTACCAGTCGCCGGCGTCAGGTCCCTCGATGGAAAGCCGCAGCTTCAGATCCGAGGGAGTCATATTCCATATCCAGAAATGGCGGGTGAATCCGTCACCAATTTCCAGATCCCCGAAGCCGATGGCATTCTCCGCAACTTGCTTTTCATCCCGGAAACACCAGGCGAGGGTATCCTTAGGATTATACACGATGGAACTCGCGCCCACACTCAGGCCCATTGTTTGTTCGAGATTCGGGTAATCGTAGTACGCCCGATAGGCAAAATATCCCCCGCCGCCGATGAGGATAACGGTAAGCAGGAGCAGAAGCGGTATACCGTGGCGGACAAGCGACTCACGCATCTGCTCTATCCGCCGGCGGTATGCGATAGTGAACACGCCTTCGAGTGTCTCGAGATCGCGAATATGGCTGATCCCGATGACTTCGAGGCGGCGCTTTGGCTGTTCGCGCTGCAGTTGCTGGAGAAAAAGCAACGCGGCCTCGCGATGCGATGCGGGGATGACGATTTTCTCAAGTGGTGAGCAGAAGGCCACACGCAATTTCTTTTCAATCAGCGCCCATCCACCGGGTTCGATCGTGCCGTCCTCGCCAAGGCTACCGACGCAGGCGATTGTCGTCGGCAGCGTCCATCGCTGCGGAAGATTCAGATGATGAGTGAGTCCAGCCGTGAGTCCCGCGGCGGCTGCGCAGCCCAGCGACCCACCAACGAGCGCGATGCTGGTTTCGTGAAGCGAGAAGTGGTAGCGACGGTGTCCCGGATTTTTTCCGAAACGCGCGGCGATCAGTTTTTCTCCGAGGACCTGCGCGCGCCTCAACTGCTCGATCGTTTCATATCCCTGGTCGCCGAGCAGATTGTTGATGTTGCTCTCCCCGCTTACGCCTTCCTGCGAAAGAATATCCATCAGCAGCACCCGGCCGGCAGTGTGCCGGTCGTCGCCATCCGCCTCGAGCAGGACAACAGCCACTGCTTGCGTACGCTGCCGATAATCCACCCACTGCTCCAGGATGTGGGTAAAGACAGAGAGTTTCGCGCAGCTGCGTTCCTTCAGCACCACGACATAGGCCTTATAAACGCCAAAGGCCGTCGTGGAAGCACCGAAGACGGAGATCCATTCCTCGACCGCAAGCGGACTTTCTATCCATTCCCAATCCAGCAGAAACTGATGAAGTTCCCGCAGAGCCGAAACGTAGGCATGCGACCGGATGGCGTGCTCGGCGGCGAGCACATGGAGCTCGTCCATTGCCGTCCCCGTCGACGCCCAGTTTTGTTTTTCAATCTGTCGGAAGAAAGAGTACGCGTCTCTCCACACCGGTGCGGGGAGATTGCTTAAGGAAGGGTAACGGAGCAATTCCAGGAATAGCGGGGAAAGCGGCATCAAGTAGCCGGGCAGCCAGGACGCGGGAAGGGACTGTATGTGTCGCCAGAATTCGACGATATGCAGGAAGCGTTTCTGCGGCGACGGGGTGATGAGCAGCGTACGATCGAGCGAGCGCGCCGCGGCGTCGAGTTCCACGGGAGTGCGGATATATCCCATCGGCCCATCGGCGGTTAGCGGCACGTATCCTCCTCCGAAGTCATATCAATCCATCGTAAAGAAATCATCAGAACGATTTCGTCATGCGGTGAGGAGGATCACTTTCATGGGTTCGATATCGATGCTGGAAGTCCCAATCTCGAAAACGCCATTTGCATCGGGGACGAATTCGCGATCTATGCCGTCAAAGCGGATGCGAATATGCTGATCCTCGCTTCTCTCCGCAATGAAAAACCCCGTGAGCTGCTGGCGCTGTGTGTCTTCGATAACACGCAGGATCACGGCATTATTGTTGAGATACCACGTTCGCCGCAGGCGATACTGCGGTGCGGATGCTGTCGTCGATTGGGCGGCGAGTCGATAATGCGTCGATCGATAGCTGAATTCCTCGGTGCCTGCCTCGACCTCGCCGTCCTGGAATATTTCGGGTGCGCTGGCCAGGAAGTCAACGGCCAGTTCGAATTGTTCTCTGCAGAATGCACAGCGATCCAAATGGGCGGAGGGCTGGCCATTCCGTGCAAAAAACAACAGCGTTTTGAGATCATGGTGCTCCATTGAAGCAGCTCCGTGTTTGAGTGAATATCCTATATACATATATCCTGTCAGTTCGCACCCTGTGGCCAAAACTTTCCTCTGAAAACAACACTTTTTTTGGGGGGCAATGCGGTGGAATCGCTTCCAGGGCGTTGCTACCGATTTGAATCCGCCATCAAATGCCTTTTCGCCTCCTGGACGACCCGTTCATACATATAGGCAAACTTCCTCCGATAGGTCTCTCTGAAGCGTTCAGGGGAGAGCCCGGGCATATACAGGCGCAGAAATGAATACCCCGAGCGAACGTCGTCTCCCCTCTGCAGGTCGAGGAAGGTTGCCTTTATTGCCAGCAGCATGAGTTCGAATTCCCACAGGCTCAAACGCCCGCGCTTGATGTACAGATTCTCGAGCGATGGCCGCACGGCATCAATTGCGAGGTGGATGATATGGGAAAGTACCGAGACGTCGTAGGAAATCGATGCATCTGTCTGATCGAGTTGGATCGCGGCTTCAAGATCCCTGCCCAGATAGTCGACCGTGATCCGGATGACGTCCATTTCGAGCACTGCCTTGCGGTATTCATCCTGCCCGCGCAGGTATCGGAGAATGCTGCGGAACACCTCCACGGCTTCCGAGCGATTCCGGGGGTTGAATTCCACAAGCGATTGCCGTATGATTTCGACCGGCGCGGCCGGTTTGTACAGATCAGCTTGTTCGAGAGGTTCCGCCAGATACCAGCGGCCGTCGAGCATGTCACGTATTTCGATGTCATCACGCCCCTGCACATGCTTACGGACTGCTTTCAGGAGAGTATGCTGCAGAGGATTGATTTCGGAAAAGATGCGAGGGAAATGGCGCTGGACATTGTAGAAGATTACCGCCTCGAATTGGGAGAGGAGTTCCGCATCGGACGCCTCTGCCATCGGGAGGAGTGCGGCCCGTAACGCGGCGCAGCAGGAATCCTCACCCTCGGCAAGAAGTTCGGCGGAAATATCATAGGAAAGATCGCGGAGCGTTAGTCCGAGCGCATGCAGACGGTAGTTTTTCCGCATGCTCAACCAGTAAATCGCCTGCTCCGTACGATGAATTGTGCGTTTGATCAGGGCATCGGAAGCGGATGCGTCTATCCCTCCGGCGACAAGTGCCCGGAGCATGGACAGCAGATCTTGGGTTGCTTCGGCAGGCATGAACAATTCCGATGGATTCAGGAAAAAATATACGGATTTCCACCAGCGTAAAAAAAAACTCCCGCCGCGTGCAGATGCATTGAAGACGGGAGCAGAAAGAAACGGAGCAGCGGGCTCAGACGGCGGGAAGCCCCACATTCTCACGCGGGACATGCGCCGGTCGACGTTGCGCCTCGCTCTCTCCCGTCATCAGATCACCGAGCGTGGTTTTTTCGAGTACACCGTCGATGGCGGTCTGTACCCGACGCCACAGGGGACGGATGGAGCAGGAAAACGTATGCGCACAGATTTCTTCCGTTCCGGAAAAATGATCGCAGAAGCCGGGCTTGTAGAAACGTCCGCCCAGTGCAGCCAGCACATCGCTGAGAATAATCTTGGTCACGCTGCGCGAAAGGGTGTATCCGCCTTCCTGTCCACGCACGCTTTCTACGAAGCCGTTGATGCGCAGGATGCGCAGCAGCTTGGCGACATAGGCCTGGGACAGTCCTTCCGCATCGCTGATTTCGGGAATCGTCATCGATGCGTCTGGCCCTTTACGTGCAAGCTGAAGAAGGCAACGCAAGCCGTATTCTTCCTGGGAACTGAATTTCATCTGGCTATCGTGGTTCAATTGAGCCGCGGGATGCGCGATCCGCAGCTGCGTTCGAATTCCAGTTTATCGTACTCTTCTTGCGGAATCGACGGGCCCTGCCGTGAGCAGAGCAGATCAAAATGCTGTCGAAGATCCGCAGCAATTTCATCAGCGCCGCGGCCTTCGATATCGTGGCGCTGCAGCATGAACTCGAGCTTGCCGTCCTTGAACACTGCCATGCTGGGTGAGGAAGGAGCGAAGCCCGTGAAATACGAACGCATGCGCTCAACCGCATCGCGTTCCTGGCCGGCGAAGACGGTGACGGAACGGTCAGGAATAACCGTATGCTGCAGGGCCTGCGTGGCCGCGGGACGCGCACTGCCCGCGGCACATCCGCAGACCGAATTCACAACGACGAACAACACGCCCCGGGTTTCGCGCACGGCGCTGTCGACGGCCTCGGGTGAGAGCAGCTGCTCGAAACCGACGGAAGTCAGTTCGTCACGCATGGGCTGCACGGCCTTGGGGTCGTACATGGGGCCACGATTGATGGAAAGATTCTGGAACATGTATATAAAACTCCTTTCTTGACAGGTCGAAGCCGCGCGCGAAGGCGGCGCGCGGTGTTTGGGTGCTTCTAGAAAAAGCCGAGTTCGAGACGCGCCGCTTCCGACATCATGGAAGGATTCCAGGGCGGATCCCACACGATATCGATATCCACGCCGGTCACCCCGTTGATCTGGCCGACTTTTTCCTTCACTTCGGCGGGGAGCGACTGCGCAGCCGGACAGTTCGGAGAAGTCAGCGTCATGCGGATGGAAACGCCGCCGTTCGATTTGACGCGGATCTGATAGATCAGTCCGAGTTCGAAGATATTGATAGGAATTTCCGGGTCGTAGCAGGTCTTGATGGCATGCACGACGTTATCGTCAATTTCCTGTAATTGCTCGTTTGTCAACATGCGGCCATCCGTCATTCAGTGGAGATGTTGTCGTTCTTTCCCTGCAGCGCCCCGTGCATGGTGTGCCACGGCAGCGTGGCGCATTTCACCCGCACCGGGAATTCCGACACACCGGCAAAGGCGGCGAGCTTGCCGAGCTCGGCGATATGCTCCGCCGGATCGATCTTGCCTGTGACGATGCCTGTAAACAATTCGAACATCGTCTCCGCCTCCTCCCGGCTCTTCCCTTTCAGGACGGTGCTCATAATGGAGGCCGAGGCTTTCGAAATCGCGCAGCCGCTGCCTTCGAAGCTCACTTCACCGATGGAATCACCGTCAAATTTGAGATAGAAGGTGTAATGATCGCCGCAGAGAGGGTTATACCCGTCGAGCGTCGAATCCGCATTTTCCATCTTATGGAAATTGCGGGGGTGCTTGTTGTGATCAAGAATGACTTCCTGATACAGATCCCTTATTTCACCCATCAGGCAAAAACCTCCAGTACGCTATGTATGCCGTGCACCAGCGCGTCCACATCTTCCATGGTGTTGTAGAAGGAGAACGAAGCGCGCACGGTGGCGGGAATTCCGAAATGCTGCATGACCGGCTGCGCGCAGTGGTGTCCGGCGCGCACGGCGATGCCGTGTTGATCCAGAATAGTACCGATGTCGTGTGGATGCACCGCACAAAGAGTAAACGAGATCACGCTGGCTTTTTCCTTCGCCGTGCCGATGATGCGCAGGGCGTCAATTTCCTGCAGCTTCCTGGTGGCATAGCTGAGCAACTCGCTTTCATGCGCCGCGAGGGCGGTAATGTCGTGACTGCGGAAGTACTTCAGCGCAGCGGCCAGTCCGATGGCACCGGCGATGTTGGGTGTACCGGCTTCGAACTTGTAGGGAATGTCGTTATACACGGTGCGTTCGAATGTCACCGACAGTATCATGTCGCCACCACCCTGATACGGCGGCATGTCGTCGAGCAGCGCTTTCTTCCCGTAGAGAACGCCAATGCCTGTCGGACCGTAAATCTTGTGGCCGCTCATGGCGAAGAAGTCGCAGTCGAGTTCCTGCACATCCACCGGAAGGTGCTGCACCGACTGCGCGCCGTCGATCAGCACGGGAACGCCGTGGCGATGCGCGATGTCGATGATGTCGCGGACTGGATTGATCGTGCCGAGCGCATTCGAAACGTGTACGATGGAAACGAGCTTTGTATGCTCATTGATCATGGGCTCGAAAGCATCGAGGATGAGTTCGCCGTGTTCATCCATCGGAATCACGCGCAATGTCGCGCCTTTCTCCCGGCAGATCATCTGCCAGGGTACGATATTGGCGTGATGCTCAATGGCGGAGATGATGATTTCGTCGCCGGGACCAAGCTTCGAGCGGCCGAAGGTCTGCGCCACAAGATTGATGGCTTCGGTCGTGCTGCGCACGAAAATGATTTCTTCCTCGTGTCTCGCGTTGAGAAACTTCTGCGTCGTGCGGCGCGCATCCTCATACAGATCTGTCGCCAGCTGGCTGAAGTAATGCACACCGCGATGGACGTTGGAGTATTCCTCACTGTAGAAACGGGAGATGGTATCGATGACCACCTTCGGTTTCTGCGTCGAGGCCGCATTATCGAGATAGATCAGCGGCCGACCGCGTACGGTCTGTTTGAGAAGCGGGAAATCGGCGCGTACCCGCCATGCATCGAATGCGGCGGTTGCGGACTGCGTTGCGACGGAGGTCTTATCGTTCCACATGGTGCTCATCACTTCTTCCATGATTCTTCGAGGCGCCGATAGAGACGGTCGTCAATCGCTTCACGCAGGGATGCGAGCGGAATGCGGGTGACGATATCACTGGCGAATGCATACGAGAGGATGTTGCCGGCCTGGGCACGGTCGATGCCGCGCGACTCCAGGTAAAAGAGCTGATCATCGTTTATGCGGCCCACCGTGGCGCCGTGCGTGCATTTGACGTCATCGGCATAGATTTCGAGCTGCGGACGTGTATCGATCTGCGCATTTTCAGAGAGGAGCAGATTGTTGTTCGCCTGCCTGGCGTCGGTTTTCTGGGCGTCCTGGCGCACGATGATTTTCCCCGTGAATACGCCGCGGGTCTCATCCGTCAGAATGCCCTTGTAAAGTTCATGACTCGTGCAGTTGGGGACGGCGTGATCGGTGACGGTGAAATGATCCATGTGTTGCACTCCGCCGGGGATATACACGCCGTTCATCGTGCAATGCGCGCCTTCACCCGCCAGCACGGCATGGATGGCGTTGCGCAGCAGCGCTCCACCCAATCCGATGTAATGGTTCGCGTAATGACCGCTCCGTGCGACCGTCGCATAATTCGCTGCCACATGAAACGCGGCCGTGCTTTCATCCTGGATCTTGATGTGCTGCACGACAGCGTTCTCGCCCACGTGCACATCGGTCACCACATTGTTGAAGTAGACGGCGCCCGGGTCTCCGACATACTGTTCCACGAAACTGCATTGTGCGTTGGCCTCCACATCGATGACGACGCGGGGATGCGCCACAAAGGGGGTTGCTGCAGGAGTGGAGAAAAACAACAGATGCAGGGGCTGTTCGATCAGGGCGTTGCGCCGCACGGAGAGCGTCACGCCCTGCCGTGTGAAGGCGGTGTTGAGCGCGGTGAACGGGTTGTTTCGCATGACCGTGGCGTCGGTTGCGGCGCTGCCGACAGGGAGAGCATCCTCGCGGAGAACCGCGGGAAGATCACGCACTTCGAGCCCCTCTGGCAAACTCCCGAGATCGGAAAGACGGGGCAGGAAGTGGCCGTCGACAAAGAGCAGCGTTAACGCGTCAGGGATGCGCAGTGCGTGCGCTTTAGCCTGGCTGCGAAGCATCGCTGATTCAGCAGGCTGGATCGCCATTGCAAACGCGGTTCCGGTGAGCGGATTGAGGTTGGTGTACCGCCAATCCTCGTTGCGCAGAGTCGGGAAGCCGGTCTCTGCGAACTGCAGCAGCGCCTCACGGCGCAGTGCATGAAACGAACTGCCTGACTCGCCGTTCAGCGTCTTTTCGAAAGCGGCGAACTGTTCCTGGTACGAGTGTATGGATTGTTCCTTGGTCATCGTTTGTGCGCCTCCTTACACGCGCTCGGGCACGGATTCCTGAATATCCTTCACCCAGTCGTAGCCGTGATCCTCGAGATGCAGCGCCAGGTCCTTGTCCCCCGACTTGACGATGCGACCGTTCACCAGCACATGCACGAAATCGGGAACGATATAGTCGAGCAGGCGCTGATAATGCGTGACGACAACCGCCGCGTTGTCGGACGTGTGCAGCTTGTTGACGCCGTTGGCAACAATGCGCAGTGCGTCGATGTCGAGGCCCGAATCCGTTTCATCGAGGATACTCAGCATGGGATTGAGCACGGCCATCTGCAGAATCTCGTTGCGCTTTTTCTCACCGCCGGAGAACCCTTCGTTGACCGGACGATTGAGAAACGAGGGATCCATCTCCACCAGCTTCATTTTCTCCTTCACCAGTGCGAGAAAATCGAAGGAGTCGTACTCCTCTTCGCCGTGATATTTGCGCACCGCGTTCAGGGCGGCCTTGAGAAAATAGGTGTTGCTCACGCCGGGAATTTCGACAGGGTATTGGAACGCAAGGAAGACGCCCTCACAGGCACGCGCGGCGGGTTCGAGTTCGAGCAGGTTCTTGCCGCGGTAGAGCACTTCGCCTTCCGTGACCTCGTACATTTCCCGTCCCGCCAGCACTCCCGCCAGCGTACTTTTCCCTGAACCGTTGGGTCCCATGATCGCGTGGATTTCTCCGGGCCTGACTGTCAGGTTGATGCCCTGGAGGATATCCTTTCCCTCGACGCGGGCGTGCAGATTGCGAATTTCCAGCATGAAAAACTCCGTTTATCCTTTATTACTGATTCTCGATTTCATATCCGCGTACGGTTTGTCCGCAACGCGCATTAGCCGACGCTGCCTTCGAGGCTGATGCCGAGCAGCTTCTGCGCCTCGACGGCAAATTCCATCGGCAGTTCGCGGAAGACCTCCTTGCAGAAGCCGTTGACGATCATGTTCACGGCGTCTTCGGTGGAGATGCCGCGCTGGTTGCAGTAGAAAATCTGGTCCTCGCCGATTTTCGAGGTCGTCGCCTCATGCTCGAGCTGCGCGGTGCTGTTTCTATTTTCGATGTAGGGGAACGTGTGCGCACCGCATCTGTCTCCCATGAGCATCGAGTCGCACTGCGAATAATTGCGTGCGCCGTCGGCACCCTTCATGATCTTGACCTGTCCACGGTAGGTGTTCTGACTGCGTCCCGCCGAAATGCCCTTCGAGACGATGGTGCTGCGCGTGTTTTTCCCGATGTGAATCATTTTCGTGCCCGTGTCGGCCTGCTGCCGGTTGTTGGTCACGGCGACGGAATAGAATTCGCCCACTGAATTGTCGCCCTGCAGAATGCAGCTCGGATACTTCCAGGTGATGGAAGAACCGGTTTCGACCTGCGTCCACGAGATTTTTGAATTCACACCAGCGCATTTGCCTCGCTTGGTCACGAAATTGTAGATACCGCCCTTGCCCTCCTTGTCCCCGGGATACCAGTTCTGCACGGTCGAGTACTTGATCTCCGCGTTGTCGAGCGCGATGAGCTCGACTACTGCCGCATGCAGCTGATTCTCGTCGCGCATGGGCGCGGTGCACCCCTCGAGATAGCTGACGTAGGCGCCTTCCTCCGCCACGATCAGCGTGCGCTCGAACTGCCCGGTCCCGAGGCTGTTGATGCGGAAGTACGTGGAAAGCTCCATGGGGCAGCGTACACCTTTGGGCACATAGACGAAAGAACCATCGGTAAAGACCGCGGAATTCAGCGCCGCATAGAAGTTGTCTCCCTGCGGCACCACCGATCCGAGAAAACGCTGGACGAGCTCGGGGTGCTCGAGCACCGCTTCCGAGAAGGAACAGAAGATGATGCCGAGATCCTTGAGTTTCCCCTTGAACGTCGTCGCCACCGATACGCTGTCGAACACCGCGTCGACGGCAACACCTGCCAGCAGTTCCTGTTCCTTGAGCGGGATGCCCAGTTTCTCATAGGTGGCCAAGAGCTCAGGGTCCACTTCGTCGAGGTTCTTCGGACCGTCCTTCCTCTTGGGCGCGGAATAGTAGGAAATATCCTGATAATCGATCGCGGGATATTCGACATGCGCCCAGTGCGGCTCTTCCATCTTCAACCACATGCGGTAAGCTTTCAGACGCCACTCGAGCATCCACTCCGGCTCATTTTTTTTTGCGGAAATCATCCGGATAACATCTTCACTAAGCCCTTTCGGCACCGTATCAGACTCGATGTCGGTGACGAAGCCGTATTTGTATTCCTGTCCGGTGAGTTTTTCAAGGTCCTGTGCGTCGGTGCTCATGGAAAATCCTTCGGGATAGCGTTCGCGTATTACTGTCAAATCAATCTGTACAAAACTGTCAAGATTGTCCTTCCAAAACAAGTCTCCCGGGTGAAAAATTCCGTGGTGCCGTATTGCGTCATCGCATGCGGTGTATGGAAAAGAAAAAGAGGCCGTCATTCAACATGACAGCCTCTTTCAATTGCTGACCTCGGAGCGGGACAGACCGGAGGTTGGGGGATGGCGTCGCAACGCCGACGGGGTGTACTCAGGCGACGCCGAGAATTTTGTATTCCAGGGTGCCGGCGGGTACCGTGACATTAATAACGTCTCCGATCTTTCGCTTGAGCAGCGCCTTGCCGATTGGGGACGTGACAGAAATCTTGTTCAGTTCGAAGTCCGCCTCTTCCGGCGAGACCAGTCGATATGTGACCGTACCGCCGTTTTTAAGGTCCTCGAGCGTGACGTCGGAAAGGATGTAGACCGCGTCCGTAGGGAGTTCGTTTTTCTCGATAATGCGTGCCCGGGAAAGCAGTTCCTCAAGCTTGCTGATGCGTAATTCGAACAGCCCCTGTTCTTCCTTGGCTGCGTCGTATTCGGCATTTTCACTCAGATCACCATGTGATCGGGCTTCGGCGATTTTATCCGCCATTTCCGCACGGCCTTTCGACTTCATGACATGCAGTTGCTTCTCGAGTTCGAGCATGCGCTCTTTTGTCAGGTAAACAGTGCCTTTCGAGTCCACGATACACTCCGGAAAAGTACTCGGGGGAGGAAGAGAATAAAAAACATAGCCAGTATTCCGCACAGGAATTCTGGCTATGAGACTGCAATGTAGCCCTTTTCAGACAGAATGTCAAGACATCAAAGGGAAATCAGAGTATCCCTGTAACAGCAGGGTAGAAATGTCCGGGTATATGCAAAGTAGAAATGTCCGCACGATTCGCCACAATGATTCCTTCACAACGAAGGGATCGCATCGTGCAGGAACTCCTACTGATGAACAAAACGGAACGCGAGCGCATCG
>JACZJN010000055.1 GCA_014860565.1 Bacteroidota bacterium
CGGTGCTATCATGCCGTGCCCTCGCCCGTCCCACCCTATTTCCGGAGGAACAATGCGCCTGTTGCTTTCCGTCGTTCTGTTGCTCTCCTGTTCCGTTTTCCTCCACGCACAGACATGGACATGGACGCAGACTTCGGGTTCGCATCCCGTGGTCGCCGACATGCGAAACGGCAGTGCACTGGTGTATGCCGCGCCGAAGGAAGACGAGCTGTCGGACTGGCAGACGCTCCCCTTCCCCTTCGCCTTCGCGGGCGATACGGTCACCGGCTACTTCATCAGCGACAACGGCTACATCACCTTTGACGCGGGCGCGACGGTCAGCGAACCCGACAACAGCACCGGTGTGGTGACGAACGCGATATTCGGATACTGGGATGATCTTCATCTGGAAGGCGGCAATCCCGTCTGGTCGAACGAGGTGCGAACGAAAACCGCGGGCACGGCGCCCAACCGCACGCATGTCATCATGTGGATCAGCGCGGTGCCCGAGGGACAGACCTTCAGCCGCAGCAACATCAGCTTCGCCATTGCGCTGTATGAACAGGGCGGCTTCGAAATCATTTTCGTCGCCGGACGCACCAACGGCACGCTGTCAGGAAGCGTCGGCGCGATCAATGCCGACGGCAGCGTTTCGACTCTGCTGCCGGGGAGTCCGCGCTTCCCGTACCCGGAGGTCACCGCGGATCCGAACGACGACATCCGCTATGTCTTCGACTGGTCTAATGTTGGTACGGATGCAGCGATCACGGCGGCGCTCACACCGGCGGTCGTCAAGGTGAATACGGCGACGTCGATCAGCGGCACAGTGAAGAATCTCGGCACGACCCCGCTTACGGATTTCACGTTGTATTACAGCGTCGATGGTTCACCCGAACAGGAAATGCAGGTGTCGGGGATGAACCTGCTCTCGAACGAGACCTGGGATTTCTCGCACGATGTGCTTTTCACGCCTTCGGCAGCCGGCCATCTCTACACCGTCATGATGCGCATACAGCTCGGCGACGGACGGACGGATGAGAATCCCGCCAACGACACACTGTCCTCAACGGTATTCACCATCCTCGGCATATCCTCCGAGAAGCGTGTGCTTGTGGAAGAATTCACCGGCGCGTGGTGCGGCTGGTGTCCCGACGGAGCCGTGCAGATTGAGAAACTCCTGCAGGCGTATCCTCTCGCTGTACCGGTCGCCATTCATGCCGGGGGCGTCGACGCGATGATCCTCCCTGAAGGGGACGAACTCGCCCGGGCCTTCACTCCTTCGTATCCGACAGCCATGATAGACCGCATGCACTTCGACGGCGAGGCCGGTGTCCCGATCTCGCGGACAGGAGATGCGTGGATCACGCGAACGGGGGAGCAGTTCGCGGAGTATACGCCTGTTTCGGTATCGGTGAGCGGAAGCTATACCCCGTCGCTGCAAACAGGTGTAATCAGTGTGGATGTCGAATTCAGTGATTTCGTCCCACCGGCAGATTATCGCGTCAACTGCTGGCTCGTCAGAGATTCAGTTACGAGGAGCGGACAGGGCTGGGACCAGACGAACTATTATAGCGGCAATCCCTCCTATCCCTCCCATCCGTTTTTTCCATTGCCGGACCCCGTAACGAATTACGCGCACCGTAATGTCCCGATACGCAAATTGGGAGGAATATGGGGAGACCCATTGAATATGCCCGAAACACCTCAGATCGGGGTCGTCTACACAACCAATATCGCTTTCGAACGCGGGAACGAATCCAATTTCTATAACACGCGCGTCGTCGCCTTTGTGACACGGCACGGGGAGAGCGTCCTCGAACGTCCCGTGCTGAATGCCAACAGTGCGGAACTGATGCTGACCGACGTCGAAGGCCTGTCTCCATCGGGCTTATCGCTCGCTTCCGTATATCCCCAGCCGGCTGTGGCATCCGTCCGCGCCCTGCTCACGCTGCCGCGCAGCGAAACCGTTCACGCCGCGGTGTACGACATGCTCGGCCGCAAGCGTTTACTGCTGCGGGACGGGATTCTCGAGCCGGGGACACATGCCCTGGAAATTCAGACCGCCGCGCTGGAGAACGGCATGTATCTTCTTCGGGTGCAGGCGGGAATGGACGCCGTGTCGACGCCGCTTCTCGTGCTGCATTGAGACACTCCCCTCTGTTCGCGTGGCGGTTGTAAATATCTCCATTTGTAGGGGCGCGGCATGCTGCGCCCCTATACAACGTCCGAGTATTTTTCGAATCTCTGGTCCGCCGCGGCGGACGCCCCTGCACAACGATCCGGTATCTTGCGGACCGTATCCGCGCGAGGAACGAATCCCGACGCGAAGTGTCTGAACGTCAAGAACACTCTTCCGTATTATCCGTATTATCCGTCCATGCGTCTCTTGCTCATCATCACTCTGCTCGCGTTTCCGATCCTTCTGTTTGCACAAAACAGCAAGGACGGGAAATCCGCGGCCGACGATACACGAGCGCTGCTCGGACCTCGCGTCGGCAGCGTCATCGACAGCACCGAGCGGGTATATTTCAATCTCTTTCCCACGCTCGACTAATTCGTCTCCGCCCGGTTAGAAGCGGCGCATGACTCGGTCATTGTCACGATTTTCACCGGGGGCCCGGCCGGGAGGCAGATGCGGCTCACGCCGCGCGACGCCGCGTTCCTGCGGTGGTACCTCGACCATTTCGAAGCCATCGCACACAGAGAGGACGGTTCCGCGAGTTCGGCGATGATCGCAATGGCGACGGACCTGAACCTGCTGCGTTCGCTTTCCCCGCTTCTCGATATCGGCGTGTTCGATCCCGTATCCCGCCGCACGATGTCGGAAGCGTCGCATGCCCGGATCCTCCTGTTGGACTCTAATTCCATCTCCGGACCAGTGCTGTGGAACGATACGGCCTCGATCGCGCTCTGGACCGGAGACGGACCGTTCTCCGCAGTTGACATGAACGACCGACTTCGCATTGTTGCTGTTGATTCCATCGCCGAACTCCGCACGAAAGTCCCCGTCGGTTTCTACCGGGCGTTCCGAGGAATCTTTCCCCTCCTCGGCGCCATCACCTATAAACTCATCGGTGGCATGACTTTCAACACGCTGAAGCATGATGAGGCGATCATGGTTGCCGCCGCGGGTCTGTATCCGACGCTGTACAGCGCCATTCCCGCTGCACTTCTCGCGTTGATCGGAAAGGGGATTCCCGTTCCTCAAACCATCGACGCCGGGATGGATATCGACGATGTACGTGATGCCCTTGAACGGCTCTCAACCCGTGAACTCTTCGTCGATGGTCTGCCGCTGGAACTGCGCTATGCCATCCGGGATTTCCGGCGCACGCATGTAGTGCAAAAATCCCGCCCGCCTGCATCAGTGCAGGTACCATCAACAACACGCGATCACGAGATCGCGGGAACATGGTTCGGAGGTGAAACGGTCGTCAGCCTCTTCGGTGCGCGCACACAGCCGTACGGTACCGGACTCGGGATTTCGGCAGCATACGATATTCCGCTCCTGCGTGCGGCGGAGACGGACTGGGTGCTGGGGATCCGTCCCCGCGCAGCCGCCGGGCTCACCTATCTATCCGGGGAAGTGGTCACGACGGTGCAGCTCAACAGCCCATTCTATCTCTGCGGCGGACTTACCTGGCTGTGGACAGACGATCCCGAGGGCACAGTGCGGGACCGCGACGGATACGGTCCGACCTATACGCATACCAATACCCTGCACCGCGACTCCTTCTGGCAGCAGACTTCGGTAACGCTTGGGGTCGGCTATGTATTCGGGAATTCGTTTGTCGAGCTGCAATACCGGCGGCTGCTCGAGCCTGCACTTTCCGGAACGACGACGATATATGAAAATGAATACGGACTTCCTCCAAAGAAGATCGTCGAAGATCTCGGCACCTGGGCATATCCGTCGGTGTCCCTGCTGTTCGGGTGGCGGTTGTGAGATTATCCCTTGTAGGGGCGCAGCTAACCCAGGGCTGAAGCCCTGGGCTGCAATGTATCGCGCTTTCAGCGCGAAGTCCCCCGGCCGGCGCTTCGCCGCCATGTCCGAAGTCATCCTTTACCCCTTTACCCCTTTACCTCTTCACCTCTTCACCGCATCACAACCACCGTCTGCGCCGGCCTGCCGTCCAGCGAGAGATAGTACACCCCGGGTGATAGCGTACGCAGCGAGAGCGTCACAGTCGCTTCAGCACCCGGATATACATCCGGTTCATCCATCAGGCACCGACGTCCGAGACGGTCGTACAACGCGATCTGCCGGACAGCGGCAGATGTGGGACGTAAACGGATATTGAGCACATCCCGCGTGGGATTGGGATATGCTTCTATAAGTGGAGAGACCGGTCCGATATTCCTTATTTTCGAAGTTTCCTCGTATCGCCGCAGGGCGAGCTGATCGAACCAGGCCTCGCCGGTGTGACGGCGGAAGAGCACGTACACGCTGCAGTAGTCGATCGGTTTTTCGGGATGGATGACATAGGATGAATATTCCCAGTCATGCGTGGCGGTCGAGAAGCGTGCGCATTGTCCGTAAAGCGACGTCCCGTCCATGTACCGGCTGTCCACATAGAGCGCGTAATCGTTGTCCGCGTTTCCGCTGACGTCGACACATTTCGACCAGCCGGAGATTTCCAGCGCCTCGGCGCTGTCCTGCTTCAGATCGACTCGCACATATACGCCGCGAAAATCGGTCAGGCTGTCGTTGAAAACATGCACCGAACGGCTGCCGGTGCGCGCGTTCAGACCGCTGGCGTCGTAATCGAATCCTTTGACATACCCACGCCAGAAATCAGGCACGCCGTCGTCGTTGTTGTCGATTTCGAAACTGTAGTTCATCAGCAGATTCCCCGCATCGCCGCTTTCTATTGAGACCGTGACGTACCCGATGGTGACGAGTCCGGTTGCCGCGTACACCGTGACCGGCAGACGCGCGCTGTCGGGCGGAGCGCCGACGGGAATGGCGAACGATCCTTCGAACCACACGGGCAGTTCAGGACTCCCGGCACCGGTCGGCTGCAGCAGCAGTTCGCGCGGACCGCCGATCGCACCGGCATCACAGACCACATGCAGCGGGAGCGCTGCATCGCTGCGCCAGCGAGGAGCCGAAGGATCGTGCGCAAGCACCCGGATCGTACAGGGTGTCGAACCGTCAGAGGGAATCCGTTCCGGTACGACCCGCGCCGAGTCGATGATGGGAGAAGCCAGCGTTTCCCCCGCATCCATGATGAGGTAGATCCGCGCGGTGCCTGCTGCGAGCGTGTCGCTTTCATGAATCGCTTCTATATGACCACCGTCGGTGGTGATACCGCCGATCGCCGTAACGCTCTTTCTTCCTCCCGCATCCGGATACACCAGAGGGACGGTTCCCGCGTTCACCACGACCGTGCCGGCTTCGAATTCGCGGCGGTAATAGCGTCCGCTGCCGTTGTCATGTGCGAGCGTGTCGACGTCGAGCACGGCGGATTCCATCGGCGCGCCGAGCGGAATATCGAACTCCGGGAAATGCGAGAGTTCCTGGTAGTTCGTGGCGTTGGCGAACATCGAGAGACTGTCCGCCACCATCAGGTAGCTGGCGAGCGCGTACAGCCGTCCGGGAATGTCGTCGTATGGCGCCCCGCCGAGCGACATCCATGTTTTACCATAGGCATGGGCGGCGGAGAGTCCGCGATTGCAGCTGTTGCGCCAGTTCGCGCCTCGCACAAGTCCCGACCAGTGCGTATACGCGAATCCCTCGGTCATTCCTCCCTCCGTGTGTGCGAGGAGGCTGTCGGAGATTTCGGTGTAGAGTCCGTTGAAATAGGCGGGACGCGGCGCGATCGCAACACGGATGCTGTCGAGCATGCCGTAGAGATTCGCGCGCCATTCGAGCTGGTCGTAGGGCACGGGGGGATAGGAGTCGCCGCCGTAATTCTCGATGCGGTACCAGCAGTCGTCTTCGAACAATCCGCTGTATCCCTGCTTCGAAAAGGCGAGGAGGATCTGCGCGATGGTCGCCTGCCGCCAGGTGCTTGATCCGACGTTCATCACGTAAAACCCGTAGGTGTCGTTCCTTACCCGGTTGTTCACATTCGTGTGGAATTTCCCCTGCGCCGGGAAAACGGTGCGCTTGCCGCCGGACCAGCTTTCCACCTGGAATTCATACCCGCAGTTGCTGCGGAGCCCGGTGATATCAACGGAGAAATCGCATTCCCAGTGTTCATTCTTCCACTGCGTCGGCATGCGCTCCCTGGAGAAATTCAGCGTGTTGCTGCGGTCGAGGTCAGCGACCACGAACACGGAATCCGGCATGGACTCTGAAGCCGCGCGCAGTTCGATGTGATTGTCCACCGACGTCGTCGAACGCGCCTCGCTGACGGCGGACGGCCAAACGACAACCGGCGTCTGTGCTGTGTACCAGCGAACCGGAAAGCCGTAGGTCAGCAGACTCCCGTCGTCGAGTTCGGTATCCACGCGAAGAAACACCGCGGACTTCGGCAGACGCACGCGCAGGGGCGGAACGGGAATGTGCGTATCCACCAGTGCGTTCGCCGTCCCGAGCGAATCGGTGCTCCAGCGTATGCGGTATCCTTTCACCGGCAGCGTGCGGCGATCGGGCATCCAGGCGATCGTGGCGGTGTCGCCGCTGACCGCGACGGTGAGTCCCGAGGGTTCAGTGGAATGCATGAACGCGCCCTCGTCCCGATCCACCTCGGAGAATTCCGGAAAGGACGGATACACTGCAACCATATCGCGGTAGCGGAGCACAGGAATGTCGGGCGTGATCGCGCGCATCATCGGAATGTCGGCGCTGCCCGCCTCGTCAATGAGCACGAAGCGACGCGCGGCGAACTCCGCCAGGAAGCGGTCGCCGTGCACGGCGTTGTAGTTTACGAGGTATGCGCGCACGCCACGGGGGGAATACGCCGCGGGCTGCGCGACGAGAACGCCGGTGCAGATGAGGAGGGTCGTGGCGAGTATTATGGCATTGCGCATGCGATACTCCGTAAAATGGTGCCGCCCTTTCAGGGCGGCGGGGGTAAAATGGGACCCGTTCCCTGTTCCCAGGGCTTGCGCCCTGGGCTGCAATAGGTCGCGCTTTCAGCGCGGGGGACGAGCCTGAAGGCTCATCCTCCATCATCAATCTCGTGCCTTCGTGACTTGGTGTCTTTGTGCTACACATTCCATTGCTCCGATGCCGGCAGCGCGACCTGTGGCCCAGGCCCAGAGAAAGTTGTAGCCGCCGATGGGACCGAACACGTCGAGCACTTCACCGCAGAAATGCAGTCCGGGATGTTTGCGGCATTCCATCGTTTTCGGATGCACTTCGGCCAGGTCCACCCCGCCGCCGGTGACCTCGGCCACGCGATAGCCTTCGTGACCGGACCAGGGGAGGTCGCAGCGCAGCAGCGCATCGAGCAAGCGCCGGCGCTCGTCCTTCCGCAGCTGTGAAAGCGTGCGTGCCGGATCCACTTGCGCATGCACGCAGAGCGCTTCGGCGAGACGTTCGGGCAGTTCGCGGCGCAGCACACCGAGCACGGTCCCGGATCGCGCGTGATCGAGGCGACGCGTCCACTCCTCTTCATCGAGTGAGGTCCAGTTCACGTACATGCGTGCATCGCGGCGACCTTCGTCCTGCGAACGCACGAGAATATGCGAGACATCGAGCACGGCGGGACCACTAAATCCCCGATGCGTAAACAGGAACGCATCCCGTGCCGAGTAAGAGCGTTGGGAATCCGACGCTGAGATTTCAACCGGCAGTGCGATGCCGGCGAGAGCGTGGAAACGTCTGTCGTTTGATGTCACCGGCGTGAGCGCCGCATACGTGATGTTTACTTTCAAGCCGAGTTTCCGTGCGAATGCGAAGCCGCTGCCGTCGCTGCCGGTTTTGGGGACGGAGAGTCCGCCCGTGGCGATCACAACGCGGTTCACCTCAAGCGCGGGCGCATTGGCGAGTTGTACGCGCCAGCCGTGTTCCTGTGGCTCGAGCCCCGTCACGAACGCGTGGGAATACAACTTCGCGCCATGTGCCTGGGCGTCGCTCAGCATTGCGTCGCGGACGTCGCGCGCGCGCTGTGACGCGGGAAAGAGCTTGCCTGTTTCGGCTTCCTTCTCGAGCGGGAGTCGCAGATCCTTTTCGAAGAAATCGATCTGTTCACTGAGCGGCCAGCTGCGGAGAATCTTTTTCATGGAGTTTGCGGACGAATCCGTCACGAAGCGCGATTCGTCGACCTCGGAAGGCAGAATGTTGCAGCGTCCCCCGCCGCTGATCAGCAGCTTGCGTCCGCCTTCGGACGTGCGTTCGAGCAGCAGCGTCTCGGCTCCTCCGCGCGCGGCGAACACGGCAGCCATGAGTCCGGCCGCGCCTGCGCCGATGATGGCGACACGGGGAGGCGTTACGTTGTCGTCTCGAAGAGTAACCACGGATTACACAGATTGACATTTTGGAGGATGAGCCTTCAGGCTCGTCCTCTCGTGAGAGGAATCACTGGTCACACGGATTGCACGCATTGATTTTGTATCGCACGTTCCTGAGGGCCCGTGCCGTTTCTCCCCAAGATACGAAGCATCGGAGTTCGATGTCGGTGTTTTGTCCCATGCCTGTGATTCTTTTGGCGATCGGCTACGACACCCACACGACGGTGCTGGCCGTGACCTGCCATCTCCCGGAAACCTTCCGGCACAACACGGCCCAGCCGGCACCGGCGAGAAAGCCAGGCGTGTGTGAGAGATACACCACCGCGGTGCCTCGGTTTGCGCTGAAGCCGACGCGGGAGAGCGTCGTCACGCCGTTACTGTTCGGGTAGCGTTTATAGATTTCCTCGTACCCGCCTTGCGTGATCATGTCCTGGATATCCGCGGCGGAAAGCAGTACGTATTCGACGTCGAGGGTGAGTTTTCGTTCGATCGTTGCCGGCTGCGCATTGCGCTCCTTGTAATGCTGAATCGCATCATCGGGCACTTTCAATTGATTGCGCAGATACACGGCGGTCGTGGAATCATGAAGCGGGTAGCTATCGGTGGAAATTTGCAGCACGACGACATCGTCCTTTTCCCATACGACCAGCGAATCGAGTGTCGCGGACCAAACGGCATATTCGTCATCGGTAAGATCATCGGGCGTCGTGCCCACGGGATCGTCGTCACTGCAGGAGGCAAGCAACAGAAGCGGAACGACAAGCAGAAGGAGGATGCGGTGTTTCATGATCATGCTCGCTTGGGTTGTGGACATGCAGTATAGACACTCCGAGAGAAAAAGAGTAACCACGGATTACTCCTTCCTCCGGAGCGCTGCACGGAGGAGCGTAAACACCGGGTTTTCACCGGCAAAGGCGGCGGCGGTGGCATAGAGTGTTCGCAGCGACATTCGGCCCTGGCTTGTTATCGCATATACCGTCTCCCATTCCGGAGATCGGAATTTCGCCTTGAAGCTGTCGAGACCTTCGAAATTGTAGAAGCGGCGGCCGTAGGATCGTACGAAGGACAGCAGTTGCCGTAGAAGAAAGGGATTGGATTCCTTCTCGAGTCCGGCATAGCGTGAAATCGGCGAAAGACCGAGCGTGACATGCGTGCTTCCCAAGGACGCCATCTCGCGCACTGCCGCGTCGATCAGAAGTTCGGCCGTACCGTTGGGCGCTTCGGCGCCGCGCACGTTCTGCTCGATGAGCCAGCCATTGCGCAGCGGAATCGGCGAGGCGACCAGAAAACCGACCGGACGATCCTCTATCAATGCCACGATCACCATGCGGTCAAACAGCCGCGCGAGTGTCTGTGGCTCGACCAGGAAATGCAGCGGGGGGAGTCCCCGCGTGCGCAGCCATTCCTGCAGGCAGCGCTGAAGTTCCGGATGAATCGTTGCATGCTCGTTGTCCCAGCGCTCCGTGCGCACTCCCTTGTTGCGTGCACGGTTCAGCTGCGCGCGCAGGGAAGGATGTCCCGCCAGCATCGTCGGCCAGGCCGCGGGATTCCACGCAGGCTGGGCGCCGAGCACGATGCGCGCGCGTGGGGCGTGTGCGGCCAGCGCTTCGGCCATGCGTTCCTCCGCACCAAAGTAACAGACCGCCGCGCTCCCGGAGGACTCAAATTCCTGCACCACATCGGCGAGACGCTCCGTCGCGCAGACGGGCGCTCCGGCCACGACCCGCACTCCGTAGTGGCGAACGAAGCCGATCACCGCATCGCCTCGGTCACTGAACCAATGCTCGATGCCCGGATTCAGGATTTGATACGACGTCGCATTCCAACCGTACTGCAGCACCAGGTCCAGTGCGAGATTGATTGCAGTGCCGTCATGGACTTGTGCGAGATATCCATGAGTAACCACGGATTACCCTGTCCGACGCATACCGGCGGCGATGCCGTTGACGGACGCGCGCAGGACATCGAGGAGCGCAGCGCGTTCGGCTCCCGGACGCGTCGCATCCCGGTACCGTCGTAGCAGCGCGACCTGGATGTGGCTGATCGGATCGATGTACGGATTCCGAAGCAGGATCGACCGGCGCAGAGAGGCGTTCTCGAACAGCAGTTCTCCTCCCGTGATGCGCGTGACGGCTTCGCGGGTGCGGTCGTATTCCCTGCTGATCAGGGAAAACACGGTCTGCGCTTTTTCCTGGTCGTCGCAGAGGCCGACATACTCACCGGCGATGGCCATGTCGGCTTTCAGCAGCGTCATTTCGATATTGCCGACCAGCGTACTGAAGAACGGCCAGTGCCGATGCCAGCTGCGCAGCTCCTGCCATGTCAGACGTCCTTCCTCTACCGCGCGATGCATCGCCGTTCCGAATCCATACCAGCCGGAAAGGATGTTGCGCGATTGGGTCCAGGAAAACACCCAGGGAATGGCGCGGAGATTATCGATGGAATCGGATTTTTTCCTCGACGGCGGACGCGAGCCGATCTCAATATTCTCAATGACATCGATCGGTGTGGCTTGCCTGAAAAAGGGGATGAAATACTCGTGCTGCAGCAATGCGCGGTAGGCATCCATGGCGTCCTGCGAGATCCGTTCGCACGCCTCGATGTTCTTCACCGACTCGAGCCGGCAAGGGAGATAGCTGCATTCCGCGGTCGTGCGCAACACGGCGGAAGCCGCCAGCTCGAGACTGCGCAGGGCGATCTGCGGCATTGCATACTTCGCGGATATCATCTCTCCCTGGTCGGTTATCTTGATACCGCCGTCCACGGTACCCACCGGCTGGGAAAGGATGGCCTGATTGAGCGGACCGCCGCCGCGGGAAACACTGCCGCCGCGGCCGTGAAAAATCGTGAGCCGTATACCGTTTTGCTCACAGACGTTGCGCAGCGCGATCTGCGCTTTGTACAGTTCGAAGGTCGAGGTCACGATGCCCCCGTCCTTGTTGCTGTCGGAATAGCCGAGCATGATTTTCTGCTGGTTATCGCGCCAGGCGAGATGCTGCGCGTAAGCGGGATTCGCGAACAGCCGCGCCATGGTGTGCGCCGCGCCGCGCAAATCCTCGATGGTTTCAAACAGCGGCAGGATATCGATACGCGACTGCGTGACCTCCTGCCTGCGCACGGACGTCAGTCCCGTCTCGCGTGCAAGCAGCAGTGCCTCGAGCACATCGCTTGGACCCTTCGTCATGCTTATGATGTAATCGTTGCAGGCTTGTTCGTCGAATTGATCCTTCCCTTCGCGAAGCACGCTGAATTCCTCCAGCACCTGCACGGTCGCATCATCGAGTTCTTCCCGGTGACTGACAATCGGTCGACTGTTGAGAAGCTCTCGCGTAAGCAGGACAATTTTTTCTTCCTCCTCCATCCCGCTGAAGTCGTCGCAGATATCCGCCTGTTCGAGAAGGTCGGTCACGGCGGCACCGAGCAGTTCGGAATTCTGGCGAATGTCGAGAGAGACGAGATGAAAGCCGAAGGTCTTCACCTTGTAGATCAGCGGCAGGAGAAACCGACTCGCAACGAGTTCGCCTCGATGCTGCTGCAGACTGTCATGCATCACCTGCAGATCTTCGAGAAATTCCCCGGCATTCAGGTAGCGATAGCCCTGGCCAGCGAGAGTGTTTCGCAGCTTGTGCCAGATGCAGAACGTTTTGACGCGATAGATCTCGGACTGATCGCGCAGGTCTTCGTCGCTCACCTGCCCGTACAGTGATTCACGGTCGCGTGTAAAGGAATCGCGCAGCTCCGTGCTCGACGCCACGAGACGAATGGAATTGCTCAGCGAATCAAACAGGCGGTCGGTTTCATCGATGTACAGCTGCAGAATCTGTCTCCGGTGCAGATCGAGCGCCATGCGCGTGACGTCCGGCGTCACATAGGGATGTCCGTCGCGGTCCCCACCGATCCATGAACCAAATCGCAGAATGGTGGGTGCCGGTTCCTTGATATCATATACCTCCTGCAGGTCGCGGTTCAGCATATGATAGAGCTGCGGAACGGTATCGTAAAGAATGTGCCGGAAGAAAAACAGTCCGCGGCGCACTTCATCGCGCACAGTGATTTTCTGCACGCGGATGGCATTGGTCTGCCAGAGTATCGTCAACTCCGCGCGAATGTCCTGCCGAATCTCTTCCTGTTCGTCGTCTGTGAGCACAGTAACATCGCGGCGCAGAAGCAATTCGCCGATATGCAGGATTTTCCGCAGAATGGTCTGCCGGGTCGCTTCCGTGGGATGTGCGGTAAATACGGGAACAAGATCAATGTCTTCGAGCACTCTTCGCAAATCCCCTGCCTGCAAACCCTCGAGCGCCATCTGTTCCAGTGCTTCGCGCAGCGAGCCGCGTTGCGCACTACCCTCTTCGATGGCATGAATGCGCTGGCGCCGGATGCGGTGGATTTCATCGGCGGCGTTGACGATAACAAAAAAGAAGGTGAACGCGCGAATGAGTTTATAGGCCCGCACAAGATCGAGCGACTCGACGATTTCCCTGATCGTACGCTCGGTTTCTTCCTTCCCCTCCGCACGGTAGGATTTCGTCAGCTGACGCATCAGTTCAACGATTTCGTAGAAATCGTGTCCCTCCTGCTCGATCAGCACCTCTCCCAGCATGGTACCCAACTCACGGATATCCCTGCGCAGCAGTGCTTCCTTGTCCCCCTTCAACGTGTCCTGGTACATCTCCGCCATCTTCAAACCTCCTCATCCTTTCTGAAGAGTACGCACAGATTACGATAATTCGTGTTTCAGATACTGGCCGGTATAGCTCGCTGCGCAGAGGACAACATCTTCGGGCGTGCCTTCGGCGACGATATAACCGCCCTCGTCCCCGCCTTCGGGACCCAGGTCGATGACCCGGTCGGCGGTCTTGATCACATCCAGATTGTGTTCGATTACGACGACCGTATTGCCTTTCTCGACCAGCTGGCCGAGCACGGTCAGCAGCATGCGTACGTCTTCGAAATGCAAACCGGTCGTGGGTTCGTCGAGAATGTACAGCGTGTTCCCTGTCCCCACTTTCGAAAGTTCCGTTGAGAGCTTGACGCGCTGGGCCTCGCCACCCGACAGCGTGGTTGCCTGCTGCCCCAGCCGAATGTAGCCGAGTCCCACATCATGGAGCGTCTGCAGCTTCCGGCGGACACGGGGAATTTCACTGAAAAAATCCAGCGCTTCCGCGACGGACATCTCGAGCACATCGGCGATGGACTTGCCGTGGAAGCGCACTTCCAGCGTTTCACGGTTGTAGCGCTTGCCTTTGCAGATCTCGCACTGCACATACACGTCGGGAAGGAAGTTCATTTCTATTTTCCGCACGCCGTCTCCACCGCAGGCATCGCAGCGCCCTCCTTCCACATTGAAGCTGAAGCGTCCGGCATTGTAGCCGCGGATTTTCGCCTCGGGGAGATTCGTGTAGAGATCGCGGATAAAGGTGAATAATCCGGTGTAGGTGGCCGGGTTCGATCGCGGTGTGCGGCCGATGGGCGTCTGGTCGATGTCGATGACCTTGTCGACATGTTCGAGACCCTCGATGCCGGAATGCGGCAGCGTGGCCATGGTCGAACGGTAATAGTGCTTGGCCAGAAGCGGATACAGCGTCTCATTGATGAGGCTCGATTTTCCCGAACCGCTGACACCGGTCACGCAAATAAAGGTGCCGAGCGGAAGAGTAAGATCGACGTTTTTCAGATTGTGACCACGTGCTCCCCGCAGCATGATCGTCTTCCCGTTGCCCCCGCGACGCGACGCGGGAATGGCAATGGTATGCTTTCCGCTCAGATACGCGGCGGTGAGAGATCCCTTGTTCGCGAGGCCCTGCAACATTGCTTCCTCCGTCGCGCTGTTCGCCTTGCGCCGCGCGGTCCCGTTGCTTTTCCCGTTGCGGTTGCTGCTCAGGAGCGCCTGCACCGTTCCTTCGGCTACGACTTCACCGCCGAATTCGCCTGCCGCCGGACCGAGGTCGATGACGTAATCCGCGCTTTCTATCATTTCGCGGTCGTGTTCGACGACGATCACCGAGTTCCCGAGGTCACGCAGCTGCTTGAGGGATTCGATGAGCCGAGTGTTATCGCGCTGATGCAGTCCGATCGAGGGTTCGTCGAGAATGTAGAGCACGCCGACCAGCTGCGTACCGATTTGTGTGGCCAGCCGTATGCGCTGCGCCTCGCCGCCCGAGAGCGATCGGGCCGTGCGGTCGAGCGTGAGATAATCGAGTCCGACATTCGAAAGAAACCCGAGCCGCGAAGTGATTTCCTTGATGATCTGCGACCCGATTTCCATCTGACGCGGCGTCAAAGTGAGTGAAGAAAAAATCGCGAGCGCTTCTTTTACGGACGCGTGGGTGACATGATGGATTGAATGTCCGTCGATCAGCACCGCGAGGCTTTCAGGCCGCAGCCGTCCGCCGTCACAGGTCGGACAATGCTTGGTGCTCATGAAGGATTCGGACCATTCGCGAATACCGTTGGAAGTGGTGTTTTCGTAATACTGCTTGAGACTGGCGAGCACACCGGCGATGCTGTGATTGTATTGCGTAACCCTGCCATCGGGATGCGTGTAGGCGATGCGGTATTTTTCCTTTCCGCTGCCATGCAGCAGCGTATGCATCGCTTCTTCACTGATGTCGCTGAGCGATGTGTCGAGATCGAAGCCGTATTTCTCCGCCACTGCATAAATCTGCGCCCACCACCAGGTGCGGCGCGGCTTGCCAAGTGGAACGAGTCCTTCCTGATTCAGCGACTTCGCCACATCGGGAATGATGAGGTCGAGATCGAACGCGCGCGTTTCACCCAGTCCGTCGCAGGTGGCGCAGGCGCCGTAAGGAGAATTGAAGGAAAAGGAATTCGGGGCAGGCTCTTCGTAGCTCGTGCCGCAGACGGGACAGGAGTTCTTCTGACTCATCAGAATATCCTGTCCGTTCACATCGACGATGACGACACCTTCGCCGAACTTGAGGGCGATCTCGAGTGAGTCCGCCAGCCGCGAACGGGCTTCGGAATTCACGACGAGTCGGTCGACGACGATTTCGATGTTGTGAATTTTATACCGGTCTACTTTCATGCCGTCGACGATCTCGAGCATTTCACCATCGACGCGCACCTTCGTGAAACCGTCTTTCTGAATCTCTTCGAACAGTTCGCGGTAATGCCCCTTGCGGCCACGCACCACCGGTGCGAGGATCATGATGCGCGTCCCCTTCTCGAAGCCGAGCAGACGGTCGACCATCTGGTCGAGACTCTGTCGCTGCACGGGGGAGCCATCCTTGTAGCAGTGCTGTACACCCGCGCGTGCGAAGAGTAGTCGCAGGTAGTCATAGATCTCGGTGACCGTACCAACGGTGGAACGTGGATTACGGCTGACGGTTTTCTGCTCGATGGAGATGGCCGGGCTCAGTCCGTCGATATTATCGACATCCGGACGCTCCATGCTGCCGAGAAACTGCCGGGCGTAGGCGGAGAGACTTTCGACATAGCGGCGCTGTCCTTCGGCATAGATCGTATCGAAGGCCAGACTCGACTTGCCGGATCCCGAGAGGCCGGTGATCACTACCAGCTGTTTTCTCGGGATATCGACGTCGATGTTCTTGAGATTATGTTCCCGCGCGCCGCGGATGGTGATGAAGTCGTGTTCCATCTCTCTATGTAGCCGGGAATTTTGTTACCGTGATTTCAATCTTCTAAAATGGAAAAACATGCGGTCGATGCAAAACGGTTCACGGGGGGAAAAGAAATCAGCGGGCGACTGCCAGGAACTTCTCGCTGACAACCGCCCGCCTGGGGGAATGTGAGCCCCCCGCCGCCTCGAAGTTTTCAGAGAGGATGCGCAACTGGCCTCCCGTCAGATCATGCAGCGTCAGTGTCGCGGGACCCGCATCGACGAGTTCGCGGTCCGACCATCGGGCCGGACCGCGAAACTCAAGGGGTAAAGAAGCCGTGTTATTTGCTCAGCAGCAGCGGATACATGCTGCGGGCGGAGGGAGTCTGAAGCAGCAGGAAGTAACGTCCGCTCGCGAGGCCTTCGGCATTAATGGTCTGTGCGTGTGAACCGGCGTCGAGCAGCGTGTTTTCAAGTACGGTCTTGACTTCACGGCCTGTCATATCATACAGGCTCAGCCGTACGTTCGCGGATTCCGTGAGCGTGAAGTTGACGGTTGTGGTCGGATTGAAGGGATTCGGATAGGCATCGGTGATGCTCATACCGCTCGCGGCATCGACGCTCACCATAACGATCGAGGAGTAGTCGATCGTACCGTCACGGTCAATCTGCTTGAGGCGATACGATACCGTGCCCGACAGACCGTCGACAGCATCCTCGAAATGATAGTTCTTGGGGCTGTTGCTGTTGCCGAAGCCCGCGACGAAACCGATGCTCATCCAGTCACCGTCAGCCGTACCGCGCTCGATTTCGAAACCGAAGTTGTTCTTCTCTGTCGCGGTGTTCCAGCGCAGTTCGACGAGATTCGCTTTGAGGTACGCGCTGAACGACGTGAGTTCAACCGGAAGCACGCCAAGAACGATGCCGCTGACCGTCGCGGGAGACAAGGATCCGAAATCAGCGGCGGTGGGAACGGAACTCGTGCTCGAGGTCATCCAGTCGGTATTGATATTGTTGACATTCCCCGCACCCGTGCTCGTCCCGGCATAAAACTTGATCTGAATCTGACCCGTCACTCCAAGCACGGACTCGAAAACGGTGCGGGGGAGCTGGAAATCGACGTACTCGTGTGTGGAGCTTCCACCCACCGAGCTGAAGCGTGCCCATCCACCGATGTTGCTTGTGTGCGAACCGCTTCCGGTCATTTGGTCGACGGAACCGGAAGCATTCACGACATGAATCTCACCAGCATTCCCGCTGAGCGTCAGGTACACTTTTCCAAGCACCGCACCGCTGTTGTCCGAGATGAAGAGAAGGTACGTTCCAACGGTCCACGTCGTCATCTCCCGCACCTGCAGGCGGAAAAACACATGCGTACTTGATGCAGCGACCTGGACCGTGTACGGGGCAGCGGTTTCGAAAACCAGATCAAATTCGCTCTTGTTGGTCTTCACATCCTGCGGATCCTGTACCGCGGTATTATTCGAAAACGTGTATCCTACCCAAGTGATCGAAGTCGGCCAGCTGGGCTGGGCTGAAACGGTACCGGAAAGCAGAAACGCCAATGTTGCGATCAGAAGTGTGGCGGAGAGTTTCACAGTATGCTCGGGTATCTAAAGGGTTCGTCTGCAACCAATTTTCATTCACTTGCATGTGAAGAAATGCAATACCCGTGCCAATTCTGAAATTGGAGAATATCTCCTGGTTTCGAAAGGAATTTTCCGACCCTCTAATATTGTGTCGAGTTGTCGAACAACTTCACGGACATGGCGTTCGCATTCCGAACGCTTACTCTCCCTACCATTATGGGATAGAACCCAGTGAAAACGTCTGGGGGATTGATGAGCTCGGAGAATTTCTCCTGCGATCAAGTATTTCTGTCCAAGTGACCGTTGCAGAGGGGACGAACCCGTTGCGACATGCGGCGGCACACCAGCCGATCGGCAGCTGCGGCGAGAAAGGCGGAGCTCCACGCCGCATTCGAATATCATTTCAGCTGATTGAGAATGCCCTCGATCTGCTCTCGTGCTTCAGGCGGGGGATTCAGCGCACGGGCACGCTCGAGCAGGGTGCGGGCTTCCTGCACGTGTGTTTGAAGCCGCAGATAGCTCGTCGCCACCATGAACAGATACTGCGCGTTTTCCCCGTAGCGCTGCAGGCCGTCCGCGAATTCCGCCTCGCCACCGGCGGTTTCCCCACTCAGATACAGGCAGCTGCCGTACATGCCGTCAACCCGCGGATCGCGAAATCCGGTCTCGCGCACGGCAGCGAGCAGAGGAAGCGCCTTCGCGAGCTCCTCTTCGAGATACCAACCGGTTCCGAGCAGAATATTTATTCCCGTAACGCATCCCGACCGCTCGGCAAAAGTTTTCATGAGCGGATACAGATCCTGGATGCGGCTGTTGGTGACGGACTCGACCGCCATGACCGCGGCCAGCGAGTCGATCTGTTTGAGACCGATAGAATATTCGTGCTCGACACCGCGCGAACGAAGATCCTGTGCTTTGCGCGCCAGCCGGCCGAGCGCCCACTCGTTGAGGCGGAGATATCGCTCGGGCTGTTTCTCCGCGTAGTACATCGTGTTGGAGATCAGCATACGGTATTGCTCGGTGTAGCCCACCAGCTCGATCATACGCTGCAGGATTTCCCCTTCCCTGTCGAAATCCTTTTCATGCACCGCCTGCTTGCGCAGCGCTTCATAGCCGCTGAGCGCGTAATCGCCGTACATGTGTTCGTCGTCGAGCGTCATGATCTCGGCGAAACGCGCAGTCGATGCCTCCACATCAATGTTCGTTGCGAACCAGGGAACGACAAGCAGCACCGAAACGACGCCCGCCTGCAGCAGCCGCGAGGGGGACAGTTCCGCCTTTCCCCGAAATTCCGAAAGAATCATCACAATCATCACCCCGAGAGGCGCGGCGATATCCCAATCGCGCGCAAGTCCCAGCGACGTGTTGGCGAAGAAGAGGAACAGCAGAAAAGAATATCCGCTTATCAGCTGAAATCGCAGGGCTTCGCTCATGCCGCGCGCTCCGCCGCTCTCGGTTTTCCCGCCACCGCTATCCGTCTTGCTGCCACGCAAGGTGCTCCCGAGGTCGGAGGCGGTACCCAACGCAAGTCCGCCCTTTCCCAGGCTCAGCATCAGCAGGTACGTCATCGGAAAAGCAGCGAGCAGGAAAAGCAGATTCACGAGATCGAGGAGATGATACGAAGAAAGCAGGGTGTACGACAGCGTGCCTGCAGGACTCTCCACCGGAAGCAGCGGCATGATCATCCGGCTGTCGGAATGCTGGAATCCGAACACAAAATAGAGCGCGAAGGCAAGCGCGAGCATACCTGCAAACGTCAGGCCAAGGCTCCTCCCCGACGCGGTCAGTTTCTGCAGGATGGGCTGCTTTCTCAGCAACAGATACAGCAGCGACGGCAGCAGGGCGAGCGCCATGTAATGCGCGGCGACGGCGACGATATACAGAAGCACGGCGATACCGACGGAACGCTCACCGCGCAGCGCCGCCGATGCAGCGAGCAGATAGGCCGTAATGGCCAGAAACAGCGGCAGATACATTTCCGCATAGCGGAAGAAAAACAATCCGCCCCCTGTTCCCACGACAAGCAGCATTAGTGGCAAACGGAAACGGCGTTCCTTTTCGAGATGCATCGTCCAACCCAGCAACACAATGCCGAGCAGGGAGAGTCCGAAAAAGGGAAACAGCGGCGTCTCGGGAAGGGTGAGTCCGAGCGGAAACATAACCGAGGGAATCAGCACGGACAGCAGGTGAAGCAATCCACCTGCCAGGGGAGCGGATTTCAGATTCAGCAGCATGGTGCTGGTATAGTGTTCCTCCGCGCCGATTTTGTAAATCTCGCTGAGGAGAGGCCCCCCGTCGCCGTAATAAAATGTCTCCATCGGAAACAGCACGGCGGCGGCAAAGAGCATGGCCACACCGATCCACAGCACGCGGGTCCATGGAAAATCGCGCTTCGCCATCAATCGACCGAAGCGATGCTCCAGAGCCGGCAAGGCGGCAAACAGCGGAAGCACCGAGAACGCGACCACCCACCACGAATCGAGATGTCGCAATACATCCAGGCCCCAGATGCGCATATCGCCTGCCTGCAGCGCGATGAGACGCAACGCGATCACGACGGCAGCGGCGATGAACAAAGCAAAATTTCGTGGAGTAGCGTCTGATTTCATCGACATGGGTTCCCCCGGTTTGAACAGAATGTCAGACCTGAATGTATCTCCTGCAGCCTGAAACCGCAACGTCCAACTGGTCATTCCCGCCGCCCTTACCTGCTACGGGTAATTTTCGTATTTTAATTGATTACACGCAGACCGATTGTTGCAAACCGGAACACAATGAAAGAAGAACGCGAAGAGAGTCCCTACGACCGTCCGTCGGAAGACGACCCACCCGAAAACGTGGACGCGGCGGAAAAGGGCGAAAAGGAGATGTCCTTCCTCGATCATCTCGAGGAATTGCGTTGGCGCATCATTTACAGCATGATCGGGATCGTGGTCTGCGCCGTCGGGCTGTGGTTCTTCATCGATCCGCTGATGGAGCACGTGCTGCTGCGTCCGGCGATGCAGTACAAGATGCATCTGCAGAACCTGCGTCCCTTCGGGCAGATCCTGATCTACATGCAGGTCGCCTTCTTCGGGGGCATCGTCATCAGCATCCCCAACATCGTCTATCAGATCTGGAAATTCATCGCGCCGGGACTCTATCCCCGCGAACGTCGCTACATAAGCTCCATCGTCGTTTTCACCTCGCTTTGCTTCCTGATCGGTGTGACTTTCGCATATTTCTTTATCCTCCCTGCAGCCCTGAAATTTTTCGTGGATTTTGGTACGACGGCGATAGACAACATTATTTCGGTTGAGTACTATTTCGATTTCGTCATCACGCTGATGCTCGGCGCGGGATTGGTCTTCGAACTGCCCATGCTGTCGTTTTTCCTCTCACGACTGGGCATTGTATCACCGAAACTGATGCGCAAGTACTGGCGTCATGCCATGGTGGTGAGCGCCTTCGTCGCGGCGCTGATTTCTCCCGGTCCCGATCCTGTAAGCATGCTCATGATGGCCATTCCGCTGGTTTTCCTCTACGAAATCAGCATCTGGATCAGCAAATTCAGCCAGAAAAAAGGCCGGAGATCAGCCGCTTGAAACTCGATACCATCATCGCCCCGGTCGAAGGGGACCTCAAGAAATTCGAGGCGCATTTCCGCCGATCGCTGAAATCGAATGTCGGCCTGGTCGACGCCGTCGTGCGCTACATGGTCAAGCGCAAAGGCAAGCGCATTCGTCCCGCACTGGTCATGCTTTCAGCCGGGGCTTGCGGCAGCATCAACGACGCGACCTTCCGCGGTGCGGCGCTGGTCGAACTGCTGCATACCGCCACGCTCATTCACGACGACGTGGTCGACGATGCGGAGACCCGGCGCAACTGGCCGTCGATCAACGCCATCTGGAAAAACAAGGTCGCCGTACTCCTGGGTGATTACGTGCTTTCGCGTGGGCTTCTGCTTTCGCTTGAAAACAACGACATCGATTTTCTGCACAGCACCTCCACCGCTGTCAAGCGCATGAGTGAAGGAGAACTGCTCCAGATTCAGAAATCGCGACAGCTGCGCAACGACGAGGAAACCTACTTCCAGATCATAGGCGACAAGACCGCATCACTGCTCGCCACCTGTTGTGAAATCGGTGCGCTGAGCGCGACCAAGGACGTGGAAACCGTTTCCCGCTTCCGCGGCTACGGCGAGAATCTCGGTATTGCGTTCCAGATTCGAGACGACATCCTCGATTTCACCGGCACGGAGTCCACCATCGGCAAGCCCGTGGGAGGCGATCTGAAGGAAAAGAAATTCACCCTGCCGCTGATTCACGCGTTCACCAACGCCCCGTCGGCCCGACGGAAAACCGTGCTGCATTCGCTCAAGCGCGGTGTCAAACGCAAGGACATCGACGATATCATTCGTTTCGTCGAGGAATTCGGCGGCATCGCATATGCGCGCAAAACCGCCGAGGATTATCGCGACCGCGCGATGGCACAGCTCGCACCGCTGCCCGATTCGGAGTCGAAGCAGTCGCTGCTGCAGCTGGCGGATTTCGTGGTGACAAGAAAGAAGTAAGAAAAACCACGAAGACGCGAAGACACGAAAAAGAAGCACGAAGGTTTTTTTGAAGGAGTATCTGATGTCACGATTCCGCATCGTTTTTTTGTTTCTGTTTCTGGCCGTTGCACTGCAGGCTCAGACCAAGGTCGAGAAGATTCAGCTGCTCGAGGACACGCCGAAGCATCCCTTCACCGTCGAGGAGATGTACCGGCTTGGCCGCGTGAGCGATCCGCAGGTGGCACCCAACGGCGAGAGTGTGCTCTATGTCGTTACCTACTACAGCATCGAAACAAACAAGTCGAACAGCGACATCTGGAAAATCGGCATCACGGGGGAGAACGCGGTCCGTCTGACGGATGCACCCGGCAGCGATTCACGTCCCCGCTGGTCTCCCGACGGAATGAGCATCGCCTTCATCTCCTCGCGTGACAACGGTCCGCAGATCTGGACGATGAATCCCGACGGTTCGGGTCTGACGCGCGTGACGAACATCTCCACCGGCATCGACGCCTTTGAGTGGACACCCACCGGAACACATTTCCTCTATTCCTCGAGCGTGTATCCTGACTGCAAAGACGACGAATGCAACCGCGTACGGGACGAGGAGAAGGAAAAGAATCCCGTCAAGGCGCGGCTGATCGACAAGTTGCCCTACCGTGTATGGAACAGCTGGAAGGATGACAAGTACAGCCATGTGTTCGTCCTTCCATCCGCCGGCGGCATATCGCGTGATCTGACTCCGGGTCCCTACGACACCCCTCCCATCGATATCGGTGGCGGACAGGACTTCGTGGCCTCGCCCGACGGCAAGGAAGTCGCCTTCGTCAAGAACACCGACGAAATGGTCGCCGCCAGCACCAATAACGACATCTGGCTGGTCAACCTTGACGGCAGCAATCCGCGCTGCATC
>JACZJN010000056.1 GCA_014860565.1 Bacteroidota bacterium
CGCGAAGAATCTGAACGGTCTCCGTTGGTCGCGCTTCAAGGAAACCGCACCGGAGACAATGTTCGAGACCGTGAAGGATAAGGTGTTTCCCTTCATCAAGAAGCTCGGGAGTAATGGGGACGGTGACCGGGAGGATTCCACATACACACATCACATGAAGGATGCGCTGTTCCTGATGCCGACGCCGCGCCTGCTGGCGAATGTGGTGGATCAGCTCGACGGCATCGACATGACTGACACCGATACGAAAGGCGATCTCTACGAATACATGCTCGGCAAGATTGCGAGCGCCGGACAGAACGGACAGTTCCGCACTCCGCGCCACATTATCAAGCTGATGGTGGATATGACGGCGCCGACACCGAAGGATGTGATCTGTGATCCCGCCTGCGGTACAGCGGGATTCCTCATCGCCGCTTCGGAATTCCTGCGTGAGCATCACAGCGATGCGATTTACAAGAATGCCGATGCGCGCCGCCGATTTAACGAAGGCACGTTCCACGGATATGATTTTGACAACACCATGCTGCGCATCGGAAGTATGAACATGCTCTTGCATGGCGTGGAGAATCCGGATATTCGCTACAAGGATTCGCTGGCCCAGGCGGACGATGATGATGCCGAGAATTACTCACTCATCCTCGCCAATCCACCGTTTGCCGGAAGTCTTGATTACGAATCCACCGCCAAGGACCTTCTGCAGATTGTGAAAACGAAAAAGACGGAGCTGCTTTTCGCGGCGCTGTTTCTACGGCTTCTGCAGACAGGTGGACGCGCGGCTGTTATCGTACCGGACGGTGTGCTCTTCGGTTCGTCTAATGCACACAAGGCCCTCCGGAAGATCCTGGTCGAGGATCAGAAGCTCGATGCCATCATCTCCATGCCCTCCGGTGTGTTCAAACCCTATGCCGGTGTTTCCACTGCCATCATGCTGTTTACGAAGACGAATTCCGGTGGTACGGATGATGTGTGGTTCTACGATATGCAGGCGGACGGTTTCTCTCTCGACGACAAGCGATCACCGCAGCCGGATAAAAGCGACCTGCCGGACATTCTCAAGCGCTGGCAGAATCGCAAGGCGGAGAAAAAGCGAAAACGTACCGACCGCAGCTTCCTAGTTCCGAAGTCCGAAATCGCGGGCAATGATTACGACCTTTCGATCAATCGGTACAAAGAGGTGACTTACGAAGCAGTGGAGCATGAATCGCCGAAACAGATTCTGAAGCGCCTGGGAAAGCTGGAGGAAGAGATTGCGAAGGGGCGGAAAGAGTTGGAGGAAATGCTGGGATGAGCCGCACAGTACCACTTGGCGACCTAGTTATATCTGCTCCAGTTGAGCGTGCGGGTAACCGTACCTTCGCAGTGCTTTCAATGACTCGTGCGGGAGGGCTAGTACCGCAAGAATCCGTTTTCAAAAAGGTTATTGCCAGTGGAGATTTGAGCAAGTATAAAATTGTAAGGCCAAATCAGCTGGTCGTTGGGATACATATCGATGAAGGTGCCCTTGGATTCTCCGGACCTGATCAGATCGGTATCGTTAGCCCTGCATATACGCTCTGGGACTTAAACAAAGCTGAAGAAGTACACATCCCCTATTTACATAGGTTCATCAGATCCTCGCAGGCAATTAAGTACTTCATTTCAAAGTACCGCGAGACAGCTGAACGTCGGGGTAAACTCACACGTGAGCAGTTTCTAGCTTTGAATATCCCTCTCCCACCCCTCGCTGAGCAGAAGCGGATTGCGGGAATTCTCGATGAGGCGGACGCCTTGCGCACCAAGCGCCGCGAGTCCATCGAGCAGCTTGATACCCTCCTTCAATCTACCTTCCTCGATATGTTCGGCGATATTTATCAGTCCGCAACGATCGGGGAAATGCTGAGTGACGGGACCTTATCATCGCACAAGGACGGTAATCACGGTAGCCTTTATCCACGGGCTCATGAGTTCGGTGAACAGGGTGTACCATTCCTCACCGCGAAATGTGTATCAGAGCATGGAGATCTCCTTCCTGAGGAAGTCCAATTTTTACATGAAGAAAAGGCGCATGCTCTGAAGATAGGCTGGATCAAACCTGGCGACGTTCTCTTGGCTCACAACGCCAGTGTCGGAAAAACTCTTTTGTATCGTGGCCAATATAATGAGGCTCTCATCGGAACCTCGCTCACGGCATTTCGACCGAATAGGGAAAAACTCGATCCCACGTATCTTCTGGGTGCCTTACAAGAGGAGCAATTTCAGAATCAGTTGTTTTCCATGATGAGTCAAACGACACGAAATCAAGTTCCTATCACGGCGCAGAGACGATTGTCGATCCCCCTCCCGCCAATTGAACTTCAGAGGCGGTTTTCCTTCATTGTCGAGTCAATCGAAGATCAGAGATCAAAGCTACGCACACATTTAGCAGAACTCGACACCCTCTTCTCCTCCCTCCAACACCGCGCTTTCAACGGGGAGTTATAAGTATGAGCAACTTCACCTTCCTGCCAGCTGCATTCATTGAAGTTGCCTCCGCTGCTATGAAGGCGGAGAGCTACATCAGCGGCGATCCCCGCGCTGCATGCTTCCATACGCGTTTCGCTCTTGAGACAATTGTCCACTGGCTGTACCGGTACGACCGCGCGTTGCTAATGCCCTACGATCAAACCCTCGGGGCGCTGCTGCACGAACCTTCTTTCCAGAATCTGCTTCCGGAAGTCGTGTTTCAGAAAGCGCGGCTGATTCAGAAGGTGGGGAACCAGGCAGTGCACAGCCAGCGCAAGGTGCTGCAGAGTGATGCGATGGAAGTGGTGAAGGAACTTCATCATATCTGTTTCTGGCTCGTTCGCACATACATGCCCGAAGCGTCGAGGGATGGTGCTGCGTGGCAGGATGACCGTATTCCTCAATCGGCGAAAGCTGCGGAAACGGTGCCGCGCGCAAAGCTCCAGGAATTGGAAGAGAAGCTTGCCGAGCAGAGTAAGGAAGCGCTGAAGCGCCAGCAGGAACGGGATGAGCTTGATGCAACGCTGCAGCAATACAAGCAGCAGCTCGCACAGATCAAGGCAGAGACAGAGAAGCAGCCGGATACGCATGACTACTCAGAAGAGCAGACGCGCCGCTACCTGATCGATGTCGACCTCCATCGTGCGGGCTGGGCTTTGGATCACACCCGCGACCGCGAATACGAAGTCATCGGTATGCCCAATGCCAAGGGAGTCGGTTATGCCGATTACGTGCTCTGGGGCGATGACGGAAAACCGCTGGGCGTTGTGGAGGCAAAGAAGACAACGGCCGATCCAAAGGTTGGGCAACAACAGGCGAAGCTCTACGCAGATTGCCTGGAGAAAATGCATGGTCAGCGTCCTGTCATTTTCTACACGAACGGCTACACGACCTGGATGTGGGATGACACTGCGTACTCTGAGCGCCGCGTCGCCGGATTCTACAAGAAAGACGAACTCGCGCGCCTGATCCTTCGGCGTTCGCAGCGGAAAGCGCTGGATGTATCGACGGTAAAGAATGCCATTGTCGAACGCTATTACCAGAAGCGCGCCATCGGCAGCACCTTCGAACATTTCACGCAGTCGCGCCGCAAGGCATTGCTCGTCATGGCCACCGGTACCGGAAAGACCCGCACGGCGATTGCGCTTGTGGATGTTCTTCAGCGTGCGGGCTGGGTGAAACGGGCACTGTTTCTTGCCGATCGTGTCTCACTCGTCAGACAGGCCACGAATGCCTTCAAGGCGCATCTGCCGGAATCGAGTCCCGTGAATCTCGTCTCGGAGAAAGACACCGAGGGACGGGTGTATGTCTGCACCTATCCGACGATGATGGGATTGATCGATGAAACGAAAGGCGGTGAGGCGCGTTTCGGTGTCGGCCATTTCGATCTCGTGATCATCGACGAAGCGCATCGTTCGGTGTATCAGCGCTACCAGGCGATCTTCCGCTACTTCGACTCCCTGCTGGTTGGACTCACCGCGACACCAAGCGAGCAGGTAGACAAGAATACGTACGAGCTCTTTGACCTTGAGCAGGGTGTTCCGACGGATGCGTATGAACTTGAACTCGCGGTTAGCGATGGTTTTCTGGTTCCGCCCCGGGTGCAGCAGGTCGATCTGAAATTCCCGCGCGAAGGGATAAACTATAATTCTCTCAGCGATGAAGAGAAGGAGCAATGGGAAAGTCTCGACTGGGGTGACGATGCAAAGGAAGTCGGCGTTCCGGAACAGGTGAACGCGGCGGCCATCAACAACTGGCTCTTCAATCGGGATACGGTAGACAAGGTGCTCCAGCACCTGATGGAGAACGGGAATAAAGTCGAAGGTGGAGACCGTCTTGCGAAGACGATCATTTTCGCCCGCAACCACGATCACGCGACGTTCATCGAAGAACGCTTCAACCATCACTATCCGCAGTACGCGGGCCACTTCGCTCGCATCATCGACAACTACGCAAAGTATGCGCAGAGTCTGATCGATGATTTCTCACAGAAGGACAAGGCGCCGCATATCGCGATCTCCATCGACATGCTCGACACCGGCATCGATGTGCCGGAAGTGGCGAACCTCGTATTCTTCAAGCCAGTGTATTCGAAGATCAAGTTCTGGCAGATGATCGGCCGAGGTACGCGCCTGTGTCCGGATCTGTACGGACCAGGTGACGACAAGCAGGATTTCCGTGTCTTCGATTTCTGCTTCAACTTCGACTACTTCCAGGAGAAACCGCAGGGCATTGAAGCGGGAGGAAGCGCACCGCTCGGGGCACGGCTGTTCCGCGCCCGCGTTCAACTGCTTGCTTACCTTCAATCCACGCCCGAGATGGATACTGAAGCGAAGCTGAAGAAAACGCTCGTCACGGGTCTCCACGCTGAAGTAGCCGCGATGAACAGGGAGAACTTCATTGTCCGCGAGCGTCTCGAAGCAGTGGAACGCTTTCAGCAAATAGCCCGATGGGAACAGCTGGACGAAAACGACCAGGCGATCCTCGAACGTGAGGTTGCAGGGTTGCCGAGTGAAATCCAGACCGATGACATTGAATCCCGTCTGTTTGACCTCACCGCCCTTCGCATGCAGCTGGCACTTGCGACGAATGATGTCCCCACCTTCGAATCGAACCGAAAGCGCGTTGTAGAAATCGCCATGATGCTTGAGGAAAAGACTGCCATTCCTGCCGTGGCTGAGCAGCTGGAATATCTCAGCGGAATGCAGGATACCACCTTCTGGGAAGGGATTGATCTCGCAGCTCTTGAGGATTTGCGCTTACGTATGCGCGGACTCGTGCCTTTCCTGGATAAAAAGAAACGGAAGATCGTCTACACCGATTTCAAAGACGAAGTCATGGGTGTACGCGAAGGCGGCGGAATCGAGATTCCAAAGATGACCGGCGTACAGTATGAGCGGAAAGTCAAAGACTATCTGACCAATCACCTCAACAACATCGTCATCCACCGCGTCCGCAATAACGAGCAGCTCACCCCCAGCGATCTCGAAGAACTCGAAAGTACTCTCGTCAACATCGGCGAGGATGAAGGAAAGGCCCTGCTCTCCAGCTTGCTAAAACGCAACGAAGCACCGTCCCTGGTCCATTTCATTCGCGGCCTTGTCGGCATGGACCGTGCCGCCGCCCAGGCAGCATTCTCACAATTCCTCTCCGATCGCAGCCTGACCCCGCCACAGATCCGTTTTATCGAACTCATCATCGACCAGCTCACCTATCGTGGCATCATGGAACCCTCCGCTCTCTACGAACCACCCTTCAGCGACATCAACGACGGAGGTCCCGAAGCAGTCTTCGCCGGCAAGGAAAATGTGATTGAGGGGATATTCACTGCGTTGGATGCGATTAAAATGCAAGGGTGATGGGTAACAAGTGAGGTGAAATTAACAATTCCTAGTAAACGAAATAGTCATGGAATACAAATAATACAATATATTTTGTAACGCAGTAATAGTAATGATTGATCAGCATGAAATGTAGCCGGAAAAACAAAATATGAGCAGCACTATAGTTCTGTTTGTAGATTATTACAACTTGTCAGTAAACTTACGAAAGACTGGTTCCGTCTCAATTTCGAAGGTTGTGTTGGACATTGTAGAAGAAAATATCCGTCAAGACTATAGACGAGTATTGGTTAGATTCTATGGTGGTTGGTATATAAAAAATATTCTCACAATTGATGCGCAACGTCTTTCTGCCGAGATATCGGCCGAATTCCCCGTAGCTCATGTCATGAATTCTAACAAAATGATTGTTGATTGTGAATTAGCGCTAACATTGAGGTCGGATATGAAAAGACATATCTGGCATACTATGCGAAAGCACCGCATGCCAACCGGGCTCTTTAGCTTAGGACAGGAGGATATTGGGTGTGATAAGGGTAATTGTATAGCTTCTTCGTTTAAAAAGCTGCTCGAAACTGGGGTTTGTCCGATTGAAGGTTGTACTACGAAGGTTAATCAAATATTGGGTAAGGATGAGCAAAAGCTAGTTGACGCCATGATTGCATCAGATATGATCCATTGTATGATCACTGGAGAAAAAGAAATCGTATTGGTATCATCTGATGATGACTTTTTCCCAGCTATTCAGTTGCTTGTCCAAAACGGAGTCAAGTTAATTCAGGTTAACACGAAGCGCAGGAACAGGGACCCTCGAGACTATTATCCAGATTTGCCGGATAATTACTTGATCACAAACATATACCGCAGGAGCACGTAATGGAGCTTGAAACCTTTAAACGAATATTAAGATCATTTACTGACGATCCAGGCAATGTTGTTTTTCAAAACAACCGCTTCGTTGTGGAGATCTTTGATAATGTTTTGGAAGGCGAGCTGAGCGAGGACGCTGGTAACTTATACGTCGAAGAGGGTGGTGATCGACGCCCTGCTTACGCATGGATAATGTATCGAATGGCGCGTATGGATGTGCTTGCGCGACGAATAGTTACTAATGTGTCTGTTGTTCGTGATTTTGTGCAGCCAGAATCTTCTGTGAGGTCAAGCGGAGTGGAGGAAGGAAGCGCAGGGAAAGTCAGCGGGTTAGCTGCTAAGCTTTTATTTAATTTGTTGAGTGAAAAAGATGTAGGGAGTACGAATGTAATATATTTGACATCCAATGCGGGTGAGGGTAAAACAACATTAGTGAATAAACTTGCTGTTGATATCGCGAGCAATTTCCTCAATGGAGATTCGAATTGGTTGCTTGTACCTATCCCAATGGGTGCAAAAACACTTCTTAGTTTCGATGATTTAATTACTGCGGGACTAATGAACCGACTAAGGTTCCCGTATATGTACTATTCCGCTTTTGTCGAGTTAGTGAAGCTTGGAGCAATTGTGCCTGCATTCGACGGATATGAAGAAATATTCGTACAAAGCGAAACTGGAGAGGCGCTTACTGCATTTGGAAACATGTTAAAGCAGTTGAACTCGAAAGGTAAAGTACTTATTTCTGCGCGACAGGCATATTTTGAAACGAATGATCTCGCAAAGTCAGCACGACTTTATGATGCCAGCGGCAGCGAGTCAATGAAGTTCATAAATCTGGAGCTAAAGCGGTGGAGCAGAACGCAATTCACTGAATATGGTAATCTGAGAGGTATCGATGGTACAGTAAAGATATACGAAGCAGTTGCTGAAGTCCTGACACGCGAACACCCTCTCTTGACTCGAGCCGTTCTTGTCCGAAGACTAATGGACGTTGCTCAGTCTGATATTGGCTTCGATGAATTTCTTAAAAAAGTTTCGGGAGATAGAGTTAACTATTTCTACGAATTTGTGAACGCAATTGTAGAAAGAGAGGCCTATGAAAAATGGATCGATCGATCTGGCTCACCGCACCAGTCATTGATTACTCTCGAACAACATCATGAACTACTTGCAGTAATAGCAAAAGAGATGTGGATTACAAATGTGGACATGATTAATAGAGAGGTTGTAGATATTTTGGTTGAAATGTTTGCAGATTCTGTCCAATTAAAGAAAACTATCGCGAGGCAAATTAAAGAGTGGATACAGAGCCATCCGTTGTTAGCCATTGTTAAGGGCCAAAAGGAAATGGTTCGTTTTGATCACGAGGAGTTTAGAGAATTTTATCTTGGGTATTCCCTTGGAAAAATGCTAGTGGATAATGATGTTGAGTTGCGTGGGATTTTGATTAAGTCCTCTCTGTCGGAGCAGGCTGTCAATACAGCGAAGCACTACATTTCCATTCGGCATGAACCTACTATGATAATTGGAACATTGCTAGACTTGTCGAAGAAAGAGAGCATGGCTTCGTACATTAAGGAAAACGCGAGTACAATGATATTGAGTCTCTTGGATCGCAGAGAAAACCCCGTGCCAGTCGTGATAGAGAATGCTCTTATCACGGGACGTACCTTGTGTGGCGCAGAAATTAGAAATGCCGAATTCACGTCTTCTATTTTGGAGTCTGTGAGTTTATCTGGGACATCACTTTATAACGTTATATTTAAGGATTGCAAGATTTCTCACTTGGAGCTATGTGAATATGCAAATATGGAAAATGTTCTAATGCAGAATTGCGATCTAGAGAGTGTCCATCTTCCTGGTATGGAGACGGGCGAGTATAACCCGTCCGAGATAGTACGGTCATTGAATGCAGTAGGAATTGAGGTTGTTGATGAGGAAAAGGTGACAACACAACAAACATTATCTCTGTCTGATGTTGAGCCTGATGAACAGATATCAATGATTGAAAAGGTGCTACGATATCTTATGCGATCAACACATATTGCTGAATCGATTCTAAAGCTACGCCTTGGTAGCAATTCAAAGATGTTTATAAATGATATATTACCGGACTTAAAAAGACTTGGTGTTTTCCAAGAACTTCCGCACTCTAGTGGTGATCATATGTTGAGGATTCGATTGTCTATGAAAATGGGAGATGTATATTTAGCTATACAGAGAAGTAAAGGCAGCTATACGCTGTTCTTGAATGAAATAAAGACGATGCCTCGCCTTAAGGATTAAGGTAGCAATAAATGGTATACAAGCATACAGACAACTTACTTTGGTGTTATAAGGGCGTTAGGCAGGGGAAGAGGTGCTTCTTGCAGCGTTTGAACTTAACATCAAGTCTTCCGGTAACGTTATAGCGACGTGATACCGTCAACGATATGTTTCATGACTGTAGAGAAATTGTCTATTGGGCTCCAAGCGTTCTACCATGGCGTGTAACCGTTTAAGTGTTACAACGATGTTCCTCATGATTTGATTCCAAAGTGATTCATGACTGCGACCACTATAGACATGCCCCCGGAGTGAAACGCTGGTACAGGTACCGTCCGCACGGAAAAAGCGGAATACAGATTTTATTTGGGAAAATTGAGTGGCCCTATATGGCGCTCCGAAATAAAGAAAGTGCCTCATTGGCCCTTTGCTCTCAGCGCGAGCGCTGATGTATCTGGTTCGTCCTGGTAGTCCGAACGCATTCGTTGCTTAACCAGATCCGAGACGTAGTACGTGATGATGTTGTACATGGCCCACCGGCTCTGTGCTCGCTGCGTTTCCTGTTTGTATGTCGTCAATAACTATGAGACATGTTCGTTGGGAAGCTAAGCGACAGCCAATCTTGACCTCTGTAAGAAGCTACAAAACGGATACGTAAGTGAAAATCTGAAAAGCCAGGAATTACCCTGGCCTTCTCAGCTTCTTCCAGCGCTCTACGATGCCTGGCCTCTGTTGCCACTTCTTCGGTAGCTTGCCTTTGTGCTTGACGAAGTACTTGAAGGTTTCTGCAAAGTCCTCCCCGATGTCTTCGTCTGCATATTTCGAAACTCTCTCGCCGTCTGTCGGCCACGTTTCCATGATCTCAGGATGGTGGCATGTAAAGACATGGCCATATTCATGCCGCAGGACATCCAGTAAAGTCCAAGGCCGACATCCGATGATTACTCGCGGGATGTAGATGTTCCCGGTTTCCAGGCATGTCCAGCCGTACCAGTAATGGATTGGAACGAGATAGACTTGTGTGTCGGACATTGCTGGGATCCAAAGTTCCAGCCGTTTCAGTTCCCGCTCAACCTTTCTTACGGCCGCTCGAAGTTGTTTCATTGTTGTCATAAATAATGCTCCCAAAAATCTTCCGGGAATAGGGGACCCAACCTATCCCCTCCAAAATACCCAGGATCAAAGCCCACAAAATTATTTTTTCTGGATTTTATTTTTGTTGGTAAAAAGAGGAGCTCGTGCTCCTCAAGTTAGCGACGTGCGGCGAATCCGGTTGTGGGATCAGCTTCAGACTCTACCTCAGCTGATCGAAAGTACTTGTAGTACTGATCCGCAGGAATCAGAACGTTCTGAACGTAGACCTCTGAGCTGATCAGCTCACCGATTTCGTCCCACGTGAATGCCCAACCGTGTGCGAATCCATTAACCCATTCGCAAGCATGTTCGACTTCGCCGTTTCGGAAATACCAGTACTCGCCGCCGGTTTGTAGACCACGAACCGGATCAAACTCCTGGTAGAGCTGAAGCTCACCTGTTGGGTAGTAGACGCAACGCTCAACGCGGACGCCGTTCGCATACGTGTTGACCTGCATGACGACGCCGTTTCGAAAGAACGACGTATCCTGCGTGATCGTCTGGCCATTTGCCATCTGATAGATGGCGAGCGCTGCTGCGAGTATGAACAGCGCGATGTTTGTCTTCTTCATGATATGACCCCCTGATCAGTCCAGCCATCCGTTTTCTGCAAAGCTGATGTACGACTGACCGCAAATTATGATGTGATCGTGTACTGGGATGTCTATAAGTTTGCCCGCCTGGGTGAGCTGTTTTGTGATGAGGGAATCCTCGTGACTAGCCTGCTTTACGCCAGAGGGATGGTTATGAAGCAGTATTACAGAGCTTGCACTCATCCGGATTGCTTCGCGGAATACTTCTCTCGGATGAACCAGACTTGCATTCACGATGCCTTGAGACACCATGTGTTCGCCGATAATTTGTCCGGCATTATTCAACAGCAACACAAAAAATCTTTCATGGTCAAGATCCCGCAGACGAGGTCCATAGACTCGGGCTACGTCTTCGGGGCCGCTGATCGAGATGCGGTCCGTATCCGGTTCCGCTACATAGCGTCGCCCCAGTTCCAATGCGGCTTGAATGCGTTTTGCTGAGACCGCACCAATGCCGGAGACATCTGATAGGATGTCAGGATTACGCGCAATCTCCCGCAGGCGCGGTAGTCCCGACACCGTTCTGCCTGTTATCTCTCTGACGAGTTCGTCTGTTGAGGCATACTCGTAGTTCATGCTAACCTCATTGATTAATGAAGTAAGGCGCCGCTCCCTTCGACGCCCCGCTTCGTTTAGAGTCCGAAAATCTTGCTTGTGCGGATTTGATAATCAGATCTAAGCTGCTTGCGAACAAGATGCGAGACATAGTATGTGATGATATTGTACATGGCCCACTGGTTCGCGGCTCGCTGCGTTTCCTGCTCTTGGGATTCAATGTACTTGGTCACGCGCTTGCCCAGGCGGCGGTCGATCTCCATGCGGAGGTTCTTATCGACTTTACTTTCGAGAAGCGTGCCGATTCTATGCTTGATCACAGGCAGCTTGTCTGCCGTAGCAGTAAGCTCACGCTGCAGATGCTCCATGTCGAAGTTCACCGTATGCTTGCCGTAGAACTTGGAAAGGATCTGGCCAAAGACCATGCCGTTCTTGCAGATTGCTCGGATCGCTCCAAAATACATGCGCACGCCTTCCGAGCTGTCGTAGCTATTGTGCAGATAGAGGCTCAGTGCGATATCGCTTCTACCATCGTTTATAACCAGTTCGGGGAAGACTATTGAGAGTCGCATCTTGGAGTCGTCAACAAAGCTGTGCGAGCTGTCAACGTGCCAACTCGTATCCAACTTGTGAAGCTGTTCCATCAGCGGTTTGATGACCTCCGAATTCGGAACGAGCTTGTAGGTCTTTCGCTGTATCGATATCAGCTGGCCATTATCCTGACGGACAATCGCCTTGTAGTCTTTTGAGAGCTGCGGCACACCGTCCTCTCCCGCACCAGCTCTGTACACGGCGCTTTCTGTGACAGGAAATAGATATGTAGACAGCCGCCGTTCAACGTCGGTCATGGTTACCTCAAATATATTGTAAGGGATTTGATTCAGGTGAGAGAGGTCAGGGCAACGCCGTTACCATTTGCCAAAATGCGTTGCCTTGATATGTAGAGGCTAATCGCACACTTGTCAACATTCAATGAGTTCACTTCCTGCTGAATTGCCAATGCGTCCATGTAGCTCTGCAGCATCAACTCGTACAACTTGTCCCTGCCAGCCTGCGACTGCGCTTGCGTTGCAGGCTTCGTCTTTCCGTTCCCGTTGACCGGCGGCGCATCGTGCAGAAAGGACTTCAGCGGTCCGCCGTTGGCAGGGGTGACAGAGTATTCCGTCACAACCTTCTTACCGCTTTGTTTGGCGGTCTTCAGCAGCGTCACGTTGTCGCCTGCGTTGAAGTGACTGAGCTGCTCGTGGATTTCCTGGCTCGGCGCAAAGAAAGAATATTCCTCGCGCGTGGTAGGATCAACCAAAGCAAACAGCCAATAAGGACCATGTCGCGACTCCCCCGTCAGCGGATTGTCAAAAAGAAGCTGCAGCGTTGTTGGCCGATTTAAGGGAAGCTCAAGCTTCTGTCTCTGAGTTTGTTCCATTGTCGTTTATCTCCGTCAGTTTGTATGAAAATTCGTTTCCACCAGGAACAAGCTGTACGCCGGGGGGAATCTTTCCGCCGGTCATCTTGATCCAGGCCTTGATGCCTGCGATGTCAGGCTTTGCTGTTTCCGGAACCGTGCTGAGCATCAGCGGTGAGGCGTTTTCAAGGAAAGCGTCAAGATCGCAAATCTCAACCTTGTCCTGCTTCTTCCGGATCTTGAGCACACCGTGTGGCAATGTTATTGTCTTCTCACCTGTTTCGCGCACGTATGTCTCAAGCTTAGAAGCGAGACGGTCTATGCGATCCTGAAACTTTGCCGCACGCCGAAGTGCAAAGTTCTGGATGATCGTCTGTTCTTCTTCGCTCTGATCGAACGTCCGTTTGATCTGTGCTTCAAGGTCGCGTATCTCGATGAGCGTCAAATCGCAGACAGCTTCAGAACGAAGCGCTTCTTCGCTCTCAACCTCTGCCAAAAGCTCGTCCATGAAGTTCGGTTCACTCATCGTCGTCACCGGGTTGATGCCGACGACGACGGAAGAAGAAGCGGATCAGTTCTTCGCCGAATGTTATAACGATTCGAATCAAATAGGGTCGGGGTGTTTGCACGTGATTCTCCTGCAAGTTATTTTTTTTGCACCAGTACAGGATTCTTATACCCGATTTCGAGATGGAAGCCGCGCATGTCAGAGACAGAGGAATTAGCTGCCAAGTATCTTCCCGCATACGAGAGATGGTTGAAGTTGCGCGCACGCGTACAGGTTTCGTTCCACATGACATATCCATCTGTGCTCACCGCGGGTGAGATGATGTCTGTCAGAATCTTTGAGGCTGACAGGTCAGCCAAGTTGGGCGTCGAGCTGCTTGCCGTGATGCCACCGTATTTCATTCAGGGTACGCTCACCGATGAGGCAGTGCAGGAGATTGCGCCGTTACTGCGCGGAATCCATAGGGTGACCGGACGATCCTTCGAGGATGCCGTTGCTCTGCTCGCAACGTTCCAGGTGTTCGTGCTGGACACGCTTCGGTTAAACGAATCTGTCGGTATAAGAGAAGTGTGGACGACCTTCGAGAATGAGATTCTACCGGGGATTATCCTGGAAGAGGACTGGAGTGAGATCTTCGCGCCGGAGTTCTCCCCCCAGAAGATTCGTGCGCTGTGGGATACGGCCGTCGTTCCGTTCCTTCACTGGTATCTCGGCCGGTATCCGGAAAATTCCGAGATCGTTCGTCTTGATTTTGTTCCGCCCATTAGTTTTCAGCTAGTCCCGTTTAACGATTTAAAGGCCGCCGCGGATACTCAGGCCGCCGCGGACGAGTCTGAAACACCGGGTGTCAAGAATAAACCTTCGTCTGAATCCGAAAAGTGTGCAGAGATCACGCGTCGCTTCCGAGAGCACTACCGGAAGCACGGTCGCAAGAAAGACTACTACTTCGTCCTCCTCGACTATTCGTACAGACATGAAGAGTTGAAATTCTCTGAGGCGGTCCGGCAGTTCCTGGAGCTGTATGGCCACCCGGAACCTGATGTAAAGCCCAAATCGGTAGCTTCCTCGGCTTACGGTAAAAACGATGAGCACGAACTTGACATCGGCGACAAGTCCCTCAGCGATGCAGACTGGCTACTGGAGCGAACGGAGAAGGATATCCGGGAAAAATTTGACCCCGAGCCTTAGCGCTCCCGTCGTTTGCAAACCACCCCAAATCGCCACCCATCCAACCCTCCCCAAGAGGTGCAATTGCACCTCTGAGCAGACCTACCTTCAAGTAGATGCACCCCTCCGCATCTCCGTACCATTGAGTTACCAATCAGCGAGTACTGGCCAGACGCTGAGAAGGTAACGGTCACGGAAAATCCTGATCGAATCATATTTCATCCCCCGGTCCGGTGAACCTGCCGGATCCAGCAGGCGATCCTGGCCGGGGACAATATGAATAGGAAGAAAATGAAAAAATCTACTCATACTTCTCCTCAACCCCCGCCTTCGTGGCTCTCGGCCATCCTCGGGAAGGCGGCAGCAGCAATGCTGTGGGTTATCCTCCGCCTCCATGGTGCGACCCTTGCCATGAAGGACGGTATCTCTGAATTGTGTCTGCCCTACTATGATTCGCAAGGCAGCGTACTCGGCACCCGTATCCTTCGCACAGTCGATGGCGATCCCTCGGCACCTACCAACTGGTTCTGGAAGGGTAAAGGTGCTGATGCCCCATACGGAATCTGGCATCGCTCAGGCTGGGACCTGAAGAAACCAGTCTTCATTCTTCCGTCCGAACTGGATGCCGCGCTGGCATGGAGCCAGGGACTTCAGGCGGTGAGCCCCGGTGCCGACCGTGTCTGGCAGGAGTCCTGGAACGTCTACCTTGACAGCGCAGACCGCATTGTCTTTCTCGGTGACGATTTTCCCTCCTGGCTCTCGGCTTCTGATTTGCGTGAGCATGCGGCGCTAGCGCCGTCCACCGCTGGTGACCTGCTCTCCCTGGCATCACGGCACGACGGTGACCTGAAGTCGCATCTTCACGCGCAGCTGAAAAACCTCCGTCCGTGGCGCGCGAACATGGACGCCGGCGGCGAACAGTCAGTCGGGCGTGCCCAGATCGATGCGGGCTCACTTCTTCGCTCCCGCAACCTGCTGGAAGACCTGGAGAAGGTACTCCTCAGAACAGGGTTCGCGGGTGACCTCAATCAAGTGGGGCTCATTTATCTGGCTTTCACCTCAAGGTTGCTCGACCGGCCAGTATCTCTTGCCATCAAAGGTTCGAGCGCTGCGGGAAAATCCTATGCTGTTGATCGCGTCACAAGGCTGATGCCGGAGGACGCGTATTTGAAGATGACTGGGATGTCGCCAGCGTCTCTATACTACAGCAATGAGAAATTCGCACACCGCGTTTTGCTCATAAACGAGGCCGATGGCATCGATAGCAGGAAGCTCGCATACACGTTGAGGTCCCTCTTGACCGAAGGCGAACTGCAACTACATACGACCAGGGCGAAGCAGGGTGGTGGACGAGAGGGTGTCGTGATCAAGAAGGAAGGCCCGGTTGCTGTCGTCACGACGACGACCGGTGTCAAACTCCACGCGGAAACGGAAACGCGGTTGTTTTCACTAACCGTCGCAGATGATGCTGAAACAACGGCGCGGATGATAGCTGCCGTGGATACACCAATCCCTGAAAAGGTCGTGCGTCAGTGGCAGGCGCTTCAGGAATACATCGCTCACAATGTCGCTCAGGTTCATATCCCGTATCTCTCCGCTCTACTCGGAAAGATTCCGCCGGTGTCGCTCCGGCTGCGGCGGGATAAGAATCTGCTTATCGGCCTGATCAAATCGCACGCGCTGCTGCACGTGCACAAGCGTTCACATGATGATAAGGGCCGCATCGTTGCTACCTGGGCTGACTATGAAGCGGTCCGTCACCTTCTCAATCCGATACTCAGCGAAATGGTCGAGATGACTGTCAGCCCCCAGACGCGTGAAACCGTCGAGGCAGTAATAGAGCTCATGCAGGAGAACGAACACCGTGATGGGGTTAGTCTTACTACTCTTGCGCTCACGCTCGGTCTGGACAAGAGCACAACTTCCCGCCGCGTAAAGCGCTGCGTGGAGGCCGGGTATCTCGTCAACGGTACCGGCGGTCGTGGACGCCGAGCACTCCTGCTGCCGGGGGATTCGCTCCCTGCGGGACGTTCGATCCTTCCGTCGAAACGCAGCATACTGGAAGGCTAACAGTCTCAACGGATTCGAAAAGTGGCGATCGATCTCTCCACATACAAAGCACAGCGACCGGTGCGCAGTCGGAAGCAAGAAGAGGAGGCCGGTTCTCCGGCCCCTCTCCCTTCCGCCACGGTCGAAAAGAAGCTCGAGGACCTTCGAAAGCAATTTCCCGACAAACACCTTTTCAGTATACGAGAGGCGTCGGATGTCCTTTCCGTTGACTACGAAACAGTTCGCAAGGCAGTCACGAGTGGCAAGATTTACAGCGTGCCATTCGGCTCCGTACGACGGATTCAAATCGAAACCTTAGCCGAAGCGTTGGTGCTTGGAATTCCGAAATAATAACCAGTAACAGGACAACACAAATATGCTATCGCAACAGACCATCGATTTTCTCATTCCTCTTCCAGTGCATCGGGAGCAGGTACTCGAATGGTTGGAAACACCGCCGCTCGAGATTGTAGACGTGGGTGATCTTGAACCAGCCTTCGTAGTTACCGATGACAAAATAGCTCATTGCATCGAGGAAGCGGTATCCTGCCTTATGCGGGTAGTGTTCGATCTTCATTCTTTCTCTCTTCAGACAACCGCCTGCACGTTGGTGCTTCAGCATCTGCTCGAACACAGTCCAGAGCACTGGGCGATCAAGTTTCTCATCGCCCTGCTGTTCCAGCTGATGACGAATTTTATCACCGCTGCGCCGCGGATCTTCTATCACACACTTCCAGAAGACCCGGATACGCCTCGTCTCTTCATTCGGATCGAACGCTATGCTGGTTCGGATGGCTGGGAGCTTCACGAGTTGAACTAGTTTTTCAGTGCCATGGGGTTGCCGACAACTCGGTCGGCGCCCTGCGGCGTTCACAAACAACCGAAATCAAGGAATACCAATATGGCAGTAAAAAAAATCGATGACGGCCGTTACCTCGTGGACATCCGCGATGTGCACGGCGTGCGGCGCCAGAAGATCTTCGACCGGCAAAAGGACGCGAAGGATTTCGAGACCGCAATCAAGAAAGAACGACTGGATCACAAGCTCATCGGCGTGGGTGCACGGAAGGTCCGCTATCGCCTCGATGACGCTGTCCGAGATTTCATGACACGCAAGAAAGAAGATCTGCGGCCGAACTCTATCCGCCGATACGAGCAGGTCCTCATCGAGTTCAAGCATTTCTGCAATGCCATCGGAGTGACGTTCGTCAATGAATTCACTCCCGATCACGCGGCAGAATTGTTTGCGGCGCTCGTTGTCGAGAAAAAAGATCCGAAAGGCAGCACTGATCGTGTGCTCAAGCCGAAGGCGAAGACGGTTAATATGTATCTTCAGGTAATAAAAGCCGTGTTCAAACAGGAAGTGACGAAAGGGCATATCGCCTCTTCACCCTTCCTGCATATCCGTCAGCTCAGAGTGGAGCCGAAACATCCTGACTTCTACTCAGAGGAAGAACTGCAGCGATTTTTCGAGCAGGATATCGCCCGGCCATACAGGTTGTTTTTTCTCGGATTGCTCGATACCGGAATGCGGTATGACGAGGCAGCATCGCTCAGGTGGGTGGATGTTGATTTCGAGCAGAGGATTCTGCACGTGCGTGAACGCGACGGGTTCAAACCCAAAACGAAGAATGCAGAGCGTGCGATTCCGATCAGTGATCGGCTGGTGAAGGTGCTGAAGGAGCTGAAGGAACATCCTTATTCCGAGAAGCTTGTATTCGCCACGGTGACCGGGAAGAAGATTCCGGAACGAACCGCCCTCGCCAAGTGTAAAGCGGCAGCGGCGAAGGCTGGCATCGAGACAGCGAAACTTCACAAATTTCGCAGCTCATTTGCTTCGCATTTAGTGATTCAAGGAGCAATGATTCAGGAGGTCTCCAAACTGCTCGGTCATTCCAGCATACGCGAGACAGAAATTTATGCGCACCTGGCGCCTGACCGCATGCACTCGCAGGTGAATCTTATCTGCCACGTCGAAATCAACATCACGATCAAGTGAACGAAAGCCCCGGTGAAAGCTGGGGCTTTTCTTCTTACCTTCCCCCGCCAGGAAAACATCCACAAAACATCCAACATGCAGTGAATTCCAGTGGATTGAGTCGATTCGAGTGGATTGGAATTAACGAAAACAGCCCGAAATCGTTGATTCCGGGCTGTCTCGTATGGGGGGCGGAGAGGGAGAGATTCGAACTCTCGGTACCAGTTTCCCAGTACGACGGTTTAGCAAACCGTTGGTTTCAGCCACTCACCCACCTCTCCGGGGGAGCCTAAAAGGCTGATTTCAAAGGTACGATACCGCACAGAGAAAAGCAACTTCGCAGTTGCGTCTCCGGGAGCGGAGGGGACCTCCAACGAGACAGCCGTTAGAACCGGAATCCGACTCCAAGCAACAGCAGAAATGCGGACCAGGTGACTTCGGTTTTGGTGTTGCTGCCGCTGATGGAATGATGTCCTCGGAAATTCAGTTCGCCGCGGAACCACATCCTGTCGCCAGCCAGGTAGATTCCACCGGCACCAAGGCTGTACATGAGCGGAAGATCCGAGTTATAGGAATCCGAATTGATGATTCCGACACCGGCCTTGATATACGGAACGAGCACGGAATCCAACGGATTGAACGACACCATGAAATGCGGGATCAACATCGACGCCGCGTCGCTCACCGCCTGCGTTTGGAGATTCGAAGCCTCACCGGTGGACACCTGCGCGTTCAGGTATCGGTACCCGAATTCAAGATCGATCGCCGTATGCGTCCCTGTTCGAATAATGTAGTCTATCGAAATGCAATACTCCCGAATACGATACCTTGTATCCCACGTATGAAGGCTGCCGAGGTGCTTAAAGTCGTCGGCAAAATTCGTGAGGTTCATGCTGGCCTGAACCATCATGCCCGAGCTGCTGGATCGCGCCTGGGCCATCAGATCGCTTCCGAGAAAAAAGGTGGTCAGGATGATGATCAGTATCGCAGCTTTCCGCATGTATCCTCCTGTAACCACTTGTCGGAACGAGACAGCGCTGAAGAAGCCCGAGCCCCCTCGCGAAGCGACTGCGTGCGGCATCTCCGCAGGGCCCCCTACCTGGCTTTCGATTCCTCCATTTGCTTCTTCAGCTCCGTGGGATTGATGAACATGCTCATCGTTTCATTGAGGTTGTACGACCCTTTCTCACTGCGACTGTAACTTAGCAACGCGGGATATGGCGCGTCCGCTTTGACTCCCAGCGTAATATTCCAGGGCATTCCCTGATCCTTCACCGGATCGTAGTTCTTGACAAACTCCGCGTAACCGATTTCGCGGGATTCATCTGCCATCAATGCAACGTCATGATCAGGATTGTATTCCCACCAGATGTCCGAGCGACCTTCCCACAGCAAACTCACATTCGATAGTACAATCCTGCTCTCGGATTGGTTGTGAATCACGACGGAAGATCCATCGCACTGAACGCTCAATTTCGGCAGGCTTTCCTGTGCAGTTGCAATGGACGTGGCAATCAAGATAACCGCAATGACAGCAATCACTTCTCGTGGCATCCTCGCCTCCTTTTCAGACTATGGGTTCCTGAATTGCTATGTTGGCAAAACATAGACAGGAAACTGATCAAAATCAATGGAGATCGGGCTGATCGAGGGAGAATTCTCCCGGAGAAGGAAACGCGCGCTCCTTCATCGATTCCCCTTCGGGGTGGCTTGAAAACGTACAGGCTCGAATGCGCCGTCGGTGAACAGCCACTTGAATCCGTATTCATCACCCTTGTGCTTGTCGGAAAGGAACCAGATGCCGTACGTGACCTGCGGATCGCTCATGCGGAGATCACGGAAAAGAAATTCCGCTTCCTTGCCGGATGAAACCGGGGGGAAAACGATCTCCTTGCTCGGTGTTATGAACTTGGTGCCGCCATCCGCATCATCCATCGTCACGGCCAGGAAGTAGTCGTCGCAGGTGTCCTTCCACATGTACGTGGCAATGATGCTCGAATCGGTGGCGCGCATTTCGAAGGGATGAGGATGCTGATTTGCATCACGATAGGCCTCTTTGTCCGGGGTCGAACAGGCAGCCATCATAACGGCGAGCGCTATTCCCAGTAGCAGATGCGGAGCAAGTGGACGATACATGATTCCTTTCACGATATTCCTATTCTATTTGTGGCAGTAGGCGACTGGCCCCCGTCCCGGATCGCCTGGATGGGAACATACGCAATAACTCCGAGAAAAGTGCGAATTTCTGTGCACGGCGATACTGGCCGGTTGATTGTGGGTCGATGGGACTGTATATTTCAGCGCTGATTCCGATGTTCTTATCCTGTATATTGAACGAACGAAGCGGGGCGCGCCCATGGGTCGGATACTTTCAATGATTGCAGCGCGGCCGACCGGATTCGCATCCCTGGCGGTTGCGGCGGTCACGATGGTTCTTGCCGCTTGCAGCTCACCGCATTATCTGCCGGCGGATGGAATCGCCGTCGCCGACACGGCGCTCTCCGGCGCATGGTACCAGTTGGAAAACTCCTACATTCAAGGACAGTTCGACCCGCTTCCCTTCGAAGTCATCCTGATCAATCCGGATGGCAGCATCGATGCGGCGGGCATCCACTATCCGACAGGCACCCTCCGTCGCGGACTCCCCAGGCATTTCTGGCTCTTCAACCGGAGAATTCTCTGGTCGGATTCGACGGCCTTGGAATGGCTGGAAGATCCGCCGATCCCTGGAATGGAAACGCGTGCCTACGAAGTGAAATGGACGCGGGATAATGAAAAGCTGCTGCTCGACGTCGAACGTTCCAGTCGAAGCTTCAGCAGGGAAGTGTACTCGCGCGTGCATCTCGGCGATACGCTCGTCGAACCGGTTCGCATACAGGCGGACATCGATATCGATGGAGACACACTCCACCCGTTCCAGATCGGATCGCGTCCTCCCGGACGCGTGCTTGTCATGCAGCTCGACACCGCGACGCATATCAGCATTACCATCGCGGGACCGCTGGGAACGGATCGCGTGGTGAATCTCCAGCCGCGCATCTTCGATTACGGCAGCCCAGGGACCTATCCGATTGCGTGCGAGGCCTTTTCCATGAGCAATCCCAGACTCCCTTCGAGCGTAGGTATCTCCACGGGCAGAGAGGGATCGACTATCATGGCCGGGACGGCCTCAAGCGGAACGGTGACGATCACGTCGCTCAATCTCCGCACGCTGCGTTGCCGCGGTCGGCTCGATGCCGTGTTTACACCGAACGCGACGCACTGGCCCGACAGCGCACCGATTCATGTGCAGGGAACATTCGATTTGCCGGTATTCGTCACGCAGCAATACGAAGTGCGTTCCTACGGCATAGGCGGAACGCGTGTCAAAGGCGGAACTCCCTGAAAGCGGATGAAGTCCAATCGTATCAGCACCACTCCGGTTCGATTCAACGAAAACACCCGGCTTCTTTCGAAGTCGGGTGTTTGATGTTCAGAGTCCGCATCTGCTCCCGGGAGGGTCGCGCCACCATGCCGGCAGGATTCGATTTCCTGACCGCGGGATGAGCGCACGCCCGAGGCGAATGCGGAGACGATCAGAAGTTAAATGATACCGGCTTTCTGCAGGGTGACGAAGGCGCCGTTCTTGTTGATCGTCTTGATCCCGCGCGCGGTGACGCGAATCGTGATGAAGCGCTTGAGCTCCGGCACGTAAATACGCTTTTTCTGCAGGTTCGGGAGCTGACGGCGCTTCGTGCGGTTGTGCGCATGCGAAACGTTGTTTCCGACCAACGGACCCTTGCCCGTGATTTCACATTTTCGAGACATGGTTCTCTATTCCTTCTTCTTTATCGTTTGCTTACTTCAGACCTTCGCCCACGAAGGGAAGGAACGCCATGAAACGCGCACGCTTGATCGCCTCGACGACGCTGCGCTGGTTCTTGGCCGACAGACCCGTCAGACGGCGAGGAAGAATCTTGCCCTGATCGTTGGTGAAACGCTCGAGGAATTTCGATTCCTTGTAGTCGATGTAAATCACGTCTTTGCCGCGGAACGGATCCGGACGGCGCTTGGCGGTGTTGGAATTGCGACGGCGGCTGGGGCCACGACGATTCATCGGTCTCATGCCTGCTGACTCTCCTTCTTGGCTTCATTGAACTTGGCGTAGCGGCGATTGAATTTCTCAACGCGACCTGCCGAATCGATAATCTTCTGCTTTCCGGTGAAGAACGGGTGGCACTGCGAACAGATTTCGATCTTCAATGTCTCGCGCGTCGAGCGCGTGGTGAAGACCGAGCCGCAGCTGCACGTCACTTCACATTTGTGATAGCGCGGATGCAAGTTTTCTTTCATTGTATCACCAAAATTAGAATTTCATGTCTGCCAGTTCGCTCGCGCTCTTCACGCGCACCATCTTCTCGCGGAATTTCCACGACTGCGTGTCCTCGTCAAACGTCGAAACGACGCACTTGATCGACACCATGTCGGACTTTTCCTTGCCCTTCGATTTGTCGCTAAACGATTGTTTCTTTGCCACGACGCAACTCCTGCGGAATCAGTTCCTAAAACCCACTTCGTTTGAAGCGAACTTAAATGTAAGAAAGATTATTTCCAGAGTCAATACCAAATTTCTCCGGAAAAAGTCCCCCTCCCTGAATGTCCCGCAAGGGAGAAATATGAAGGGGATTTTCAAATTACGGAGTTGCCGGGTTCCGTGCAAGTCCTTCCGTGGACGAGCCTGAAGGCTCATCCTCCAAAACATCGGCGAGCCTGAAGGGCTCATCCTCCACCTTGTCAGAGGACTGTCGGAGTGCTATTTTTCAATCTTTCATGCAATCAACCGGGATTTCCGTGAATTATCGAATGATCAGCGGCATTTCCACGCGCGGACTCGCGGCAGGCGCGGTTGCGATGTTCTGGATAACCGTTTCTCGCACGCTCTTCGCCAACTCGTATTTCGGCCTCTATCCCCTCGTGCTCGGCATGCTGCCCTTTCTCGTCGCCATCGCTTCGGGCAAACCCCTGCTTGCCGGCGCATTGCCTGCATCACTCCGGCGCTTCGCCGCGCCCGCACTGGCCGTGCTCCTGCCGGCGGTCTTCTGGCTGAAGTATTCGCTCAGTGGTGGAATTCCCCTGCTCGACGGGACCTCCTCGCCCCTGCAGTTCTTCTATTATCTCATCCTTGCGGCGGTGTACGCCGGCATACCTCTTGACGCGATCGCGGCATCACGGGAAGAGGAGCCGATGGACCCGAACTCCACGGGCTGGCTGCTCGCCGGCTTCGCTGCGGGCATCGCGCTGACGTCGGTGCTGGCCGCCGCGCTCACACTGCCGCTGCTGTTTGCCGCCCAGGCACTGCTCACCACGGGCACCATCCTTCCGTCATGGAAAGCAATCGCATCCGCCGCCGATGCGGATCGGAAGCCGAGATCTTCGCGCCTCCCCTCTCCCGCGGACGTCCTCTTCCTCACCATTCCCGGTGTCATCGCATTCACGCTGCCATTCATACTCCAGACCGTCGCGGAAACTCCGCTGGTCGCGGAAGGCAGCGCGGCCCTGCTCGCGGCAGCCGTCGTCGCGGGAGCAGGCCTCGGACTGCTGCTCGCGCTGCGATGGAATCCGGGCGCTGCGAAAAGCACCGCTGCGGCACGCCCGGCGATGCTCAACCCTTCCGTGCTCGCAGGACTCGCCTCCGCGCTGATCCTCTCCTACATTTTCAGCGATTACTGGTCCGGCGCCTTTGCGGATTTCTACCGCAACTGGTACGAAGGCGGGAGCGCCGGTTTCGGCATGGGCGGAATTCTCTCCGGCACGGCGATCGGCGTACTGCTGCTCACGCTGGCATCGGTCGTGCGCGGCGGACGGAGCCCCAAAACATGGGATCGCTTTTCGCTCATGGCGTCGATCGGCGCAGGACTCCTCCTCGCGTTTTTCCTGCGCGCAATGATTCCCGTCCACATCGCCGTATATGCGCTGATCGCTCCCGCGATGCTGATCGCCGTGTATGAATTCGCGCGATTTTTCGAAAAGACCATCCCCGCCTCGATCACGCTTGCTGCGATTCTCGTCGTCGGATACCTGGCCTTCCCGCCGCATCAGCCCACCTTCCGGAATTATTTCGATCCAGTCAATTTCCAGATCACGGCGGAGGAACATACACCGGCGGGACGCATGACGCTCCTGCGTTCGCGCGACTACGACGATCGTTTTTTCGCGCTGTTCTGGAATCAGACCACGGCGCTGACACAATCGTCGCGAACGGTGCAGAACGATCTCTACCGCATGGGACACATACCGATGCTCATGCGTCCGAGCGGTTCGCGCGTGTTGATGCTCGGGCTCGGTTCCAGCCTCCCGCTCGAAGCCGTCATGATGCATGAACCGGTGTCGGTGGATTGCGTCGAACCGATGGCGGCGGCGCTGCGACTGGCGGATTCCACGCGGCATACCACCCATCCCTGGAGCTATCTGCATGACGTGCGCTTTCACTGCGAGCGCATCCCGGCCTTTCTCGCACGCAGCGAGGGTCCCTTCGACGTGATTATAAGTGCGGAGCCATTGGCCGAACCGCAGCCGGACGCCGACCTGCTCACCGAGTCGTATTTCCACGAGGCCGCGCGCGTGCTCTCCGACGGCGGAGTGTTCATGCAGTGGCTGCCCGTCGCGCGAATGGACCTCGCATCCATGCGCCGTGTCTTCACCGCGGTGCTCGACGCATTTCCGCATGTGGAACTCTGGCTCAGCAGCGCCGATCCCGAAAGCGCGATGATCGGCGTGCTCGCTTCCAAAACACCGTTTTCTCCCGCGCAGCCCTCACCCATGCGCTTTACGCGACTGATGGCCGATCCCGTGCGCCTGTTTCACCTGCAGCAGATACAGCTGGACCATTTCGCGCTGGTGGCGGCCTGCTATGCCACGAATCAGGCCGGCGTACGCGCCCTTGCGGCGGACGCCGCCCCGTACACGATGTTCGATCCGCCGCATCCGCTGCAGGACCGCGCACCGCAAAGTCTGATGGCGGACGTCGACCGTGTGCTCAACGCCCGTACCGCCCCTGACCGCATGATGCAGGGGAAGCCGGACAGTGTGCGAACCCTGACCACCCAGATACTTGCCGCGCGTCCCACCCTTCTGCGTGCGCGCATGTCGGTGATGGCCGGCGACGACAGCAGCGCCATCCGACTGCTCTCCGCCGAACTGAATGCCGCGCCGCGCAACGGAGAGGTGCGCAGGGTCTTCGGTGACTTGATGCTGCGCCAGGCCGCCGGGTATGTCGGCGCGGCAAGCTATCCTACCGCGGTGGCGCTGCTCAACGGCGCCCTCCAGCTGCTGCCGCTGAACACGTACATGCTGCGCCTGTTCATGATCGCCTCGTTCAACATCGGCGATCGCGAGGCGTCAGGACTGGCCATCGACGGCATCAAGCGCATCGATCCTTCGCATGCCGGCTTCCGCGATAACCAGGCGACCATCCGCGCAAAACAGGGAGCGACCGACGATGCGCTGCTGTTGTATGAGAACGCCATCACCCTCGATCCGCGGAATGAGGAATTCTACTGCAACATGGCCTCGTTCCATTACAGTCAGAAGCGCATCTGGGAGGCGATCCGTGTGCTCGACATGGCTACCGACCGCGCCTATTATCCGGCGAAGGCCTGGTACCTCAAAGGAATGTTTTACGGCGAGCAGGGGCGTCTCACGTTTGCGCGGGAGGCATTCGAGCGCTACCTGGACGTCGCCACTCCGCTCGATCCCAACCGTGCCGATGTGGAAAAGCGTCTTGAACAACTGCGCGACGTGAAGGAGAAATAATGGATACGTTATCCCTCGATATGCTGGCATTCTCTCCCCATCCCGACGACGCGGAACTGTACTGCGCCGGGACACTGCTGCTGCTCAAGCGCGACGGGAAGCGCGTGGGCATCACCGATCTGACGCACGGGGAACTGAGCACGCGCGGCACTCCGGAATCGCGTGCCCAGGAAACAACGGAAGCGACGCGCATCCTGGGTCTCGATTATCGCGGCAACCTCGGCATTCCCGACGGCGACGTGGCGAACACCCCCGAGAATCGGCTTGCGATCGTGCGGGAAATCCGCCGCTGGCGTCCCCACACCGTGCTGCTCCCCTGGCACACCGACCGGCATCCCGACCACGAACACGCGTCCATACTCGTACGCGAGGCGTTGTTCGCCAGCGGTCTGCGGCGCGTCGAGAGTTTCGACGAGGAGGGGAAACGGCAGGAGGAGTATCGTCCCGCCCGCGCCTACTACTACATGTTATCCGAGGATTTCACTCCGGGCTTCATCGTCGACATCAGCGACGTGTTCGATACGAAGCTCGCCGCCGTCCACGCATACCGCACGCAGTTCCACAACGGTGCGTCGGCCGAGGGCCCGCAGACCTACATCAGCACACCGGAGTTTCTCGAATCTCTGATCGGCCGCGCACAACGGCTGGGATTTCATGTCGGGGGGAAATACGGGGAAGGATTTATTGCGCTGCAGCCGCTGCGCTTCGAGGCTGCCTGGATGTAATGAGGAATTTCTTAACCGATGTCGGCGTCGAACCATCTGTGCTCCAGGTCATCCGCGACGGCGGCAAGTTCCTGCATGATGCGGGCACACTCCTTGATGGAGGTGTTGTGCAGATCGAAGGTCGCGATAAGGACGATGGTGGAATCCTCGAGCAGGGCGGTGCGCGCATGGCGGAGTGATGCATTGAGGTGGAGGAGGTGGCTGAGGTCGACATTCTCATTGAGCATGCCCACGGACGTGTACAGGATGCCCATGTCCTCTTCTCCGGCGTGATCCACTTTCCCGTAGATCAGCTGGCTGCGCTTGCCGGGCGTGGGAATCGTGATGGCAGACACCTCACCTGCGCGTGAGTATTCCCCGGTCGAGAGCAGGGCCACCTGCTGCATCATTTCGTGAACTGTCATGTCAGTGTGAAACGACCAGGTTGACGGGCGTGTTCGGCGCGGCGGGATCTCCTGCGACCGGAGTCTGGTTCATGACCGTGTTGGGGAGGAGATTGCTGCTTTCCTTGTACGTGACCGTGCCGAGCCGAAGGCCGCCTTCGAGCAGGCGCTGCTGGGCTTCGTCAAGGTTGAACCCCACGACGTAGGGAATTTCGATTTCTATGTCCGACCCGCCGCTGACCGCGATTTCAATCATCTGGTTTTTTCGCACTTTTTTCCCGGGCGGAACGCTCTGCGAAACAATGGTTTCGGCAGGGAGTTCCGAGGCCTCGTAGGTGACCATGCCCAGACGCAGATCCAGTTGCTCGAGCGTAATGCGTGCATCGCGCAGCGAACGTCCGCGAAGGTTCGGCATCGTGATGCGTGCCTCTCCCCCGGATATAGTCAGGTAGACGTTGCGTCCTTCACGCACGACCGCACCCGCGACGGGATTCTGCAGCACGACGTTGCCGGGAGCGATTTTCGGATGCGGCATGGTGTCATGCACCTGCGGCTCGAGTCCCGCTTCGAGCAGAATATCCATCGCCGCCGTGGCCTTCTTCCCTGTCACATCAGGAATCTTTACATCATCGCGTGAATGCACGAGCAGCGGCATCACCACGCTGTCCAGCACGAACACGAGGATGAACAGGCTGGAGATGATGATGTAAAACTTGATTGCGAGCCGGGAGGTCAGTTTTTCTTTCAGGGGCATGGGCGTTTCGATCAGTGAATCAGGATAAATTACGCCCTTGCGCTCCCCCATGCAAAGACTGGAACACATTTGTGCCTTTGTGCCAATGTCCTTTTGTGCCTATTTTTCTTCTTTGCATCACACACCCCGGCATGCAGCACATGAAACGCTTCACCGTCCTCCTGCTCTTTCCGTTCCTCGTTCTCTCCTGCTCGGCGCAGCAGAAGAACGGACCATCCCTCGTCATCGAGGGCGATGCGACGCATTCGTTCGGGACGATCCATCATACCGACAAGCCCGAACACCGCTTCGTTCTCCGAAATACCAGTGCAGACACGGTACGCATCACGAGTGTGAAGGCCAGCTGCGGCTGCACGGCGGCCGTGGTGTCGGGCAGCACGATTCCTCCTGGCGGCTCGACATCGGTGGACGTCACGTTCCTTCCACCGCGCACGACGAACGGTCACGTCAGCAAAACGGTGTCGGTCTACACCGAGGGCGATCGCCAGAAACAGTATCTCCTGCGCATCGAGGCCGAGATCGAGTCGTTTTTTACCGTTTCTCCTGATAAGATCCAGATGGACACGCTCATCACGCGGAACGTCGCGACCGCGACACTGCGACTGACCAACGCGTCGAAAGACACGCAGCGCATCGTCGAGGTGCAGGGCGCCCTCGCCGTCGAGTATCGCGGTTACGATGGCACCGCCGCGCCACAGGTGATTTCCATCGAGGATGTGAAAGCCTCCCCTCGGGAATTCACCCTCGCCCCGGGAGCAAGCCAGGATATCACCGTTCAATTCATGCCCATTCACGAAGGGAAGCTCATGGGCAGCCTTGTCATGTACGCCGGACCCGAAACGCGGCAGGTGGAGTTTTTCGGGCTTCTGCGGAGGCCGTAGGTTGTTCAGGCAGGGAGCAGCCTGCCAACGTTGGAAGCTCAGACGACTTAGGCGGTTGGCTTTTGGCAAGAAGCCAATAGCCAACGGCCAATAGCCAAAGTCCTACAGGTACACCATCAGGCCGCCGCTGAACATGATGCCGTCGCTGTTCTTCGTGTC
>JACZJN010000057.1 GCA_014860565.1 Bacteroidota bacterium
GGATTACAGCATTAACGAGGCTGCGCCGAGCATGCCGGCGTCGTTGCCGAGCTCGGCAGGGAGGATGGTGAGTGAGTCGCGATGCACTTTCAGCACACGTGCGATGGCGCTTTCGATGATACCTTCGAAGAGCGGATCGCCTGCTGCGGCGATGCCGCCGCCAATCAGAAATGTGGTGATGTCGAGGAGATTCGCGGCCGAGGCGATGGCGATGCCGAGACGTTTGCCGGTATCGCGCAGAATGTCGCGAGAGGTTGTATCACCCTGTTGCGCCGCCTCGGACAGATCTACTGGCATGAGGCTCTCCGGATTCGCAATTGCGCGCTGGTACAGCAGCCCGTTCATATCCGCGCGTAAAAGCGGTATGGCCTCACGCATCATGTAATGGATGCCGACATAAGCCTCGACGCAGCCGTGATTGCCGCAATTGCAGAGGGGACCGTCGGAATTAATAGTAATGTGTCCGAATTCTCCGGCGAAGCCGCGCTGACCGTGATAGATGCGTCCCCCGATGATGATCCCCGCGCCCACACCGGTGCCGAGGGTCAGTCCGACGAAATGCTCGCGCTGCCTTCCCGCGCCGAAATGCGCTTCCCCCAGGGCTGCACAGTTGGCGTCGTTGTCCAGGCGGACGGGAATATCCCACTTCCGTGAGAGAATGTCTGCCAGGGGAACCTCGCCCCAGCCGGGCAAATTCGGGGGATAATACACGACACCGTTTTCAAGATCGATCGCCCCGGGTACGCCCACGCCGATCCCTTCCACATCACGCGCTTCCACGTGCGCGAGCAGTTCCCCGATGCATTCATCGATCTGGCTGATCGTACGTTCACGCTCGTATTCCGCCATGGTCGGACGGCGCGTCCGTGCGACGATACGCTGCCCCGCATCCGTCAGCGCAGCCTTGATGCTGCTGCCTCCGATGTCGATGCCTATGGTAATCATTGCTGCTTGTTTTCTTTCGCGGGTACGATGCGGTAGACGATTTCCCCGGGTTTGATCATGCCATGTGTCTCGCGCGCGACATGCTCGATGGCTTTATGGTCGTCGCGCAGACGGTCGCGTTCGCGCGTCAGATTCTGCATATCCCTCTGCAGTGCGATCACACGGTCCTTTTTGTCCTGCAAATCCGCGCTGATCTGTACCCTGCTTACGAACCCCTTTGTGCTGAAAAGGAAATACGTCAGCACCAGCGTCGCTGAGACAAGCAAGATCGTATATGTCCTGTTTTTCAGGACACGAACGAGCTTGTGTTGTTTCCTCTGTTTGGGGTAACCGTACGGTGGCATGGGCCAAAAGTAATGAAAAATAAGGGCATTGTAAAGTACCCTTGAAGTGATACGTGAGAAAAAAATGATGATCGGTTGCCCCTCCCGTAGGGCGGATTCACGAATCCGCCCGATGCACGAACGGCCTTACCGTAACCGCACCCCGTCCAACACCTCGAAGACGGTATCGATGCGGCCGAAGGGGGCGGAGATCTGAACCCCGGCGATGGATTCCTTGATTTGTTCGAGTGTCTCGTTGGCGATTGCGATTCCTTCCGCGCGGCCCGCCTCCTTCGAATCGGCATGGCGGCGCAGGCGCTCCATGATGGATTCCGGGACGTCGCATCCCGGAACTTCGTTGTTCATGAATTCGGCGTTGCGCAGCGAAGCGAGCGGCCAGAGTCCGGCGATGACGGGCAGGCGAACATGTTCGATGCGGCGCATAAAATCATGGAAAAGTTCGAGATCGAATACCGGCTGCGTGACGATGAATTCCGCTCCGGCATCCACCTTCCAGTCGAGACGGCGCAACTCCTGTTCCATGTTCAGCGCGCCGGGATTGGCGGCCACGCCGATGTGCATGCCGGCCGGGGCACCGATCGGATTTCCCGCGATGTCAAGCCCGTGATTGAGGCGGTTGATGATGTTCACCAGGCCAATGGCGTCAACGTCGAACACGGCCGTGGCATCGGGATAATTGCCGAGCTTGGGAGGATCTCCCGTGACGGCGAGTATGTTGTGCACGCCGAGTGCCCAGGCGCCCAGCAGATCGGACTGAATGCCGATCACGTTTCGGTCGCGGCAGGCGTAATGCAATACGGTTTCGATGCCGACCTCGCGCTGTATCAGCGCAGCCATGGCCATCGCCGACATGCGGGCGCTGGCGCGCGGTCCATCGGGAATATTGATAACATCGACCCCATAATAAAACAGGCGTCGCGCTTTCTCGATTTCGATCCGGGCCGAAACCCCGCGGGGGGCGACCAGTTCCACCATCGTGACGAAATGCCCGTCTTGGAGACGGCGTGCGAGCCGCGATTTCTCCTCCCGCGGCAACACGCGGATATCCGTGGGGATATCGAATTCCTTCGCGGCTGCGATGGGTGCCTGGGTCTTGAAGCCATACGCGCTGATTGCGTTGCGCATGTGCTTGATGTGCTCCGGGCCGGTCCCGCAGCAGCCGCCGATCACATTAGCGCCTGCCTGGATATAGCGCTTGGCGTAGGTACCGAGATAATCGGGCGAGGTGAGATAAATGTTGCGTCCATCGACGTTTTTCGGTTTGCCTGCATTCGGCATGATGGAAATCGGTATCTCCGTCAGCTCGCGCACCTGCTCGAGCCAGGTCAGCATGACGCTCGGCCCGACCGTGCAGTTGACGCCGAGCACGTCGGGATGCATCGCGACCAGTTCGCTGAGCAATACCTCGGGACTCGCTCCGGTAAGGGAGCTTGCATCGTCGTTGATTGTGATATGCGCGATCACGGGCTTGTCGCAGCACTCCCGCACAGCGAGGATCGCCTGCTCGAGTTCCTCGGGATAGATGAATGTCTCGAGCACGAACAGATCCACCCCACCCGCGCACAGTGCGCGAATCTGACGGGCGAACAGCTCCCGCGCCTCCTCGCGTGAAAGCGGACCTAACGGCTCCATCTGCGTTCCGAGTGGACCGATCGATCCGGCGACGTACACGTCGTCGCCCGCTGCCGCCCGCGCGATCTCCGCGCCGCGCCTGTTGATCTCCTCGAGACTTTCGAGCAATCCGTGCGCCGCGAGCTTGACCGGGTTCGCGCCGAAGGTGTATGTCTCGATGACGTCGGCGCCGGCCTGGATGTAGTCGCGGTGCACCTGTTCGACGAGAGACGCGTTGCTCAGGTTGAGTTCGTCGTAGCATTTATTGATGAACACACCGCGGCGGTAAAATTCCGTGCCGATCCCACCATCAAATAGTACAACCCTGCGGGCAAGACGATCAAGAAACGGTTCTCTCATTCTTCCATTCTTCCTTTCTTCCATCTTTCCATTCCTCAATCAGCCATCAGCCAATCTTTTTCATCCCAGTCCCAATTGCACCAAATCGTGCATATGCACGATGCCGATCGGTATTCGCGCTTCGTCGGTGACGATCAGCTGTGTGATTTTGTGTTCTTCCATAAGTTCGAGCGCGCTCGCGGCAAGCGTGCTGGAGAGGATGGTTTTCGGCCGCGCGTTCATGACATCGACGGCCAGCAGATTCTTCATGTCGGTGTCGCGTTCGAGCAGTCGCCGGAGATCGCCATCGGTGATCATCCCGACGAGTTTGCCCGCGTCGTCGACCACGCAGGTGGCGCCAAGGCGTTTGGACGTGATTTCAAGTATCGCATCCTTCAGCGGTACGGCCTGATGCACGCGCGGCACTTCATCGCCCGCGGTCATGATTTCATTGACGCGCAACAGGAGTCGTTTCCCGAGACTGCCTCCCGGATGGAAGAGGGCGAAATCCTCGGCCGTGAAGTCGCGCTTCTTGAGCAGTGCCACGGCGAGAGCATCACCCAACGCCAGCGCCGCGGTCGTGGATGCGGTGGGAGCCAGATTGTGCGGGCAGGCTTCCTCACGGACGCTCGCATCGAGGATGATGTCCGAATGGTCGGCGAGCGATGACGCTCCGCTGTTGCCGAGTATGGAGATGATCTTCACACCAATGCGTGAGAAGATGGGGAGGATCAGCTTGAGTTCATCGGTGACACCGCTTTTGGAAATGAGCAGCACCACATCCTCGCTGCGTACCATACCCAGATCACCGTGGATTGCGTCGGAAGGATGCAGATAAATGGCAGGGGTGCCTGTGCTGTTCATCGTCGCGACGATCTTTCGTGCGATCAGTCCGCTCTTCCCAATGCCAGCGACGATCACACGGCCGCTGCACTCATAGATTATCTCGACTGCCCGTGCAAAGTCTTCGCCGATTCGCTCGGTCATCGAAGCCAATGCTTCGGCCTCGATGCGGACCACTTCGCGCCCGTGCTCGATGATGCGGCTGTCTGTCATGGGCTGCCTTTATTCTCCGGTGAATTGAACGACCAGTTCGCGTGAACGGGGACGCGTATCGTAATCGATGAGCACTACCTGCTGCCAGGTGCCGAGCAGGAATTTCCCCTGACCGAAAGGCACGGTGAGGCTCGGACCGAGGAGAGACGCTCGGACGTGGGAGTGTCCGTTGCCGTCGTTCCAGGTTTCCTCATGGAAATAGCGCGCGTTGCGCGGAATCAGCCGCTCCATCAGCAGGGAGAAATCTTTTTTCAGTCCGGGCTCATATTCGATGGTCGTGAGTCCGGCCGTGGACCCGGGCACAAACAGTACCATATGTCCGGTTTTCAGCTTGTGTTTCTGCAGCAGGAGCGAGAGACGGTCGGTCAGGTCTATCATGTCGCCGTCGCCCCGCGTTTCGATGCTGAGAGAGTCGTTGACAAAGGTCATACTGGTACACTCGCGAGGTCGTGAGAGGTAAGTGTGCGGTAGTTTTTGATGTAGAAAAGCTGATTGTCCTTGACGAAAAAGGAATCGACCCCGGTCGCCGTTGCGTCGTCGACGATGGTGTCCTGAAAAAGCAATGTGCCGCTTTCCACGTGCAGCGCTGCGAATTCCTGTTTGAAGCTGCGCTGCCGTCCGGGAAGGGCTTCGTGCCAGGAGAGAAATAGAAGCGACCCGTCGTGCAGCATGTCCAGATTTCCTGCGACGACAGCCGGATCCACGACCGTGTGCACCCGCTGATGGAGTTCGGAGAATTCCGGATGCGTTTCGTGGAAATGCTCGGGATACCGGTACCCGGCGAAACTGTCCTGTTCGTTGAGAATCGCGCGCAACGTGTTGACGCGCTCGTTCTGCTGACCGAGTTCCTCGACGACTGAACCGTCGTCCGGTGAGAGCCGGAGCACATACACTCCGTCGAAGCGCTGCTGCGAGGCATACACACTGCCGTCGATGGCAAACAGGAATGCGAGTTCCTCGTTGCGCCACAGAGGCGCACCGCTTTCGAGATCGAAGGCATAGATCCCAACGTGCTGCGGCATGTCGGGCTTGCGGAAGCCATGAAGGTAGAAACGCCCTCCGTCGATGTCTTCGAGCCCGACCCACCAGGGTTCCTCCAGGCGGAGATCGGTCCACAACATACGGCCATCCGACTCGTCGCAGCAGAAAAACCAGGAGGTCTTCGCCTCGAGATCGCGCGCTTCGCCCAGAATCAAACCGGTGTTGGAAAATTTCAGGCGCCAGAGGGTCCCAGCCGCATCGAGACGCCAGGCGGGTGGCCAGGGATGGGAAGTGGTACGTCGGAACAGTTTCATCAGTTTTTCAATCCGCCTTTCAGCGTACTTTTTCCTGTATCAAAATTTCTATAAACTGTAATTTACACAAACAGAACGCAAGAAGCACCGCAACGTGCACGGAGCGTAAGCGAGAGGGCCATGGCGGAAAACGTGGAAGGAACATATCGCAACACCATCGGCAGCATTGTCAGTTGGGCGCTGTTCCGCGCGGCCATCGTCATCGGACTGGCGTTGCTCCTCATCGAGTATGTGCGCTGGATCGACTACTCGACCTGGGTCGCACTCACACTCATCATGATTTATGCGGCGGTCATCCATCCCATGCAAGTGCAGTACCGCATCTATCAGGATGAAACCAAGAACGTCATCGACGGCACGCTGTGTGCTTCATGCAGGTATTTCGAACCCACCGGCGTGCTCTGCTCCAAGCTCGATGAGCATGTCAGCGAAGACGTCATCCCCTGCGGAGGGGAGTTGTGGGAGCCGAAATAGTCGGATGTAGGATTGAGAATCAATAACCGAGAGGACATAGTGGAATGAAATCATCAATCAACGTACTTGCATTGGTGCTGTTGCTGCTGTTCACGGCTTGCGGTGGTGGTGAGAAAAAGGCGGGGAGCGCGGAAGGAATGGATACGGGGGCAATCGAACAGCTGGCACAGCGCGGGCAGGAAATTTTCCGTGACCGCCACCTGGGCGAGTCAGGCGTGGCATGCATGGACTGCCACACCGATTACGATGAGGACGGGAAAAATGACGGACGAGTCCGCGCCGGACACAGCATCCTTGGGGCACACACTCGAGCGCAGACGTGGAACGGGGAATTTACCGGCAACGCTCTTCGGCGTACCGCTGCAGGCGCGGCAAAATGCGCCTTCCAGTTCCAGGCGCGCGGAAAGAACATCGAAACTGCCCTCAGCGAGCAGGAAGCCGCGGCGTTGATGGCTTTCTACGCATATATTTCTCCCGCCGACGAACCCCCGATGCTCACCTGGACCGCAGTGACCTATCCCGGTGATCCGGATTTCAACGCAGATGCCTTCGACAAGGAAATTGAAACGATCGAAAAATTGCGCGGAGATGCGATGCGAGGCGAAAAAGTGTTTGGCATGGCCTGCGCATTCTGTCATGAAAACGGCCTGGGGCCCGCGATGCGCGTGGTCAAGCGGAAAGTCGAACATCTCCCACGCGCCGTGCGATCGGGTGATGAAACGATGCCGTTTTTCTCCCGCGACAAGCTCACCGATCAGGATATTGCGGATATCAAGGCATTCATCGCACGATAGATGAATATTCTTCCCGCTGCATTCTATCAGCGTCCCACCCTCACCATCGCACGTGAGCTATTGGGAAAAACATTTTTTCGCCACTTCGGCGGCCGCCTGCTCAGCGGACGCATTGTCGAAGTGGAGGCCTATCATCAGAGCGGCGACGAATCATCGCATTCGTTCCGAGGCCGCGGAACGCGGAACGACGTCATGTTTCACGCGGGTGGTCAGCTTTATGTCTATTTCACCTACGGCATGCATTTCTGCATGAATGTCGTCACCGAGAAGGAAGGCGTGGGCGCCGCGGTGCTCATTCGCGCCCTCGAGCCGCTCGAAGGCATCGACCTGATGCGGCTGCACAGGGGAGAGGAGAAGCGCGACCGAGATCTGGCCAGTGGTCCTGCAAAGCTGTGCCAGGCCTTCGGGATCGGGAGGGAGGAAAACGGACTCGCGCTCGACGGGACGCTCGTCGGCATCGCCGACGCTCCGAAAATCCCTTCCCACGGCATCATTATTACTCCGCGGGTTGGCATCAGCAGGAGCCGTGAGCTGCCCTGGCGCTTCTTCCTGGCGGATTCCCCGTGGGTCTCCTCCGGACGCCCGTCCCGGCCGATCTAACGCCCATCCAAGTGCCTGATTTTTTTTGACCTGGAAAAAAATATTAACGGTCTTGGTATCTGTTTATTTTTTTCACATTTTTCCGTCTGACCGCACATACACATTTGCATCGCAGTAACCCGTCGAATGTGACCAAGGCATGCCATCCGAACACGCTAGTATAGATTTATCCTCGAAGACCTCTCGCCTTTTTCTTCCCCATGCAACAATACAAAGGAAGGTATCATGAGCACGGGTGCCTACGCGTTCCTCCTATTCGGAGATTCCGAGCATTTAGTCCCCGGCATTGAGACAGTCAGAAAGATGCCCGCCGTCCTGGCGTGGCACGCTGTTGACGGCCATTACCATCTCGCACTTGTCCTTGCCTCCGCCGACGAAACCGTTCGCGCGGAACTGGGCGCTTTGCCTGGCGTACAGGATCTCCTGTTCTGTCCGGTGGAGAGAGAGGTCATCAACGGCTTTACTGCCGATGCCGAACATTGCCACGCATGGTTGACGATGGAGATCGACGCGGCGAAGAGCACGGATCTCGAGCTTCAACTGCAGTCGATTGACGGCCTGGAGTTCGGCGCTCTCGCTTTCGGCAGCTGCGGATGCGTGGCCGCGCTCAGCGGAGATACCTTCGAACAGATCGACAAGGTTGTCGACCGGCATATCCGTCCGCTTGACGGCGTGCTGCGCGTGAAGCGGGATTGGATCATCGACCTCACCCAACTTTAGAGGCAGACAGATGGCAGAACAACACTCTGAAGAATTCAAACAATTCAACGTCGACCTGTGGAAATTCGACGGGCATGAGGGGGCCCTCATCCCTTTGCTGCAGTCGGCGCAGGACACCTACGGGTACGTACCGGAAAAAGCCATTCACTACATCAGCAACGTGACAGGCATTCCCTCCGCGGAGATCTACGGCGTGGTGACCTTCTACGCGCAGTTCCGCACGCGGCCGCTGGGCAAGAACATCATCCGCGTCTGCAACGGCACGGCCTGTCATGTCAACGGCGTGAAAATGCTCTACAGCACGCTGCAGGAGGAACTGGGCATCAATTACGAGGAGACGACCGAAGACGGCCAGTTCTCCCTCGTTTCGGTCGCCTGTATCGGCTGCTGCTCGCTCGCACCGGTGCTCACGATCAATGGCGAAGTGTTTGGCCGGCTCACCGCGGCCAAGACACGGAAGATCTTCCGCGACTTCAAAAGTCGCAGCAAGGCAACGGATCAGTAACCCGGATAGGTGGATAAATGAAAACAGTACTCGTAGGACTCGGAACCTGTGGCATATCCGCAGGTGGAGAGAAAGTATTCCGGGCGCTTCAGGAAGAACTCAAGGAGCATCCGGGTGCATTCGAACTCAAGGAAACAGGCTGCATCGGCATGTGCTATCGCGAACCGCTGGTCGAAATCCAGGACGGGGACGGCGAGAGCCATCTCTATGCGGAAGTGACACCGGAACGCGTTGGCCGCATCATCGAAGAGGACGTGCTCGGCGGCACGAACATCGACGAATGGCTGGCTCTCGGCAATGGCAGAGAAGCGGGCTTTTTCGACAACCAGGTGCGCATCGTGCTCCGCAACAGCGGCGTGATAGATCCCGGCTCGATCGAGGAGTACATTGCGCGCGACGGCTACAAGGCCGTGCGCAAGGTGCTGACCGAAATGACGCCCGAAACGGTGATCGGCGAAGTGCTCGCATCAGGACTGCGCGGGCGCGGCGGCGGCGGTTTCCCGACCGGAAAGAAATGGGAATTCACCCGCGCATCCGCGGGCGACAAGAAATACATCATCTGCAATGCCGACGAAGGCGATCCGGGTGCGTTCATGGACCGCTCGGTGCTCGAGAGCGATCCGCACTCGGTGCTCGAAGGCATGATGATCGCGGGCTTCGCGATCGGTGCCGACGACGCCTACATCTACTGCCGCGCCGAATATCCGAAGGCGATCGCGCGTCTTCGACAGGCGATTTCGCAGGCGCAGCGCCGCGGATTGCTCGGCGACAACATCCTCGACACCGGTTTCAACTTCCACATCAAGATCAAGGAAGGCGCGGGCGCCTTCGTCTGCGGTGAGGAAACGGCACTGATCGCCTCGATCGAGGGACGCCGCGGCATGCCGCGCTTCCGGCCGCCATTCCCGGCCGTGTCCGGTCTCTGGGGAAAACCGACCAACATCAACAACGTCGAGACCTTCGCCAACATCCCGTGGATTCTGCTCAACGGCGGCGCGGCGTTCGCGGCCTACGGTACCGAGAACAGCAAGGGGACGAAGGTCTTCGCCATGGCCGGCAAGGTGCGCCGTACGGGACTGATTGAAGTGCCGATGGGATTGACCATCAATTCGATCATCTTCGACGTCTGCGGCGGCATCATCGACGACAAGCGCTTCAAGGCCGTGCAGATGGGCGGTCCCTCGGGCGGCTGCATCCCGGCCGAAATGTGCGAGCTGTCGGTCGATTATCAGGAAGTCAATAAAACCGGTGCCATCATGGGCTCCGGCGGTCTGATCGTCATGGACGAAACCACGTGCATGGTTGACGTGGCGAAATTCTTCCTCACGTTCACGCAGGCGGAATCCTGTGGCAAGTGTACGTTCTGCCGCATCGGCACAAAGCGCATGCTCGAAATTCTGGAGCGCATCACGGACGGCCAGGGTACGATGGAGGATCTTGACAATCTCTCCGAACTCAGCGAGCAGATTCGTTCGGCGTCATTGTGCGGGCTCGGTCAGACCGCTCCCAACCCGGTGATCACGACACTGAAGTATTTCCGTGACGAGTACGTTGCGCACATCGTCGACAAGAAATGTCCGGCGCATGTCTGCACGCCGCTGCTCACCTATACGATCAACGATCTCTGCAACGGCTGCACCGCCTGTGCACGCGCATGCCCCACGGCTGCGATCACCGGCGAGCGCAAGCAGATGCATTACCTTGATCAGGATCTTTGCATCAAATGTGGTAAATGTTTCACGGTCTGTCGCTTCGACGCGGTAGTGAAGGATTAAGGTGCCCCATGGTAACATTGACGATAAACGGACAGCAAGTAACCGCTTCACCTGAGAAAACCATTCTCCAGGTGTGCCACGAACAGAACATCGACCACATCCCGACGCTGTGCTACGACGACAAGCTGCCGCCCTTCGGAGCGTGCTTCCTCTGCGTGGTGGAGCTCGAGGGACAGAACCGCATGTTCCCCGCCTGCTCCACGAAGGTGCAGGAGGGAATGGCCATCAATACCGCGTCGCAGAAGGTGCGCCGCGCGCGCAAGACCTGCCTCGAACTGATTGTCTCGAATCACTACGCCGACTGCTTCGGACCCTGTCGCCTGAACTGTCCGGCCGATGTGGACATCCAGGGCTACATGTCCCTGATCAGCATGGGCAAGTTCAAGGAAGCCGTCGCACTCATCAAGGAAAAGAACCCGCTGCCGTCGGTGTGCGGACGTGTCTGCACCCGTAAATGCGAGGTGAACTGCCGGCGTACGCTGGTGGATTCCCCCGTGGGCATCGATTTTCTCAAGCGCTATGTCGCGGACCAGGATATGATCGGCGACATGTGGAAGCCCGAGGTGAAGGAAGATAACGGCGTCCGCGTCGCCATCATCGGCGGCGGTCCTGCCGGACTCACCTGCGCCTACTACCTCGCCATCGAAGGCTACCGCCCGGTGGTGTACGAGGCTCTCCCGCATCTCGGCGGCATGCTCCGCTACGGCATTCCCGAGTACCGCCTCCCGAAGGAAGTGCTCGACAAGGAAATCAGCTGGATCACGGATCTCGGCGTGGAAGTGCATACGCAGCGCATGCTCGGGAAGGATTTCTCGATCGATGACCTGTTCGATCAGGGCTTCCGTTCGGTATTCGTCGGACTCGGCGCCCAGGTGGGCAAGCCGATGGCCGTCGAGAACGAAGAGGCCGACGGCGTGCTCAGTGGCGTGGAATTCCTCCGCCAGGTCGAAATGAAAACCCAGCCCGACATCAAGGGGCGCGTCGTGGTGGTTGGCGGCGGTAACACCGCCATCGATGCCGCACGCACCTCGCTGCGTCTTGGCGCGGATGAAGTGATCCTCCTTTATCGCCGCACGCGGAAGGAAATGCCTGCGAACGAAATTGAAATCGTCGCATGCGAGGAAGAAGGCGTGAAAATGGAATTCCTCGCGGCGCCGGTGCGCATCAACGTCGAGGACAACCGCATGAAGTCGATCCGGAACGTCCGCATGGAACTCGGCGAACCCGATGCGTCGGGACGTCGGCGTCCGGTGGTCGTCGAAGGATCGGAGTTCGATCTCGAATGCGATTGGGTCATCTCCGCCATCGGCCAGGAACCCGATCTCGACGGTGTCACGGGCGACGGAAAAATCGCGGTGACGAAATGGAAGACCATCGAAGCCAAGACGGGCACGTTCGACACTGATCGTCCGGGCGTGTTCTCGGGCGGCGACGTGGTGACCGGACCCGCTGACGCGATTGACGCCATTGCTGCGGGCCGCATGGCTGCGCGCGCGATCGATAAGTACCTCCAGACAGGCATTGTAACGCCTCTCACCGACCGCTTCGAAAGCAAGCGCGACAATTTCCACAAGATGACACGCGAGGATATTCCTCTCGTCAAGGAAAGCGAGCGCCATCACGCACATGAAATCCCCGTGGCCGACCGCCTCAAGGGCTTTATGGAAGTCGAGCACGCCTATGGCGATCAGGACGCGTTTGCCGAGGCATTACGCTGTGCCGAGTGCGGCTGCGATGCCGGGCTTTCATGCCGTCTGCAGGATTACTGCACCGAATACGGCGTCGACCAGCAGCGCTTCGTGGGTGAATTCAATCGTTACACCGCGGACACGCGGCACCCGTTCATCAAGATCGATTCGAACAAGTGCATCAACTGCGGCCGCTGCGTCAACACCTGCAAGGAAATCCTCAACGTCGCGGCGCTGGGCTTCGTCAACCGCGGCTTCCGCACCATCGTCAAACCGGCGATGGAGAAAGCGCTGCATGAAACCAACTGCGTGGCCTGCGGAAACTGCATCGACGTATGTCCCACGGGCGCGCTCGTGGAGAAGATGCCCTTCCGTCGTTCGGGCCCATGGCAGATGGATGCCGTCTTCAACATCTGCAACTACTGCTCCGTCGGATGCAACGTCACGATGAAGGTCAAAGCCGCTGATCTCTTTTATGTCACCGGCGCTTCTCCGGAAATCGGTCCGAATTATGGCGAACTCTGCGTGCGCGGCCGCTTCGGCTACCAGCATTACCTCGACGGAAGCCGGGTAAAGAAGCCGATGGTACGCAAGGGCGGCGAACTCGTCGAAGTATCATGGGACGAAGCGTTCGAAGCCATTCACAAGGGCCGTGGGCGCATTCTCGAAGACTACGGCGCCGACAGCGTCCTCGTCTCGGCATCGCCCAAAATGACGGACGAGGAACTGTATCTGGCAGGCCGATACGCGCGCACCGCGCTGGGTACGAACAATCTCGCCTCCTTCCACAACATGGTCAACGGGGCGGATTATCACGCACTCGACGAAATGCTCGGATCGACGCTCGCCAGCGCCGACCTCGAGGATCTGGAGAATGCCGACCTGTACCTCTTCCTCGGCGGCAACCCGACCGTGGACAATCCCGTGATGGGCTGGCGCATGAAGCGTCGGATGCGTCAGGGGACCGAGGGCATTGTCATCAATTCCTCTGAAATCGACCTCGTGGCGCATGCGAGCGTTTGGGCGGATCCGCGTCGCGGTACTGCGACCAAGCTGCTCAACGGCATCATGTCCGAACTCCTGCGCCGCAATGCGGTCAACGAGGACTTCATCGCCCGCCGCACCACCAACTTCGATCAGGTGAAGGCACGGATCGAAAACGAGGATCTGCATGAGGTCGCGCTCGTGACGGGTGTGACGGAAAGCAAGATTCATGCGATCGTCGAACTCCTTGCCGATCCGGCAAAAAAGGTGGTTGCCTGGTTCAATCTCGACAGCCGTCTCGACAGATCGAACGAGGATCTGAAAGCGCTCACGACTCTGATGATGATGCTCGGCAAGGTCGGAGTAAAAGGCTCCGGCATCGCGCTGTTCACGAGTGAATGTAACCATACCGGTATGACCGTCGCGGGATTCGACCGCCAGTTGCTGCCGGGCGGTGCGAGCATTCGCAACACGCGTATTCTCGATGCGGTCAACCGCTTCTGGAAGCATGACATCACCGACGTGGTTGCCGGCGGCACCAATCTCGCCCGCAAAATCCGCGAGGACAAGATCCGCGCGGCTCTCATCCTCGGCGAGAATCCCGCGGCCGCTGAAGACTACAACGGCTTCATCAACAATCTCGAATTCCTGGTCGTTGCTGACATGTTCCTCACCGAAACGGCGCAGGCAGCGGATGTATTCCTTCCGCTTGCTGCATACTGGGAAGGCGAGGGGCATTTCACGAATTGGGCCGGACAGCGACAGCGTAGCAATGCCATCGGCGAATCGCCGACGGGTATGAGCAACATCGCCATCCTCCGCCGACTGCTTGAGATGGAAGGACTCACTCCCGCGTTCAGCGGGGCAGAAGAACTTTCAACCGAGTTGCTATCCTTTATCCGGCAACAGGGAACCGAGGGCCACATCGGTCTGACCTTCCCGACCGAGGACGGGAAAGCGCATTTTATCCTGTATTCCGATCAGGTGCTCCCGACGAGCGCCCGCATTCCTGCCGTGCTGGAAGTCGATGCACGCATGAACGAGCGGCTCTCTTCGATCAACGCCTGATCACGCTGATTATCTGGATCCATGGAGGCTGCCTCAAAAGAGGGCAGCCTCCTTTTTTTACCCGGGAAGTGGTTTGTCCTTTGCACTCAAAGAGTCTATTTTACCAGTACGTAACCCATGCATTCAATCCCCGCATACCACGACGCACGATCCCGCCCAACCTGGGCCAATGAGGTTACTGCCATGCAACTCCGCCTGCTTGTATTCGTCACCTTCCTTTTTTGCGCAGGGGCAATCCACGCCCAGGAGCAGAAGGTGCAGCTCTACGACCCGGCGGCCGATGCAGCCACGGATCTTGACGCTGCGATTGCCGGTGCGTCCGCCTCCGGCAAGCACGTTCTCGTGCAGGTGGGCGGCAACTGGTGTCCCTGGTGCATCAAACTCGATCGATTGATGAACAGCAACCCAGCGATCGATTCACTGCTCAAAACCGATTATGTGCTGCTCCGCGTGAATTACAGCAAGGAAAACATGAATCCCGACGTGCTCGCACGGCTGGGAAATCCCGAACGATTCGGTTTCCCCGTGCTGGTCGTGCTCGACGGCACCGGACAACGGCTACATACGCAGGACAGCGGGCTGCTGGAAAAAAACGAAGCCCATGACCCCGAAGCGGTGTATCGCTTCCTGTATCTCTGGCGTCCCGGCGCTCTTCACTCCGCAGGGAAATAAGGTCTCTCGAATGCACGAACTTTTCGATCGCAATATCCGCAACAGTCTGCTGGTCACGGGAGGCGAGTTCGAGACCGCGCTCGCCGACATCATCGATCAGCTCGAACATCCGCCGATTATCGACGGCCGCCATCTTGCGGCCTGGGAGATCGCGCGTATGATTGCGGAGGCCATGGGGGAGGGATTTGCCGGATTGCCGCCCAATGGCTTCGATTTTGCCTGCTGGCTCTGGGAAACGGCGCCGCTGCACGTTGTGCGCATCCCGCATGCAAACAGCATCGGCACGGCGCATGGTTTCCGCTACGGGGTGGCGCATCTACGCAAGATCAGTGCGATGCTCGCCGGTTCCTATCTTCAGCAGCAGCCGCAGAAAGCTCCTCAGATTATCGAACTGATCGACATGAGTCTCGACTGGGTGGATGCCCGCAACCTGATTCTGTACGCGCTGCTTGAGCATTACGACCTGTATTTTCAGCAGGATTATCCCATCCTCGAAGAACTTGCCATTTCGCCCAAGCCATGGAGAAGGCTCATCACTCCAGGCGTGGCGGCCCGCATTATCGGCACCAGGCCTGCGGATTCGGCATCGGCATTTATGCTTCTTCGTCGCTCCGCGGAACATGTCGACGATCCCCACGTCTATCACGCACTTCAATATGTGCTTCGTATCGCAGGGATGTATGGCAGCCGGAGCGATCTCCTCGATTTCCTTTCGTCTCTCCGCGAATCGACCGAGCCGCAGCTGCATGAATTGATCTGCGATTTTCTCCGCAATCCACGGCTGCAATGGGATCTGGACGCAAGGCGGCAGGTCATTGACATTCTCCACATCTGGAATACAAACGCAGTGCAAGACGCGCGCATCCCCTGTCTCGCACAGACACTGCAAAAACTCCAGGCCGAATCCGCATCAGTCTGAGTTTCTTCGGCTGAATCGACATGAAAAACGCGTCCCGATTGGGGGACGCGTTCCGTTCTTCAGCATGGAAGCAGGAATTTTTCAGCCACGGGCGGCGACGGTGCCTATGATGACAGGGACTTCGGTGCCTAAACGCTGCAACACAGTGTCCACGTTCTTCTCTGGGACGATCACAATCATGCCGATCCCGAGATTGAACGTCCTTCGCATGTCTTCTTCCGGCACATTTCCGAGTTCCTGAATCATTCGAAACAGAGGCGGGCGCGTCCAGGCGTCCCAATTGACGTCGAGCACGCAGTCGTCGGCGAGCACCCGCATGGTATTGCCGACGATGCCTCCGCCCGTGATGTGCGACAGGGCATGCACCAGATCGTCGTCAAGCAGAGGAGCCACGGCGTGCAGGTAGCTGCGGTGCACGGCGAGCAGCGCATCGGTCAGCGTGCACCCGAGATCGTCGAAATGCGCGTCGAGAGAGAAGTGCGGGAGCAAAGCGGCGCGGGCGAGTGAATAGCCGTTGGTGTGCAGTCCGCTCGAAGGCAGGCCGATGAGCACGTCCCCGGGACGGACGTCCTGTTTGTTCAGAATGCGGCTTTTCTCGACGATGCCGACGATAGTACCGGCAATGTCGTACTCCGTGGGCGCGTACATCCCCGGCATTTCGGCGGTTTCGCCGCCTATCAGGGCGCAGCCATTCTCGCGGCATGCTTCCACAAACCCATTGATCACCTGTTCGGCCACATCGGGATTGAGCTTTCCGGTCGCGAAATAATCCATAAAAAACAGCGGACGCGCGCCCGTCGTGAGGATATCGTTGACACAGTGATTGACCAGATCCTGCCCGACCGTATTGTGGCGGTCGGCGAGCGCCGCAATTTTCAATTTCGTTCCGACGCCATCGACACTGGAAACGAGGACAGGCTCCTTGTAGTCGGTGAAGGAAGCGTCAAAAAGCGCCCCAAACCCTCCGATATTCGCCAAAACCCTGGGACCGTGTGTCGATTTCACTTTGGCTGCTATGCGCCGGACGAGTTCCTCGCCCGAGTCGATATCGACGCCCGCATTCTTATAGGTCAGACTCAAATCTTCTCTCCGATTGAGGATGAAAACAGAAAGTTAGAAGCAGTGGAGGTGAGAAGCAAGAATTCGTTTGCAAAACTCAGCGGAGAAGGGATGAATCCGTTACCTCACATCTGGAGGCAGCGCACAGGTCGGAAAAATAGCAACACTGTGAAAAAAAGGCACTTTTCGCTGAAACATTCTGTTATAATGCTTGTATACCAAGGTTTGAAAAATCTCGATCATCCTGACCACCAACGATAGGAGGCTTTATGCTTCACGCAAGGATACAAATGCGGAAAATCATTACTGCCGCACTTTTCTTCATGTCCGTTCTCATGCTTGGACAGGAAGCAGCTGCGCAGGGGCAGTTAATGCCTCTGCCGCCGCACAGCAGCACATATACGGGATATTCCCGTGGATTCTGGTTTACGGCACCAACGTCGTTCTTTATCGAAGGCGTGCGGGCCCCGACGGATGCGAGTGCGTCGGCGGATCAGAATGTTTACATCGTACGTTTTGCCGCAGCGCCTCCCGCGCTCCCGGGCACCTCGAACTACACCGTGCTGGGTGAGTGGTACAGCGTCCCCGGCACGAATGTGATTCCCTGCCATATCCTCGTCAACGCAGGTGATTTCATCGGCGTCATGGGACATCGCGGAAGCCTGCCTGCCACGAATTTCAATGCGATCAATTCCTACTCCGCAAGCTTCACTCCCGGATACGCAACGAACATTCTCGGGTACCCCACGACGCTGATTCGCCTGATGTATCAGGACAATATTCTCAATGCCCATGCGCAGAATCCTCCGTTGACCCCGGCGCAGATGCCGCTCGGTACTTCCAGTGGACAGATCGGCCGTGTTGAGCTTTATGTCGGACCGCCCTGTGTGATTCCCGACCTCTCATTTGACGTCGACGTTGTCGATGCATCCGGTTTCTCCCTCGGATATACTTCGGTGCCATCGAGTATCTGGATCAAGTACGCCGTCCGCTACCCGCAGGGTTCGTCAAACGTCGGCATCACTCTTGAATTCCGCCGCATCGGTGACGCGAGCCAGATACCGGCCTACGTTGCCACGCTCACCGACGTCAAGCCGGCTGGGCAGAACCTGGTGGCGCAGCAGATGGTTTCCCTGCCCGCATCATTGCAGCCGGGCTACTACCTGATCAAGCCGATCATTAATTCGATGAATTCCTGCGAGGAATATCAGGATACCGAGCTTCCCGAGGAACTTCTTCTTGTCATTCCCCCCGGATCGAATCTGTGCAGCGTCTGGCCGGGCGACGTCAATAATGACGATGTCGTCAATTATACCGACCGCAAGGATTTGAATCGGTACATCTACGATGCCAACCTCCGCAGCTCGTGGCTCGAGGGTCCCGCCCGCTTCCGTTACGACGCGGAGACGAATCCCCTGACCTATATCGAGTGGAGCGAGCAGCCCGGTATTCCCTGGGAGACACCCGAGGGGTGCTACATGGATACCGACGGCAACGGTTTCATCAACAACTTTGATTACATCGCAATAAAAATGAATTGGCTGCGGACGCATGGAGAGGTCGCCGGGAAGCGCGACAGCTTCTCCCCGATGACATTCGACATGGATCAGAACTTCCCGAATCCGTTCAATCCGTCCACAACGATTCAGTACAGTGTGCCGGAGCAGAGCCAGGTGAAACTCATTGTAACCGACATGCTCGGTCGCACGATCGCCACGCTTGTGAGCGGGACTGTCGAGGAAGGCGTGCACACCGCGACGTTCGATGCCGCGAATCTGAATTCCGGCAGTTACGTCGCAACGATCAGCATGGCCGGCCTGCAGTCGGGACTTTCATTCTCGAAGACCATTAAAATGGTTCTGAACAAGTAGGCACTTCTTCATATGAAGGAAAAAAGGTCCGTCATTCGGCGGACCTTTTTTTCGACCGTATAAAAAAGGCCCACCGATGGGGGCCTTTTTCATGAGCGGGAGACGGGACTCGAACCCGCGACATTCAGCTTGGGAAGCTGACACTCTACCAACTGAGTTACACCCGCAATACTCCGAAAATATAGACTGTGCGTATGAGACAATCAAGTCCCGCGCCGGATGTCGTCGGGTGCTGGTTTTCTGACGCCGCTGTGGACTGGCATCGCCATATTGCCTATGTTTGACCAATATTCTCACTGCTCCGGAAAGGCATGACCAGACCCACACTTCGGGAACGTCTCCGCTATCGCAGCGACCAATTCTTCCAGTCCGGTTTCACTCTTCAGCTCTTCATATCCGCCATCATTGTTCTGGCGGTGATCACGCTGTTTTACATCATCGCGGAAGTCGCCGGCGTGCATCCCGGACCTGATTTCGGAGTGCAAAGCGGGCAGGAGGACGGTCCCTACTGGCCCTCGGTGCGTCTGTGGTGGGTGATCATGCACGTCATGGAAAGTTACTGGCTGGAGACGGGTACCTTTTCTCAGATCCTTTCCATTTTCCTGACGCTGTTCAACTTCCTCGTGTTCGCGGCCATCGTCGGTCTCGTTGGTTCACGCATTCAACAGCGTCTCGAGCAGGTGCGCCGCGGCACATCACGCGTCATCGAGGAGGAGCATATCGTCATCCTCGGTTGGAGCGGGAAGGTGATCCCCATCCTCCACGAACTGCGCGAGGGGCTCGAAAACCGGAAACAGGTATATGTCATCGCCTCCGAACGACCCATCGACGAAATCGAAACGCGCATGCGCAAGAGCTTTCCCAAGCGGAGCATGCGATCGCGCTGGGTCATCCGTCAGGGCTCATTGACCGATCTGAAGGATCTGGAACTGCTCGCCATCGACAGGGCCCGCGAGGTGATCATCCTGCGCCAGGACATGGGGAATGGCAATGACGACGTGCAGGTGGTGAAGACGATCATGGCTGCGGCGCATATCATCGAACGGCGATCGGAAACCGACCTCCCGTATCCCGACCTTATCGCTGAAATCGAAGTCGCGTCGTTTGTTCCCCTGGCGATAGCCGCAGCACGGAATGTCCCACTCAGTATCATCCAGCCCTCGGACAACCTGAGCAAGATCATTCTGCAGACTGCGCGGCAGGAGGGACTTGTCGACGTGTACAACGAACTGCTTTCGCATCACAGCAACGAATTCCATTTCACCCCGGCAGATGATTTGACCGGCTCATCGTGGGAAGATGTCGTCTTTTCCTTCCGTACCGCCATTCCGGTCGGAGTCTTTCGCGATGGGAAACCGTTGCTCGCTCCCGCGGACTCCGGAAGCGCATTTCAAATTCTTCCCGACGACTGCATCATCGCCGTGGCGCGCACGGAAGCGGATATGCGCAGCACAGGAGTGAGAAAACCCCAAACTCTTCCCGTTCCGAAATCGGTGGTTGTATCGCTCGAACCCATCCGGAATGTCCTGCTGCTCGGCTGGAATGAGAAGGTGTTTCCCCTCCTCAAGGAATACGCCGCGTATGCACGCTCAGCGCGGATGCAGTTCGCGGTAACGCTGGTGAGTCCGGGACTCCCCGCTGGTTTGACCGCTGGGGAAGTCTCTTCTCTCATCGGCACGGATGATGAACTCTCGATTCTGCTCCGCAAGGTGGATTACCTGGCTTCGGATGTGGTCGAAGAGTTGGGTCCAGGAAATTTCGATGCGATTATCGTGCTTGATGAGGATGTGGATGACGCGCATATCGAGGATGCGGATACCCGCGTCATCATGACGCTGCTTTTGCTGCGGGCGCTGCGCGACCGGGCGGAGAAACTGGGCCGGCCGTTTCCACCGCAGCAGCAGATCGTGGGCGAGATTTTCAACGTGAGCAACAAAGATCTTGCGGAGTCAACCGGATCGCTGCGCGATGTCATCATCAGCAATGATCTCGTCAGCAAGATGATCGCGCAGGTTTGCCGTGAACGCCGAACGGAATTTGTTATGCAGGATCTATTCGATGAGGAAGGCAAGGAGATTTACCTGAAACCGGCGCTGCGCTATGCCGAGGCAGGCGCCATGGCGAGTTTCGACCAGCTCCTGCTGGCCTCGGTGCGGAAAGGGGAAGTGGCGATCGGGTTCGCCCGGGGGAATATTCGTGGCGCAGGCAGGGAACTGAAGCTCAATCCTCCGCGCGAGAGCATGCTGCGCATCGATGAGGAACTGCATCTGGTCGTGGTCGCCGAGAGCGAAACCGATGAGGGATCATGACCGGATCCGTGTCTTCCGCATTATTCCACCTGACCGAGCGCCTGGGCAAGACGGTCGAGATTTTCAGCGATGCCGATGCAGATGAGCATGCAGCCCGGCGCCAGCCGTGTGTCTGGTGATGGATTGTACTCGAATTCCCCATCGGGGGTGCGGATGGCAAGAACAATGATGTTCAATCCCGATCTGATATCAGTGTCGCGCAGCTTTTTATTCGCATAACTGCAGGCCTTTGAAACACCGAGTTCCTCGATCTCAAGGCTCTGCGCGGCGTCATCGCGGGAGGCGTTGACGACATCCATGAAATTCACCACATGTGGTCGCAGCACCGCGTTGGCAATGTAATGTCCGCCGATTTCGTACGGGGAGATCACTTTGTCTGCCCCTGCCTGCTGCAGCTTCCGGGCGGATGTGGCATCGCTGGCACGTGCGACGATGCGGATGTCCGAATTCAGGTTTCTCGCGGAAAGCACGACGTAGACGTTATCCGCGTTCGTGGGCAGTGTCGCAACGATGGTGGACGCATGATCGATGCGTGCGCGTATAAGCGCCGCATCATCAGTGGCGTTCCCGTCGACCGCCAGGAACCCCATCGCATCGAGCGCTTCGATCATTTCCTGTGCGCGTTCGATGATCACGAAGTCGACCTTCCGCTCTCGCAGCTGTGAGGCGACTTGTCGCCCGATGCGTCCGTAGCCGCAGATGATGACATGCTGTTCCAGTTTTGCAATGCTGCGTTCCATCCGCCGCCTCCGTACCGCGAGAGAATTGATGAAGTATTCGAGGGATTGTCCGACCGCCCACGCCACTGTGCCGATGCCGCCGACGATAAGCAGAATAGTAAAGAGCTTGCCGGGATCACTGAGTGGCGCCACTTCGCGGTAGCCCACTGTGCCCAGCGTGATGACGGTCATGTAAAGTGCATCGATGAGCGCGTAGCCTTCTAGCAGCATGTACCCGCCGGTCCCGAGCAGCAAGAGGGCTGCCATCAGGAACAGGGCATAACGTATTCTGCGGGCGGGGGGTGTCGACACAGGATCCTGCTTCAATGTTGCTTCAGCAACATAAGGGAATTGCAGGTGTTGTGCACGGAAATCAGCCGACGAATCGGTAGCCAGCGGTATGTACCGTCAGAATGTACCTGGGGTCGGAAGGCTGTGTTTCGATTTTTTTGCGCAGGGAGAGAATGTAATTGTCCACCGTCCGTGTGGTGGGAAACTGTTCGTACCCCCACACTTCGTCGAGAAGCATGTCGCGCGTGACGACCTCGTTGCGGTGAATGATGAAAAAGCGCAGAACCTCGAATTCGCGCGCGGTGAGGTCGACCGGCTCCTCGCTGAGACGTACTTCGCGCGTCCGGAGATTAACCCAGAGGCCGTCGACGGAGAACTCCTCGGGTTCGCGGGTTTCGGGAGCGCGCCGCAGCAGCGCCTTGACCCGGGCCTGCAATTCCCGCACCGAGAACGGCTTGGTCATGTAATCGTCCGCTCCCAGTTCCAGACCGAGTACCTTGTCGGTTTCCGAACTCTTGCTTGTAAGCATCAGAATGGGAGAGGACACCTCGTTCGCCCGGAGATCGCGGCAGATCTCCTCTCCATTCTTTGAAGGAAGCATCAGATCGAGAATGATCACATCGGGATTCATTTTCCTTGCCTGTTCGTATCCACGGAGGCCGTCGGATTCGGAATGCACTTCGTAATGCTCGGCACGAAAACAGGCTTCGAGTCCCGTGAGAATGGCGGGGTCGTCTTCGATGATCAATACGGTTTTCATGTTTCCTCCAGGAGATCAAATATCATTCGGAAGGTACTGCCTTCACCGAGTGAGCTTTCAACGGAAACTCTCCCGTGGTGTGCATCAGCAATATGTTTTACGAGCGAAAGGCCGAGTCCCACTCCACCCAGTTTCTGTACGCTGCCGCTCTGTGAGCGGAAGAACGGCTCGAACAGGTGCGGAATGTCTTCATTCTTAATCCCGAGGCCATGATCCTCCACTGAAATATGGCACTGACGGCCTTCCACCCCAGTCCTCATTATGATCTGTTTACGATCGCCCGAGTACTTCATGGCGTTGCTCAACAGGTTGGTGACTGCTTCGATGATGGCATCGGTATCCGCGAGAATGGGCAGTGGTTCACCATGCAGCTCAAGGTGACAGGAAAATCCGCCGATGCGCAATTGGTAGTCCATCGTCTCGAATGCGTGCTTCGCGATGCGGTTCAATTCGTTGGGGACGAGATTGTACTGCATCATCCCTCTCTCCATGCGCGTGAAGTCGAGGACGTTGTTGATCAGACGTGCGAGGCGGCCGCATTCTCCCTGAATAATTTCGAGTGAGCGGCGCGCGTCCTCGCTCTCCTGCGGCACCTGGTCCTCGAGCAGTTCCGCAAACATTTTGATGGAGGTCAGCGGTGTTTTCAAATCGTGGGAGACACCGGACACGAAATACGATTTCATGCGGTTGAGTTCGCGCAGCTTATCCGTTTCGTGTTTCTGAAGGAGCAATCTCTGCTGCAGCAGCAGCCGCTCGAACTGCAGTCCGGCTTGCACGGTTACTGCGTGAATCAGGTCGATATCCTCGAGCGTAAAACGGAGCCCCGATTTTTTTTCCCCGAGAACCAGGAGTCCTACCACCGTGCCGTCTTCCGTTCGGATGGGGAAGATGATTGCAACGCCATAACGACTGGCGAACGCCATCTCCGAGTACACGACGTCGGTGTGTGGTTCAACGACATTTTTGTAAACGACAGGCTGGGTCGGAAACTTCCGCAGACGATCGGGATGCACCTTGATCGCAGGGTAGCGCCACCGCTCGAATCCCAAACGCTTGAGGACGACAAGGTGGTCCTCACCCTCGGCCACCATAACCATGATGCCCGCGGGATGCATAAGCGCATTGAGGCCGGAGATGATGACGTCGGCGACGTCTTCGGACTGGACGCTGACGAACACCCGCTCGCTGATGGAACGAAGCGCTTCGCGGAAGTCGTAGTCGACACGGAAGAAATATCGGTCGATCGTCTTCTGCACCAACCCGCGCGTGGGCATGAACAGCAGCAAATCCAGTGCAAGTGCCGCGATCGAGATGGTGAAATAAACGGTATTGTTCTGTGCATCGACGAGCCTGATCGTGAAGGCCAGTATGGTTACATACACGATGAGGAGGATCGCGAAAACGAGCATGTAGATCGTGCCGCGCTTGAGCAGGACTTCGATATTGAACATGCGATACCGGATGATGCCGATGGCCATGAACGTCGCCGTGACCAACAGGGCGGCATTCAGGACGATCTCATTCATGTGCATCACTTTGAGGTATTCCCGCATGCTTTCCGGAAGGAACATCTGTGCGTTGCCCGATGTGCTCAGTTGCCAGGAAATATATGCGATCGTGCTGAGCAGCGTTCCGGTCATCGCCCAGGCGATCTGACGTCGATAGCCGCTGTCACTCTCACGGATGAATTTTGTCGCGAAAATTCCCACGGACGCCAGCGCTCCGAGACCCAGGATGGCTTTCGCGGTTGTCATGGCACTGTAATACGCGGGCGCAGCTGAGAAATCAAAGGGCATCGTGGCCTGGAAAGAGGCGACGAACCCCCAGATGGAGACAGCCACGGGCACGGCATGAAGAATCACCACTCCGAGACGTGGGATGGGACGTGATCGCGGGAACACCAGGGCAAAGTGCAGCAGGAGGCTCCCGCTGAATGCGTTGCTGAATGGAAAGAGCGCGCGCAGAAGGTGCCCAACACCAAACGGTTCCATCGTGAAGCGCCCCATGGTGAACGCCATATCACACGCGACAATGACCGCAAGGTAATGGAACTGCAGCGAGGCGGGATCACGCGGCCGCTGTGCGACGACAAACAGTCCGATAATGAAAAAGACCGCAATGGCCGACGCCTGCACGACCACCTCGGAAATCGTATAGTACGATCCGAGCGTGATATCAAGAGATTGCAGAGAACCGTTTCTTCGCACGGTCACTTTCTGTACTACCCCTGTCTGGTATTGATCGATGATCTGTTCCACGTCGACAGCATTACGTATCGGATAGACCGAAATGCTCTCGAGCGTGTCGCCTACCAGAAACGGCGATCCCTTCATTTTTATGAAGTCGACAACCAGGGTGGTAGTTCCGTCGGCCATTCTGGAGGTCTCGAGATCGACACCGAGCCCGGCCTTCAGCCGACTTTGCTCCACCCCCAGGACGCACAGCACGAGAAGTGCGAGGTCGAGGAAGAGCAGCAAAAAACTTGGTCGTTTGCGAGACTTCATACCTGTTCCTGGATCGAGGGGTATTCAGGAGTATCGGACGTTATGATGGTGTTTCTGCGGGAAAGTATTGGAAATAGTGCAATAAAGCAACGGACAATCGTCCGAAGACGATTGTCCGTTGTCGCGGTTGGTTTTGCAGCGTGCATGGTTGCGTGTTCAGTGCTACCGTGTTTTGATCATTTTCACGCTCTGCACATTGCCGTCGGGGAGGAACATGCGGCAGAAATACATTCCGGAAGGAAGTGCGGAGGCGTCGAACACGGCGCTTTGCATGCCCGCGTTGACCAGCCCTTCACGCAGCACCGCGACTTCGCGTCCGATCATGTCGTAGACCTTGATGCTGACAGGCATGGACTCGGCGGTTTCGAAGGTGACCACTGCCTGATCGGAGAACGGGTTGGGCCCGGTGGAATTGATCTTCGCCATCGGCGGCGGTGTTGTCGGGTTTTGCGCTGAGACCGGGGCGACGGCGATGATGCGTCCGGGAGTGTGCTTGCCGGCAGGAATACCCTGGTTGACGATGTAATCAAAAACCAGCGCGAATTCACCAACACCGACGGGGCTTTCATTGATGATGGTAATGCCGAGGGAGTACAGCGTGTTGAGCATTTTCAGATACTCGAGCACCATCCAGTTCGTCCCGATCGTGTAGACGGTTTCGAAGTCGATCGGCTGTCCATCGAAGTACACTGCCTGAAGACGCTCGCCAGGTGCTTTCGAGGGATCGTAGTAGTACTTGAGATTCGAGGACACCTGCATGAACAGCTCATCGTCCGTCTCGATATCGCCGAGAGCGGTTTCGAGACCGATCCACAGGTCCATTCCGCTCAGCTCGAATGTCATCGCTTCAAACCCGGCTCCGTCGATGAGATTCGCTCCGTATCCGATCATGCGATAGACATCATTGGCGGTGATGGGACCGGGATACAGGGGCTGTGCGGTGGAACCGCCCGGGATGAGCCCGATGTCCACACCAAGGCTGTTCTGATACGCGTCGGCAACGAGGTTTCCGACATGCGTGTCATGATGTCCCGGTCGGCCGAGGTTGGTCGCGAGTTCAGTCTGCGTGTAGGTACAGGCGGCGATCGGAGCGGTGAACATCTGAGTGAACGGGGCGCTGACCGAGCTGAGATACGCCTCGATGCCCAAGGCGATGCCTTCCACCGCTGCCTTGACGCTCGGCGCTTCCGGTACGCTGCTGTCGAGTTCGATCAGGTCATAATCGTTGATGCTGATCTTTCCCTTGTGGAGTTTGAGTTCGATGCGCCCGATCTGGTTGTAGAAGCCCTCGGTCTGAACGATATACACAAACTCTCCATATGGATTCCTGATCTTCAACGGGTGCTTTGTCGCAATGTGGTCGTGTCCACCGATAATCAGATCGATGCCGGGCACACTCGCGGCAAGTGCCTTGTCGGCCGCCATGCCCATATGCGAGAGCAGGATGATGTAGTTGCAGCCGGCGTCGCGGAGTGCGGCTGCGGTAGCATACAGGGTCGTCCCAATGCTCTCCTCGTCTTCGTCGAAAACGACTGGACTGGGATCTGACAGATAATTGGTCATTGGGGTCGTCAAACCGATAATACCAACGGTGAACGCACCGTATGTTTTCACGATCGAAGGCTGAATCCAATTGACGAGGGCGCTCGTGGGTTCCGAGGGATCCGTAGGGAGAATGATGTTTGCGGATAGCAGCGGATACGGCGGATTCCCGTAGGCGTCCAGCGGAAGGCTGTTGCTGAGAGCGCCAAGCAGTCCCAGTGCACTGAAATCGAATTCGTGGTTGCCGACAGCCATGGCCGTCAATCCGAGACTGGCAAGAATCTGCATATCCGGGATGCTCGGGTTGGACGGATCGCCGGCAGGGAAGAGGTGCATCATGTCGCCCACGCTGGCGTCGCCGGCGTGCAGCAGCATGAAGGGATTTTCCGTGGCGGCCTGCTGGCCGATGATGGTCGCTGCGCGGGCAATGCCGCCGCGCTCGCCGTCGAGCAGTGCGTTGCGCGGCGTGCCGGCAAGCAGGTTCGAATGCGTGTCGTTGAGATGGAGAATGGTGAGATACTCGGACTGCTGCGCTCCGAGCGGATTCACCCAAAGGGCGACCAGCAGGAGTACGATGGTAGTAATGCGGGTTTTCATAATGGCTCCTCTCGATGATGATGTAAACGGAATGAAGTCAGATTTGAAATTGTTGTTCACGGGAGTTTCGGTTTCGACGGTGCGATTGTCTGTTGTTTCTGCAGCAAATGTATCCCGTGGGCAGCCGGCCTGTGTCACGGAATTGTCATGATCTCGTCAAAAGCGATGGGATGCGAATTTTTCGTGTTTTCAGGACGGTTTTTGCATATTGACCCTTATTCACTTTCAGAGGAAACGCGCCATGCAGCATGAACTTCGTCCGGATGAACTCTCCGCGCTGGTTGCCGGATTCCGGCAGAGCCGTGTCGTCCTCACCGCCGTCGAACTGGGAATTTTCACTGTCCTGCGTAACGGCGCGCGCTCGTCGGAGGACGTCGCAGCGGAGCTGCATACGCATCCCCGCGCAACGGACAGGTTGCTGAACGCCTGCGTCGCCATTGGATTGCTGAGCAAGGAAGGCGACCGCTTTTCAAATTCCGCAACAGCGGCGCGGCACCTGGTGCACGGCGAAAAGGGATACATGGGAAACATCGAGCATAGCACGCACCTGTGGGATTTCTGGAGCCATCTGACCGAGGCCGTGCGCAGCGGCACCGTCAGGACACGGACCGAGCTTCGGGAGCGTGACAACGAATGGGGCGAGGCATTCATCGCCGCGATGCACTACCGAGCTCTCGGACAGGCCCCGGGCGACGTCAACCTGATTGATTTTCATGACGCTGCACGCGTGCTGGACGTGGGCGGCGGATCGGGCGCCTTCACCATGGCCATGATTAAAGTGAAGCAGGACCTGGTTGCAACGGTGTTCGATCTGCCAGGTATTATCCCCATCACCCGCCGCTATATCGAGGAGGCAGGACTCACGCATCGCATTGACACCGTCGCGGGCGATTATCTCGTCGACGAGCTGCCCTCGGGATATGATATCGTGTTTCTCTCCGCTATCGTCCACAGCAATGCACCGGAAGAAAACGCGCTCCTCATCCGCAAATGCGCGGCGGCGCTGAATCCCGGCGGAGTGGTTATCGTCCAGGATTTCATCATGGATGACGACCGCGTGCATCCGCCGCATGGGGCGTTGTTCTCTCTTAATATGCTGGTCGCGACCGAACGCGGCGATACGTTCACGGAAGGCGAGGTGCGGGGCTGGATGGAAGCGGCCGGCCTTACCGATGTTGTGCGGCGCGACACGCCTTCCGGTACGACGCAGATCGCGGGACGCAAGCCGCTGGATTGATCCCGCAGGCTGCAACATCGCTTGTGTGGGAGGGAATAGCGGACGAAGGAGTTGGTTTTTCCTGATGCGGCAAGTACCTTTGATCCTTCGGTCACGGGAAACAATAGTATCCATCATTCCCCAGGGAACAGTAGGCAAGGAGATCGTTCCATATGATCAACTGTATCGGCATTCGAAAGGAAACCAAGGACAAGACACAGAAACGCGTCCCTCTCTCACCCGAGCAGGTGGCGGATCTTCGCACTGCGCACGGACTGCGCGTGCTGGTGCAATCCATGCCGCAGCGCGTCTTCAGTGATGAGGATTATTCCGCGGCGGGTGCGGAGTTGACTGACGATCTTTCAGAAAGCAATGTGGTATTCGGTGTCAAGGAAATTCAGCCTGATCTGATGCTCGACGGTATGGCATATGTGTTCTTCTCCCATACGATCAAGGCGCAACCCTACAACATGGCCATGCTGCGCCACATTCTCGATCGCCGCATTACACTGATCGATTATGAATTGATCAAGGACGAGGAGGGGCGCCGCCTCGTCTTTTTCGGCAACTATGCCGGGTATGCCGGCATCATCGATTCCATTTGGGCGATGGGCCGCCGCCTTGAAGCGGAGGGACTGATTACGCCGTTCGCACACATCCGCTATGCCACCGACTACGGGCTGCTTGCGGATGCCGAAACGGCCTTCAGGGAAGCCGGGGAAAGCATACGGACCGATGGGCTGCCCGAGCAGATGGTCCCATTTGTTTGCGGCTTCACCGGCTACGGCAATGTGTCACGTGGCGCACAGCATCTCTATGATCTGCTGCCTGTGGAAGAAATCCGGCCTGATGATCTCTCCGCGTTTTATGCGCGCGGGGAGTTCTCGAACAAGGTCGTCTACAAAGTGGAATTCCGCGAAGCGGACATGTTCGAGCCCGCGCAGCCGGGCGCTGATTTCAATCTGCAGGAATTCTATGATCACCCGGAACGCTACCGCGGCCGCTTTGAGACGTATCTCCCGTATCTGACGATGATGCTTAACGGGATTTACTGGGAACCGCGCTACCCACGGCTGGTCACGATCGATGCGATGCAGGCGCTCTGGTCTGCCGCAGAAAAACCCCGTTTGCGCGTCATCGGCGACGTGACCTGCGATATTGACGGATCGGTGCAGCTCACTGTGAAGGAAACCAATTCCGAAAATCCGGTTTTTGTATATGAACCGCTCGGTGGGGCAGTGATTGACGGGGTTGTGGGCGAGGGGCCGGTGATCCTCTCCGTTGACAAACTGCCGACCGAATTGCCGCGCGAGGCGAGCGCGGCTTTTGGTGCGTCGCTTTCTCCGCTTGTGCCGGCATTGGCCGCGGCCGACTTCACTGTGCCCTACGAAGCGCTCGATCTGCCACCGGCACTCAAACGCGCGGTCATTGCGCATGCGGGGAAGCTCACCCCCGATTTCGCATACCTCCAGTCTCATATTGGAGGATGAGCCTTCACGGGATGAGCCTTCAGGCTCGTCCGGCTTCGTCGAAACGTAAAACCCTCCGATCAGCCGCGTGTGCGGGAAATCGGAGGGTTTCCTTTTGACGAGCCTCAGGGCTCATTTTTCAGATCGGGGGTGATTACAGGGCGACTTCGCGTTCAATGAGACGAATGTCCATGGTTTCGAGTTCCTTGAGCACGGGCTCGTAGATCTCGGGGAGCACGGGAATCTGCACGCCTTTCAACGTGATATCGCCCTTCAGGATCAGCTTTGTGGCGATTGCGGCAGGAAGGCTCACGGTGCGTGCCATCGAACTGTCGCCATTCGGAATGCCGGTGTCGACCATGGTCGAGGTCAGCTTTTTCTTACGGCCGTCGGCATACTCCGCGATGAATTCGTGATGCTGCACGAGAAGATCGACTTCCCCTTCTGCGTACACGAGTGTGTTTTCAAGAATATGCGCGAACATGTCGAAGACGCTGCCCTCGGCGAGGGGAAGCTTCGCGTCGCTGAAGAGCCCGAGCCACTGCATTTTCTTGATGGTGACCGAGTGCTTCGGCACTTCGAGGAAGCGGGCGATATCCTCGATCAAGTTGTCGCCGTTGCTGTCGACGAGGGCGGCCATCACTTCGCGCGGGGATGTCTGACGGAAGTCGAAGGTGCGCTCCTGGTCCAGCAGGCCGATTTTCTTGAAGTAGTTCCAGGATTCGCAGTGGCCGATGTTGCGAAGCGTGCCGCGGTACATGCTCTGCGCACCCTCGATGCCGTAGAGGTCGACGTAGGGAAGGGCATCGCGATTGACATACGCTTCAAACGTACCGCCGCCGGGCACGTCGAGCAGCCAGTAATGCTCGAACAGCTGTTCGGGCGGGACGTTGACGACGGTGCCGTTCTTGAGATACTTCCCGTTGTTTTTCGCGGCGAGCATGACGCCGACCGGGCTCCACGAGAACTTGTACCCCAGCGGATTGTTGTTGTCGCCGAGCGCCGGGAGTCCACCGCAATACGAGAAGAAGCTTGTGATCTTCCCGCCTTCGGCTTTCACGCCGTTGATGACGCTCATCGCGGCCATGTGGTCGATGCCAGGATCGACGCCGATCTCGTTCAGGAAAATCAGACCTTTTTCACGCACCGCTGCGTCGAGCGCCTGCATTTCGGGCTTCACATACGAGGTGGTGACCATGTTTTTCCCGAGTTCCACGCAGAGGTTTGCGACCTTCATGTGATGAATCCATGGCACGAGACTGATGACGATGTCCGCAGTTGCGATCGCCGCGCCCAGGGCGGCTTCGTCCTGCACGTCGATAGGCATGGCAATGCCGCGGGGATGCTTGTCAATCAATTTCTCCGCCTTGCTGACCGTACGCGTGGCGACGGTCACCTGAAATTCCGGCTCGTCGAGGAGGTACCGTACAAGTGGACGCGCCACGAGACCGGCACCCAGCACGAGGACCTGTTTCATGTGAGACTCCTTACTTCTCGAATGAGAATAATGGAAAGATGTATGGGGAATGGTGCTGAACAGCGCATGGATGGTGATTCGATCATATGATGCAGGAGCCAATACACACCTGCCACGGATGCAATATACCAGCTTTCGTTCGTGAAAAAAAAAGCATATTGCTTTTCCGAAAATCATTCGCTAATTTTATCTCGATTAGCCTCTCTTACCTTCCTTGACAATGAGGCACATACCCGGCCGGAAGGGCATACCGGCCGGGTATTTCGTCTTAAAACACCCCGTCAGCAATGCGCGATATTTTGTACCTTGCGGAAAAAATGCAAGGCAATGATCGCTATCATCGCTCCCTCACTCGACGACAAACGCATCTACCCGATTCATTCGCTGACCACCGGAGCCGTGCATCGCAGCCGGGTGGTGCTTCGCCATGCCTCGGGCAAAGGCGCGAATGCGGCGCGGGCGGTGGCGCGCCGGGGTGCGTCCGTGATGCTCAGCGCACTCGCGGGCGAGGATATGGCTGTCCTCCTCGAAGATCAGCTCGGGTACATCGGTGTTCGGCTGCTCGTGACTTCAACGCAGCAGGCAACGCGCAGTTGCATCACGGTGCTCGAAGACGACGGCGGCGCGACGGAGTTCGTACAGGAAGCGCTGCCGGTGGAAGCCGGGGAACGCGATCTGTTCGTACGCAATTCGCTGCATTGCATCGATGGCGCGGCTGCAGTGCTGCTCGCCGGATCACTGCCGCCCGGACTGCCTCTCGACTTCTACAAGCTCTGTGTCCAGAGAGCGGTGGCGCGGGGACTGCCCGTCGTGATTGATGCACAGGGATTACCGCTGCTCTCCGCACTGCCGCAATCCGCGGCCGTGGTCAAAATCAATCGCGAGGAATTCGAGGCGATCCGCGCACATATCCCGGGAACTCGGGACACGGATGATGCGCTCGCCGCCGAACTGCTTTCCCTCGGTGCCCGTTGCGTGATCGTCACCGATGGCGGGAATCCGGTGCGGGTCTGGCAAGGGGGGATATCGACAATGTTGCCAACACGAGCGGCAGTGTTGCCGGTACCGGCGGTGCGCACGGTGAACCCAGTCGGCAGCGGCGATGTCATGAGCGGTGGCATCACACTGGCGCTCGCCCGCGGCGATTCGCTGGAAGAGGCAATTCATCTGGGGATTGAAATGGCCACAGCCAATGCGCGCACGCTGCTGCCAGGGGAGTTGTCGTAAGGGAGGGGAGAGGTTAGAGCGCGTCGTCTCCCGATTCTTCGGTGCGGATGCGAATCGCATCCTCGACAGGGAGAATAAAGATTTTTCCGTCACCCACCTGTCCCGTGGCGGCATGCCGGACGATGGAATCGATCACCGGCTCCACCATGTGATCCGCCACCACGACCTCGAGTTTCAGCTTCGGAAGCGTATCAATCTGGTATTCCGCCCCGCGGTACGTCTCGGTATGCCCTTTCTGCCGGCCGAATCCGCGCACTTCACTGATCGTCATTCCGTAAATGCCGATTTCCTGGAGTCCGTCACGGACGTCGTCGAGTTTGAAAGGACGTATGATGGCTTCAATCTTTTTCATGCTGGAGGTCCGAAATTGCAAGAACCAAAAAAATACCGCTGTCTGGAGGCAAATGCAATCGTTGTGCAAGTCGATGAGGTTTCGTAACATGCGTCACCTTTCTTCCTGAGCGTTTGATCATAAATCACATCACGCGTATCCCGAAACGACAAGCCAGAATGTACCCAGCGATTTTTCTGCTTCTTCGCCCTGACCGATCAAGCCGCCTGCTTCTGATCTTCCGTCCGCTGCTTGCCTTTCCTCATCTCTTCTGGGGGATGCTTTATGGCATGGCGGCCGGCTTCGTCCAGTTTCTTTCCTTCTGGGCGATCATCTTCACGGGCAGACATCCGCAGGGACTCTGGAATGTGCTCGAGCGCTATTTCCGATATACATCGCGTCTGCAGGCATGGTCGATGTATCTGACCGACGCCTATCCGCCGTTCTCAGGCAGTGCCGAAAAAAGCCATCCGATCGGTGTGCGCGTCGAGTATCCAGCACGCATGTCTCGCGCAACCGTCTTTTTCCGCATGCTCGTGCTGTTCCCGCATTACTTTTATTTCATCGGTGCCGCGTTCGTGTACATGTTTGTGCAGTTCCTGACGTGGTGGACCATCCTTTTCCTCGGCCGGATGACGGACTGGCAGTTCACCCAGATATCCGCCTTTTTCGTCTACGTTTCTCGAATAGGAGCGTATGCTCTTTTTCTTGTCGACGAGTACCCGCCTTTCAACGGCGTTCAGCCGCGCGCCGCGGACGAACGATTCGCTTGAGCCCGATTTTCGGGGTTCAAGAGCAGATTGTCAGTATTGTTTGATCCTATCCATTTTTTTTCTACCTTGTCCGAGATTTATTGTCTTTAGCAACTACTGATAGAGACAAATGCTAACAGAATTTGGAAAAGCCCTCATCTTCATCATCCTCGGGCTGGTGTTCGTCGCGGGTGGATTGCTCGTCGCAAAAATCCTGCGTCCGCACAATCCCACGGCGGAGAAGACAATGCCGTACGAATGCGGCGAAGACCCCATTGGTCCCCAATGGATGCGCTTCAACATTCGCTTTTATGTCGTCGCACTGATCTTCATTCTCTTCGACGTCGAACTGGTGCTGCTCTTTCCGTGGGCGCTGATCTTCAGCAAACTCGGGATGTTCGCGTACGTTGCCGGCGCGATTTTCATCGTGATTCTCTTCCTGGCGGATTTCTACCTCTGGGCCAAGGGGGATCTCGAGTGGATTCGTCCCGAACCCAACGTCCCGCGTCTTGACGACCTGGTCGACCGCATGCCCCTGCGCGTCAAGGGCGCCACCCCTCCCGCGGCCTCCCCGGTCGCGACAAGTGAATGAGATCGTAAAGGAGTATTCATGGGTCTTCTCAGCAAGCAATTCGACGACGGCAACATCGTACTGACATCGGTCGAAGGGGTTCTCAACTGGGCACGGTTGTGTTCGCTGTGGCAGATGTCGTTTGGCCTGGCCTGCTGCGCCATCGAAATGATGGCGGCGAGCGCCTCGCACAACGACATCATGCGTTTCGGCGTGCTTCCGCGTCCGAGTCCCCGTCAATGTGATGTCATGATTGTCGCCGGAACGGTCACGCTCAAAATGGCGACGCGCCTCAAGCGTCTCTACGAGCAGATGGCCGAACCCCGCTATGTCGTTTCCATGGGCAGTTGTTCCAACTGTGGCGGTCCTTACTGGGAGCACGGATATCACGTGCTCAAGGGCGTCGACCGCGTCGTGCCTGTCGATGTGTACATTCCCGGCTGTCCGCCGCGTCCCGAGGCGCTCCTCGAGGGGTGGATGCGTCTGCAGGAGAAAGTGCGCGAATTCACCCTCGTCAAGCCGGAGGGACAGCATGCCTAAGTCAATGAACGAGATTTTCGACTATCTCAACAGCCTCTTCCCGGAAGCTGCGCTTCAGTTCGATGAGGCCGTTCCCTGCGTGATCGTCCCTGCAGCCTTGATCAAGGAAGTCGCGCTGCAGGCGCGCGACGACCAGGAATTGCTGTTCGACACGCTTATGTGTCTGAGCGGTGTCGATAACGCCGACGAAACGCTGGGCGCCGTGTATCATCTCGACTCGATGACGCATCGCCACAAGCTGACGCTGAAGGTGATCGTCCCCGCTACAGCGCCGCATATACCTTCCGTCGATCGCGTCTGGCGCATCGCGGAATGGCACGAACGCGAAGCCTTCGACCTGATCGGTGTGATTTTCGATGGCAACAGTGACCTGCGCCGTATTCTCCTCCCTGAAGATTGGGAAGGGCACCCGCTTCGCAAGGACTATGAAGTCCCCGAATTTTATAACGGAATGAAAGTACCGTACTGAAAAGGATCGCATCGGTATGACAGAGAGCATGGAAGTCCTGAAGGCAGGCATCGCTTCGGGGCGCCTCAAAACAGACGAACTGGTCCTCAACATGGGACCGCAGCATCCTTCGACGCACGGTGTGCTGCGGCTCGAGCTGGTGCTTGACGGCGAAATCGTGGTGAAAGTCATCCCGCAGATGGGGTACCTGCACCGCTGTTTTGAAAAGCACGCCGAGAACATGACCTATCCGCAGGTCGTGCCCTACACCGACCGCATGGACTATCTCGCCGGGATGAACAACAATCACGGCTACGTTCTGGCGGTGGAGCGGTTGATGGGGATCGAACTGCCCGAGCGTGTGGAGTATATCCGCATCATCATGGCGGAGCTGCAGCGCATCGCTTCCCACCTTGTGGCCATCGGTACGTTTGGAATGGACATCGGCGCCTTCACTCCGTTCCTCTATTGCTTCCGCGACCGCGAGTACATTCTCGATATCTTCGAGCGCACTTGCGGCGCGCGCCTTCTCTACAACTACATGTGGGTGGGCGGACTCTCGCACGACATCTACGACGGGTTCCTCCGCGACGTTGCCGATTTCATCAAGAAATTCCGGCCCACCGTGGTCGAGGTCAACAACCTCCTCAACTACAACAAGATCTTCATCGAACGCACCGCCAACGTGGGCGTGCTGCCGGCTGATGTTGCGGTGAGTTACGGATGTTCGGGTCCCATGCTCCGCGGATCCGGCGTCGATTGGGATCTGCGCCGCGACGATCCGTATTCCATCTACGACCGCTTTGACTGGAAGGTGATCACGGGCGACGGTTCGGCCGGCACGCTCGGTGACTGCTGGGACCGCCACATGGTACGCGTCTGGGAGATGGAAGAAAGCTGCAAGATCATCGAACAGGCGCTCGAGTCCTTCCCGGCCGAAGGTGACATCGCCTCCGCCATTCCGAAGCGCATTCGTCCGGCCAAGGGCGAAATCTACACGCGTGTTGAAAACCCCCGCGGCGAACTGGGCTACTACCTGATCGCCGATGGTTCCGCCAATCCCTTCCGTCTGAAGGTTCGCGGGCCGAGCTTCGTGAATCTCAGCGTGATCGACGAAATTTCCCGCGGCCATCTGATCGCGGATCTGGTTGCCATCCTCGGCAGCATCGATATTGTTCTCGGCGAAGTGGATCGCTAATTCAGCCAATACTGACGCAATACTATGGAATCATTGCTCCAATCTCTTCTCGGTGACAACCTTCTGACAGTCGTGCTTTACTGCGCGCTGCCGCTGGTGTTTCTCCTGCTCTACGCGTTGCTTGCCATCCTTGGTGAGGTGAAAATCTCGGCGTGGATGCAGGATCGTCTCGGCCCGATGCGTACCGGTCCATGGGGTATCATTCAGCCCATCGCCGACGTGTTCAAGCTGCTGCAGAAAGAGGATATCACGCCCGCGAAAGCCGACAAATTCCTCTTCAACCTGGCGCCGTTTCTCTCGTTCATGAGTGCATACGCCGCCTTTGCTGTCATTCCGTTCAGCAGCCAGTACGTCGGCGCCGACCTCAACCTGGGCCTGTTCTATCTGCTCGCCATCAGTTCGCTCAACGTCGCGGCCATCATCATGGCGGGGTGGGCGTCGAACAACAAGTACAGCCTCTACGGTTCGATGCGCGCGGTGGCGCAGATCGTCAGTTACGAAGTGCCTGCCGCGATGGTGCTTGTCATCATCGTGATGTTCGTCGGCAGTCTCAATCTGCAGGACATCACCACCGCACAATCGGGACCCTTCTGGAACTGGATGGTATTCGGCGGGCCGAAGCAGGACGTCGTGCTGGCCAGCGGCGAGGTGCTGAGCGCTTCGTGGGTCAATCTGATCTTCCTGCCGTTTTTCCTCGCTTCTTTCCTGATGTATTACATCGCGGGGTTGGCCGAGACAAACCGCACGCCGTTCGACATTCCCGAAGCGGAATCCGAGCTTGTCTCCGGCTACCACACCGAGTACAGCGGCATGAAGTTCGCTATGTTCTTCATGTCGGAATACGCCAACATGTTCCTCGTCTCGGCCGTCGTCGCCGTTCTCTTCTTCGGCGGATGGAACAGCCCGTTCGGCGTGTATCTCGGCGATGCTTTCGATGCGCCCTGGCTGGTTGCCGTCGAACAGTTCGGCTGGCTGGCGTTCAAGGGTCTTTTCTTCGTCTTCGTCATGATCTGGGTACGGTGGACGCTGCCGCGTCTGCGCGTCGACCAGCTCATGTACATGTCCTGGAAAGTGCTGATTCCGTTCTCTTTCGGCATCGCACTCGTAGTCGGTTTCCTCGTGGTTATTCTCTAGAACCCATCCGATTGGATAAGCAAACGACGTTATGAGCGGATACTTCAAAGACATATATGCCGGCATCTCCACCGCACTGGTCGGGATGAGGATCACCTGGAATCACCTTTTCGTCAAGAATGTGACCATCCAGTATCCGGACGAAAAGCACGACATCCCCGAGCGCGTGCGGAACCGTCTTTACGTGAACATGGATGACTGCATCGGCTGCGACCAATGCGCGAAGGCGTGTCCGGTCAACTGCATCACCATTGAAACGGCAAAGGCGCTGCCCGACGAGGAGTTGGGCGAAACCTCGACCGGAAACCGCAAGCGCCTGTGGGTGACGCAGTTCGACATCGACATCGCCAAGTGCTGCTTCTGCGGCCTTTGTGTTCCACCGTGTCCCACCGTTTGCATCTTCATGACGCCGGTGTTCGAATTCTCGGAATACAACCGCGAAGATCTGATCTATCGCTTCTCGACGCTGACCGCCGAGGAAGGCGCGGTCAAAACCGCGAATGCCGAGCGCGCCAAGCAGGAAGCGGAGGCGAAGAAAGCCGCGGAAATGGAAGCCAAGAAAAAAGCCGCCGCGGAAAAAGCGGCGGCGGAGAAGGCTGCCGCAGAAAAAGCTGCCGCCGAAAAACCGGCGGATGAACCATCGACCGCTCCTGACCAGAGTGACGCCCCGGCAACGGGCACTGCCCCGACGCAGAGCGAAACTCCGACCCCGGACAATAACGGATAACAGGCGATTCCGCCGCGGCGCAGCGCGCGACCGCGGCATAACGCAACCAATACGCTTGAGCCAATGGAACTGACAATTCTTTTCTACGTTTTTGCAGCGCTGACGCTTCTGCCGGCCTTTGTGGTCGTCTTCTCGCGCAGCCTCATCTACGCGGCGTTCTCGCTGCTGTTCACCTTTCTGGGTGTCGCAGGACTGTACGTGCTGCTTTCCGCCGACTTCATTGCCGTGGCACAGATCATGGTATACATCGGCGGAATCATGATCCTCCTCGTATTTGGTGTGATGCTCACGAAGCAGGCCACGGACGTGGAGGTGAGCACGGGAATCATGAAAACACTGCCCTCGCTGATTATCGTCGGCTTCGCCCTGGGGACACTGGTCATGGTAGTCACCGGCGCGCAGTGGCCGCAGGAAGTCTTGCAGCCGGAAGTCCAGGGCACGGCACTTGAAATCGGCGAACTGCTGATGACGACCTTCGTGTTGCCGTTCGAGGTCGCGGGCATCCTGCTGCTGGTCGCCGTCATGGGCGCCGCCATGATCGCCCGTAAGCCGAATGAGGTGCAGTCATGATGGAAATCGGACTTTCCCACTATCTCGTCGTGAGCGCAGTACTGTTCTGCCTCGGCATTCTCGCCCTCGCCACACGGCGCAACGCCGTGCTGATGCTGATGGGCATCGAATTCATCCTCAACTCCGCCAATATTAATCTGATTGCATTCTCGCATTACCAGGGCCTGAATCTCGAGGGGCATGTCTTCGCGCTGTTTGTGATCATCTTGGCAGCGGCTGAAGCGGCTGTCGCCCTGGCGATCGTTCTCCATGTCTATCGCATGAACAACACCGTGGATGCGGACAGGATCTCACGTCTCAAGGAATGATGATTCTGCGTCCATATCGTGCCCGTTTGCACCGGCTTTCCGCCGGCTTCATAGCATGCATGCTGATGCTGGCGTGTGGGATGCCTGCGCATGCGCAGAAAATCACCTACACCTGGGATCCTGAGCATATGCTCATCATCGGGGCAGGGGGCGGCGCCACAAAGTACTTCGGCGAGTTTACCGATCAGTACTATGGCGCCATGCTCTACGGTTTTGCGCGGTACAACATCCTCTCCGAACTTGGCATACAGATCGACGGCGGCCTTGGCAATTACGTGTACAACCGCCGTTTGCGCGATGAATTCAAGGACGTGTATACCAGGCAGTTTTACCGCGATCCGCGGCTCGTGGGACAGCTGGAATTCCCCACAACCGGCGATTTCAGTGAAATCGCAAACGACCCACGGATGCGCAATACCGTTTTCGAGAAAGACAAGCTGTGGTTCAGCGAATTACGCTTTGTCATAAACCTTTTCCCGAAGCGCTGGGTGAACCCGTATCTCACCGCGGGCGCGGGCATTCTCCGCTATGAGAACGCCAATGCGGAACGCAAGCTCGCAGACGGCAGACCGCTGCTCAACGTGACCTTCGGAGACGAACCGTTTTTTGTCGACACCCCGACAGGCGTTGTGGAGAGCAATTCCACGCTGTCGGCCGACGCCAATACGCTCACGATCATCCCCGTCGGATTCGGATTCGATATCCTGCTCACCGAAGACATCGCCATTAATGCGGACATCAGCTACCGTTTCCTGATCGGCGACGGCAATGACATGATGGACGGACTCGGGAAAGTGGTGCAGGAGAATTTCAATCTGGCAGGACGTGTCGATCGGACGAAGTCGACTGAGAACGCCGATTCCTGGGGCAGCTTTTCTCTTGGTGTGCAGTTCTATCTTTTCGGCCACAGCGACCGCGACGGCGACGGACTGACCGACACGTACGAAGAAAGCATCGGCACCGATCCGCTTAATCCGGATACTGACGGTGACGGACTGAGCGATAGTGACGAATTGAACATTTACCATACAGATCCCCTGAAGACCGACAGCGATGACGATCGTTTGACCGATATGGAAGAAGTCGCCAAGAAAACAGATCCTTCCAAACCGGACACGGATGGCGACGGACTGACGGAAGGCGAGGAATTCGCCCACGGGACCGACCCGTTCGATCCCGATACCGACAAGGACGGTCTGACCGACGGCGAGGAAGTGCACACATGGCACTCCGATCCGCTCCGTAACGATTCCGATTCCGATGGCCTCAGTGATATTGCCGAGGTGCGTGTACACCACAGCGATCCCCGCAGCCAGGACACCGACGGCGATGGTCTTGATGACCGCCTTGAAATCGAGCTGGGTACGGATCCCACCGTTGCCGACAGTGACGGAGACGGACTCACTGACGGCGATGAAGTGAATCGCTATAAAACCGATCCGCTGAAATCTGACAGTGACGGCGATGGGAGTGCGGACGGTATGGAGATCAGTGCCGGCTCCGACCCCGCCTCGCGGGACAGCGATCACGACGGTATCGTTGACGGGCAGGATGGATGTCCGAACGAACCCGAAACCGTCAACAACTATCGTGACGACGACGGTTGTCCCGACAGTCTGCCGCTGACCACGGAGGCGCTTCGGCCAGGTCAGAGCCTGGCGCTCGAGGGCGTAAATTTCGAGGAAGGTTCCGCTGAATTGACGAGTGAAGCACGCACGGCCTTGCTGGCCGCGGTGCAGACGCTCAAGGATAATCCTGGCGTCGTCGTGGAAATCGGCGGGCATACCGACAGCCGTGGTGACGATGCCGCGAATCGAGAACTTTCGCGTCGCCGTGCCGAGTCGGTTCTTCTCTTCCTTACAGAAGCGGGGATTCCGGACACGCAGCTGCAGGCGCGTGGATATGGCGAGGAACTGCCCCGCGCCACGAACAATACCGAAGCCGGGCGCGCACGAAACCGCCGCATCGAATTCAAGGTGCTTTCGACGAACTGATTTTTAGCAACAGGCGAACACAACACGAGTGCGAATACAGCCATGACAGCTGACACACTGCTTACCCTGGTCCTGATAATTCTTTTCATACCCCTGTTCTCGTTTGCGCTACTTTTAGCGTTCGGGAAACGGCTGCCGCGGAACGGCGATACCATTGCCACCGGGCTGATGTTTCTGAATCTCGGACTTGCCCTCGCCGTACTCTACGGCGTGTATGCGCTTCCTGAGACGCCGGCGATTCACGGGTTTTCCCTGACACCGATTCAGATGAATTTCCAGTGGGTGGATTTCCATACCACGATCACAGTATTCGGCAATACGATACCATTGCAGATCGAACTCGGTATCCTAATTGACCGTCTGGTCGCGATCATGCTCGTGGTAGTGACGCTGATCACCGCGGTGGTGCATCTGTTCTCCATCGGCTACATGCACGGAGATCCTAAATATCACCGGTTTTTCGCATATCTCGGCGTGTTTGCCTTTTCCATGCTCGGTATCGTCATCACGAACAATTTGCTGCTGATGTACGCCGCCTGGGAGCTTGTCGGACTCAGTTCGTATTTGTTAATCGGATTCTGGTATGAAAAACCGCGTCCGGGGTATGCTGCAACGAAAGCGTTCCTGATGAATCGTGTTGGCGACATTGGGATGTGGACCGGCATCATGATCCTGTTCACCAGCTATGGCACCTTCCGCTTCGACGAGATCTTCGCGCATATTGCAGCGGGTCATCTGCCTTTCGGGTCGGAAGCCTGGCTCACCGCCGCTGGGATTCTCATTTTCATGGGCGCTATTGGCAAGAGCGCGCAGTTTCCACTGCATACCTGGCTTCCTGATGCCATGGAGGGTCCGACTCCGGTCAGCGCCCTTATCCATGCCGCGACCATGGTTGCCGCCGGCGTCTATCTCGTGGCGCGCACCTTCCCGATGATGTCGGGCGGTGCGCTCATCGTGATCGCCAGCATCGGCACCATAACCGCCTTCGTCGCGGCGACGATTGCCATTGTGCAGAACGACATCAAGAAAGTACTCGCGTACTCAACCGTCAGTCAGCTTGGGTACATGATCCTTGCACTCGGCGTCGGTGCGTTCACTGCTGGTTTCTTCCATCTTGTCACGCACGCCATGTTCAAGGCTTGTTTGTTCCTGGGTTCGGGCTCGGTGATTCACGGCATGCATCATGGATTGCACAAGATTCACGATCACGATACCGATGCACAGGATATACGGAACATGGGCGGGCTGGCCAAGAAAATGCCGGTGACCTTCGCGACATTCCTGATTGCGACGCTTGCGATATCCGGTGTCCCGCTCTTTTCGGGTTTTCTCAGCAAGGATGAGATTCTTGCCGGCGCCTGGGCCTTTGGCGGTCTCCGCGGCGAGCTTGCGGTCATCGTTCCCTGGGTCGGTTTCTTCGTCGCAGCCCTCACGGCGTTCTACATGTTCCGCGTTGTCATTCTCACCTTCCTGGGAGAGTCCAAGCGTCCCGACATCTACGAGCATGTGCACGAGTCGCCCATGACAATGAAAATTCCGATCATTGTCCTTGCGACCTTATCAATCTTTATTTTCTTCTCCTTTAATCCGTTTTCCGGTCCCAGCGGCTGGTTCGTGAAATCACTTCCGGCGCCCGCGACTGTGACCGGGGGGAACTGGTATCAGTTCGCCCACGGTGAAGCCACCCACGGAGAGGTGACGCAAGGTGAAGCCTCCCACGGCGCGGCGACGGACGTCGCTGTCGAAGGGGAGGAGAGCGTGCATGGCGAGTCCATGACGGATGAAGGAGTCGCCGTTGTCGCGAATCCTTCGCAGGAGGCCTTCGAGCACGCCGTGCATGAATCGCATATTCCTGCGATGATCACCTCGCTTATCCTCGCGCTGAGCGGCATCGGACTGGCGTTTTTGGTGTATCGTCGACGGATGATCGATCCGGACCGCGTTGCGGCGAGAGTCGCTCCTTTGCACCGCTTCCTACTCAACAAATGGTATTTCGATGAAATCTATGAGGACTGGGTGGTGGTGCCTGGTGTCCATCTGATTTCACGGATGATGCGCTGGTTCGACACGTATGTGATCGACGGCGCCGTCAACGGTGTCGCATCGTTGACGACATGGCAATCCCGCCTCAGCGGCCTGTTCGATAAATGGGTTGTGGACGGTGCGGTAAACGGAGCCGCGTACGTCGTCGGCTTCTTCGGCATTTTACTCAGGAAGACACAGACGGGCAAGATCCAGGCTTACATCGCCTTTCTCCTGGCGGGCGTGGTCGTCCTGTTTTATGTTTTCCGTTGATACAGCGAACAAACGAAGTAACAGCATACATCCGGAGGATTGATGCAATTCCCGATACTCACAGTGATCACCTTCCTGCCCGTGCTGGGCATGATCATCGTGCTCCTGCTGCCCAAAGACAAAACCCGTGTCCTGCAATCCACGGCCGCGATTGTGACGGGCCTGCAGGTACTCCTCGCCATTATTATATGGATGGCGTTTGACCCCACGAAATTCGGCATCAACGAAGTCGCCTCGATGCAATTTGTCGAGCGTCTGCCGTGGATCGTGATCCCGAAAACGCCATGGTTCGGCGAGATACGCATCGAGTATTTCGTCGGCATCGATGGTCTTTCCATGCCCATGGTACTGCTCACGGCGCTGATCAGCTTCCTGGCAACATTCGCATCCTTCAGCGTCAAGAAATCGCTCAAGGGGTATTTCGCGATGTTCCTGCTGCTTGACGCAGGCATGATGGGCGTGTTCGTTTCACTCGACATGTTCCTTTTCTACGTGTTCTGGGAAGTGATGCTGCTGCCGATGTACTTCCTGATCGGCATCTGGGGCGGTCCCCGCCGTGAATACGCGGCGATCAAGTTCTTCCTCTACACGCTGGCGGGCTCGGTTCTGCTGTTGCTGGTCATGATCGGCCTTTATTTCAGCACGGTCGATCCGCAGACGGGCGTACACACGTTCAGCATGATCGCGATGATGGATCCTGCGAATCTTGCGCAGGGCAGTATCTTCTCGATCATCGGAAGCAGCGCCCGCATGCTGGCATTTATAGGGTTATTTATCGGCTTCGCGATCAAGGTGCCGATTTTCCCCTTCCACACATGGCTCCCTGACGCCCACGTCGAGGCACCGACGGCTATCTCCGTGATTCTGGCAGGCGTACTGCTGAAAATGGGAACCTACGGACTGCTGCGCATCAGCTTCCCGATCTTCCCGGAGATGACGCATTATTTCCAGATTCCGATGATGATTCTCGGATTTGTGAACATCGTTTACGGCGCGTTGTGCGCGATGGCGCAGACGGATTTCAAGAAGCTCATCGCCTATTCATCGATCTCGCATATGGGGTACGTCCTCCTCGGCATGGCGGCACTCAACGTGCAGGGAATGACCGGCGCGGTGTTCCAGATGTTCAATCACGGTACGATCACTGCCATGCTCTTCCTTCTGGTGGGCGTCCTTTATGATCGTGCCCACACCCGCGGGCTCAATGAATTCGGCGGCGTCTACAACAAGATGCCGGTCTATTCTTTCCTGACCGTGATCGCGTTTTTCGCGGCGATCGGTCTGCCGTCGATGAGCGGCTTCATCAGCGAGGCCTTTGTCTTCCTCGGTGCATTCCAGACGAACAAGCTCTGGACGATTCTCTCGACGCTTGGCATCGTGTTGGGAGCCGGCTATATGCTCTGGACGTTCCAGCGCGTATTCATGGGCACACTGCCCGAGAAATGGGATGACGTGCTTACGGACGTGAACGGGCGCGAGCTTTTCACCCTGATTCCCCTGGCCATCATCATCATTGCGCTGGGCATTTATCCCACGCCGGCCCTGAACTGGATGTCGACTTCACTCGGTCACCTCGTCGACTTTGTCAACGCCAACGCGGCGCCGGGAATGTTCGGCGCTTTCTAAAAACGCAAGTAAGAAGACACGTAAACAAGTGCAGCCCTCATGATTGAGATTATCTTCAACAGTATCCCTTCGTTCTGGCCGGAAATCACGATGTCTCTGACCTTCGTGGTCGGAATGATCGTGGAATTCAGCACTGGACGGAAGGATAAACCTTCGACGGGCATGACCACCGGGTTGTTCGTGCTTGCGGGTTTCGTTATCACCATACTGCAGCTGCCGTTTCAGAACCCTGAGCCGCGCTTGCTGTTCGACACGATGTATACCATCGATCCTTTCGCACTCTTTTTCAAGTATCTGATCCTTGCGACGGGAATCGTAATCATCGTGTTCTCCATGCAATCCGCTGAATTGCGGAAGCAGGGCAATATCGGTGAGTTTTTCTGCTTCATCGCGGCGATGACCTTCGGCATGCTGCTGATGACCGGCGCGTCGCATCTGCTGATGATCTACCTGGCGATCGAAGTTGTCAGCATCAGCTCCTTCATCCTCGCCGGATTCAGCAAGAAAATCAACCGATCCTCCGAAGCCGCGCTGAAATATGTGCTGTTCGGAGGTGCCGCTTCCGGCGTCATGCTTTATGGCATGTCGCTGCTCTACGGCATGACAGGCGCTCTCGACATTTACAGCATTCAGAGCGGACTGGCCAGTGGCGTGTTTGCTCCGCATGCTGCCGATTTCGGGGCGCTGATGCTCGCTATCATCATGATCCTGGTCGGATTCGGCTACAAGATATCCGCCGTACCATTCCATTTCTGGACGCCCGACGTCTACGAAGGCGCTCCGATTACCGTGACTGCCTACCTTGCGGTTGCGAGCAAAGCGGCGGGATTTGCCATCCTGATCCGCTTCTTCTACGTCACGTTTTTCGACTCGATGATCGATATCGGGAAGTGGGTGAGTCTGCCGCATTTCGAATGGAACATCGTGCTCGCGGTTCTTTCCGTGCTGACCATGACGCTTGGTAATGTCATCGCCGTCTGGCAGGATAATCTCAAGCGCCTGCTTGCCTACTCGAGCATCGCTCATGCGGGCTACATTCTCATGGGTGCGGTGGTGATGACGGATCTCGGCATCAGCGCCATGCTCGTTTATTTCGTGATCTACTTCTTCATGAATCTCGGTGCGTTTTATGTGGTCATGGCCGTGGCCGACCGGATTGGAAGCGAGCATATCGACGATTACCGCGGCCTGGGCAAACGCGCCCCCATAATAAGCGTCGGCCTTTCAGTTTTCCTTGTGTCGCTGACGGGCCTGCCTCCGCTCGCCGGCTTCATCGGGAAGTGGATGCTCTTCTCTGCTGTCGTGGAAGCCAATTTCATCTGGCTGGCGGTTATCGGCGTCATCAACAGCGCCATATCCCTGTATTACTACGCGCGCATTTTTCGCAACATGTATCTGCGCGAGCCGATGAACGGAGATACCAGTCCGATTACCTTCAGCCCGCTTGTGATTGTGACGACAATTCTGTTTATTGTGCCAAACGTTGTACTCGGACTTTATTTCGGACCGCTGATTTCCTATGCGCAGCAGTCGGTGCAGATTTTCCTTCGTTGAGTCTGCTTGCAGATCACATGCAAAGTGTGTACTTTTGATACTAGCAAGTATTAATATCCGTTGGATTTTCAGGAACACACCTGCCACGCAATACGTAGAAGCTTTATTGGTCGATTGACGCCCGGAGATTCCATCAACCCTTATAGATTTCGCAAACCTTTCCAACACCGAGGTTTTCTCATGAAAAACGCAGTATCGTTTCTTGCTCTGGCCCTCGCGTTTACCGCGTTGACCGCTTTCACTTTCTCCGGTAGCAATGATTTCGTCGGATCGAAGAGTTGCAAGGCTTGCCACAGCAATGCCAAGATGGGCGGCACCGCCTACAAGACCTGGGAAGGCTCGTCCCACGCAAAAGCACTCGCATCATTGAAGACTCCCGAGGCGGACAAGATTGCCACGGAAAAGGGCTTCAAGACCAAGGCCGCTGATACGAAGGAATGTCTGGCTTGCCACGTCACCTCCGCAAAGGATGACGGTGTCGGCTGCGAAAGCTGCCACGGTGCAGCCAGCGCCTACAAGAGCAAACACGGCAAGGGCAAGGACGTCGCCGATGCCATCGCAGCAGGGATGATTCTCCCGAAGGTCGATGACGGATCCGCCGAGAAGCAGTGCAAGACCTGCCACAACGACAAGAGCCCCACGTTCAAGGGTTTCAAGTTCAAGGAAATGTGGACAAAGATCGCCCACGCAAAGGGCTGATTCCGCGGTGGGTGCACACAGCGGCACCATGAACTTTGGATTCTTCCTTCCAACGTGAAATTTTCAAAGAAGAAATATCAGTAATTACGGCACCGCGCTGCTTTACGAGGCAGCGCGGTGTCGTTCCATTCAATAACCGACCTGAGGAAAGCATCTATGAACATTGCGATCAGGTTGCTCGTGTTCACGGTCGTTCTCGGTGCGGGCCTCCAGGCCCAGACATTGAACGGACGATTCGTGACCTCGGCTTATGGGTGGGAACGGCAAATGTCCGATGGCGAGTCAACCTCGCATATCCGCGCGTACGAAAATGTTCAACTGAACTTCGGAACGCAGGACATTTCCTTCCACACGTACCTTCAGGGATACACCGACCTCGGCGACGGGGTGGACGGTGATCCGAACCTCCGCATTTTCAACGCCTATCTGCGCATCAAGAACATCGCCGATATGTTCGATGTCAAGATAGGACGGCAGTCGCTGTTTGCCGGCGTCAGCTATGGTACCATCGAAGGCGCGCAGGTCAATGCGCGCGTTGCCAATGGTGTTGAGATCATGGCCTATGGTGGCGGGCTCACGCCGCCGGGACAGACCGTCGAATACGAATTTGCCGACAACGTCAAGAACAACTGGCAGCTCGGCGGACAGGTACTGCTCTATCTTGTGGAAAACACCAAGATCGGACTCAGTTACATGAACCGCCACCGCGAGACATCTGCATTCTATTCATGGCGCCCCGACGCGCAGATGGATCTCGAGGAAACGCTGATCGATTACGGCACGCGCGCCAACCAGTACGGCAGCCTGAATGTCGCGCACAGCAGCGGCAAATTCTGGCTGTACGGACGGTACGACTACGACTTCAACTTCGAGCGCACCTCACGCGCGGAAGTAGCTGCCACGTACCAGGCGATGCCGACACTCGGCATTTCTCTCAATCTTGCACATCGCGAGCCGGTTATCGCATGGAATTCCTACTTCGCCCTGCTTGAAGCCAGTGCGCATCAGGAAGCCGTGCTGGGAATTGACTATCAAATCCACCCGCGCGTCACCATCCTTGGCCGCGTGTCAACCGTGATGTATGAAGATGAATCCGCATTTCGTGTCTCCCTCGGCGCAGCAAACAAGTATGCTTCGCTCATGTACACGAAGGACGTCAGCTATGACGGCGACCTCGATGGCTTCAATCTTCACTTCACCTACCCGGTGTTCGACGGGATGCTCATCCCGCACATCGGTGCAGTCTACAGCACGTATGCACTCGCGGAAAACCTCAGCGATGCGACAAACTGGACGGATCGCGCCTCGACCTGGGTTGGAGTGGCTGGTGCCACCTTCCGTCCGGTCAAGACCTTGTCCATCGACCTACAGGGCCAGTATATGACCAACCGGATCTACAGCTCGGACATGCGTGCATTCGCCCGCGTGAATTACTGGTTTTCCAATCCATTCGGCCTTGGTCAGTAGGAGGACAGCATGAAAAAAACATTCTTCGTTATTACCCTGCTGCTCACCGCTGTCGTCGGAATTGCGATGCTGCTTTCATCCCCGCGCGAAGCGGCGGCGGAGGGCGACGGCATCACGTTCTCGCATGCAATCCACAAAGATCAGGTCGAATGCGCCACCTGCCATGCGGCGCTCGAAAGCAACGCTGCGAGCGATAATCTTCTTCCGAAGCCGTCGGTCTGTACCGATTGCCATGAAGAGGCCGATGTCCGCGGCTACTGGTCACTCGACGGGAGCACCGATCTGACAACGTATTCCCGTCCTGTCAAGGACCACAAACTGTATTTCTCGCACAAGAATCATGCGGGTTCTCTCGAGATGGGCTGCACCGAATGCCACGTCGGTATTTCAGACGATGAAGGCGAGGCACTGCCGTCGATGAATCTCTGCACCCGCTGCCATAACAATGCCGACGCCACTGCCCCCATCATTCGCAGCGCCGCCGACAATCCCAAGGTGATCCCGGCAACCAAGCAGTGCGAGGCCTGTCATACCACGCTGGCCGGACTGCATCCGGAGAACCACCGCGTGCCGAACTTCCTTCAGGAGCATGGAAAGTTCGCGATGAACGGCGAAGCCGACCGTGATTGTGCCGTCTGTCACTCGCAGAGCTTCTGCCAGGAATGCCACACGCCCACCAACGACGTGCCGGCAGGCGTCACCAGCGATCGCTTCTACATCGATGGTTGGCCACGAGGAGAGAAGATGGATGACGAACGCGTCCTCACCGTGCAGAAAGCGCATCCTCTCGGGTATGCCTACACGCACGGTTTCGATGCGCGCGCCAAATCCACGCGCTGCGAGACCTGCCACGAGCAGGAAAGTTTCTGTGCACCATGCCACGAAAATGGTTTCGATGCAACGGGTACCCGTATCATTCCTCAGTCGCATCAGCTCGCGGGCTTCGTGCTCGTGGGCGGCGGCAAGGCGAACAACCGGCACGGCAAGCTCGCGGAAATGGATATTGAAGCCTGCGTCACCTGTCACAATGTCGAAGGCGGAGATCCTGTCTGCGCCGCCTGCCATTCCACCGGAGCAGTCACTGGAGGTATGCGATGAAAACATTCATGAACGCCACGCTTCTCTCGATGCTGGCCATCGCACTTCTTGCCGCCTGCTCAAGCGAACTCAATGATGCTGCTGACCTTCCCGGGCAGCCCGCACTTATTGGCGCGCACGGTGCAGGGTATTCGCATCTTGGTTCGGATAATTTCCACGCCAAGGACATCAGCGAGAATCTTGGCTGGGATATCAGCAGCTGTCGCACCTGCCACGGGGTGAACTACGCCGGCGGCAATACCGGGCAGAGCTGCAACGCCAGCGGTTGCCACGCTGCGGCCGACGGTGGTCCGGAAGCCTGTTACCTCTGTCATGGCGATGCCCTCACCAAGAAGATCTACCCGCAATGGTATACTTCGCATGCGACACATCTCGAAGGTGGTATGGGAAGCAATACAACGATTCCATGCAGCAATTGCCACGATCAACCGGCGAACTATTCCGATCCGGAACATATCGACAAGACCACGCCGGGGAAAGCCGAAGTGCATTTCAATAATGTCCTCGCCGCTACCAAAACACTTGGCACTGTCGGAACTCCTGCATTCAATGATGGAAGTGCGACCTGCGCCAACGTTTACTGCCATGGAAATTTCACCAACGGAAACAATAAAACTGTTGCGTGGAAGGGCGTTGATCAGGCAAAATGCGGCAGCTGTCACGGCGATGAAGCGACCGGCAGCGGTCTGCCCTCAGCCCCGCATCCGCAGAGCAGCAATGACTGTTCGTCTTGTCACCAGTCGGCAATCGATAAGGCCGGGAACCCCAATCCCGCGACCCACGTCAACGGAATCCTCAACGTGTTCGGAGTGGAGCGTACTGATTGGTAATCGTACCCTCCCGACTCCCTTGAATCAAAAACCCCGGTACATCCGGGGTTTTTTTTGTCGTGCATCGGGATTTGAAGGAAATGCGTAGGGCGGATTCGTGAATCCGGAATCCCGGGAGGCACCGTGGTTCGTATGGATATGCGTAGGGCGGATTCGTGAATCCGGAATCCCGGGAGGCACCGTGGTTCGTATGGATATGCGTAGGGCGGATTCGTGAATCCGCCCTACAACGTCATGGTCGATGTCATTTACCCGGACGGTGGTGTTACGCCGTGCCTTCCTTTTTGGATATCGCATCGACGACGGCGATGGCGATCATGTCGACGATCTCCTTGATCTCGGAACCGCGCTGCAGGACGTGCACGGATTTTGCGACGCCGTTGAGGATGGGTCCGACCGGCTGCATATCGCCGATACGGCTCAGCAGCTTGTAGGAAATGTTGCCCGAGTTGAGATCCGGGAAGATCAGAACATTCGCGCCGCCTTTCAGAGTGCTGAACGGGAACGTGCCCTCGATGATCTCCGGTACGACCGCGGTATCTGCCTGCATTTCACCATCCACCATCAAGTCGGGACGGCGGTTGTGGACGATCTTCAATGCCGCCTGCATCTTCAGCGCCGATTCTTCGCGATTGCTGCCGAAGTTGGAGTATGAAAGCAGAGCGACGCGGGGGACCACATCGAACTTCTCAGCGAGTTCGGCAGCCTGAAGGGTGATGTCGGCGATATCCTCTGCAGACGGATCGATGTTGACGGTCGTATCCGCGAGGAAGTAGGGCTGATGCTTGCGGTTGGAGAGCATGTACAGGCCGGAGACTTTGCTGTACCGCGGGTCATGGCCAATGATCTCTAGTGCGGGACGAATCGTGTCGGGATAATGTGAAGTGAATCCGGAAATCAATCCGTCGGCATCGCCCATCTGCACCATCATAGCGCCGAAGTAATTGCGCATGTTCGGGATGGTCTTGCGCGCGCCGTACATCGTCACGCCTTTCCTCTGCCGCAGGCGGTAGTACTCCTTGATATACTCCTCGATCCGTTCGCAGCTTTTCGGATTGATGATTTCAATCCCATCGAGATCAATGGCATGTTCCTCCGCCACGGCGCGAATTTCCGCTTCGACACCGAGGAGAATCGGTTTTGCAATACCTTCATCCAGTGCGACTTGCGCCGCCTTGATGATGCGGGGTTGATCGCCTTCGGGCAGCACGATGCGCTTGGGTTCGCGTGAAGCCTTTGCATACATGTGCGCGATGATCGGCTGGGTGCGTCCCATGCGAATGTCGAGCTGTGTGCGGTAGGCGTCGAAATCGGCGATCGGTTTGCGTGCGACGCCGGTTTCCATCGCTGCTTTCGCCACGGCAGGGGCCACCCACGTGAGAACGCGCGGGTCGAAGGGTTTGGGAATGATATATTCGCGTCCGAAACTCATTTCCGTGACGCCATAGGCGCGCATGACGCTGTCGGGGACTTCTTCCTTGGCCAAGTCGGCAAGCGCCTTCGCGGCGGCGCGCTTCATTTCCTCGTTGATCGCCGTCGCCTGGACATCCAGCGCACCCCGGAAAATGAAGGGGAAGCCGAGGACGTTGTTCACCTGATTCGGATAATCAGAGCGACCCGTCGCCATGATCACGTCGCTGCGTGCGTCCAGTGCATCGTCGTATGTGATTTCGGGATCGGGATTTGCCATCGCGAAAATGATGGGGTAGTCGGCCATGCTGCGGACCATGTCCTTGTTCACCACACCGCCCTTGGAGAGGCCGAAGAATACGTCGGCACCCTTCATCGCTTCTTCGAGCGTGCGTGCATCCGTTTCCGCCGCCATGTCTTCCTTGAATTCGTTCATGTGCTCGGTGCGTCCCTTGTAGATGACGCCGCCGGTGTCGCACATGATCACGTTTTCCTTTTTGACGCCGAGACTGATATGGAATTTCGCGCATGCGATGCCCGAGGCGCCGGCGCCGTTATAGACGACCTTCAGCTTGCTGATGTCCTTGCCGCCCAGCTCCACGGCGTTGAGCAGCGCGGCGCCGGAAATAATGGCGGTACCGTGCTGGTCATCGTGGAAGACCGGGATGTTCATCGTCCGTTTCAGCTCATCCTCGATATAGAAACATTCCGGACCCTTGATGTCCTCAAGGTTGATTCCCCCGAAGGTCGGACCGAGCACCTGGCATGTACGAATGATTTCCTTGACATCCTTGCTGTCGAGTTCGATATCGAAAACATCGATATCGGCGAAGACTTTGAACAGAACGCCCTTGCCTTCCATCACCGGTTTACCTCCCATCGGGCCGATATCTCCGAGGCCCAGAACCGCCGTCCCGTTGGAAATGACGGCAACGAGGTTACCTTTGGCGGTGTACTCATATGCCAGTGCCGGATCACGTTCGATCTCAAGGCAAGGCTCGGCAACGCCCGGTGTGTAGGCCAGCGAGAGATCGCGCTGCGTCACACAGGGTTTTGTCGTAATGACTTCGATTTTGCCCTTTCTGCCCATGCTATGGTACTCGAGGGCATCTTCTTTCCTGATTTTCATGGAGAAACTCCGTTCTTAATCGTGCAAGAGTATTGCTCAGAGCTACGCGAATAGTTGCAACAGAGAATTTAACGAAAAGCGAGGTGGGAAAAAATCAGACCGATCCCGGCAGGGAGGTGAGAGCCTCGCGCACACTCTCGGGTGCGATATCACGCATGCAGGAGAAATGTCCCTTTGGACAGCGGGCGCGTCCGATATGCGTGCAGGGGCGGCAGGGGAGGTCTGCGACTTCGAGAACCGAGGCAGGAGAGTGGTAAGGGAAAAAGCCAAATTCACGGACGGTGCTGCCGAACAGCGCCACGACCGGACGCTGCATTGCCGTCGCCATATGCATAAGCCCGCTGTCGTTGGTGATGAGCGCCTTGCAATGCTCCATCGCTGCCGCTGTTTCGAGTAGAGTGAGGCGTCCCGTCAGGTCGTGGATCTGTCCTGGCGCGGCTTCCCGTATTGCTGTCGCCACGGCGTGATCTTCGCCTCCTCCGAACAGCAGCAGATGATTCCCTTGTGCAGCGAGCTGCCCCGCGAGGGAGGTAAAATGTTCTGCCGGCCAACGCTTGGTGAAATGCTTTGCGCCAGGACAGATGCCGATCGCCGGGATGGTCGGATCGATTCCCGCGGCCCGGAGCTTCATGCGCGCGCTCAGGCGGATGTCCTCTGTCAGGTAGAGACGCGGACCCTCCGCATCCGACTGCACGCCGTAGCGAGCCGCGGTTTCGATGTAACGGTCCGGGACCGCGACAATATCTTTGTATATGTTGATGTGTTTGGTGATCAGGAGGAGCCGCCTCAGTCCGCGTTTCTTGATGCGGTGGACATGGCTGCTGAGGCCGTTGCGCAGAACGCGGCTGCGAAAATTGTTGTGCAGATCGAACACGGCATCGTAATGTTCCTGCGAAAGCCGCAGATTCAATGCCTCGAGGCCTGCGCGTCCTTCCGTGGTATCGACCAGCAGAAGCCGGTCGATATGCGGATCATGCTCGAGAATCGTGCCGTATTCCTTTCTCGTCACGAAGTGCACCTCGCAATCGGGGTATCCGCTCTTGAGTACGCGCAGAAAGGGTGATGTCAGAATGATATCACCGATGGAGCTGAGGCGGATGATCAGGATTTTACGGAGTGGGCTGCGGGACATACCTGTCTACGTTGTTGCGCAGTCCTAATGTACGAAAAAGTGCGAGCATGATATCGCTGCTTTGCACGGGGAAGCGGAATCACTATCTTTCCATGATTCGCACCATTCACTTCAGCTGGCAGCATGGAAGAACGTACGTTTGAACATCTCGAGCGTCCCACCGTCCCGGAACTGGACGCAATCCTCGGTGAACCCTTCAAGGTCCTTGATGACGGCTTCGTCCGCGTCGTGGATTACATGGGCACGGATTCATCGATCGTGCAGGCCGCCCGCGTCTCCTATGGCAAGGGCACCAAGCAGTTGCGGCAGGACCGCGGGCTGATACGCTACCTGCTGCGGCATCACCACACAACGCCTCTCGAGATGTGCGAAATAAAGCTGCATGTGCGCGTCCCGATGGATGCCTGGCGTCAATGGATCCGTCATCGCACGGCGAATGTCAACGAGTATTCCACGCGCTACTCCCTCGCCATCGACGCGGCGCAGCGCACGACACCGGGTGAATGGCGCATGCAGGCCGTTAGTAACCGGCAGGGCAGCGAGGGCTTCGTGGACGCGGCCCAGGGTGCCCATTTTACCGAGCAGGAAACGCAGCTGCATGATCTTGCGCGCAGCATCTACACCGAGCGCATCAACGCCGGCGTAGCCCGCGAGCAGGCGCGCAAGGATCTTCCCCTCGCCACCTACACCGAGGCATATTGGAAGGTGGATCTGCACAACCTTCTGCACTTTCTCTTCCTGCGCATGGACGCGCATGCGCAGTATGAAATCCGTGCCTATGCCGACGTCATCGGGAAGGAAATCGTCCGCCGCTGGTGTCCTGAAGCCTGGGATGCTTTTCTTGACTACCGCAGCAACGCGATGGAACTGACGCGTATTGACAGCGACATCATTACCGCGATAAATGTTGGAGACGATCTCAGGGCAATCAATCTTGCGCGATCCTATGAACTGCTTCCGCAGGAAGGGGAAGAGGTCAAGCGCAACATGGAGCGGGAGGAACTCGAAGAGAAGCTCCGCCGGCTTGGCATGCGCATTCCGTGGGAAGACCTGATCAGCGATTTGTAGAAACCATCGAATATCAAGATCACGTCACGTTGACGGTTATTCGTCGCTTCGCATGATAACGCGGCCGCGCTGATCGAGCAGCACGAGCACCGCGCGTCCTGCACCGAGGGCTATCTCGACCTCGACATCCGGATGCTCCACGGAAACACGCACATCGACATCCTCCGCCATTTCCGAGACCACACTCAGCAGCGTCGCATCACGGTAACGTGATACATACGTCAGAATGCCAGGCAGATCCGGCAGCACGCTGCATGCAGGTCCGATTCCCGTCTCTTGCATCGCTGTGCGATATACCGCTGCCGACGCGTCGGCATTTTCGCACATTTCCACTGGCAGGGGACACCACAGGAGCAGGCCATTCCCATATCGTTTCCGATGCACGCGTGCCCTGCTTTCATCTATCACGACCGCTTTCTCCACCCTCTGAAGATCATCGCCGCGGTAACCGCAGACAAGGCGCTTCCCGTCATGGTGCAGCAATTCCGTCTGAGATACGGGACGCGCCTCTGACTGCAGTCCGAACACCGCGCTGCGTGGCACGATGCGCCAGTCTTCCGCGCGGTCGAGTACACCCGTGATCAAAACGGTAGCTCCCGCATGCGCTTTGGAAAGAAGCAGTTCCCAGGCGGCGTCCGTCAACACTGCGGGGGAGGGCAGGATGTACAGTCGTACATCGTCGCCTTCATGCGCGAGGCCGTATTCGCTGACCGCCCGCAGAGGGAGGCGGCAGTGATACGCAAGAGTGCGTACGGCACGGCGTGTGGCGCGCGGACCGTTGCCTCGGACCGAGAACTGGTCGGCAAACGGCAGAACGAGCACAACGCGCTCCTCGAGTCTTTTCGTAAGCACTTGTGATGCTTTCGCAAGAAAATGGGCCATCCGGCGAAGAACCATGAATTCGGGCTTTGCGCTGCCGTCGGCACGCAGTGCCCCGATGGCGGCTTCGTTGTCGGAAGGCATATACGGATTACTGTTCCACAGCCACTGCACGAAGCCCGCGCTGCCGGCACCGGCGGCGATGGCGAGCTTTCGTTCGATGAGACGGGCGGCCTCGTCCTCACTCCGCCAGGGAGTGCCGTCGGCCTGCTCATAAAACATCGCGCCCGTTTCCTGCACGAGATGTGGAATGCCAGGAGCGCGGGTGACCACGCTGTCCCAGAGCAGATCGTCATTGAACCACCAGCTGTGCACGCTCGTTATGTCCACCGCGCCGGCAAAGAACTGCGGATGGGGACGATCCATCGTTCCGCCCTCGTCCTGCCCCACCATGATCAGTCTGTCTTTTCTGTCGACCGAGCGGATGGATGCGGAGATCGCCCGCACCCAGGAGGCGAATGCCTCTTGAGCGAAGAGACGGTAATCGAGCACCTTCATCGGCTGCCGGTCGCTGAAAAGATTGCTATCGTCAAAATCGACAAGCGCGGGCAGCGCTGCATTTTCGGCGGTATCGCTGCGCCAGCGGTCCGACAGCAGCCGCAGACGCGCGGCGTCGTCCATTCCCGGATAGCGGCTGCGCAGCCAGTCGTGCCAGGCGGCGAGTTCGAAGCGATCGTAGTTGGGACGGCAGCGCCAGAGCTGCGAGGGAGACGAGAAGGAGGGCTCGTTGATCAGATCCCAGAGCAGTCCCGGCACGGAGGCGTAGCGCCGGGCGAACGCACCCACGAAGGCCTGCTGTGCCGCAACGGCGCGGGGATCGAGATAGGGATTCTCGCCGCCCCAGGCCTCGGGAAGAAAGGCGAAAAACGTGAATATGATCGGGATATCCGCTTCCCCGGCGACGAGGAGGAAGGCGTCCATCGACCGAAGGACCGCTTCGTCGCAGTGACCTGGTTCGAGCATGATGCGCTTCCAACCGTACCAGATTCCCGTGCGTATCATGTTGATGCCGGCCTCCCGCATGGCGTGGAAGTCGCCGCGCCAGACCCAGGGGTTTGGTTCCAGCAGGAAATTCCGCTGCACGTCGCCCGCCATGTATGTCGTTCCCGCAACCGCGAAGGGCGCACCGGCGCGAGTGAGCATTCCCGCGCTTCGTCCGATGGAAGACCCTTGCGCCAGGGCGGCGTCATCCGCGATCCAGAATCCCGACATCGCCTCGAGCACGCTTACTCCCGCCGCGCAGGGGAGCGGGCAGTGCACGCGGATTTCGATGAAGCGGGGCTGTCGTCCTTTTGCAGGCGGTATGGAATCGATCTGTACCTCCGCCTCGGCCATCGTCAGAGACGCACCCCACCGAAGCGGAAGAGCCGTCGAGTGAAGCACGGCATCGCCTTCCACTATTTCCACCGTGCAGGATGCCTCGCCCGCGCGGCGGGGACGCTGCAACTGAACGCGGATGGTGGGGACCTCCGCAGGGCGATACCGTGCGAAACCGGGAGAGGCAGTGAGCGATACGGCGCCGCAGCCGGAGAAGGCCGCAAGTCGGGCGATGGCCTCTTCGGAGAGAGCGTCGTTGCCGGTGTACAGTACCCATCGACCACCGGCATAGTCTCCGTGCAGCCAGTCTACCATCTGGACCGATGCGACCGCAGCGGTGCCGTCAGGCAGCATCCCGCTGACGAGCGCGCGAAGGAGCCCATCACGTGTTCCCGCGCTGCCGTCTTCGTCAGGGAAATATTTTGTCGAGCTCAGCCGCCAGTAGAGTGCGAATGCCGAGTCGCAGGACATTGCCGCGGCAACATCCGAGAGGTCGTCGGCAACGCCCATGGTGGACCATGTGTCGACGTTTTCGCAATCGATCGGGAATGCCTGCGTGATGCCGAGTTTGCGGTGCCAGCGCGTGCGGCGGGGAGCCGCCACCCACGAAGCGGCAGTGCGGCGCACAGGTACGGCGAGAGGAACGCCGCCAAGCTGCAGCCAGCTGACGCCACGCGCGAGGCTTCCGAGCAGCGGCATGCCGGCATCTTCCGGGAAAGCGGATCCATGCGCGGTAATGACGAGATCAATGTCTACCTGTTCCAGCGCGGCAGGGAATTCCGCCGCGTTCACGATGCGCAGATCGCATCCAGTCAGCGCCCGCCGCAGCGTCTCCGCGGGAGTCGCCTCGCAGTCGATAACGGGAAATGTCGCATCATGGAAAAGGAGTACGCGAAGACGCCTTCCGTCGCGCGGTGTAGACTGCGTCATGGACGACTGCAAGAAGGGTGCGGCACTGCTGGTGGCCGCACCTGCGACGACGATCACGCTACTCTGTTTGAGAAAATCGCGGCGGGTGAGAGATGGAGACATGGTATCCTCCTTGATGTCAATCCTCGAGGCGCATGCGCTCGAGAACACGCTGAATCTGGGCCCCCACGCCGATCGTGTAGCCTCTTGTGCTGAAGGTGATGTTCCCACGCTCGTCACATACCACGATAAGCGGAAGCTGCATGCCGACGGGAAGCTGGAGCTGATCGGCAATGTGTGTGTGGAGTGCCTGGGCGCCGTCCTTGTCCGTGATGAAGCGCTTCGGCAATGACACCCGAGCGATACTCTGCAATTCTTCCTCCGTCATCACACCGTCGCCCGCGAGCAGAAATTGAACAGGCAGGGCATCGAGTTGCATCCGTTTATCCGCGATGTCGAGCAAGGCGTGAGAAACGGGTTCGGTGCCGCGCTCGATCCAAATCAGCACCCAGGCCTTGACGTCTTCACGGGGGAGAAGGGCGGGGTCGATTGCCGCGAGCGCAACCGGTGCATCGTCGTCGTCGCGAATATGCACTTCGTGTTCAGCGCGCTTGCCGGCATCGAGTGAGAAAAATTCCATCGAGGCGAGCACCGAGCCATCAGGTTGCCGATTCCCCATGGTGAGCAGATATTCTCCCGGCTGCACATGCAGCGTCGCAGGCCAGTGATCGAATATTGCATCGCCCTCGTAATCGAGCGTGTGGTACGTCCCATCTTCGAACCGGGCCAATGTGAAATGCCGTGCGTATTCCGGCTGCTGTATATGCTGGTGTGCGGGAACACGGAGCATCAGCTCCGCGGTTGTCGCGGGAGTGGACCGTTCCTCTTCCAGTGCTGCCGAGATCCAGCGGTCGTTTGAACGGTATTGCGGTATCCCGGTCGCCGGTTCGAGACGAGCGGCGATCCCCGCGCTGCGGCACAACGCAACGAAAAGGATATTCCGCGAGGTTTCGTCGGCCGTGCGCAATTCGTAGCTGCGGTCGGCGGGAAGCGGAACGTGCGCCCAGTTCGCCTCAGAATCCATGCGAATGCTGTCGCGTACCCAGGCCGCAATTCGCACAGGGTTGCGCGTCAGGAATGCCGGGTTCGTTGCGATGGCAAGCTGCAGCGCTTTTCGCCAGGGACGCAGTTCTTCCCGGCCGATGCGAGGACAGCAGACGTAGCGCAGGAACATCTCGTCGCAGGGCTGATCTTCGGCCCGGTTTCCCAGCGCGATGCGGTAATGGTGCAGCAGCACTGCAGCCGGTGCGTCCTGAAGATCCTTCACCGCGAGCGTGTTGAGGAATCCCAGTGCGGGAACGGAATTCGCGGACGCGGCATCGGCGAGGAACGAAAGGATTTCCTCACCGTTTCCCCGCGCGGCGTGCAGCAGCAGCCAGCAGCTGTCTGCCGGATAGCCGAATTCGGAAGCGAACGACGCGGTGCGCACCGAGTCGACGAAATGGGATTCATAATCGGATCGCAGACTGTCGTCGATGAGCAGACGCCGCGCGATCTCGGCGGCCCGTGGATGCTCCGGGTTCTCAAGCATTGCAGGGGGCGGAGGGATAATGTCGAGCACCTCGCGCTCGAGATGCTGCGGATGCCCTGCGAGCACAAGCCGCACCGTATCGCTTTCATCGCGTGTAACGTGACGGTACGCATACCGGTCGCCCAGGTGCGCCCACACCAGAAGATCGCCATAGCCCGTACGCAGCGAGGCGCAGCCGTTCCGGTCCGTGAGCGTCGAAGTGAGCGGATAGAATTCTGCGTAGTTGTAGATGCGGAAGTCCACCCAGGCATCGGGCAGGATTCGCCCTGCCTCATCACGCAGCTGCACGTTGACCACCCGAGTATCGGCATACACCGGCAGCGTGTTGATGCGCGTGTATTGACGCTTGCTGCTGAGCTGCTCCTCGTCACTCTGGTAACGGCCCAGCACGAAAGCCGAAGTCAGCATCGCGCGTCGGGCGGGTTCGGCAAACCACGCATGATCGAGATCGACGTCGGGTTCGCATGCGCCGAGGAAGTGCCACGCACCGTCGACCCAGACTTCGACCCATGCATGATTGTCGTCGGCATGCGCCCAGCGCGGCACATAGACCTGCCGTGCGGGAATGCCCGCCGCGCGCATCGCCGTGACGGTGAATACCGATTCCTCTCCGCAGCGGCCGGTGGCATTGCGGATCGTCGCGAGTGGCGCCCGGGTGCGCGCATCGCTCGGCGCATACGTGACCTTTGAATGGCACCAGTGGTTTATTTCCAGCACCGCGTCATGCATGGAGAGTCCCGCGACGCGCTCGGCAAGAAGCGACGGGAAGAGCAGGCGTGCTTCATCCAGCGCCTCGTTGTTGACTCGCGGAGGGAGGACGAAATGAACGAACAACGAGGCGGGAATGTCGTTGCCCCAGCGCGCGCTTGCCCTGGCATCCAGTGCCACGCGCACGACGGCCTGAAAATAGTCGCCGTCGCGATCCACGAGATCGCTCAACGGAGAGGTCGCAAAAAGAAAGAGCAGGGCGTCCTTTTCTTCCATGCGTCTCGCGCTGTCGAGGACGCAAAAGACACGGGCCTCGAGTTGGGGAAGGCGAGCGCGCCGCTCTTCGAGAAGGCTGGAATAATAGGCGCGGTCGTCGGGAGACAGAAGACCCTGTGCCGGCGCCTGCGTGCGCACGGAGATGATCAGGACGAGGAAGAGCAGCGTCAAATGCAGAAGGTTCTTCATGCTTTCTTTCCCATGTCATCCCAGGCGAGCGCCGCGGCTCCGAGCACGGCCGCGTTGCGCTGCATGAGCGCGGACAGCAGAAGACGCGTACTTCCCTTGAGATTGGACAGCGTCATCGTTTCCATCGTTTTGAGCGTCGGTTCGAGTATCAGCCGTCCGGCCTGCGCGAGTCCGCCGAAAAGAATAATGGCCTGCGGACTCGTGATCGCAATAGTATTGGCGAGCGCGAGTCCGAGAATGTGGCCTGTCGAAGAAAAGGCATCCCTCGCGACCGCATCGCCTGCCTGGGCAGCTTCGGTGACGTTGCGGGCGGTCATTTCGCTCATGGGGATTCCTCGCAGGGAACTGCCGCGCGGCGCGTCTCCCAGCATTTCCATCACGGTGCGAACAAGCCCCGGTGCCGAGACATATGTTTCGAGGCAGCCGCGGCGTCCACACCCGCAGAGCCGTCCGTTCTCCTTTACGATGACGTGCCCCAGTTCTCCGGCGAAGCCGCTCCATCCGTACATGACCTTGCCGTCGACCACATAGCCGCTGCCGAGTCCGGTGCCCAGTGTGACGACGACGAAATCCTTCATCCCTTCCGCGGCGCCATAGAGCATTTCTCCCATCGCCGCTGCGTTCGCATCGTTGGTGAGCACGACAGGAACGCCCGTGTGCTCGGAGAGAAGGTCCGCAACTTCGAGCGTTCCTTTCCAGGGAAGGTTCGGCGCGTCCTCGATCGTGCCGCTGAAATAATGTCCGTTGGGGCCGCCCACGCCCACGCCCTGCAACGCAACCGGAGGATCCGCGGAAGCGACCAGCGCGAGGACATGCGCCGCGAGCGCTTCGAGATAGTCCTCCACCTCGTCGTACACAGCGGTGCTCATATGTCCTTCCGCGAGGATGTTTCCTTCGCGGTCCACGAGCCCGAACACCGTGTTTGTCCCACCGATATCGATCCCAGCCATGACCTCGGTCATGATTCACTCCTGTGTCTGCGTTTCATTTTTCGGACTGCCCGCCGCATAGCCGCGCCATCCGTACCAGGCGATATAAAGATACGCTCCGAGAGGAACGATAAACGATGCGTGCACTCCGAAGCTGTCGGCAGCCGCACCTTGGAGGACGGGGAGAATGGCGCCGCCGACGATGGCCATCACCAGAAGGGAGGAGGCCTGGCTGGTGTCCTTCCCGAGTCCGGCGATGGCGAGGGTGAAGATGTTCGACCACATGATGGAATTGAACAGTCCGATGCCGATCACTGTCCACATCGCGACGGACCCCGTCGTGAGCAGCGCGGCGAGGAGCAGGAGCGCGGAGGTCAGTGCAAAGACCATCAGCGTGCGTGCGGCCAACGACCTGCCGATGAAGAATCCCGCCAGGCTCAGCACGAGGAAGATGCCGTAGTTCTGCGCGATCTGCCAACCCTGCAGATAGAAAATGACCAGGAACGCGACGACCGGAATCGCCGTCATGATCGCATTTTTCCGTGCGGTGCGCACATTGCTCAGCGAGATCGCGCCGAGAAAGCGCCCGATCATAAGTCCGCCCCAGTAGAAGGACACGTACGTGCTGGCGTCCGCGGGCTCGAGTCCGGCGATTTCCTTGAGTCCGAGAAAGCTGATCATGATGCTGCCGATGCTCACTTCGGCGCCGACGTACATGAAAATGGCGAGCATGCCGAAGAGCGTGTGCCGGTGGCGCAGTGCGCCCGCACCACGTTCGACGCTTCGGCTGCCGGTGAACTCCGGGAGGTGCGCCACGCGCATGACCAATGCCATGAGCAGGAACATGCCGGCGAAAACCAGGTAGGGGACTTTCACCGAATCCGCTCCGACGACGTCGGCGCCGGCGAAATAGCGGAAGATGAGAAATCCACCGATCAGCGGCGCGATCGTCGTGCCGAAGGAATTGAATCCCTGCGCCAGGTTCAGCCGGCTCGAGGCCGTGCGTTCGCTGCCGAGTATGGCGACGTAGGGATTCGCGGCTATCTGCAGCAGGGTGAAGCCGAGTCCGAGAACGAACAGAGCAGCGAGAAAGAATCCGTACGAGACCAGTTCCGCAGCGGGGTAGAACAGCGCGGTCCCGAGCGCGGAGAGAAGCAGTCCGGCGACGATGCCGTTGCGGTATCCCATGCGTCCGATCGGATCTCCGCTTCGTGTCGAAACAAGGAAGTAAAGCAGCGAACCAACGAAATACGCGCCGAAAAAGGAGAACTGCACGAACATGGCCTGCGTGTGATTCAGATCGAACACCCCCTTCAGGTAGGGGATGAGGATGTCGTTCATGCAGGTGGTGAATCCCCACATGAAGAACAGTCCCGTCACGACTGCGAAAGGCATGGTGTAGGATTTCTGGTCGTCGCCGCCGCTGTCGGGTGTACTGCCGCCTAGTGTTGCCATTCTGGTTCCATTTATGGTCGAACTTCCGTGCTGTTTCCTGTCTTTCTACGGGAGTGCATCCTGCCGCGACAGCGACTGGGGAACTGCCGCGGATGCGCCCTCAGCGCACAACGAATTCGTCGATGAATATCCACGCCTTGCCTCCAGCCCCGGGATGCCAGTCGGGACAGGTCCCGATGGTCTTCGCGCGCAGTCGCACGTAGCGTGCTGACTGTCCCCCGACCGGCACACCGAATTCGCGTGTGAATGCGTTCTCCTCGCGGTCGGACTCGTCATTCTCCATCGTGAAGACGTCGGTAAACGACGTACCGTCACGGGAGATGCTGAAGGTCACACTCCGCGGCATGAATATCCAGGCAGGCTGATACTGAAGAAATCCTGCCGAAAGCTCCGAGATGAAGCGTTCGCTGCCGAGATCAAGAGTAATCTCGACGTCTTTGGCTTCGTACCCCTGCCAGCGTCCGTCACGGAAATTGTCCGTTCCGCGCAATCCGTCGGCCATCGCATCGGCGCCTCCCGCGCTGTACGAGGCGCTGAAGCGCTGCCCGAGAGTGACCGCTGCGCCGACACCCGCATGCAGATCGTAGCGCAAGTCCAGGGTGTCGCTGCGCAGGGTCCCGCCGGCACGGCGCTCGTCCGCTGCCTCGGCGAAGGCACGCAACGTTCCGGTACCGTAGAGCGTGATGGAACCGTCGTACTGGCGTTCCGTGAACGGATCGGACGGATCGAAGTAGCGGAACCGAAGCCCGGGTTGTCCCGCGCTCAGCGCAACGATCAGTGCATTCTGCGCGCTGTCGCGCCGAATATCGAATCGGACGGGAGCTGCTTCGAACCCGTAGCGCACACCAAGCGTGTCGAGGCGGGGATAATAGTTCTGCACGCGCCGATGGAAATCGCCGTAGGTGCGCTGCCAGGTGGGAGCCCAGAGTACCTCCGCCATGGCGAGGATGCGTGGATAGAGCTTGCTCTCCACGAGTCGCTGTGGGGCGCGTTCGGTCCACATGTTGCATTCGCCCCCGAGAATGTAGACGGCGTCGGCTGCCGTCAGTTCGGGCGGGACGGGGTCGAAGGCGTACACCTTCTCGAGATCGATGGACGAAACCGGGTAATCGAAATACGCATGGCTGGTGGGAGAAACGATGGCCGTATGCCCTGAACGCGCGGCGGCCGCGGCGCCTTCCAATCCCTGCCAGGATTGAACGGTCGCGTTCGGCGCAAGCCCGCCTTGAAGTATCTCGTCCCAGCCGATGAGCCAGCGCCCGTGCTTGTTGAGGAAACGCTCGATGCGTGCGATGAACCAGGATTGCAGGGCCTCCTCATCGGCAAGTCCCTCGGCCGCCATCCGCGCCTGGCAGAGGTCGCAGTGCTCCCAGCGGAACTTCGGCGCTTCGTCGCCGCCGATATGGATATACTGCGAGGGAAACAGCTGCATGACTTCCGTGAGAACCCCCGCGAGAAACGTGAATGTATCGTCGTTCCCCGCGCAGTAGATGTCCTTGAACACCCCCCAGCTGTTTGCGACATCGAATGGTCCCCCCGTGCAGGAGAGTTTTGGATACGCGGCGAGGGCGGCGAGTGAATGCCCGGGCATCTCGATTTCCGGCACGACGGTCACATGCCGGACGGCGGCATAGGCGACGACGTCTCGAATCTGATCCTGGGTGTAGTAACCTCCGTAGCGCGATCCGTCCGGCTCCGTGCGCCATGCGCCGATGTCCGTGAGCAGAGGGTACTTCCGGATTTCGATACGCCAGCCCTGGTCCTCGGTCAGATGCCAGTGCAGTCGGTTCATTTTCAGCTGCGCGATCAGATCGATCGTGCGCTTGACGAATTCCACGTCCATGAAATGCCGGCAGCAATCCAGTAGCAACCCTCGCCACCGGAAGCGCGGCGCGTCCTGTATCATGCAGCAGGGGAGGTCCCATCCCCGCACGGTGTCGCGTCCTTCTGCGGATTCGAAGCGCGGGGGGAGCAACTGTCGGAGCGTCTGGATGCCGTAAAACAGTCCCGCTTCCGTCGATGCCCTGAGCACGGCGCCTCCCGGGGAGACGCGAAGCATGTACCCTTCTGGATGGACGCCGTTTTCGCTGCGGAGCGAAAGCAGCACGCTGTTGCGTGGATTCGTCACACCGCCATTCGCGGCGATTTTCGGCGTGAACGATGAAACCCGCCCGAACATCTCTGCGAGATAGCCAGCGGTGGCGGCCGGTACCCCGCTGTCTCCCTCGATCAGTATCGTCGTCGACGCATCGAAGTGGAACGCGCCGGGTTGCATCACCGCCCGTACGGGCTGCGGTATCAGCGGTTGCTGGGCGTGAAGAGGGGAGACGAGTGCGAGCACGGGCGCGAGCACGAGCACGGGCACAAGCACGAGCAAGTGCACGATAACCCTGTCTCTTCGCGATGCAGCTGGCCCCAGGTTCATCACTTCTATCTGCCTTCGAGGGTGATCAGCTGAGAATTCTCGTCGATCGTCACCATGGTTTGGGAATCATCCGGACGTGTGATGAGATACGACGCGACGTAGCCGTTTTTCTGTGGACGCAGGTCGAGCCGTGCTCCGTTCAGCATGAGCAATTGTGGCTGAAGGATCAGGTCGTCGAGTGTTTCGGCGTATTTCCTGTGGCGTTTGAAATACTGTTTCTGCGCATTGTAGATGCGCATCAGGGCGAGATGAAATACGTAATCCGGATCGGGCTTTGCCTGATCGCAAGTCGCCGGCGTTTCCATGAAATACACCCAACCCCATTTTTCCGGACGGTGCATGTCGATCACTCCCTGCGGCGACCACACCCAGTTGTCTTCCTTCATTCCTTGCACCTTGCGGTAGGAACCGCTCGCGGCGTCGAAATGCCATTCGACACGTGAGAAATTCACGCGCATGTCCTGTCCCGGCACGGGACGCGCTGGAGGAACAGGAATTCTCTCGCCGTTGAGATACATCGCGGTGCGATCGAACGCGGTCCACGGAATGGCGACTTCGACGTTCCATCCCTCGTCGATGTCCGTCGGATCGTTGAGCGTCCCGCGAACATGCACAGCGGATTTCAGCCCCATGATGTCCCAGCCGTTGTCGGCGGGACCCCCGTCGCGATATGGCTTCGCGAGAAAAAGATCCCATACTGTGTTGAAGGCGTTGGTCTCGAACTCATAATACGTGAGATTGCTGCCCGTGGGGCAGACGAAGATTTCGAAATCGTTGTCCTGAAAAATCACCGTATCGCGCTGGCGCAGCGTCGCGACCACATGGGGTTCGTCGAGCTCGGCGAAGACGTAGAAGAATGCGTCATCCCACAGCATTTTCACACGTGTGCGAAGCCGCGGTATCGGACTGCCTTCGCCCTGAATGTCGACGAAATCGCTTGTCCACGGGGCATTCAGCCAGGCGGCCTCCTCCATGCGTCCGTCGATCGTCATCGGCATGTCCGCTTTTACGCAGCAATAGCTGTTGGGAACAATGCTGAAGTATGCTTCTTCGGCGGCGTCGTCTCCGCCGATGGAGAATAGCAACGCGGCGAGCAGAATCGGGATTGTTGTATGCATGACGAGTGGCCTCCGTGGCAGTTAATCCTTCGACCAGAGGGATGAGGGTTTCGGTCCCATGCGCAGCCGCAGTTCTCCGCCACGCATCATGTCGTCGTGTCGCAGCACCGGACGTTCGAGCGGAATGCCGTTGAGCGTGGCGGACTGCACGTACACATTTTCGTCGCTGTTGTTTTCCGCGACGATCACGAACCGGCGATCGCCTTCGAGGCGGATCTCCGCGCGGTCAACCGCTGGGCTTCCGATCTCGTAGTCTCCGCCACAGGGGTTGAGCGGATAGAAACCCATGGCGCTGAGGACGTACCAGGCGGACATCTGTCCGCAATCCTCGTTGCCCGAGAGTCCGTCGCGCTGGTCGTGATACATTTCGCGCATGATGCGCCGCGCGAGCGCCTGCGTTTTCCAGGGTTGCCCCGTGTGATTGTACAGGTACGCGATATGATGACTCGGCTCGTTGCCGTGGGCATAGAGCCCGATAAGCCCGGATACATCGCCTGTCGCGCCGGTGTCTTCGAGATCGGAACTTTGTTCAAACAGAGAATCGAGTTTTTTTGTGAAAGCCGCAACCCCTCCCTGCAGTTCGACGAGTCCACCCACGTCATGCGGCACGTACCAGCTGTACTGCCAGGCGTTGCCTTCGGTATACTCGTGCTGCTTCAGCGTGGAGAAACGGGGATTGAAGGGGGAGCGGAAGGAGCCGTCAAGGTTGCGTCCCCGCATGAAGCCCATGTCCGCGTCGAAGAGCTCACGGTAATATTGCGACCGCGCGGTGTAACGCTCAGTGTCCTCGGTTCTTCCGAGCTTTTTCGCCACCTGTGCGATGCACCAGTCGTCATAGGCGTATTCGAGCGTCTTCGACACGGATTCGTTTTCCACGTCGGCGGGGATATAGCAGGGCGCGGACGTCTTGCGCAGGGGCACGGTGCGCTCGACGTCGCTGCCGTCGTCGAAGCTCAGCTTCACGCCTGCGGGTGTCCCGCTGGGTTTTTCCATGACACCGACCTCGAAGCTGGTGAATCCCGGGTAAATGTCCAGTTCCGCGGTGGAAGCATCCGTCGCGACCTTCATGCGTCGCGGAAGGCCGTCATGCTCGATCTGCACACGGAGGAACTGGTACCGCGTCGCTCCCTTTTTCGCGTGCCCGTGGCTGTTGACCACCTCGATGGAGGGAGCGTACGAATGTTTGAAGGTCATGACCCAGTCCGTGCTGCCGGCCTGCTCCCCTTCGAGACGAAGCCGGACAGGTTGCCCAGGACGGTGCAGGCGTGCGGGAATCCTGAGCATCATGGTCCCGAAGAGGTCGCCGAATTCATCGATGACCGCCGCCGCGAAACGGAGTTCCAATCCACGACTGATTGGCGCCGCCGCCACGCCGCCGCCACTCTGTGGCTGATCGATCCCCATCTGTGCGACGAACACGGACGGGTGTTCCGGACTGACCGGTGTGTTGAACGCGATGCTCGATCCGTCGTTGACAGTGATGGTGAACTTGTGGCCTCCCTTGCCGGTGGACATCCCGGCCGGCCAGTACAGGACGACGTCGCCGTCGCAGTCGTCCGGAATCGGAGCGCTGGTCCATTCGATGGGCATGGGCGTCTCCGACGCGCGCGTGATCAGGGCCCGGGTGACATTCGGGATTGCGGAGTGGTATTCGATGTCCTGTCCCCGCACCGCCGCGGCGTAGCCGTTGACGGCGGCGGTCACGCTCTTCCAGTCGAACGAATATGTCAGCGACGGCCGCCGCTGCTCCTCGATGATCTCCTCGAGGGATCGCGCTTCCTGCATGTTGTAGAATTTCAACCCGCCCTTCGTCTGCTCCGCGTTGCTCTTCATTGCCGCGAGCGCGTCTTCAGCAGAGAAGCCGCCGATGCCTTTCAGTATCGCATCGGCGATCACCGGCACGGCATGATAGCCGATCATGCAGTCGGTTTCATTGGCGTGCAGCGTCCACACCGGCAGAAGCCCGGTTTCGCTTTGAAAGGCAAGCATGGATTGAACCCAGTCGGAGACGCGCGCCGGGTCGAGTATCGTAAAGAGCGGGTGCAGCGCGCGGTAGGTATCCCAGAGCGAGAACACCGTTGCGTTTTCGAAGCCCTCGGCAGTGCGCACCGTGTCGTCGCCGCCGCGATAGCGTCCGTCGACGTCCATGTACAGATTTGGCGCGATCATCGTGTGATACAGCGCGGTCATGAACGTGCGCTTCGTTGCGTCGCTTTTCGTATCCACCGCGATCCGTGACAGTTCGCGATTCCATGCCGCGCGGGCGTCTCGCCGGTAGCGTTCGAAATCCTGATGCGGTGCTTCGGCCCGGAGATTTGCCAGCGCGCCTTCTTCGCCGACAGCGGATATCCCAGTCCGAATAATCAACTCGTCCCCGTCGCCCGCGAAGCCGAAGTGCAGTGCCGCGAGCACGGCCTTCGCCGTGGTGGCGCCGGAGGGTCCCTGCCAGCGCCCGTCGGCGCTTCGCCAGTGTTTCAGCGGACGCGAAAACGCCATCGCGAAATACACGCGCTGCCGTACCGCCCAGCCGCTCGAGTAGCGGTATCCGGTGATGAGCGTGTCGCTCATCACGGTAAGGAGGCATTCCGTGGGCCTGTCATCCTGTCCGTAGCCGAGATCGAGAACGACCAGCATCGAGTCCGCATCGGGAAAGCTGTAACGTTGAATGCCGCAGCGGTGCGTGGCGCCGAGTTCCACTTCGATGCCGTTGTCTAGCAGGACACGGTAGTAGCCCGGGGAAGCGGCCTCATGTCCATGGTCATACGTTGATCGATACCCGCGGTCGAGGGCATCGGTCGTCGTGATGGGGAGGAGGAGAATGTCGCCGAGATCCGCACAGCCCGTTCCGCTCAGGTGCGTGTGGCTGAAGCCGATGACCGCGGAATCGGATGCATGGTAGCCCGAGCACCAGTCCCAGCCCGATTTTCCGGCATCCGGACTGCACTGCACCATTCCGAACGGCACCGTCGCGCCCGGGAAGGTGTGCCCGTGTCCTCCGGTTCCGATGAAAGGATCCACGAACGATGCGGGATCCGCTTGCTGTGCTGTGAGGCGCACACTTACGGAGGAGAGGAAAAGGAGGAGCAGGAGGAGGTGCTTTCTTTTAAACTGCATGTTTTTTTAGACTCTCTGCGATGAGGTCAATCATGTAGGATCGAGATCGAGTTCGAGCCCGAGATCGAGTTCGAGTTCGAGATCGAGTTCGAGTGCGAGATCGAGTTCGAGCCCGAGATCGAGTTCGAGCCCGAGATCGAGTTCGAGCCCGATGGCGATATCGAACGCGATGGCGATATCGAACGCGATGGCGATCTCGAACGCGATGGCGATCTCGAACGCGATAGCGATCTCGAACGCGATGGCGATCTCGAACGCGATAGCGATCTCGCACGCGATAGCGATCTCGAACGCGATGGCGATCTCGAACGCGATGGCGATCTCGAACGCGATGGCGATCTCGAACGCGATGGCGATCTCGAACGCGATGGCGATCTCGAACGCGATGGCGATCTCGCAATCGCCCTCGATATCGATGCATTAAATTGCGAAAAACGGGGGTATTTCGGAAGTCCCTATCCCGAATTCCCCGCCAATTTTTCCGCACCACCGAGTTTGCGTATCTTGGTTGATGTGATTCACAATTCTTGAAAGACCATGATCGACAACAAAATCATTTTCTCGATGGTGCGGGTGAGCAAGATTCACAAGCCCAATAAAACTGTTCTCAAGGATATTTCGCTTTCTTTCTTCTATGGCGCAAAGATCGGCGTGCTGGGACTTAACGGTTCCGGAAAATCCACGCTGCTGCGCATCATCGCGGGCGAGGATCCGGACATCCTCGGCGAGGTGACCGCGAACAAGGACATCTCCTTCGGACTCATGCCGCAGGAGCCGCAGCTGGATCCGTCCAAAACCGTGCGCGAGATCGTGGAAGAGGGCGTGCAGGAGACAGTGAACCTGCTGCGGGAATATGAAGCGGTCAGCGCCGCGTTTTCGGATCCCGACGCCGATTTCGACGTGCTGATGGAAAAGCAGGGCAAGCTGCAGGAACGCATCGAGCAACTCGACGCGTGGGACCTCGACAGCCGCCTCGAGATGGCAATGGACGCACTGCGCTGTCCCGCCCCCGAAACCTCGATCAGCGTGCTCTCGGGCGGCGAACTCCGCCGTGTCGCTCTCTGCCGCCTTCTTCTGAAGAAACCCGACGTGCTGCTTCTCGATGAGCCGACGAACCATCTCGACGCCGAATCCGTCGCCTGGCTCGAACAGCACCTGGCGCGATACGAAGGAACGGTCATCGCCGTGACCCATGATCGGTATTTCCTCGACAACGTCGCCGGATGGATTCTCGAACTCGATCGCGGCGAGGGCATTCCCTTCAAGGGTAATTACACCTCCTGGCTCGAACAGAAACATGCGCGCCTGGCGGTGGAGGAGAAGCAGGAGAGCAAGCGGCAGCGCGCGCTGGCCGAGGAACTCGCGTGGGTGCGCCTGAATCCGAAGGGCCGTCACACGAAGAGCAAGGCCCGCATCGCCGCGTATGAGAAACTGCTCGACGAGGAGCATGAAAAAGCACGCGAGGACATTGAGATCTTTATTCCGACCGGACCGCGTCTCGGCGCATCGGTGGTCGAAGCCGAGGGACTCAGCAAGGCCTTCGACGACAAGCTGTTATTCGAGAACCTGACCTTCTCGCTTCCCCCGGGCGGCATTGTCGGCGTCATCGGACCCAACGGCGCGGGCAAAACCACGCTCTTCCGTCTCATCACCGGCGACGAGCAGGCCGACGAAGGCAGCATCAAGATCGGACAGACGGTTGAACTCGGATATGTGGATCAGAAACGTCCGTTGAATCCCGAGAATACGATCTGGCAGGAAATCTCGGGCGGGGAAGAGACGATGAAGCTCGGCAACCGCGAGGTCAATTCCCGCACCTACGTCGCACGTTTCAATTTCAGCGGATCCGATCAGCAGAAACGTATCGGCATGCTTTCGGGCGGGGAGCGCAACCGCGTGCACCTCGCCAAGACCCTCCGTGACGGAGCGAACGTGCTGCTTCTCGATGAGCCCACGAACGATCTCGATGTCAACACCCTGCGCGCGCTGGAAATCGCGCTGCAGAATTTCGCCGGCTGTGCGGTGGTTATTTCCCATGATCGCTGGTTCCTCGATCGCGTCGCCACGCACATTCTCGCCTTCGAAGGAGACAGCCAGGTCGTCTGGTTCGACGGCAACTACAAACTGTATGAAGAAAACCGCAAACAGCGCCTGGGCATCGAAGCCGATCGTCCGCACCGCATTAAATACAAACCCCTGACGCGCGGTTGATCTTTGCCGGACTGTGGCCGACCGACAACATCAGCAGGAGGCAGGAAGCAAGAGGCAGGAAGCAAGAAGCAGGAAGCAAGAAGCAGGAAGCCATCTCGTATGATTCGAACCACTTGTACCATTTTCATTCTCGCGATTCTGATTCCGCTGTCTCCGATGATGGCGCAGCAGCAACCGCGGACGCTGGTCGCGGGGGATACCGCGAGGGGAATATTCATCGGTGCCTGGCTGAAGAACACGCCGGCGAGCGGCAAGGCGCTCGATGGACGTCCGGTGGTGCTCGAATTCTGGTCCACCTGGTGCAAGCCCTGCATCGCCGCGTTCCCGCATATCAACGAACTCGCCGACGCGTTTTCCGACCGCTACCAGTTCATCTCCATTTCGCAGGAATCCCGCCGCACTGTAGAACCCTTTCTCGAAAAACACGACATGCACACCGCCGTCGCGGTAGATACCGAACAGGGGACAACGCATAAAGTATTCGGCGTGTGGGCTATCCCACGCACTTTCGTGCTGAGTCCCGTCGGCATAGTGCTCTGGACCGGCCACCCGACGAAGTTGTCTGCGGAGATGCTGGTGCGCTTCGTAGAAGGGTCATGAGAAGCGGAAGGAGCGGAAGGAGCGGAAGGGACGGAAGGGACGGAAGGGATGCACGAATATGAAAAGCCCCCGGGATGCCGGGGGCTTTTCATTGAAAATCCTTCGTGTTCTTCTTCGCGTCTTGGCGCTTGCGTAGTTTTTCTTACCGCCGGATCGTCCCGACGAACTCGTCCACTTCCGGGATGCCGCCCTGGAAGATCAGGTAGCCGTTGTACGGTTCGCGCGGCGTGGTTTCACCGTTGATCGGCGTCAACATGATCTCGCGAAGTTTTTCCAGATCGTCTGTCTGGCCGAGCGCCCAGCCGAGTTTGATGTACGCGGCTTCGGGAAGCATGTTCTCGAGGGGAATAACGCCCAGGTCCATCATTTCGCGGCCGGTTTCATACACGTACATCTGGACGTAGCCCCAGAGCGTCTGCACGGTCATGTACACCGCCACGCCTGCGTCTTTTGCTCGCTGGAGGGCAGGGTACAGGGGTTTGTTCACGTGGCCGAGTCCCGTTCCTGCGATGATGATGCCCTTGTAGCCGTTGTCGATCATCATGTCCATCATGTCGGCTTTCATGTTCGGGTAATAGTACAGAATGCCGATGCGGTCGTCGAACACGGCGCTGACCTTCACCTCGCGGTCGTTGCGGCGCTTCTTGTAGTCGTCGCGCAGATAGGTGTAGCCCTCGCGATTCACCATTGCGAGGGGAATATCGCCGATGGTGCGGAAGGTGCTGCGGTAGGACGAGTGCATCTTGCGCACGCGTGTGCCGCGGTGCAGCAGACCGTATTCGTCGGAGGTCGGACCGAACATGCAGACCATCACCTCGGCGATGTCGCAGTCGGCGGCGGTCTTCACGCTGTGGATGAGATTGAGCGCGGCGTCGGATGAAGGACGGTCGCTCGAGCGCTGCGAGCCCACCATGACGATGGGGACGGGGGAGTCCTGCACCATGTATGACAGCGCGGCCGCGGTGTGATGCATGGTGTCGGTGCCGTGACCGACGACGATGCCGCGCACGCCCTTGCGGATTTCCTCGCCGATGCGTTCGGCAAGGATGATGTACTGTTCGGGACCCATGTTCTCGCTGAAAACGCCGAAGAGCTTCTCGGTTTCGAGATTGCAGATGTCGGCGAGTTCGGGTACGGAGCCGTAGAGCTCGCCCGGAGTGAATGCCGGAATGACGGCGCCGGTGCGATAGTCCAGACGGCTGGCGATGGTGCCGCCCGTGCCAAAGAGCACGACGCGCTCTTTCTTTGGATCGTAGGGGAAGGCCTTTTCGGGAATTTTGTAATGTGCTTCCTTGTACCCGATTTCCTTCGCGTCGAGGATGCGGTCGCAGCGGAGACCGACGTTGTAGCCCGTGGCCATCTTGATCACGATATGGTCGCCGTCGGCGGTTTCGGAACGCGGAAGCACGATGCCTTCGAAGCTGTCTTCCTCCGTCGTCAGCACGGCATCGCTCCAGACCCGGATGCCGAATTTCTTCATCGCCGCGAGCGCGGCGCCTTTATATCCTTTGTAGGTCTCTTTGTCGCTCATTTGAGCACCTCCTTGGCGAAATGCGCCGCGACCTCTGCGGCCACGTCGGCACCCGGAATGCGTCCGCGCACTTCGTCCATTACGCGGTCGAGGGTCAGGTTCGGAATGTTCTTTTCATCGTGCAGTTTCGCGTAGCGCACCTGCTGTTTCGCCTTCTCGATGAAGGAGGCGAGGTCCTTGCGCTCGAGACGCGGCGGCAGTGCCTCGACGTCGAATCCGTGTTTCAAGGCGCGGCGCATGGCGCTGAACACGCCGTCCTTCGTCATCTTCCCTTCGCGTACCGCGTTGAGAATGGAACGGAGCCCGTCGACAGGCAGAACTTCCGTGCGGATGCCGTCGCGATGCAGGCGGCGCGGGTAGCGCCAGAGGATCACTGCTGCATCGGTCACTCCGAAGCCCATTTCCGTCACCGCTTCATCGAACAGGGTTGAAAGCGGGGAAAGCGCGAGTCCCTCGATCGCATCTTCCGGCACCTTCCATTCATGGTAGCGTCGCATGCGATCCCAGTACTGCACGGGCATGCGTTCGCGCAGACGCGCGAGGCGTTCGGGCACGACGCGGATCGGTGGGAGATCGGTGTCGGGGTACATGCGCTGAGGACCCGGCAGAATGCGTTCGAACCCGGTGGTCCCGTCACGCAGGGCCTGGCGGGTTTCGGAGGGAATGCCGACGGTGGCTTCCTTCGCGCGAATCACGATTTCCTTGACCGCGGTGTCCACATCGCCCGCCGCCCCCCAGACGATGACGATCGTATCGTCGGGGGTGCATCCGAGGGCGACTTTCGTCTCCTTCCATTCCGCACCGGAGAGCGTCTCGCTCATGCTGTCGGAGTGGATGATGTTCGGCAGGACGCTCAAACACGCGATAACGCGGACGCGGTCGCTTATCTCGCGCGAAAATACCGTATTGTCCTGCGTCTGCCAGCGCAGCAGTTCCGCCCAACCGCTGAGCTTGACCGCCGCGGCGACGTGCCCCTGTTTCATCGCATCGGCGATCGGTGTGAAACGTGAGCGTTTGAGGATTCTGGTTATGTCGACGGAGCTCGAAGAGAACGTCTCTTCGGTGATGCCGCGGCGTTTGAGCTCTTCCCGCAGACGCAGAAGGTTCCACTGTCGCTGCGCTTCGTTGTACGTGAGCAGCGGCATCATGCCGATTTTAGGAACGCCCTTGATTTCGATGCGCGTGCCGCCGGTGACCGAGACGTTGGTGTCGGCACGGGTGGCGCCGATGCCGCGCCGCACGCGTCCCGTGGTACGCATCATCTTGCGCAGGATCTGCGCCACTTCCGCAACCTCTTTGGGTGTGCGCATGTCGGGACCAGTGACGAGTTCGATCAGCGGCATTCCGAGACGGTCCGTATTATAGATGCGCAAGTGCCCGACGTCGCTGATCTCGCGGCATGAGTCCTCCTCGATGCCGAGCTGTATCATCGAAATCTTGCGGTCGCCGTAGGGTACGGAGCCATGGATGCCGCAGATCGCCGTGCGCTGGAATCCGGTCGGGATGCTGCCGTCGAGATACTGCTTGCGTGCGATATGCACTTCGTCTACGAGCGTCAGGCCGGCCAGCATGGAAATTTCCAGGGCGGTGTCGAGCGCTTCGTCGTCCATCATGAACGGCGGCGTGTCGTCCATTTCATAGGTGCAGACCGTCTCCTTGTTCACTCGGTAGACGATGTTCTTTTTTGTTTTGAATTCCATCAGCGCCGTCCCGTCGTACTCGCCGAGTTCGGAGAGCGTGGGACGCATGTGGCGGAGAATCTCCGCGTGGTATTCGTGAGAATAGCGGCCGGCCGGACAGCGGCAGAACAGCTTGCTTTTCGTGAGCAGCTGCTGATGCACCTCGAGACCGGACATGAACCCGACGGTCGCGTAGTCCTCGGGCGTCATTTCCTCGAAAGGTTTGAATTCGAATTCGTACATGGGGACAATCAAGGCTGGTGCGTGAATAGCAAAAAGGTATGTCTTGGTAAAATTAAGACACTGGGGTGCGGGAAACAAACAGCTGCGCGATGCGCTTGCGGTCGAAGGAAAAACGGGAATGGGAAAAGAGAGAGCTGGAATTATCGTTCCCGGGAGAATGTTGGTATTCCAGAATGCCGTCTGCTTATCCCGAGGCGAGGCAGGTTCTCTCACACTCATCCGAAAGGAATGCGCATGAACGCAGCATCCGTGCTTTCCCTTGCTCCCCTGGGTTTCCAATGGGAGACAGTAGACCCCTTCCTCTTTTGCGTGCATCACGCCGACGCGTATCCGCGAGGCAATGCGGAAATGGGTCCCGCCGCTTCGCTTGCCGGACGCCACATCGGACAGGACTTCGATCCGTCGAACGGTTGGCGCATGTACCATGGCGACACGGTCCCGGGTTTTCCGGCGCATCCCCACCGGGGCTTCGAAACCGTCACGGTCGTGTTGAAGGGATTCGTCGATCATTCCGATTCCCATGGCGCGGCAGGCCGTTATGGTGAAGGTGATGTGCAGTGGATGACCGCCGGCAGTGGTCTCCAGCATGCGGAGATGTTTCCACTGCTCGAGCAGAATGCCGACAATCCGCTGGAACTGTTCCAGATCTGGCTGAATCTCCCGAAAAAGAGCAAGTTCGTCGGCCCTCATTACAAGATGTTGTGGTCGGAAGATATTCCTGTGCTGTCGATCCCGGCCCGGGAAGGACCCGCGGTGCAGCTTCGCCTGATCGCCGGTAGTGCCGACGGGATCACCGCTCCCGCCCCGGCGCCCGATTCCTGGGCCGCGGATCCCGCGAACGGTGTGGCGATATGGATCATCAGCCTCGAGCCGGGTACGGTGTGGACCCTTCCCGCCGCGACAGGTGACGTCAGGCGCACACTGTATTTTTTCGAAGGCGCGGCACTGAGCGTCGACGGTACGGTCGTTCCACCCTATCATGCGGCGGAGGTGCGCGCGGACAGTTCCCTGCAACTCGAGACGGGCGACACGCGCGTCCGCATCCTTCTGCTGCAGGGACGTCCGATCGCAGAACCCATCGCGCAGTACGGGCCCTTCGTCATGAACACACAGGGAGAAATCAGGGAAGCCTTCCTCGATTACCAGCGCAGCCAGTTCGGTGGCTGGCCGTGGGATCGTTCCGATCCGGTGCAGCCTCGCGAACGCGGGCGTTTCGCCCGGTATGCCGACGGCACGGAGGAGTATCCCGACAAGCGCTGACCCGACTGTGTTCATGCGGAAGATCATGGACTGAGCGCCTCACCGCCTTCGCCGCCTGTGGCGGCTCCGGCGGTTCGGCGCGCTATAAGCAGTAAGCAGTAGGCGGGGAGCGATGATCTCATTTAACGGGAAACATCTCGCTCCCCGCTCATTGCGTATGGCGTACAGCAGTTGAAACCCCCAGGACTCAATGTGGAGCGCAGGATTGCGTATCCCGCACAAGCGTATCGCTCCACCGCCGATATCGTGCGTACTGGAACGGTGGTTGTGACGGGATGATAGACGGAGTTTCGCAAAAGGAACGATCTTCCTTCTCGTGTGTCTGTGATTCAGTGTAAAGATCTCAATTATTAAGTAGTGACACATGCATCGTTTTTTATCAATCCTCGTTCCGCTCTTGCTACTCGGCAGTAGCTTGGGATTCTCGCAAGACGAAATCATCTTCACGAAACGGGCGCAATCGGGGGAATTCGGCACGGCCCTGGAAATCGCGGTCGGTTCGGATGGGACGATTTTCGCAGCTTACGGCAGTGGAGGAATTCGAGCGTATCGCTTCGATGGACAAGAACTGCACCGTGTCGCGGTATTCGACACATGGGAAAACGGCGGCTGGCAAGCCGAAGCTCATCTTGCGGTCGGTCCTGATGGAACAGTGTTTTTAGCTAACGGCCAGTTCGGTTTGAGCGCCTTCAGGTTCGACGGGCAGTCTTTCACTCTTCTGTCTACCGTTCCCATGGATGCGGCACGGCATGTCGCGGTGGGACCTGATGGGACGGTCTATGCGACGGATTACGCACGACGACTCCTCTGCGCATATCAATTCAACGGGCGTGAATTGGTGGAAATCGCAAGCGTCGGCACCCAGGCACCGCCGCGTGCGCTTGCGGTTGGGCCGGAAGGAGTGATATACTTGGCGAGGGGGGAAAATCCTGGCAGGAACGATCCTGGCTTCTGTGTTTTCAGGTATACCGGGAATAGTATTGTCAAGGAGGATAGTGTCGCTATCGACGGGATCGTCGACATCGCGACCGCTCCGGGCGACAGGATTTTTCTGTCGCGATCGACGGATGGGATCACAGTCCTTCACCACGATGCAGCCGAGCTGGTCACGATTGCACAGACTAATATTCCGAGTGAATCCATCAGCTTGCTTTCGTTGCCAGGCGGCGAAGTGCTCACGGCAATCGGGTGGCGGGGGATAGGATTGTATCGCTTCGACGGCATCGCGTTTGACAGTGTCACGGCAATGGACTACGATGAGACGCTTTACCTCTCCGATGTCGTGATCTCGGATCAAGGCACGATTATTACCGCGGATCTGGAAGATGGACTCGCCATCCATCTGAAGCTCGAAGATCGAATGGAAACGTTGACGCGCGTTCGAGATGCCGGGAACGTGTATGACGTCACGGTCGCAGAAGATGGCACCATCTTCACCGCAAGTGGTGGTGCGGGTTTGAGGGCATATACATTGGAATATGAAGATCTTCGTGAGATCGCGTGGGTCGATCATGGATGGTCCGTCGAATCGGTCGGCCTCGGCTTGGACTCCGTCGTATTTACCATCAGTGGGGGGAGATTGTACGCCAGTATTTTCGACGGGCAGACGTTGAGAGTTGCGGCAAGTACCAATGAATCGGCAACTATATTGGTAATCGGGCCGCACCAATATATCTTCACGAGCGATGGAACCTGGCTTCGCGTGTACAGTTTCGACGGGATTGAATTCCACTCCCTTGCTGAAGCTGCCCAACCAGAAATACAGGCGATCGGTGTACGGAGTGATGGAATGATCTTTGTCACGAGTCGACGTTCCACGGGTAAGCCCCCGGCATTGCCCCCGATGTTGCATGTCTACCGCTTCGAGGCGGGGGTGCTCAGGAAAATCACGGAAACTGAACTCCGTAATTCGGCTCTCCATATCAGCTTCTATAATGATGAAACTGCCATCCTCGATCGTGAGTCCTACAATCTCGTCAATGACTCCCTGGTCGAGGCAGGCATTCGGGCACCTGGGGGAAGTCTCTGCTGGATTACTTCCCAAACCGTATTTCAGTCAGCCTACGCCGAGGGACTGGCTGCTTTCCGCATTGATTCAGCGACGTTTCATACAATTGGGGGAATACCTGGTATTCTGGTGTTGGAATCCGCCGTTCATCCCTCGAACACGGTGTTACTGGCAAGGGGATACGAGGGATTAGCAGCATACAGCTATGCCTCCGTCCTCTCCATCGCCGGCGAAGCATTGACCGAGCGCGAATCGATTCTCCTCGCGAGTCATCCGAATCCATTTATCGATGCCGCTTCCATAACGTTTCGACTCAGGGAGGATAATCACGTCCGCCTTGCCGTGCATGATGCGATGGGAAGGGAGGTTGCCTTGGTTACCGACGCTGATTATTCCCGTGGCGAACACTCTGTTATGGTACGCAGTGGGCAACTACCGAGCGGGCTGTATTTCTGTCGACTCACCACCGAAAGGGGAGTGGTGCAGCGGAAGATGGTGCTGATGCGGTAAGATGCTGTAACATCCTGCAGAAACCAGCACCACACGTGGAATTCGCCGGCGGCGTGTTGTATATGCCCTGAGGCGAATGAAGCGTTCTTTCCGATCCTTTCGCATTCTGTCCTGATTTGCGCTGCATATTTGTTACTCGCTTTCGCGCAACTCCAGTAATAGCAACAGAACGGAAAATCATGGACTAAAGGACAAAAAAGACCATAAATATCCGTAGACCATGCTTGTGTGAAATCAAGCATTCTTGATTCTCTCCCTCCCAATCTCTCCCTACTCAGCCAAACACAGCGCCCAGGATCCCCTCCTGGGCGCTGTGATATATACTCCGCTGATAAAACGCCTGGGCAGAGTACGGTTCGTCAACTATTCAAAAAATGCTTGATCACTGATTGGTTTTCCAGGGCATAGCGCAGAAGTGTATAACTCCCCTTGAGGCCAAGTTTGGCGGAGATGTTTTCCCGGTGATGGGTGACTGTCCGCGGACTGATGTTCAACTTTTCAGCAATCGCACGTGTTGTGAGATTTTCTGTAATCAGTGCGAGAATTTTCTGCTCAGTCGGAGTCAAATCATTAAGACCCGGTGCGGCTGCGGTCGCCGCAGTTGAATTCTGTTGGAACAGTCCGGCTGCGAGAACGGGACTGACGAAATATTCGCCTTCGAATACCGTGCGAATTCCATTGACAACATCAGTGATTGCGCTTTCCTTCAAAATGTACCCGTGCACGCCCATGGCCATGACAGTTCGAAACACCTCCTCGCTGCGATGTATGGTCAACATGATAAACTGAGGCGCATTTTCATCATCACGGAAGGCGCGCACGACGTCCACTCCGCTGAGATAAGGCATTTCAATGTCGAGTACGGCGACATCCGGGCGATGTCTCCGCACGCTTTTTACGGCTTCACGGCCGTCCCCGACTTCTTCAAGCACGAACATGTCGCGTTCACGTTCTATCGCCTCTCGCAGTCCCGATCTAACGAGTGGGTGGTCGTCCGCAATGATGATTTTTATAGGATTCATGAATGTTGGTCCCTCTCCACTTCACTCATCTGCGAAGTAGCATCCGAGACGGTTGGCGTTTCAACTTGCGACTGCCCTGGTGGAATGGGGACAGTTAGGACTATCCGGGTTCCACTGCCGGTTTGAGAATTAATGCTGAGCTCCGATGAGAGGAGTTCTGCTCGTTGGTGCATGCTCCCCAGGCCAAGGCCTCCGTTTCCATTGTTCTTGACCGTGCTCTGGTCAAACCCTCTCCCATCATCAGAGAGGGTGATCTGAAGCGATGAAGCGGTTCGTTGAACTTCAAGCAATGCTGAAGGTGCGTCAGAATGCCGGATAACGTTGCTGACAGCTTCCTGAACGATGCGGTACAGATTTATCTCGTCGTCGGGAGTGAGCAGTCCCGCAAGATCATCCACTTTTGCTTCCCAGTTGATGTCGGAACAACTATTGACATCTTCAATGAGATTCCGCAAGGCTGAGGACAGGCCGAAACGGCTAAGAAGCTGCGGGCGAAGGGCGTGTGAAATGGTACGCACCTCGCCAACAGTATCAGTCGCCGTGCTCGAGATGCGCTCCAACTGTTGCTTGATGTATTCAGGATCTTCCGGATTCTGCAGGGCGAGCGTGGCGCGGTTCTGGATGACGACAAGTTTTTGTGCGAGGCTGTCATGCAGGTCCGATGCGATACGTTGACGCTCTTCTTCCTGCGCATGGATAAGCTGGCGGGCAAACACCCGTTGGGCGGCCTCCTCGTGTTCAGCAATTTCTGCCCGGATGCGATGGGATTCACTTTTGGCCGCTTTCGCTTCCAGCCCCGCGATTGCTGCCATCGCTTCACTTTCTCGCTTCTTCAATCTCAGTGAGCGCACTATGAGAAAGAAGATCAGTGCAAGAAGAACGAACCCCGTGATTGCGGCATTTCGAAACAGCGTTTCTCGATCCAGAATCTCCAACTGCAGTGCGTTCTCTTTTTTTGCGAGAACGAGGCGCTGTTCACGCTCCCGCGACGCAGTTTTTTGACCTTCCAATTCAGTAGTAGTGAGTTGGAGGTCGAGATCCTGAAGCTGATATTTTTGGGTAAGAAGTTCGAGCACCTGCTTGCGCTGCACTTCTTCCAGTCGCTTTCTCCTCAGAACTTCTTGCTGCCTTTCCATTTCAACTCGATGCAGCTCTTGTTGGGATTTAAGGCGGGTGATTTCAAAATCTTTTCGTTCCGTATCGAACTCAAACAACAGAGATTCAAATCGAGCACTCTGACGATGATTTTCGAGACTGTCGTACATGATCAGATATTTCTTCAGCAGGAAATGAGCGGAATCGATATTTCCCTCATTACCAGCAATCTCTGCTCGTGTCTTCAAGATCGTCAAGGTGTTCGCACCGATACCCAAGGAGTCACTTAGCCATTCTGCAGTGTTAAGGAACGGCTTGGCCTCACGTGTTTTGTTTTGGCGAAGAAGACATTCAGAGAGGAGAAGTAACGCCTGCGTGAGGGCATAGGGTTCGTGCAATTCATGAAAGGTGGTCACGGCATCACGGAGCAGTTTCTCTGCCTCAGCAGTTTGGCCGCCATCCATGTGTATCCTGGCCATCAGGGTGTTGGCCTCGGCTTCTACGGATGGCAGTTTGATCTGTTTGCTCAACGCGAGGGCTTCCACGATAGCCTGTGTGGCGGACCGCATGGAGTCCTGCTTCCTCAGGATCCGCGCCAACTGCAGCAGAGTCGGTGCGACTTCAGTAATTTCCTTCCGTAGCCGGAATTCAACGAGGGATCGTATTGTGGAGCTACGTGCACGCTCGAGGTTATCAAGTTCCAGATATGCCATGCCAATGTCACGTTCAATCAAAGCGCTGGCAGTTAGTTCATCTCCAGCATCCAGTATCTTCGCTGCACGACGAAGATTATCGAGAGCACCTTTATAGCGATGACGGACCATCTCACACTTTCCCAGCATTCGATAGCACGTGGCCTTTATATACTGCGCCTGTCGATTATATACCGAGAGTAAATCCAGAAGAGACAAGCACTCCTTGTATCTGGTCTCTGCTTCAGCATACCGTGCGGCAGCAAACAAATTCGTCGCCCAATCCACAAGGCAAATAGCCATCTTTTCCTCGTCGCCACTCGACTTCGCTGCTTTATACGATTCGATCAGACAACGCTCTGAATCATCGATGCGTCCGAGCTGAGAGTACAGCGATGCCAAATTCGAATATGCCAGCGAAATATTCTTGAAATCCCCTGTTCTTTGCAGCAGGGGAATTACTTCCTTACAGCAATGCACGGCTGAGTCAAGGAGTCCTATTTTTTGATAAAGATGCCCCAGGTTTATGTAGGAGGTTGCCTGACAGCTGAAAATGCGTAGTCGACCCGACACTTCGATACTGCGCCGAAACAAAGAAATGGCTTCCGGATTCTTGCCCTGTACCATCAGTATATTGGCAAGGCCAAGCAGATTGTGCGCTATACGGTTCTCTTCTCTGTACCGTTCAAAGATCGCCAGACTCTTCCGACTGTATTGTTCTGCCCCAGGGAGATCCCGCTTCTTCGCTCTGGCTAGAAGAACTCCCATTTCTCTATATGAAATTGCCATGCCAACCTCGTCTTCCTGATCCTCGAACAGGGCGAGCGCTTTCTCAAGCCAAGGCAGGGCCAATGATTTAATGCGCGTTTTTGCATGCACGGAACCAATCACGAGACAAGCATACGCTTCCAAGTGCGTATCATGTGCCGCTCTTGCCTCATGCAGCACCTGGCGAGCGATCACAAGACCATCCGCTGTATCGGATTCAGCAATCTGGATGGCTTTCATGAGGAGACCGTCAGGGTGCACCGGATCGTACAACAACACCTGCCCACTCGCGAGCGACAACGACAGCACGTTGCAGAAAAGCGCGAGGAGAAGAAGATGGCGAAGGTTGTATCGCTGCATTTGCACGTTCGCATCTCTGTTGTTAAGCATGCCGTTCTTAGGCATGGAGAACGCGAGGATGTTCACACTGAAACCGTTTTTCGGTATTCAGGAGATCTGTGAAGTTGACACCGGAAGGTAACAGATTTCGGTGATAAAAGTCAAAAAAGGCCAGATATCTTTCCTTTTGCCGTTTGACGAGGCAAGCACGGCGACCATGGTGTGGAAGATAAGCAGGCGCGGTGTTGGCTTCACTGCCGCGCCTGCTCCGTCATTGTTATCGTACACTCATGATCTTCTGTATCACCGTGGTTCCGCTCTTCAGCTGAAGCAGGTATGACCCCGAAGGGAGTCCGCTGCGATCAAACGTGACTGAATGCGCTCCGCCTCGGTAAAGTCCCTCGGCCACCGTTGCCACGAGACGTCCAAGCATATCGTACACCCGGAGTGTCAGACTCCCAGCCTCCGGGAGTGAAAATCTGATTACCGTCGATGTTGAAAATGGATTCGGCGCGTTTTGAGACAGCGTGCAGGCGGTCGGATGCGCGAGGTTCGCCTTCGGTATGCCTTCGCACTGCGTTGTGACGAGATTTCCACCAGCATTGTAAAGCTTGCCGGAGGCCTGTACACCTGTGACGGTGAAACACCAGTCGCCGATCGGGTTGCGGATCCAGCTGCTCTCGAGCGTTACGGTACCGTTCGATCCGGTTGTGCCGGTAACCGTACCGGTGGTAGCGTCCTCGTAGGTGGCAGTAACGACCGCCCCCGCAACAGGCTGGTCGCTATTGTCGAGGATAAGGACAACGTCTTCCGCGTGAATTTTATTTCCCCCTTCCGTGACACGAGTTACTGTCTGTGCGCCGACATAAACGTAGGGAGCCGTGCCGGTGACCGTGATTGTCACGACATCCGTCGCGGTTGCGGAATAGTTATCGAAAACCGTGAGCTCTGCCACGTATGTTCCAGGGTACTGATAGACATGCTGTGGATTTGCGCTCGTGGATGTCGCGTTGTCTCCGAAATCCCAGAGCCAGCCGGTGATTGTCCCGTCGGGATCGTATGAACCGACGGAGCTGAACTGCACGGTTAACGGGGCATCGCCTGTTTGCGGAGTTGCACTTGCAGACGCCACTGGTGACTGATTGTTTACCGTATTGTACACCCACCACTCATTGCCGAAATTCGGGTGATATGCTACGAATAACAGACGTGATCCCAATATGCTGAGACCCTTGGGAGATGACCCTTCGCCCGTATTTGGATTCACATCCGCAATCTTGATGGTTCCTGCTGCAGTGCCATCGCTTTCCCACAACTCATAGCCGTCACCATCATCAGCAGGGAAGTAGATCTTGCCATCGAGAACGGTAAACATGCGCCAGTCATCTTTATCTGCATAATACATATCCCCGATTTTCGTGTAGTTAGGATTAGAGCCGGCGCTGCCGGAGAGGATGTCTTTGACCTGCACGGTACCGGCTTCTGTTCCATTCGATTTCCAAAGCTCACGGCCTCCATCTGCTGTCCAGGCAGAGAAATACAGCGTCTGATCCACGGGAGTGAGCCAGATGGGTTCGGAAGAACCCGAACCAGAGACAATGTCTTTCACAAGGGTTGCGGGACCACTGGGAAGCGGATATTTCCAGAGCTCCATGCCGTGTGTACCGTCATCGGCGATAAAGTAGAGCGTGTTACTCATCTCTGTCATGAAGTATGGACAGGCAGATCCTGCGCCGGGGTTGATGTCGGTCAGCCGCTGCGTACCGCTTGCCGTCCCGTCGCTTCGCCACAGCTCCATCCCGTATGTACCGTCCGACTTGCTGAAGTACCACAATCCGTTGATGACGATGGGGTAATCCTTGGTCTCCAGAATATTGCGATTCAGGCCTGTTGT
>JACZJN010000058.1 GCA_014860565.1 Bacteroidota bacterium
GGATGTAGAAGGAGACCTGCAACGGACCATCGCCGTTAGTGACGGAGGCGTTGACGAGACGCTGGCGCTTGCAGTGGCGATCGAGTATGTCGATGTAGGCGGGATGGGCGTCGTCACCGGCGTCGTAACTGAACTGCAGAAAGTATTCTTTCCGCTGCGGCGCGAGCAAAGGCACGCGCGCAAGCAGGTACACGACGCCGCCGATGGCCACGGTGCCGACGAGGGCGATGGCCTGGGCACCGGCGCCGGCGGCGAGTCCGGCCGCGAGCGAGAAGAAAATGAAGACGATGTCGAGCGTCTCCTTGACGGCGGTGCGGAATCGGATGATGGACATCGCCCCCACGAGGCCGAACGCCCGCGCGAGACTGTTGCCGATGATCATGATCACCATCGCGGTGATGAGCGTGAGCAACACCATGGAACTGAGGAAGGAAGGCGGATAACCCGGCGTGCTCGTGGTCTTTTTGTACAGCCATGCGATGAACATGCCGCAGAGGAAGGCGACGAGCAGGTTGACGAGAATGTCTCCCACGGACATCGGGAGCAGATCCAGGTTTTGCAGATCAGTGAGCATGAGCGTCCAGGCTGAGTGTGTACTTCGATAACGCGAGGCGGCGCAGCTGATACTGCTCGAGCTGCGCGCGCAGCCAGCCCGGCACGCCGCGGGTGAACTTTACCTCGAGTATGCAGTGCTGACGCATGACGGGTAAAAGCGCGCCGTCGGAATACAAGGCGTCGGGAGACGACGTGCGCGCGGCGCGCAGATGCTTGTCGATGGTTACCCGCAAATCGCCGAATCCGTTGACGGTGTAGGCCTCACGGTCGTAGACGATCAGCGCCACCGGACGCAGCGCTTTCCGATCGTAGTCGCGGAAAAACCGTTCTGCGTTCGCGGGATGTATACCGTCGCCGTGCTTTTTCTCTACGTGCCGATCAAAGTCCCGGTCGGCGATCAGCGTCCCTATGGCGTCGACGGCCAGACCGCAGCGGTATTTGGTCAGATAAGCGCCGACCTTTTCCTTGATCTCCAGAAATGCGCGCGCTCCTGCGGATGCGTCGTTGTAGGCGCGGATGCGGTACTTGCGGCGAACGCGGACGCCTTCCACTTTCTCCCGGTATGCGGCAAAGCGCGGCGTGTCGAGATACACCGAACGCACGGTGTATTCCAGGTCGGGCGACATTTTCGCATACTTGTCGGGCTGCATGTGCAGCAGCAGGCTGCGGCGCAGGGCCGGAATGCGGTCCAGGGGAAGCAGGTACTTGTATTCGAGCTTGGGATACGGCATGGCTACATCGTTATGCGGGACCACAGGTGAAGCAGATACCCGGAGACGCTGAGCGGCGGGGTCTCGACCCGGCAGCGTGCGATGAGTCCCGGGCGTAAATCCTCGGCTCCGTCGCGAATTTCTGCGGAAACGACGCACACGGGACGTCCCTTCACGTACTGCACCGCGCGGTCGATGCGGAGGAGTATGGCAGTGCCCGAAAGTCCCGTGAGCGGGATGTCGAATGCGATGCGGTCTCCCTCGCGCAGTCCCGTGCAATCGCCGATGTCCACCGGCAGCATCAGCACGAGTGCGGATTGGTCCTGTACCGCCATCAGCGTGTCGGCGGCCTGCGGATGCAGCAGCACGCCGCTCAACGGCGCGATGTGCGTGAAGCGGTTCATGCGCAGCCGCACGGCGGCGATTTCATCCTCCAGCGCCGCGGCCTGGGCTTCCATCTGGCGCACGTCTTCCGGCTTGCGTCCGCTGGTGGCGGCGGCGAGCTGGGCCTCGGCCACGGCGACGCCGGCGCGCAGCACTTCGAGCCGGTCGCGCGATAACTCGAATTCCTCATCCGATAGTATTTTTTTCTGATGCGGTTCGGCCTGACGCGCATGCAGATGCTGCTGCTCGTCGAAAGCGGCCCGCGCCTGTGCGAGCGCCCCGTGCGACTGCTGTACGACCGCGGGTTTGTCTCCGCTGCGGGCCGATGCCTCGGCGGCATGCGCAACGTCGAGCGCGCCTTCGAGCGCCGCGAGCTGCTGCGCGAGTTCGGGCGAGGTCACCCAGCCGATCGTGTCGCCTTCCTGCACCGAGGCGGCGGTGAGCACCGCGGGCGAGAGCACGAAATGCATGGCGTCGCCGCGCTCGGGCTGCGTGACGGAATACTGCTCCACCACGCCCGTGCCGTTGCTGCGCACGAGCGATGTCAGCTGTCCGTTGTCCGTCCGGAGCAGCACCCATTCACGTGCGGGCAGCAGACGTCCGAAGACGGTGGCCGACATGGGAATGCGGATCGGGAGCAGCGCGAGCACAAGCGCAAGTACCGCGAGGGCGCCGATGGCATAGAGGATGCGGTGACGCGAGATATGGGGAAGGGTTGTCATCAGTAACGGATCATTTTTCCATCCGCGCACGCGCTGCCGCTGCGGATGCGGTAATAATAGATGCCCGGAGATACGGCGCGTCCCGCGGCGTCGCGGCCGTCCCACCACAACTGCCCCGTGCCCGGCGCGAACTGCTCGCGCGAGAGGCGGCGCACTTCCCGGCCGAGGGCGTCGTGCAGCACGAGTTCCACCGTACCAGCGGCGGGTGTCGTGTAGGATATCATCGTCGACGAGGGAAAGGGATTCGGCGCGTTCCACGCCGTGAGCACGGGTGCGTTGGGCAGCCCGGCACCCGCGTCCGCGGTGTGCAGGGCCGCAAGTCCGCTGTAGTCCGCCGGGTAACGCAGCGACCGCGCGACTTCCTTGCTGTAATTGTATTCCCACACCATGGTGCCGTCGGGCGCCACTTCGCGGAAGTCTCCTTCTGTCGCCTCGGTCAGATAGGTGTTGCCGTTGGACAGCCGCTGATTGCCGCCGAGATGCGCCGAGAAAAAGCTGTTTCCGGCGCTGTAGGACCAGGCGGGTACGGCCGGACCAAACGCCTGTCCGGCGTCGTGCACGAACTTCCCTTCCCCGTCGAGCGGAGGTGCGATTTCCACGATCACCGAGGCGCGTGCGCGCGCGGCGTTGTTGAAGGCGAGAATGTTTCCCGCGCCGGGATATCCCGCAGGCACCCACGCCGAACAGTGTACGACGTCGAAGACCACCGGACCCGGCGCGCCGTAATTCGCGGGGTTGCCCCAGCGGTAGAGGATGTCGCCGCCCCTGCCGTGCCGTCCGCCCGTATGTCCGGCAGCCTCGGCGGTGGTGGTGCTGTGGTCGATGACGTAAATCTCGTTCATGAAATGGGAACTGATCACGATCAGGTCAGCTTCGGGATTGTAACTGACACCGTTGATGTGCAGCCAGTCGCCCCCGCCCGGCATCTGCGCGTTCGAGATCAGATTGACATTGAACAGCTCAGGGTGCTCTGCGATCACACCGTAGTCCGGCTTCGAGGGATCGCGGTCCTGCACGAGATGATCCCATGCGTGCCATTCCCAGACGATCGTGCCGGTGCCTCCTGCGGGCGCCACTTCCACGATGTGATCGGGCCACATGACCTGGGCGTTCTGCCGCCCCATGGCCGTCGCCTCGGCGGCGGACTTCGCCTCCCAGGCGATCAGAAGCACGTTGCCGTTGGGCATCGGCTCGATGTCATGATGCGCGATCCAGGTCGGCCCGGAATACATAAACGACCACACCACCCTTCCGCTCCAGTCGATTTTCTCGATGAGCCCGCTGCTCGCCGCGCCGCGCATCTGCGCGTTGGCGACGGAACCCGGACGCAGCAGCAACCCGTCGGGCAGAAGATACGTCGCATACCCGCCGGGGGAACTGTGCGTCCAGGTGTGCACGGTCTTCCCCTGCATGTCGATCAAGTACGTCGTGCGTCCGTTGGTCGGACTGAACAGCGTGTATCCGTCGAGCGGCTGCTGGGCCCGTGCAACAGTGCCCGCGAGAAGGATGAACAGCAGCGCCGTGATCATCGCCTGGAGCGGCGCGCTCCGGCGCGCCGGCCTGCGTCGGGGGGATACGTTTTTCCCCTTCATCGCAACACCGTGAATTTTCCCGCGGCGCGCTGCACGACGCCGGAGGCGGTGGTCAGGATCAACTGGTAGAAATGCACGCCTGCGTCGAGATCCTGTCCGGCGATCTGGGTCTCGTATGTTCCGGGCGCCTGCGCGCCGATCGCGCTGCGGCGCAGTTCGCGGCCGAGCGCGTCAAAGAGGACGAAGGTGACTTCCCCGTTGGTGGGGACGACGAATGCGACGCTCGTCTGCGCTGTGACGGGATTGGGATAATTCCACGCGGTGAGGAGCGCGCTCTCCGGCACGGCGTCCGTCGACATGCTGGCGTAGTTCAGCAGCTGCGTGCGCAGGTTCTGATTGCGCAGCTGCGAAAAACGCGTCAAACCCGGCACCGGCATGTTGGGACCCACCATCACGTCGCGATCCATGTTGTCGAGAAACTGCTGGTAGGAATACAGCTTGTTCTGATCGGCCTGCACCCACGGATCGATCAGCGGCTTCCAGCGCGCGATCTGCGCGGCAATGCTGTCTTCGTGGGCCGGACCCGCGACCAGACTCGCGATCGCGCGGAGATAGCGCGCGCGCAGAAGGTCGTCGCCCAGGATGCGGCGGTTGAGCGGACGGCGGTTCAAATTGCTGATGTTGAGCACGTCCTGTGTAAACACGTTCCAGTTGTTGGAATAGGAGCCGAAGCCTTCGTTGATGTCCCAGGGAATGAAGGTGAACTGCCCGGTGCTCTCGTCGTCGTACACGTAGAAGTTGCGTCCCGAACCGGTATAGCTGTCGAAGTTCGACATCACCATGTTGAACGCCAGCAGCTGGATGGCGCTTTCGAACTCGATCCATGCGCCGAGCTGATCGCGGAATTGCGCGTCCGGAACGCTGCTGAGCCGGTTGATCATGGTGATGAAGCGCGTCCAGTCGTCGGCTTTCTCATTCGTCTTCAGCTCATATTCCGCGCGATAGCTGTCGGCCGCATCGCCGCGGTACTCGAGCGATGCGCCATTGTCGGCGGCCTTGTAGAGGTTGAAGCCGTTGTCGGTGAAATGACGCTTGAGGAATTTCTTGTCCACCTGCTCGACCATGGTGAACAGTCCGAGCAGATTGCCGTCCACCTTGATGGCGGCGAAAGCCGTGCGCGGCGCATGCATGCGCGTGGCGATCATGTCGTAGCAGATTTTCTCGCGCAGAAAAGTCGGATCCTTCGTGGCGTTGCTGAAGTTCAGCGTCTCCACGTCATAGCATTCCTGCTTGCTGCGGTATTTGTCGAAGGCGAACTTGAGCGGCTTCTTCGGCGTGTTGCGCGACATGTTGTACGAGGAGTTTCCCTTGTAGCGCACGCCGACGCTGTCGAAGACCAGCCCCTCGTACTCGATGCGCGCGGGAATGTACTCCTCGCCGTTCTCGTACCAGTACTTGAGCGAGTCTTCCCAGTCCGGGTAGTAAAACGTGATGTTGAACTCGTGCACGTAGCTGTCATCGAAGAGCAGTGCGGTGGAGTCGATATCCTGCGCGCGCAGCGCGGCACCGCAGAGGAAAAGAGGGAGGAGAAGCAGAGCGGTTTTCATTCGTCCGGGATCCTTCGTTTACTGTGCCGTGCGCACGGCACGGAATCCGATGAAGTTGTACAGATAGTCGGGAGTGCTGAATTCGCGGTTCGTCGCGCGCAGATGCGGCGCCTCGTTGCCCCAGCTGCCGCCGCGCAGCGTATGCCAGTCGCCGCTTGCCGGTCCTTCGGGATCCGCGATCACGCCCGTGCCGTAATAGGTCGCGTCGTACCAGTCATGACACCACTCCCATGCGTTGCCGACCATATCGTAGAGGCCGAAGGCGTTTGCGGTGCGCGAAGCGGCCGCGGCAAAGCCGAAGCGCGCGTCGTCAGAACCGAAATTCCAGGAATTCCCGGCCCAGACGGCGTGGGCGCCGATCTCGGTGCTGTCGCCGGAGGAAAGCGGATAGCCCGCGGCGTTCTTTCCCCAGAAAAAATCGAAATTCACGCCGCCGCGGCAGGCATATTCCCACTCCGCCTCGGTCGGAAGGCGATACCCGGATTTGCTGAGATCCGCCGTCACCCCTTCGAGCGCGCAGCCGTTGCCCGGCGTACCGAGAATGCTTGCGTACGCATACACGGGCGCCAGACCTTCGGCCTTGCTGCGTGCGTTGCAGTAGAGCACGGCATCGCCCCATTCGACCAGATACGCGGGGATACGCGATCCGACACCGTAGGGCTCGGTCCAGTCGGGAGTGGAATACGCGGCATATTCGGCGCGCATGATGCGCTCGTACTCGCCCTGCGTCACCTCGGTGGTATCAATCCAGTAGCTGCGCGAAAAACTCACCGCGCGTACCGGCTGTTCGTCGGCGTTGCCGTCGGCCGACCCCATCTGGAAGGACTTCCCTTTCGCCTCCACCAGCACCATGCCGCCGCTTCGCTGCAGCGTGGGAACGGGGTTGGGATCGTTCCCGTTGCCGTCGCTCGAATCACAGGACGAAAATGCGGCCACGAGGGCGAACGCTGCGATGATGCCGTGGATGGATCGCATGGACAGACTCCGGAAGCGGTGTGGTACGGTATAGGGCGGAAAATGATGGCGCCGGGAAAGAGCTCGAACGCCGGCACGGGAAGTTTGACATTCCAAAAACGAAAAGGTTGCATAAGATCGACATTCACCTGCGAAAAACCGAACATGCGCCCGTGGGACCTGAAGCGCGCCGACGTGACCTGACGCGAATGGGACCTTCGAAAACCGAACGATTGTCCAGTTGAGTCAACACGGAGTATAGGATATCTTTCTGCACTACCACGTCCCCCATTGCACCCGTGCGGAGGTACTCGCCATGAACATGCGAAGCACGTTATCACCGATTCTCATATCAATTTTCCTCCTTCTTTCCACTCCAATCGTCTCCCACGGGCAGACGCTGCAATGGGGACCAACGAATGGTCCGTACGGGTCCGTGTGCCAGGACCTGGTGATGACGAGTTCCGGCACTTACCTCTTGAACGACGAGCGGAACGGGGTGTGGCGATCGACGGACGCCGGCATGCACTGGCAGCGTTCCAGTACCGGGCTCTCGATCTACGGCGTGTACGCCCTGGCCATAGCGGCCGACGGCAACGTCCTCGCCGCCACGTATTACGGCGTCAATCGCTCGACGGATGACGGAAAAAGCTGGGTGAGTTCCAATACCGGGATTACGCAACAGAATCTGGAGGATATTCTCGCGCTGTCCGACGGCACGGTCCTCGCCACGGCATGGGGAGGCGGCCTCTTTCGCAGCACGAATAACGGACAGCTGTGGACGGAGGTGACGCCCGGTCCGGCGGAACTCCGCATCTACTGTCTTCGCAAAACAGCCGCCGATCATGTCTTTGCGGGCAGCTTCGGCGCTGGTGTTTTCCGCTCCACCGACAAGGGGCTGACCTGGACCGCGCTGTCACTCGGCGGGTACGTCTATGATATGGCACAGACCCCCGATGGCATGCTCCATGCTCTCAGGTCCGATGTCGGGCTTTTTCATTCCTCCGACAACGGAGACACCTGGTATAAATCAGATGACGGTCTTCCCTACTTCAGAGGCTACGGCTTTGCATCGCGGTCCGCGGGAGAATTGTTTTTTGGCTGCAGCATACCACAGGGCATGTACCGAAGTACGGATGCCGGTGCGACGTGGGCGGTGTACAGCGACGGATTTTCCAACGCCATCACGCAGGGAATGTTTCGCGTGGCGAACGGGGATCTCCTTGCGATGACCAACGGCGATGGAGTCTACTGTCTGCCGAAGGACAGCAGTGTGTGGTCCGCATGGAATGAAGGAATGCAGGGGACATGGATACGCGCCGTCGCAGTGGCACCGGACGGATCCATCGCTGCAGGAGGATATGGCGGCGTGTCGATCAGCCGGGATGAGGGTGCTAGCTGGACCAATGCCGGCAGCGGCGTGAAAAGCAGCCTCGTATACGACCTCCTCTGGATCAATCAGACGTTGTTGGCCGCGGGATATCCCGGAGGCGTCTGCCGGAGCACGGACTTCGGCGTCCATTGGATCCCGATCAATTCCGGACAAACCTCCGACCGGCCGACCTGTCTTTCTCTCGACGCCAGCGGGACCTTGTTCTGCGGCACTGACGGCAAGGGTGTTTTTTCTTCCAGCGACAACGGTGATACATGGGTCGCCATCAACGACGGACTCACATCGCTCCGCGTGTATGCGCTTTGCGAGGACGCCACCGCGATCTATACTGCCACGGATGACGGAGTATTCAAGTCGACGAATCAGGGGGCGAACTGGTTTCTCGCATCCTCCGGACTTCCCACGAGTCATGGCAACGCCCTTCTGTCAGTAAATAATCTGCTCTTCGTCAGCGTGGGCGGGGGCGTTTACCGCTCAAGCGACGGCGGTACGAACTGGAGCCGTTCCGGATTGAATCAGCTTCCCTCCCGCGCCTTCGAAACACTCAAGGCCAGCAGCAGCGGATTGATTTTCGCCGGAGGGGATGTCGGGATTTATGCCACGTCCGATGGCGGAGAAAACTGGCAGTACGTCGGCGACGGCCTTCCAAACAATACGACCTATGATATAGCTTTTGATAGCGCGGGGAAATTATATGCTGCCATCTACGGGAATGGCGTATTCCGTTCTCCTCCGCTGAACAGTGGACCCGAAGTCACCATCACCACATCCCCGGCGGGTCGGAGCTTCACGGTCGACGGGATGGCCTACACGACGACGCAGACCTTCAACTGGCAGCCGGGAACGACGCATGAAATCGGAACGGAATGGACGCAATACGGTCAAACCGGGATCCGCTATGTCTACAGCGGCTGGACCGACGGCGGTGATGTCTCGCACATGATTACCGCGCCGATGGGCGCGCAGACGATCACCGCGAATTTCCGCACCGAATATCAGCTGCTGGTGGCGACCGACGGAGCAGGTACGGTCACGCCGCAGTCAGGATGGTACAATCCCGGGGCGCAGGCGGAATTGCTCGCGACCCCGGAAGCGGGACAAACTTTCCTCCGCTGGGAAGGGACAGGCTCCGGTTCCTATACGGGCACGAATAACCCGGCAACAGTGACGCTGAACAACCCTGTGACCCAAACCGCCTACTTCTCTGGAAACGCGGCTGGACGGGAAATCACCGTAACCACCGCACCGTCCGGACGGCGCGTCACGGTGGACGGACAGGATTACTCGAATCGCACGACCTTCACATGGAATGTGGGATCCTCCCATCAGATCAGCACGGCGAGTCCGCAGCAGGGTTCGCCCGGCATCCGCTATGTGTGGAATTCCTGGAGCAACGCGCAGCCGATGACACACACATACGTCGTGGCCGCCGGTCCGGCAGTGGAACTCACCGCGAATTTCGATATGGAGTACAGTCTCACGATGACGGCCGGGACGGGAGGAACCGTAAGCCCGGGCACGTCCTGGCACGGCACTGGGACCCGTGTACAGATTCGCGCTACTCCGCAGGGGGGGTATGAATTCGACCGATGGGTGGGTTCGGGTGTCAGCTCGTATTCGGGCACTGATAATCCCGCGACGGTGACGATCACGAATGCGATAACGGAAAATGCGGTTTTCCGTCAGGTAACCGATGTAAGGGATGATCCGTCAATGCCACGGACAATGCAATTGGAACAGAACGCTCCGAATCCCTGCGCGTCATTCACGGTGTTTTCCTTCGTCCTGCCCCGTGCGCAGGCGGTCTCACTCGTGGTGACCGACCTTCTCGGCCGGGAATGTGCACGCGTATGCGACAGGCGCACCTTCCCCGCGGGTGCGCAGCGCATCGGATTCGATGCGTCCGTACTGCGACCGGGCGTGTATCTGTATCGGTTGGAGTCGGCGGGGGAAACGAGATCAGGCAGAATGATCGTCATTCGATAACGGCGAATGGACTTCCTCAGCGTTCTTTGACGTCCGGACACCCGTCGTTGTCCTGGTAACCGTTCCTGTTTTCAGGAAGCCGCGGGCACCTGTCTTCCTTGTCGTTGAAGCCGTCACCGTCGGTATCGGCCTTCTTCGGATCAGTGCCGACGATGCGCAGTTCTTCGTAATCGGTGAGTCCGTCACCGTCGGTGTCGGGATTGAAGGGATCGGTGCCTTCGATCGAGCGTTCCTCGAAGTCGGTCAGCCCGTCTTTGTCGCTGTCCGCGGAGGCAGCTTCCGTTTTGCCGACGAACACCTCGTCGTAATCGCCGATGCCGTCGCCGTCGCTGTCGGGAAGCAGAGGGTCGGTGCCGTACTTGAGGTATTCGTCGCCGTCGCTGAGGCCGTCGCCGTCGGTATCGACGCGGTTGGGATTGGTACCCAGCTGCAGCTCGCGTCCGTCGGGAAGCTGATCGCCGTCGCTGTCCACCTTGTGAGGATCGGTGTTGAATCGCTGTATCTCTTCCGCATCCCGGATTCCGTCCCCATCGGTATCGAGCGTATCGGGGCGCGTGTGGTATTTCACCGCCTCTTCATAGTCGGTGAGGCCGTCGTCATCCGAGTCCATCTTGCGGGGGTCGGAATGGAGATTGGTGACTTCATGCCAATCGGTGAGCAGGTCGCCGTCGGTGTCGACGTCGTAGGGATTCGTGCCGAGTTCTTCCTCCTCGTCGTTGCTCAGCCCGTCGCCGTCGATATCGTTGTCCGGGAAAAGAAAGAACTTCACGCCCGCGGTCAGGGAGAAATACAGATCGTTTGCGGTTTCCGCGGCGTTGGGATTGCGGCCCACGCCCGATTCGACTGCCCAGGTGTCGCGGACGTAATCGGACGCGAATGCATCGAGTCCGCCCGTCGAGGTGAGGTTTGCACGAATCTCGAGGTTGAAGGCCATTGTGCGCCCCATAAGGATATCGATGCCGAGTCCACCGGGAAAGACCCACGTCTCCTGTTCCGGACTCGCCGGATAATAGCGGGTTACCCGTGCACTGTAATCTTCGGGTGTGTACCAGAGTTTTCCCGCACCGCCATAGAGATAGGGATTGATGAATTCCCCCGGCAGAAGGTCGAGAAAGACCAGCGCGGTGAACGCTGTAAAATCCGTGCCTCGATCCACACCGTTTAATGCGGGATCGTTACCGAACTGAATCTCATACGAAGTGCGGGTATTGCGGCGCCAACGGCGGTTGTAGTACAGCTTCCCCTTCTCACCCTGGAGTCCGATGCGCAGATAATTGGCCAGCGCGAACGAAGCCTGGGCCCAGTACATCTCGCCGACCGACTGATCGAGGAACTCACCGTTATACTTCGAGATGCCCCCGCCCACGGTCACTGTCAGGCGTCCGTCCGGATAGCGCGGACGTCCGGTATACGGGACCTCCTGCGCCAACGCAGTACCTGCGAGCAAAAAGAGCGATATCAGTGCCAATAATTTCATCTATACCATTCGCAATTCATGCTTCCAGATTCGAAATTCATCGTTCATCATCGTTCGATCACGTTATACGGCACTCTGTCGCCGAGCCGGATGATGTAGATTTCCACGCGGCGATTGAACGCGCGGCCGATATCGTTGCTGTTGTCCATCAGCGGCCGCGTTTCTCCGAAGCCACGGGCGCGGATGCGCGAGGGCGAAATACCTGCCTGCACGAAGAAATTCTTCACGGCAAGTGCTCGGCGCATGGACAGATTCTCATTGTAGGCATCAGTGCCTTCCGCGTCGGTGTGGCCCCGAATCTCAACAATCATCTGCGGATAGGCCTTGAACACCGCCACCTTCTCCATCAGGTCGGCCGTGTATTCACGCCGGATGATATCCATGTCAAATTCGAAATGGACATCGGTGAGGATGAATGTCTTGTCTTCCGCGACGTTTTCCAGATTGAATTCTGGAAGGGGGCTGACCAGATTCTCCGCTTCGAAATCGTAGGCGATCGTACGCCGCGTCGTGTCGTAATTCGACCGCATTGGCATGATATGCTGCACCGCGCGGGGAATGTAGCCCCAGTAGCGCGCAAGGAGTTGCTGCTCGGCAGTTCCGAAGAGAGAGTCCCGCTCAATGCGCCACATTCGGCCATCGCCGGCGCTGACGCCGTGTCCGCGTCCTGTCGAACCCGCAAAGCCTGCATCGCCTGAACCGGCGATCGCTGCATAATTCACCTCGCCACGCCCGTCGCCGGTACCCACGCCCTGTCCGCGTCCATTACGCCCGTCGCCTGTCACCTCGCCACTGTTCACCCCGCCACGCCCGTCGCCGGTACCCACGCCCTGTCCGCGTCCATTACGTCCGTCACCCGTGACCTCGCCGCTGTTGACCCCACCCCGGCCGTCGCCCGTACCCACGCCCTGTCCGCGTCCGCGCGAGGGATCGGAACCGTTATTGGAGGCCAAAGGAGTGTCGAGATCGATGCCGATGCCATCGGGACATCCGTCATCGTCGTTGATACCGTTGTAGATTTCGGGAACGAGCGGACATTGATCCACGCCGTCCCAGATGCCATCGCTGTCGGTGTCGCGATCGAGCGGGTTGGTATGCGTTTCGACGATTTCCTGATCGTCGCGCAACCCGTCGCCGTCGGTATCGGCATTGTTGGGATTTGTGCGATGGAACGCGATTTCTTCGTAGTCGTTGAGATCATCTCCGTCGGAATCACCCTGCAGCGGATTGGTGCGGTAGGTCACGACTTCGTTGTAATCGAACACACCGTCGCCGTCCGTATCGGCCTTCACGGGATTGGTACCGTACACGCGCACTTCCGCATAATCGCTCAGGCCGTCGAAATCGGTGTCGACCAAAGTGGGATCGGTACCGAGGCCGAGTTCCTCCTTGTCATTGAGTCCGTCCTCGTCAGTGTCGAATACGAGGGGATTCGTACCATATCGGTAGATTTCCTCGAAATCGGTGAGACCGTCGGTGTCCGTGTCCTCCAGTGAAGGACGCGTGCGGAAGACGGTGACTTCGTAATAATCCCCGAGACGATCCTGATCGGAGTCCCATTTCAGAGGGTGGGAATTGAACTGCTCGGTCTCCTCGAAATCGGAGAGGCCGTCGCCGTCCGAATCGGGTTCGTACACGTCGCTGCCGAGCCCTTCTTCCTCGCGGTTGGGCAGCAGGTCGCCGTCGTAATCGTCATTCCGGAAAAGATAGACACGCAGACCAAGCGTGGCGGTGAGCAGATTGTCGTTTGCCTCATTGGGCTGGTAGGCGCGCGACCCGCCGCTTTTGATATAGTCGATGGTGAGAAGCTTCTCGTCGTAGGCGTCGAGATCGCCCTTGAAAATGAGCGTGTAGCGCAGTTCGGCGCTGAGCGCGATCGACGGCGTGAAGAAGACGTCGAGCCCGAGGCCGAAAGGTACGGACACCGCGCCAGGCATATCGGCTTTCGGACGCGTGTGGACCTGATCTCCGCCATGATCCTCCGCGCTGTAGACGGTCACACCCGCCCCGATCAGCATCGAGATGTCGAAGATCGACATCTGCAGCGGACGATACTGCATCAACAGATGGAAATTGCTGAATTCGGTTTCGCGGGTCCCATCCTCCGGACCGAACTGGAAGTCGTACAGAACGGGGTCCACTGCGGAGCGCTGCCGCTGGTACGAGAATTTTCCGTATTCCACCCCGAGCCCGATGGAAAGGAACGTCCGGACGGAATACATGCCGCTGAGCGACAGAATGCGTGAGTCGTCAACGGGTGAGAATTCTCCGCTATAGCGGTTCAATCCCCCGGCAATGCGGAACGCAAGCAAACCCTGGGAGTAACGCGTGCGGTATTCTTCATCGAGCATGCCGACATCCTGCTGCGCCCTCAGAGGGATCGCGAGCAGTACCGACAGAACGGTGAGGAAGAAAATTGTGCGGATCAATATATGCATGCGCAGACGCGAAAATCGCGGGGGCAACCGTTCTTGAAACTACTGAAACAGATTATTAATAAAACCTACGTATTCCTTGACAAGAAACCTATACGTTCTCGGATCGAACAGCGGTAAGCGCATGGATGAGTATGCCATGCGAAACGCCGAGATTCAGCGATTCGGCGCTGCCCCCCGCGATGCGAATGCGGCGGGGAATGCTCTCAAGCAGCTCATCCGGCAGTCCGTGCGCTTCGCCGCCGAAAACGAGAATTTCGCGGCCGCTTGCCTTCCACTCCCCGACCTCCGTCCCGTCTTCCGCGACGGTGGCCACGAGTTCGCGGCCGCTTTCCTCTGCGAGCGCATGCAGCTCATCCACGGTCGTGATTTCACCCAGCCGCACACGAAAAAGCGAACCCATGCTGCCGCGCACTACCTTGGCGTTGAACGGATCCGCGCTGCCGGAGGAGAAAAGCAGGCCCTTGGCCCCGAACCAGTCTGTCGTGCGTATCATCGTCCCGAAATTTCCGGGGTCGGAAACACCCCAGAGCACCGCGGCAGGATATCCCTCCGGCACCGACGCCAGGGCCGCGCGCGCATCGAGCACGGGAAGATACGCGACCAGGGCGATGCCCTGCGGCTCCCGCGTTTCTGCGATTTTTTCGAACAGCTTCGGCGTCGTCTCGAGCACCGGAATACCGGCTGCTTCCATTTCCTCGAGTAATGCCTTGTAGCGCTCCGCACGTTCGTGCTCAACAACCGCGATGGAGACACGCGCGCCCGCCCGCCAGGCGTCGGCCACCAGCCGTTCGCCCTCGATGACAAAGCGCCGTTTTTCCTCGCGATGCTTTTTCAGACGCAGCTTCCCCAGTTCGACGGCAAGATCCCGCGTCAACAAATTGCGCATGGTATTAATTGTTTTTCGCGCCCTCGGCGATCCAGGTCCGGATGCCGGTGAGCTGATTGGTGTTGATGATGATCGGGACGTTGATGGGATGCGGCAGGCGTCCGTCGATTTTCTGCAGCAGCAGGCTGCTTTCGGGATTGCCGGGAATGATGATGCCCGGCCGCTCGGTCATCGAAACATACGACGTCAGGCTGAGATTCCCGGCGCGGCTCTGATCTTCGTGGCAGCCGTAATTGGCGCAGCGCAGGTTGAAAAACGGCTGCACGTGTACCGCGTAGCTGACGTCCTTTTCCGGAAATATGATTTCGTCGCCCGGTGTGGTGCCGCTGTCGTCGCAGGCAGTCAGCACGACGAACAAGGAGATCAGGAGAAAACCGGCAGCGAGGGAGAGGGTTCGCGTCATTTCCTGGATCCTTTCAATGTGATGCGCCCGTCTTTCTTCGAATCGATGCGTTTCTGTGCGCGCACGTAGTCGATGAAAACGTCGCGGTCCACCGCGGCGGAACCGGCGGGACGCACGGCGATTTCCGCTTCCGGCAGTCCGAACACATCGTAGAGATGTCCGCCGACATAGCTGTTGGTCACAACGGTATAGATGCGCGCGGGATCCACCGCCTCGCCGTTCACTTCCGCCGTGAGCGCATTTTCGGGAGCGGCGTCGAAATCATAGGTGAAACGCAGACCGCCCACCTGGCAGAACTCGCCGGTCTTCGTGGCCTGGTAGCGCAGCATGCCGAGCAGCTGTTCCCCGTTCACGGTAAAGGTGACGAATTCATTGGCGAAGGGGCTGATCTCCCACATGTCGCGCAGGGTGATCGGACCCGCGGACAGATTCTTCCGAATGCCGCCGGAATTCTGGAACGCGACGTCGGCCTTCGCGAAATCGCGCATGACGTCGGCCTGCCAGTTCCCCATGTTGGATTCGCCGTCATGCCCGCGCACCCAATCGGTGAGCAGCTCGCCGATGACTTCGGAGAGCCCGCTGTCGACCACGGCTTCCATCTCCTTCACCTTCGCCAGCATGACGGGATCGGGCGTGATGTCATTGACGCGCGTTTCGATGAGCTGTCCCCACGACGAGTCCACTGTCCCCTTCGCGGCGTCGACTTTAAGGTCGAGGCGACCGAGCCAGCGTCCCTTCGAGCCGGCCTGCACGATCAGCGCGCCGTTTACTTTCTTCGGTTTCCAGAGCGGTGTATGCGAATGTCCCCCGACAATCACGTCGATGCCGTCGACCGTGGCGGCGAGCGCCGAATCGGCCTCCACGCCAGAGTGGCTGAGTACGACGATGAAGCGGGCGCCGAAGCGCTGCTCGAGTTCGTGTATGGTGTTCCGCACGGTCATCGCCGCGTCGAGCACGTCGAGGTCCGCGACATTGCTGCGCATGGTGAGGGTTTTCAGATCCATCGGCGCCAGCCCGATCACGCCGATCGTCATTCCCCCGCGATGCAGAATGCGATAGCGCGGCACAAACGGCGTGCCCATGCGCTTATCCCAGAGGTTCGCCGAGATGATCGGGAAAGTGACGGTGGGAAACAGATGGCGCAGGTTGTCGGCGCCGTAGTCGAACTCGTGATTGCCGAGGGTCATGGCGTCGGGCTGCATGAGTTCGAGCAGTTCGAACTGCGAGGCGCCGCGCGTGATCGAGGAAATGGGAGTACCCTGAAAATCGTCGCCTGCATGGAGGAGAATGGTGTTTGTATGCTGCTTCCTCTCACGGTCCACGTACGCTTTGAGTGCCGCGTAGCCGCCGACCGGAATTTTCTGACGCTCGCCGTTGACCTCGGCGTTCACGCTCATCGGGACGTTCTGCGCATGAAAATCATTGTAGTGGAGAATCGTCAGTTCAACCTGCTGTGCATGCAGCGATCCGGCGAGAAGGAGAAGGGCGAGAAAGCGGGTGATGGTAGGCATATCGCTCAGGGGGTTCGCGTTTCGTGTTGCGGTAATATCGTCAAAAGGGCAAAAGGTAAAAAGGTCAAAAGGCGCTCGACCTTTTGACCTCTTGACACTTTGACGTTCCTGGTAGCGCGTACGGGAATCGAACCCGTGTTTTGGCCTTGAGAGGGCCACGTCCTAGCCGCTAGACGAACGCGCCATATAGTCATGTAATATACCAATGGAAAAATTCGAAATCAATACTGCCGCGTCGTCGCCACGGGAGGCGTTTCGTGGCAGCAGTCGGATCCTCACACGGACGCACCACGGTTTCCGGTGCCATTCCTCTCCCGGGCGAGAACTGAACATTTGTTCTATTGCCCGTTACGTATTTGTTGCATACCATACCGCATATGTCAGACGTCATAACTCATACCGTGATATCCGTTGTCATTGTGGATGACGACGCGGAAGTGCGCAACGGATTGGAGTGGATGATCAACCATTCCGACGGCTTTCGCTGCGATGCGACATTCGGCAGTGCCGACGAAATCCTGGCGCAGCTCACCGCGCCGCTGCCCGACGTCGTGCTGATGGATATCGGGCTCCCGGGCATGAGCGGTATAGAATGCGTCCGCGAGCTGAAAAAAATATTCCCGCAGCTTAATATCATCATGCAGACCGTGTACAGCGACGACGAGAAAATTTTCGAGTCCCTGCGCGCCGGTGCCATCGGATATATTCTCAAGAAGTCACCGATTCTCAAACTCCTGCAGGCTATCAGCGACGCGGCCGAGGGGGGCGTGCCGATGTCGGGCGAGGTGGCGAAACGCGTGCTCGCGTTCTTCCGGCAGCCCGCACAGGACGACGAGATGGCCAGTCTTTCGCAGCGCGAACACGAGGTACTCGAAGCGCTGATCGAAGGACGCAGCTATAAGGCGATCTCCGAAAAACTCTTCCTCAGTATTCACACCGTCCGCTTCCACGTTCATCACATCTACGAAAAGCTGCATGTGCGCTCCCGCGCCGAATTCATGGCCAAGGTCATGAAGCACAATCATCCCTCCTGACCACTCCTGCCATGAATGAGCCGTGGGCTCGCCCCTACGCTTGGCGGATCGCGGGCGGATTCCTATCTTATTGCTTCACAAGACACGGAGCCCCATGTCCATCATCCATGCTGACCGCATCACGAAGGTGTTCAATCCGCGCGGCAAGGGAGCAGTGACCGCATTGTCGGAACTCTCGCTCGACGTACGCGAGGGAGAAATCTTCGGCCTGCTCGGTCCCAACGGTGCCGGGAAAACGACCTTCATCAAGGTGCTGCTCGAAATCGTCGCAGCCACGTCAGGCACGGCGCAGATGCTCGGCGCGCCCATCGGGAATTCCGCCGCGAAAGCACGGGTGGGATATCTGCCCGAGAATCACAAATACCCCGACTTCCTGACCGGTGCACAGGTGCTGCGCTATTTCAGCAAGCTGGGGGGACTCCCTTCCGACCAGCGGGAGCAGCGCATCACCGACCGCCTCCGCCTCGTCGGCATGGAACAATGGCACAAAACGAAAATCCGGAAATACTCGAAGGGTATGATGCAGCGCATCGGACTGGCGCAGGCGCTGGTAAACGATCCGCAGCTGGTCATTCTCGACGAACCGACCGACGGCGTCGATCCCCTCGGCCGAAAGGAAATCCGCGACATGCTGCTGCGCCTTCGCGACCAGGGAAAGACGGTCTTTCTCAACTCGCATCTGCTCTCCGAGGTCGAACTGATCTGCGACCGCGTGGCGATTCTCAATAAAGGCCGCCTCATCCGCATCGGCACGGTCAAGGAACTGACGACGCAGGAAAACACGTATCGCATCGGCGTCGAGGGAACGCTGCCCGCGGAACTCCGCCTGCAGTGGGAAGCCACGCGCGTCAGCGTGCACGAAGAGAACGGCGAGCTGGTCTGCGCCCTCCCCGACCTCGCCGCGCTCAATGCCGTGATCGATCAGCTCCGCTCCGCCGGACTCCTGATCAGGAGTGTCGCGGAAAAGCGGCAGAGCCTCGAAGACATGTTCATCGACGTCATTTCGCGGGAGGAAGCACAATGAAACTCCTTGCACTCATAGAATTCACATTCCGCGAAGGACTGGCCCGCAAGACCATCATCGGCTTCGCGGTCATCTCGACCTTCTTCCTGCTGCTGGGCGTGCTTGCCGCATTCCTGATTCCGACGACGATCGAGATGGGGAATCCGCAGACCGGCGGCAGCACGATCGATATCACCACGAATCCCACGGTGGTCTGGCAGGTGCAGGCGGCGATGACCGGCTTCATCAATTTCGCCGCGCTGGTCCTGTCGATTTTCGCAACCGCGAGCATTCTGCCGAATACGATGGAGAAAGGCAGCATCGACCTGCTGCTCTCCAAGCCCGTTTCCCGCTACGACATCCTGCTCGGCAAATCGCTCGGAAGTCTGCTGATCGTTTTTGTCAACGTCGCGTATTTCATCGTCGGCATGTGGCTCATCGTCGGCATTCGCACGGGCGAATGGAACATGGGCTTCCTTGCGGTTTCGCTGTCGATCACCTACACCTTCATCATTCTCTTCGCGCCGATGCTGGTGATCGGCATCAGTTCGCGGAGTTCCGCACTGACCATCATCGTGCTCTACGTGTTCATGTTTCTGCTCAGTCCCATCCTTGAAGCGCGGGCGGTGATCCTCCAGCTCGCATCGAGCGACGCGGCGAAGACCATCCTCGACACGCTCTACTACATCCTCCCCAAGCCCGATGCGCTGGGCAAGCTGTCGTATTCGCTGGTGATGCATCTGCCGCTGGATTGGATGCCGGTCTGGAGCAGCGGACTCTTCGCGGCAGTGATGTATGCGCTTGCCGCGTGGATGTTCCGGCGCAAGGATTTTTAAGTCGTGCCGGCGGGAGTGCAGGCAACGACATTGGGGAAGGGCGTCCGCTGGGACGCCCTTTTTCTGCTTTTGCTCACAGCCGCCGCGCTCGTCCTTTTCCTCTTCCCCCTTTTTTCAGCTTCCCTCGAAGCAGGTTTCCCGCTCGATGACGGATGGATTCACGCGACCTATGCGCGCGGCCTTGTCGAACACGGGGAATTCGCATTCAACCCGGGCGAACCCAGCACCGGAACGACAAGTCTGCTCTGGACGCTGCTGTGCGCCGGCGTGCTGCTGACCGGAAGCAGCGCTGCGGGAACCGCCCTCTTCCTCGGCGCGGCCTGCCTGCTGATTCTCGTGCCTGTCTGGCATCGGGTGCTACTGCGAACGGGATGCGGGCGCGCAGGCGCGCTGTTCGGCGCGGCGCTGCTCCCGCTTTCTGGAGTACTGCTGTGGTGGTCCCTCTCCGGCATGGAGACCGTGCTCTTTCTTCTCCTCGCGGCGCTGGCGCTCGATGCGTTCATGCGCGGAAAGCTCGTGTGGAGCGGAAGCTGGCTCGCGCTGCTCGTGCTCGCGCGTCCCGAAGGCGTGCTGCTCGCGCCTGTACTCGCATTCGCGGAGTGGCGGCGCAGCGGGTCCATCGGCCGGACGCTGCTCCTGCTCGCGCTCGCTGCCACGGGAGTCGCAATCTATGCCGCATGGAATCTTGCCGTCAGCGGCGCGCTTTGGACAAGCACGCTCGCCGGAAGGCGTTGGCTGGCCGCCGGTGGCCGTCCGCCCGAGACCGGCATCCAGCAGTTTGCCCTCGCCTTCGCAGAGATTCTGTACCGCTGGATGAGGACGCTGCTCTGGGGCGCATTGCGGTGGTCCACCCCTGGAACCTGGATCTCCGCCGCCGCTGCCGGCATGGTGCTGCTGTGGTCCGGAGGAAGAAGAATATTCCATTTGCTGAAGCCTCGGCGGAAAGCGGACACTCCGTCTGCGTCCGAAAGCGGCACTGCGCCGTCGCCAACCGGGACGACGCCGATCCGTCCGGTCTTTGCCCCAGCGCTTGCAGCCTGGCTCTTCCTTCACACGGCGGCATACGCTTTGCTGCTTCCGTATCCCGGACACGCCGGCCGCTATCTCGCTCCCCTGCTGCTCGGTGTGTCGCTGCTGCTCGCGCGTCTCGCCTCCTCATTGCCCCGGGCGGACGGAGATCTCAGGATCTTCCCATTCCTTCTTCGCGGCATACTACCCCGGGCCTTGCTGCTGGCAGCCGTCACAGTGATCGGCTGGTCGGCGCTTGCGAGCTGGACCTGCGCCTGGCGCAGCAGCGTCGAGCACATCAACACCGTGCACGTCCGCGCGGCACGATGGATTTCGAAGCACACACCGCCGGATGCCCGCATCGCCGCCTACGACATCGGGGCCATCGGCTATTTCTCCGGCCGCACGGTGATCGATCTGGGCGGGCTTGTGCAGCCTGCCGCGGTGCCGTACATGAACGGACAGATCGACGCGTACATACTCCGCTCCCGCGCCGACTACGTGGTCATGGTCATACCATACGAAGGCCAGGACGCCGAGGGCTACCTTCCACGGGCCCTCGGATACGGCCAAAGCGGGCTTCTCACCCTCCGCCGCGCCGCTGCTTTCGGAATACCTGAAAAGGCGTATCAGCGGCATATTTCCATCACCGGCAACGCATATCCCCGAATAGTGATAGAAACAGCACATAAAAAGCTTGAAAAATCATAGTTTTGCACTTGCGTCAAGCCCTTTCTCGACCTATTTTAGGTCAAAAATCTGTCCCCATCCAGCCATGCACTCAGCTTCGTACCGCTTCCCGGCACTGGCATAAGGCGCAGACCCGCCGTTCCGCGCGTAGAGAACATATGTCTGCAGGTGCGTTGGCGATTTGTTCACCCTGATTTTCGAGGAGGCTTCATGGAACAGGGCGTCGTCAAGTGGTTCAACAACGCGAAGGGTTTCGGGTTTATCAAGCCCGAAGAGGGCGGAGACGTTTTTGTTCATTACAAGTCGATTGAAGGAGACGGCTACAAGAAGCTCAAAGGAGGCGAACTCGTCGAGTACGAGGCGCAGATGGGCCCCAAGGGCATGCAGGCGACAATCGTCAAACGCATCCATGAGTACGCGGAAATGGAACAACAGTATTCCTGAAAATAACCGCATTCCGGTCGCAACCTCTCCCGCGCGGAGAGGTTTTTTTATCCTTCAAATTACCGTAGATTTCTCCTTCCGGGGCAGGCGCATGTTCTCCTGCCGCCGAACCCACAACGACACATGTTTTCAACCCTGGCAAATAAATTATCCCTGCTCCGCATCGTGCTTTCTCCGGTGTTTCTCTTCATGATCATTTCGGACGACAAGCTGATGCGGGAACTGTCCCTGGCTGTCTTTTTCATCGCCGCCATCACCGACTGGTACGATGGAGAAATTGCACGGCGAAGCGGAACAGTGACCAATCTGGGCAAGTTTCTCGATCCGCTGGCAGACAAGTTCCTCACGTCTTCCGCCTTCCTCGCCTTCGCCCTGCTTGACTACGTTGCCTGGTGGATGGTGCTGGTGATTGTGTTCCGCGATCTGCTGATCACCGTGCTGCGTTCACTCGCGGAAAGCCGTGGCGTCCACATCGTCACCTCGAAAACGGCGCAGTGGAAAACCTTCATTCAGATGACGGTGCTCTACTATCTGCTCCTGCTGATCGTGGGACAGGACGTCGGCTGGGTGAAAGCAGTGCTTGGCGGAACGCTTCCGGTGTTATTGGACGCCGACGTGGTATACGTGCTCATGTTCGCCGTGACGCTTTTCACCGCCTACACCGGCGTGCAGTATATTGTTGAGAACTGGAAATTTGTCTCATCACTGCTTCCCAACAGCAAAGGGGTGATTGAATGAGCGTCACGACTGTACCCGGCATGTTCAGAACGATCCTGCACTGGTACTATCGGCTGCTGGGAACCGTGTTCTTCACGGGATACTTCCCGTTCGCTTCGGGCACCGTCGGATCCGCTGTCGCGCTCGCGCTCTACTGGGTACTGCCCTTCACCGATAACGGCACGATCGCGATTTCCTTTGCGCTGGCGGGCGCCTTCCTCGGTGTCCCGGCCGCGGACTGGCTCGAACAGCAGCACGGCGACGATCCGTCCATCGTCGTCTTCGACGAAGCCGTCGGCATGTGGCTGGCGCTGGTGTTCCTTCCGAAAATCTGGTGGGTCGCCCTGGGCGCCTTCCTTCTCTTCCGCCTCTTCGACATCGTCAAGCCGCAGCCTGCGAAGTATTTCGACAACATGCGCGGGGGCGCGGGGATCATGATGGACGATGTCATCGCGGGCGTGTACGCCAACATCGTCATGCAACTGGTCCTGCTGTTCGTCTGACCTGACCGCCGCCCGCGTTCCTCCGCACTGCTTGGAATCTGCCCCGGCGGCTCTATATTTCGTGAAACGCCGACACAACGACTCGAGGATATTATCATGCATCGCGTACTGACCGTGCTCCTGCTGCTTCTGCTTCTCGCTCCCTCCGCCTTCGCGCAGGACGACGAGGATTTTGAAATCCGTCCCAACCGCAGACAGCGCGGAGGCGGCATCGTGGGCGGCGGCGGCGGCATCACCCCAACCTGGCATTTTCTCAACACCGCCGATCTCAACACCGCGCTCGACGCCAAGGGCCTTCCTCAACTCGGAGAAGACGGTCTCTTTCTCTTTGGGGGACAGGGCTACGCCTACATCGTCATTATTCCGAATCTTCGCATCGGCGGCATGGGCTACGGCGGTTCGATGGAGTCTTCCTGGTCGCCCAACACGCGCGAGGAGCCCGTCCCGTTCAAGACGACCAAGCTCGATGTGAGCGCAGGTGGAGTCACCCTCGAGTACGTCATCCCCTTCGGCCGCTTCCACGTCGCCCTCGGCGGCATGCTCGGCGGCGGCTCGTATACGCTGACGCTGATGCAGACCGATCTGTGGCATAAGGACTGGAACGAGCTCTTCCCGTCCTCTCCCACGTCGGCGGTGGACAGCCGACATGAATTGACCAGCACGTTTTTCACCTGGCAGCCCTCGCTCACGCTCGAATACGAAGTGCATCCGTTCATCGTGCTGGGCGTCACCGGAGGCTATTTCGGCGGGAGCGGAAGCTGGGAACTCGACGAGAATTTCGATCTGTCGGGCATGCCGGATTTCAAGTTTGAAAGTCCGTTCCTGCGCGTCGGTCTTACCTTCGGACTGTTTCTCGGAGAGAATTGAGCGATGAAAATCCGCTCGTATGCGAAGATCAATCTGGGGCTGCGCGTGCTCGGAAGGCGCGCCGATGGCTTCCATGATCTCGTAACCGTGTTCCATCTCGTCGATCTCTTCGACACGCTTCAGTTCGAAATCACTGACGGAAGCATTTCACTCGAGAGCAACCGCGACGACATTCCCACCGACGACGGCAATCTCTGCGTTCGCGCGGCGCGTCTGCTCCTCGAGCAGCAGCGAGGCATGGGCGTGCATATCGTGCTGCATAAAAATATTCCCGCGGGCGCGGGACTCGGCGGCGGCAGTTCCAACGCGGCTGCCGTGCTCCGCTATCTTCCGTCGCTGCTGGGACTCTCGTTCCCCGAGGAGGAACTGCTGGAAATGGCGGCGATGCTCGGTTCGGATGTGCCTTTCTTTCTGCAGGACGGCAGTGCCCTGGCCCGGGGCCGCGGCGAAGTGCTCGAGCATTTCTCCTGGCAGTGTCCCTGGTGGATCGTGCTGGTGAATCCCGGCATCCATGTTTCGACCGCCTGGGCATACGGCAGCCTCCGGCTCGACGCGCAGCCCGAGGAAGCGGATCTCCGCACCACACTGCGCGAGGCGTACGACGACCCGAACGCCATCGCGCTACTCCTGCACAATGACTTCGAGCGAACGGTCATCGAAGCGCATCCCGCCATCGGCGAGGCGAAGCAGCGTCTGCTCGACGGCGGCGCTTCGGGCGCGCTGATGAGCGGCAGCGGTTCTTCCGTCTTCGGTTTATTTCCGGACGAATCCGCCGCACGCGATTGCGCCGCCGGGTTCCCGCAGGAGCAACTCCTGAGTGTGACGCCGCCGCAATTTGTGCCCGACGCCATCGTCCGGGACCTGTAACTTTCCTCCGCACCGACGTGTTGTTTCTCAATTGATCAAGGCATGATGAGTTCACGACGCTTCCCCTGGATTTTCGCCGCCGCGATCAGCGGCTTCCTCGCTGTTGCTCTCGGCGCCTTCGGCGCGCACGCGCTTGCCTCCCGCGTGGATGCATCGCTTCTCGAGGCGTATCGCACCGGCGTGCTTTACCATCTGGTGCACAGCGTCGCGATCCTGGGCTGCGGTCTTTTTCTCCTGACGCACGATGAAAGGCGCATCCACCACGCCGCGGGATATTTTCTTGCCGGTATCGTGCTTTTCTCAGGAAGTCTGTATATCATGACGGTAACCGGTGCGCGCTGGCTCGGCGCCGTCACGCCCTTCGGCGGCATCGCCTTCCTCTCGGGATGGGTGCAGCTCGCCGTGGCAGGTTGGCGCGTTTCGCGTCGTTCATCACTCTAGCGCGTCGTTCATCTTTCCAGGTAGTTTTTTCATAGCTTGCAGATGTTGCGTATGTCCATCCTCCGTCATATTTCCCTGCTTCTTCTCGCAGTCGCGCTGTTTGCCGCCTGCTCCGAGGACGATCCCATTGAATCGATCCACCACGTCAATCCCCTCTGGACGCCCGACGGGAAAACCATCGTCGCGGGCTATGACCAGTATCTCCCGGTCGGCGGAGATGCCGTCACAGCACCGCTGAAGAACCCGACGCGGCTTGCGATCATGGATTTTGCCTCGCGCTCGACCCGCATCGTCGACCTCCAGATCGTTTCCACCTGGCACGAGCTCTACGCCTTCGATCCTTCCGGAACGGCGCTGGCATTCGTTCAGCAGGGCGGCATCTACTTTTTCGACCTGCAGGGCCGGCTGCTTCTCCAACATCAGCCGACGATCGGCAGCGCACCGCGACTGCTGGCGTTCAGCAATACGGGCAACTCCTTTGTCTGGCTCGGCACGACAAGCGTGGGATATTCGGTGAACCTCTCCACGTATGATGCTTCCGGCTGGACCATTCTCAACTCGGTGGAACTCGGCAGGGTCACCACCACGGAAGCGCCGGTCTCGCTCGTGCTGACCTCGCAGCGATCGTACGCGGTGCGCACGAGTTCCGGTCTTGTGCGCGAGGTGGACTTCGACGGAACGGAACTGAACAGCTTTTCCATCAAGCCGCTCACCGCCGACAATCCCTGGCACGCCAGGCTGATATTCTACGACACGGGTGGAATGCGCTATCTGTATGCGCTCGACAACGAGGGATTGATGCGCCTCGATCTCGCGACCGGAATGGCGGCACAGCTGGTGAAAGGACAGATCGTGGATCTCGACGTCTCCGACCTGCGCCGCTCGATGGTTTATGAGACGCACACCGGTGACGTCTGGCTTTCGAATCAGGACGGCAGTCCGCTCTCGCGCATCGCGCCGCAGAATCTCATGCCCCGCATTTCACCCGCCGGCAATGGCATCGCCCTCATCGAGCGCATCAGCTCGTATCGCGATTCGCTGCACATTCTGCTGCTTCGATAACACCGAAAAAATTTTGTTCCCATAAACGCGGGCCTAGAGGTCCGCGTTTTTTATTGACGCGTGCGCCGCAGCTGCCAGGCGCAGCGGGCCAGCCATTCGGCCACCTCGTTGCGCGCGGCGTCTCCGAGTGCTTCGTTCCACAGATGCCGCAGCAGACGCTGCGCCTCTTCCCACTGTCGATCGGCATAGTAGAGACGCACCGCGAGCATGCGCACCGCGTCGTTGGCGGGCTGCGACTCGATTTCGCGCCATGCGCGCAGGGCTTCGGCACGTCCGCTGCTGTCGTCCGTCGCGGCCCGCATATACTCTTCGACGACCACCGCATCGCGGGGAAATTTTCCGAGCAGTGCGGTGAGTTGCGTCCGTCGCAGCGAATCCTGATCACGTGCGTCCGCTTTCAGCAGACCGGTCAACAGCACACCGAGCGCATCCCTTCCGCCGCGGCGCAGCGCGCGGCGCATCCGAGCCGCGAACGGCGTGGGCCAGCCGGGAAGATTCTCCTCGACGAGACGCGTGAGCGCGCGGTCCGCGACCGCACTGTCTCCGCGCCGCCATGCCGCCGCTCCCTCCCAGAGCTTCATCGGAAAAAGAGAAAAGGCGCGCGTCGTATCGTCCAGATACTGTGAGGTCACCACTGCCACGGAATCCCACCGCTCCAGCGCATAGAGTGCCCCGACGATGCCGAATGCGGAGCGCGCGTTCGGCGCAAGCGCTTCAGCGGCACGGTACAGCACGAGCGCACGTCGCGGTTTGCCAGCCGCCATGGCTTCCGCGGCGGATCGATTTCTCTCGGTGAGCACGCGGGGACACACTGCGCTGAACAGGGAAGGACGGCGGAATGCATACGCGACGGCGAGGCTGTCGGGCAAATCGCGCCGGACGCTTCCGAGAAAAATCCGCCAGCGGCGATTTATTTCCTCGTAGTTCATTCCCGTCGTCGACTCGAGATTGTCCGCGGCATACGCGCGCCGGATGGCGGCGACGCCGAGCGAATCCATCAGCCAGCGCGTCAGCGAACCGCTCGCCACGTAGCCGCTCGAAGAGCTGTTCGTCGCGAAGCCCACCGTCCCCATGCATGTGCGCGCATGCGGCAGAACGCCCTGTGCGAGCATTCCGGCGCTGAAGGCGTGCAGAGTGCGGTTGCCCCACGACCATTCCACCGCCATCGCGAGTCCCTCGGTCAGTCCCAGCACGCGAATGAAGGGCGCTCGGTTCAGATACGGACCAAACGACCCCGCCACCACGTGCACGAGTTCGTGCTTGACCGTCTCGGCCCAGCTGTCGGCGGAGAGATGCACCTCGGCGCGCCAGGGACGCGCCAGATCGCTGCTCTCGGTGCCGAGCAGGCGGCGCTTGCTCGCGCGGTCGGGATAGATGTATGATGTGATTTCCCGCTTCCAGTCCACCCCGAGTTCGGCGCAGACGCGTTCGAGCTGAAAGAGATGTTCTTCCGCGATCCGCCGTGCGGCGCTGCTGTCCATGGTTGCGCCGTCATACACGACACGGATGTTGTCAAGGCGGTATTCCGCGTTCAGTACACGCTGAAGATGTGCATAGCTGTTGGTGAAGCCGAGCTGCGTACTGAAGAAATGGAAGAGCAGCACGGCCGCAAGAGGAGGCAGAAATGCCAGGAGCATGCGTCGGCGATGCATCCCAAAGAGCACTCCCTTCCGGCGGGCCTCGAGTACGGCAATCACGGTGAGCAGCAGCGCAACGTAGGAAGCCGTCGACAGGCGGTAGAGCAGCAGCGTCAGAAACGGCGGCTGCGACTGATCCCACGAAAGTCCGAGAAACATGCCGAAGACATGATTGTAGGCGTAGAGCTGCGGGAGGGTGTAAATCTGCACGAACGGCTGAAACAGCAGAAGAAGCAGCACCGCATAGTATGCCCATACCGCGCGGCGTCCGAGCAAAGCGTCCAGGAACAGCACCACCGCGGTACTGAAGCCGACAGTGGCCATCGGGATCAGCAGCCAGAACAGTGCGCCATCGAACATCGAGCAGTTCCGCACCAACAGTGCGTTGGCGGTGAGGATCGTCGCGGGGAGCAGAAGCAGCGTCATGCCGGCCAGCGTCAGATGCAGCCAGCGTGCGGCGGTCACGCGTAGAGGTCCGGGCGCCTTCCCGCGTCCGTTCTCGTTCTCCGCGGTTGCAGCCGGGAGCGGGCCGGTCCCGAAGCGCGACAGGCGCTGGAACGCGTGCCGCATCGACAGGGGCAGCAGCGCACCGATCCATGCCGCGAGTAACCCGAAAACGAGTGCCGATTCATAACCGAGCGTATGGAGCAGCGGAACAAACGCGCATCCGAGTCCTGCCGCGGCATACAGCGCGGCCAGCGCCAGCGCGGATGGGCGCAGCAAAATACGGAGGAACAACGGATATTTTTTTCCTGTACTCATTGCGTTGTCGCCACGCTCTTCAGCTTCAATCCGGCATCGCCGGCCACGATGTAGCGTCCCCGCTGCAGGCGGACCTGGAATCCCGGGGGGAGAATCTCGGCGGCATTCTCATACGCGCCCTGCGCGATCTCGTCGCGCTCGATGAGGACGGCGGCCGGTCCGAGGCCGCGCTGTGCGGCGATGCGCGCGCGTATGCCCTCCACTCCCATGGCATGCGGTTCGAGACGTTCGAAGCGCCGCTGTTCCGATTCGACCCATCCGATATCCGCGCCGTTGAGATAAAACGTGAGCTGGGGATTGTCGCCGTTGCCGATCAGAAACACCCGCGCGGCATTCGAGGAGCGTACGGCCGCGGTGACCGCGGAGGCGCCGTCATCGGACGCGGCGGGGACGATCAGCCAGATGCGAACGCAGGTCGCGGCGGCAAGGACGAGTACCGTCGTTCCGGTCAGCGGCAGGGAGAGCAGGCCCCGGAGTCGATTGCTTCGGTACAGCCACCACACAGTCAGCAGCGCGGCCGTGGAGGCCGAGAGCAGAAGGGCACCGTCGGCAAGCGTGCCCGATGGCAGCGGCGCGCCGCCGAGACTCCGCAGCAGGCTCTTCACCGCCATGCGCCACGAAGGCGCGAGCGACCAGGCAAAGCACAGCGCGGCGGCAATCGAAAACGACAGCAGACGCACACGCGAGGCGCGCCGCACGAGCGCCACTCCTCGCACCGCGTGGAGAAAGAGCAGCGGCATGATGGGGATCAGGTAGACCTCGAACGACGAACGCATCATCCACAGGGCCATGAGCGTGAGCACGATCATGATCGTCGAGGCGATCCATCCCGCACGCCGCGGGCGGAACAGGGCGTACCACATCGACGCCAGCGCAAACGGCAGCATCACGCTGATATTGACGATGAGCTGATTGACGTAGTAAAACGCCCCCGTGTCTTTCACGCTCCCTTCCATGCCGCTGAGAGTCGCACCGAAAGGTAGCGCGGCGGAGAACAGGAAGCCGGGACCGTCGCCGTGCGCCGCTGCAAACGACCACGCCCACGGCACCCAGAGCGGGAGGGAAATCAGCAGCATGAGAAGCGATACGCGAAAGGCGCGGTTTCGCTCGGCGCCGTCGAGCAGCGGCGCGGCGAGAAGCACTGCCACGGGCACGCTCAGCGCGAAAAACAGTTTCGTCATCAGGGCGGCTCCCAGCGCCGCACCGGCGAGCAGCGTGTCTGTTGCGGCACCGAAGCGCACGGTGCGCAGCGCAAAATACAGCGCTGCGGTCATGCACAGCGTCAGCAGCAGGTCAAGCTGGCCGAGGCGGGAAAAAAGGACCGGCAGCGGCGCGAAAGCGAACAGGCCCGCGACGGCAACGGAACGGACCGTGGGCTGCAGCATGCGGGAAAACCGATACAGCAGCGGAACCAGCAGGGCGCCCGCGATCGCCGACGTGAAGCGGTAGACCCAGAGATGATCGGAAAACAGAAGGAGAAACGATGTCGAAAGCCAGACGTAGAGCGGTGGATGCGCGGAATAGTACGTGCCGTTGAGCATAAAGGCCGACTGATCCCACAACGCGCCGAACTGCAGTATCACCTGTGAACGCAGCGCATAAATCGATTCGTCCCATTGCTGCATCTCACTTGTACCGAGGCCGATGAAGCGGTACAGCGCCATGACTGCAATAATGGCGATCCGGTGCGCGTCGATCCAACGTGCGACGGACTTCCAGCGGCCCGGCGTCCGGGACCGCACCTGGGCCGAGGTTCGGCGTTCGCGGCGCGGAGATTCGGTGTCGATATAAGTGATTTGTGGCATGTTATGACCTGATAAATTCACCCTTCGCGGCGAAGAAAGCAAATCCGCGATCCTGTGCAGGAAATGAACAGCGAAGCGTTTTGCCGTTGATTTTCTAACTTGAATAAAATAAGTTGTATAATTGGCGTAAGTATTGATATACGGAGCTGCCCATGTATCTTCTCAGCCTCATCATCATCCTCAGTTATATCGTCGGTTCCATACCGACGGGGCTCCTCGTCAGCCGCTGGCTCGGTGGAACGGATATCCGCCAGCACGGAAGCGGCAATATCGGGAGCACCAACGTCATGCGGACGCTGGGCTGGAAGCTGGGACTGCTGGTTCAGGCGGGAGATGTGCTCAAGGGACTCTTCGCGGTGCTCCTTATCGCACGTCTCCACTACGGGGATTTCCCTTTCAACAACCGCACCCCGTTTGATGATTTCACCGTCGTGCAGATCATCGCAGGCATGGCGGCGGTGCTCGGCCACATTTTCTCCCTCTTCCTCAACTTCAAGGGCGGCAAGGGCATCAACACCGCGGCCGGCATGCTCGTTGGCATCGCGCCGATCGATATTTCCGTCGCGCTGATCGTGTTCGCCCTCGTGCTCCTCTCTACCGGGTATGTTTCCCTCGGGTCGCTGAGCGCCGCAACGGCATTCCCGACCACCATGTTCATCCGCTTCAACGTGTTCCATGTCGACATACCCAGCTACCATACGCTCATTCTCTTCAGCATCGCGACGACGCTGTTATTATTTTATGCTCACCGCGCGAACATCAAGCGTCTGCTCAACGGCTCGGAAAACCGCTTCAATCGTCTGAAGCTGGTCGGACGCAAGGCCGGAAGCTCCATGCGCATGTTCTTTTTCTGATTCTGACTCGGCTTGGATCTGTCGTGCGGGTCCCGTCGGGATCCGCATTTTTTGTTTTGTCTCTCCTGGTGTGCTATGAAGATCGGTATTCTCGGTGCCGGCAGCTGGGGAACCACGCTGGCAGAACTTCTATTCAGCAAAGGACACGCGGTCAGGCTCTGGTCGTGGTCGGAACGTGATGTGGAAAATATCCGCATCACCGGACGCAACACGGTCTACCTCCCCGACATCGCGATTCCGGAAGGACTCGTCGTCACAGCAGACATCGCCGTCGCCACGAACACCGCCGATATGCTTGTGCTTGCCACGCCGTCACAATTCGTGCGCGGAGTGCTGACGCGCATTCCGCGCGAACATCTGGGCGATCCGATCATCGTCAACGTCGCCAAGGGAATCGAGAACGGTACTCTGCTGCGCATGTCCGAGGTGGTTGCCGACGTGCTGCCGCGGCTTTCTCGGGAACGCTACGCGGTACTCTCCGGGCCCAGCCACGCCGAGGAAGTGTGCCTGCGCCGTCCGACCACCGTCGTGGCGGCATCCTCGGGCGCCGAGACCACGGCGCAGGTGATCGAAACGTTCATGACCGAGAGCTTCCGTGTGTACGGAAGCAGCGACGTGGCGGGCGTGGAACTGGGCGGATCGCTGAAAAACGTGATCGCGATCGGCGCGGGCATCTGCGACGGATCCCGTTACGGAGACAACGCCAAGGCTGCGCTGATCACCCGCGGCATCGCGGAAATCCGCCGCCTCGGCGAAGTGCTGGGGGCCGATCCGGACACGTTTGCAGGTCTCTCCGGACTTGGCGATCTTATCGTCACAACCATGAGCCGCCACAGCAGAAATCGCTACGTCGGGGAAGAAATCGGCAAGGGCCGTCCCGTCAAGGAAGTGCTCGCCGGCATGTCCATGGTCGCCGAGGGCGTCGATACCACACGGTCGGCCTACGAGCTCGCACAGAAACTCAACGTGGAAATGCCTATCATCCGCGAGATGTACGAGATCCTGTTCAACGGCAAGGACCCTGTGCAGGCGACGCAGGATTTGATGATGCGCGAGGCGAAAAACGAAGTCTGGTCATAACACCTTATCCGGTCCCGATGTCTGATCCCTCCACTCCGCTCCCCCTCGTCCCGGGCTGCACGCTTGAATCCCTTGCGGGAAGCGGCGGCATGGGCCTGGTGTACCGCGCACGGTACGGGGCCGACGCACGTCCGGTCGCGGTGAAGGTGCTGCACGCCTGCGACCCCTCGCTTCGTGCGCGGCTGCAAACGGAATTCCGTCTGCTCAGCCGGCTCGAGCATCCCGCGCTCGTGCGCATGCATGATTTCGGATATCTTGATGACGGACGTCCCTTTTTCGTCATGGACTGGGTGGAAGGAACGGCGATCTCCGCCTCGTCCATTCGTGTCGGGGAGGACATCGACGGCGAACGCTTCGCCTCGCTGGTCTACGACCTTACGTCCGCCCTTGCCTTCATCCATTCGCAGCATGTGATTCACGGCGACCTGAAGCCCGCCAACATCCTCCTTGCCGACGGCAAGCCCCGCATCATGGACTTCGGCCTCAGCGCGCTGCACGACGCGGCGCAAAACGGCGCGGCGGTCCGTCAGGGACTGAACGGCACCTTCGAGTACCTGGCGCCGGAACTGATTCGGGGTGAGGCGCCCACTCCCGCGACCGACCTCTACGCACTGGGATGTGTTCTCCATGAATTGGTGGAAGGTGCGCCTCCCTACGAAGGTGGCGACGCAATGGAAGTGCTGCGCAAACATCTGCGTGAGGCCGTTCCCGCACCCACGACGCAGCTTCCAGAAGCGCTGGCCGCCTGGATCACAAGCCTGCTGCAGAAGCAGCCGCAGCTGCGCTTCCGAAGCGCACTCCAGTTGCATGCCGCCGCCGCCGCATATCTCGGCCGTCCCCCGGCACAACAGGCCGACACCGACACCGGTACACTGCGTCTGCTCGAGATTCCCCGCGACCAGGAACACGCGCGCGCCCGCGAATTGTGGGAGCAGACGCGCACGAAAACGGGCATGCTGGTCGTCGTCGGACCCGAAGGAGTCGGGAAAACGCGCTTCCTCCGGGAGCAGGGTACGGAAATCCAGTTCGCCGGCGGCCGTGTACTGCGCATCGACATCAGGGCCGGGGATGGCATGTTTACTTCCACGCTCCGCATGCTGCAGCACGAGGCGACAGTCGACGGCGAAACGGACTCGCTGTGCGCGCGCATTGCCACGTGGTTTCCCGATGCGTTTCCAGGCGTCGAACCCGCGTCCCGCGACGGTCTGACCACGGACAGTCTCCGGCTGCGCACCATCCATGCCGCAACCGAGCTGCTGTGCAGGCACATCGCGCCCGACGCGTTGCTTGTCGACAATTTCCATCTTGCGGACGAATTCACCAGGGAATTTTTCGCATACCTGCTGGCCTGGGCCGATGCCAATGCCCATGCGGGGATGCTACTGCTCGCCGCGCACGACGCGACCTCCGACGACGCGTTTCTGCCCGATTCGCCGCTGCTGCAGACGCTTCGGCTTCCCGCGCTCGGGAAGGCGGAAGTCGGTCAGGCGCTTCGTGATCTGTTCGGCGGCATCTCGCCCTCCTTCGTCGAGGTCATCGCCCGCCAGTCGAAAGGCCTTCCGGGCCGCATCGAGGATCTTCTGAATTTCTGTCTGACAGAGCGCATCCTCGAATCCACCGACCACGGATGGCTGGTGCATGAGCGGGAAAATCTCGGGGGCATTTTCCCTGCGACCATGCCGCAATTGTATGCGCGCACGATCGAACGGCTCGATGAAGATGCCCGCGCCGCACTCGTCACCCTCGCCGCGACCCCCATTCCGGCTTCGCTTGAGGCGCTGGCGCATGTAAGCGGCATGAGTGAATTCGACTTGCGTGCGGCCCTTGCCGATCTGATGCGCGCCGAACTCGTGGAAGGCGCGCTCGATGCGCTCACACCCGCGCATGACGCGGTGCGCGAGGCGCTGGGCAGCTTGCAGAGCAGCGAAACGCACAATGACTCCGCAAGAAAATTGCCCGGAATGCCGGAACTGCACGCCGCGTGGTACGACTGGTATGCGGCGCATCCCCCTCGGCATGATGCCGAGGCCCTGCGGGCGCATCATGCGCTGCACGGCATCGAACCGGGACGCGCACTGCCGCATCTGCTCGAGGCCGCGCATTCCCGGGAAAACCGTTTCGATGTCGCGGGCGCGGAAGCCATGCTGCGCGCCGCCCTGCCGCTGATCGATGAAACGGACACCGAACGCCGCTTCATCGCGCTCGACGGATTGAGTCGGCACAGCAATATTCTCGGGCGCCGTGCCGAGGAGGAGGAATTCCTCGAGGAGATGCTGCTCCTTGCCGCGCAATCGAATTCCAATACGCGGCTCGCCGCAGTGTACCGTAATCAGACGGAACATTACATTTCCATCTCTGAATTCGAACGCGCCCGCCGCAGCGCGGAAAAGGCGCTCGGCTATTTCGGCGAGATCGGCGACGCGCTCGGACAGGCATGGTGCCATCAGAAAATCGGCTTGACCGAATACCGCACGCGGCCGGGCGAACACGTCCTTACGCATTATGAAAAAGCGCGCGCCCTTTTCCGCAGCTCCACCGCAGCGAGCGACGAAGGGGGCATTCTCATCGACATCGGCCTGGTGTATTATTCGGTGCTCGAAAATCCGGAACGCGCCCTGGCATGTTTCGAGGAGGCGCGAAGTATTTTCGAGGCGAACCAGGACAAGCGGGGACTGACGCGCGCGTTCGGCAACATGGGCGCCCAGTACTATGCGCTGGGCCGCTACGAGGAGGCGCTCGAATTCCACGGCAAGGCCAACGCACTGGCGACGGCCTCCGGCGACCGCCGCCTGATCGCCACGAGCTACGGTTCGCTCGGTCAGTGTGAAATCGCGCTCTGCCGCTACTCCCCCGCCCTGCTGCATCTGCAGGAGGATCTGCGCATCAGCCGGGAAATCGCCGACCGCTTCCGGCAGGAACTGTGCCTCGAAAACCTCGGCGAGCTGTACATGGTGCTCGGCGCGTATGATCAGGCCATCGATGCATATTCGCGCGCGCAGGCATTCGCCGAATCGAGCGGCAACACGGCGGGCGTTGCAGCGGGACACATCGATACCGCGGGCTGCCTGATCGAAAAGCGCGAGTACGACGCCGCGCAGAAACTTCTCAAGCGCGCCGCCCTGCTGCTCGAGGAAGCGCATGACGTCAACATCACCGCCATGCTGCATTATCGCAGCGGAATCCTGCATCTCATGCGCGCCGACGAGGAATCGCTCGATCAGGCGCTGACGCAGTTCAATCTGCTCGGCGATCTTGCCGACAGCCACGGCTTCGATTCCTTCAGCATTCTCGCCCGCTCCTATGCGGGACTGACGCAACAGCGGCTGGGCCGTGCCGCCGTGGCACTGGAACTTTCGCTGGAAGCGATGCAGCTGCTGGAGGAGAAAGGTCCGCTCTACGGCGGTTCGCACGACATCCTCTACAACCATGCGATGATACTCCGCGCCAACCGCGACACCGCGGGCGCGAACGACTGCATCACGCGTGCCCATGAGGCGCTGATGCGCAGCGCCGAGAGCATCGCCGACGCCCAGCTCTACCGCAGCTATCTCGAGCAGGTGTACGTCAACGCCGAAATCGAGCGCGAGTTCGCGCGCACCCACCGCAGCGAATCACCGCATGCGCTCACGGCCGTGCGCGAGCAGAACCTGCGCACGCTCTATGCCGTCGCGAGCAAAATCAATTCCGTCCTCGATCTCGATCAGCTGCTCGACACCATCATGGACAGCGCGCTCGAAAGCATGAGCGGCGAACGCGGACTGATTTTCCTGATCGAAAACGACCAGCTCGCCTTGAAAGTCTCGCGCAACGTGGAGAAGGAAACCATCCGCGACGCGACGGAAATCAGTCTGAGCATTCTGCGCGACGTGCTCAACGCAGGCCGGCCGATCATCGTCTCCGACACCGCGGCGAGCGAGGAATTCCGCAAACGCGAATCAGTGGTGAACTTCAACATCCACTCGTTGATCTGCGTGCCGATGAAGTCGCGGGACCGCATCATCGGCACGGTGTACGTCGACAGCCGCTCCGATGCGCTGTCCGCGATGTCCTTCTCCGAAATCGACGCAGAGTTTCTCGAGGCCTTCGCGAATCTCGCGACCATGGCCATCGAAAACGCCCGTCTGCACGCGGAGTTGAAAAAAGAGAATCTGTATCTGCGCCGCGAAGTGGAGCAGCGCTTCGGCTTCGAAAACATCATCGGCGGCAGCAAACCGATGCAGCAGCTGTTCGCGGAAACACAGGCGGCGATCGACAGCGAAGGCAGCGTGCTCATCTATGGCGAAAGCGGCACGGGAAAGGAACTCATCGCAAAGGCCATTCACTACAACGGCACGCGGCGCGAACACCGCTTCGTCGCAGTGGATTGCGGCGCACTCCCCGACACGCTGCTCGAAAGCGAACTCTTCGGATACAAGCGCGGCGCGTTTACCGGCGCGGTGACCGACAAACCCGGGCTTTTCGAGGAAGCGCACAACGGCACGCTGTTTCTAGACGAAATTTCCAACACCTCGCTGGCTTTCCAGGCGAAGCTCCTCCGCGTGCTGCAGGAAGGGGAATTCCGCCGCGTGGGCGACACCAAGACGCGCATCGCCAACGTGCGCGTGATCTGCGCGACGAACAAGGATCTGCAGAAGGAAATCGAGGCCGAACGCTTCCGCCAGGATCTGTTCTACCGACTCAACGTCATTCCCATCACCGTGCCGACCCTGCGTGCCCGTATTTCGGACATCCCGCTCCTTGTTGAGCATTTCATCGCGAAATACAATCAGCGGCATCCTTCTCCCGTGAGGGGCGCCTCCGCCGATGTGATCGAGTACCTCCAGAAACTTCAGTGGAACGGCAACGTGCGCGAACTGGAAAACCTCGTCAACCGTCTTATCGCACAGTCGCAGGAAGAAATGCTGACCACGCGGATGATCCCATCCGACTACGCCACTGCCCAGAAATCGGCCGCTTCCACAGAGCGCGGGGATTTCGAAGTGTCGCTGAAATCGCCCCATCGGCTCGGCACACTGCAGGATATCGAGAAGGAGCACATCACCTTTGTCCTCCGGCATACCGATGGCAACAAGACGGAAGCCGCGAAAATACTGGGGCTCAAGCGCACGACACTCGTCGAGAAGATGAAGAAACTGGGGATGATGTAAGCCGTCAATATCCTGACGATTGCCGTTTCTTGACGTCAGCATCGTGCCGCTGTCACAAAAACCCTGTTTCCGGGTCATTACAGCGGGGCATTTCCGGCACGATTATGGCATCTAAGTACTTCGAGTCATTAATGAAACTTTAATGCTATTTGCCTGATTTTTCATTGCATTCGTTCCGGCAAAGGTGTAATTTCACAGAGGTATAATCAGACGGCTATATAGTGACACGTTACCTATCCATATTGTTCGCCCTGTTGTTGTGGACGGGAAGCACCGGCCAGGCACAGGATATCAACCCGCAGAATCTCAACGCGGAGCTGACGGCGGACTGGTACGTGAAGCTCACATGGCAGGCAGCCCCCGGGCAGCTCCCCTCCAGCTATGAAGTCTGGCGAGGATATATCTCACCCGACGAGCGCGTCGCACAGATTTATTCCCCCACCGCCGTGCAGTTCACCGACTACGATGTGAAGTACGGCGAAGAGTATGTCTACATGGTCGTCGCGATCTATCCGGGATCCAGGTACGGCAGGGCCTTTACGAGTATTCGCATCATGCCAGCGCCTGACGGATTGAATTTCACGTCCGACCCGAAAACCACCGTACGTGTAGGAATGGACTATGTCTATGCGCCATCCGTCGATGCCGCCAACCCCGCGGATATCGATTATATGCTCGTGGGCTCGGTGCCCGAGGGTATGACGCTGAACAATGTCGTCGGCGGCGGCTCCTACATTTACTGGAATCCGAAGAAAGCGGGTGTGTACCGTGTGACCATCGTCGCCACCAACGTCCGCACCCACGCCTATGCGGATCAGCAATTCGACATCAAGGTGGCGGACAAGGCCGGTACGCTGAATGGTTTTGTGAAGACAATCACCAATCAGCCGCTCGCCGGTGCGATTGTGCGTTTCTGGCAGGTTTCCAAAAACACGAACATGAATTACGAGGTGCGCACCGACGCGAACGGTGAGTTCGTTCTTGAGAACGTGCAGGTCGGACGCATCTACGCATATGCGGAGCCACCGACCGATGCCTACCAGCCGCAGTGGTACATCAATGCACCGAGCTTCGACGAAGCACTTGAACGCGTACTCGACACGCTGAATAACAACACGCTCCGCTACGAATTCTATTTATTTGCATCCGCGGGCATTCCCGCACCTGTCACAGGCCGCGTGGTCAACGAATCCGGAGCTCCCGTCAGTGATGCGAAAGTATCGTTCATCCGCAAGCAGGACTTCATCCATATCGGCGATACCAGCAGCCTGAAAAACTTCGCGCAGGACATCGTCACTCCCTGGCAATCCGGGGTCATCGACACGATGGTTTACACGAATTTCAACGGCAATTTCAGTGTGAATCTGCCGGTCGGGCGCGAGTATTACACGATTGTGGAAAAGGATCAATACCTTAGCACGTTCATCGGCGAAGAAACGAATGCGATGATGGCGAAGGCGATCCGTATCGAGAACAGCAACAACCTGAACTATCGTCTGCTCAGTTCCGGATCGAGCAACAACAAGCTCTACGGCAAGGTTTCCAGCAAGGCGACCGGCGTGAGCAAGTCCGCCACGATCGTGCTGATCGATACCGAACTCAAGCGCGGCGCAGGTGGTGGGAATACCTACCGCAAGTACCGTTCAGTCGTGACCGATTCCAACGGCGTGTTCAATTTCGATAACCTCCCCGATTCACCACCGTCTGCCCTGCTCGCCATTCCGATGGACAACAATCTTGCCCCGCAGTATTACCATTCCAGCGGCGGCCGGAGCAACTTCACCGAAAGCGAAGAACTCTCACCGCTTGGCACGATGCAGAACATCAATTTCGAGCTGCAGGAAACCAAGCGCCTCGGCATCGGCAGCTACTTTGGGCAGGTGATCCTCCGCAAGGGCGCCGAACGCATTCCCCTCGCGGGCACGATCGTTTTCGCGGAAGCCGAAAGCACGGGCAAGCTCGCAGGCTACGCCATCACCGATTCGACCGGCTGGTACTCCATCGTCGGGCTCGAACCCGGGAATTATCTCCTCTACGCCGACAATCCGACCTACAGCAATCACTCGGTCTTCACACCCGCACGTGCGAGCCGCACAATGCCGGTGACCATGACCTATGTGAATTCACTCGATCTGAATCGCACCGTCGGAGTGAATTTCAATATCGATGACCTGCGCACCACCGTCGGTGTGAATGAGGACGTTGCTCCGGGCACACTGTTCCTCTCGCAGAATTATCCGAATCCGTTCAATCCGTCGACCACGATACAGTTCAACGTGCCGCAAAGCCAGCACGTTACACTGAAGGTGATCAACGCACTCGGTGAAACCGTCGCCACACTCGTCGATGGAAACGTAGAAGCCGGTCATCACAACGTCGTCTTCGACGCCGACGGAATGACTTCGGGCGTGTATTTCTACCAGCTCCAGAGCAACGGACAATCGCTCGGCAAACACATGCTACTGGTGAAATAATCCACCCCGAAATAAGAGCATAAAAAAACCGTCCCATGTGGACGGTTTTTTTTGCATTCGCATTCGCGTTCGCATTCGCATGGGCGCTTGGTGTGGCATTGGTGGTTGTCTCGGCATTTGTAGGGGCGCAGCATGCTGCGCCCCTACAAACCCAAACCCAAAACCCAAACCCAAACCCAAAAACCAAAATCCCAAACCCAAAATCCCAAACCCAAACCGAAATCCTACATCCTATATCCTACATCCTAAGTCCTATATCCTATATCCCGAGATGCGAAATATCTATTGCCGCTTGCGTCGGATCCAGAGGATGAGGGCTGCCAGAACCACCACCACCAGAATCCCAAGAACCCACCAGACGCTGGTGCCGCTCGAGGCGACAATTACGGCTTCCATCTTCTTCGCGTCGTTGAGGTCGGAGAGTTTGAACACCCATACGGCATGATCCCCGTCGATGGTGTCGGCATTGCTCTCCCGTACTTCGCCGGGAAAATTATAGCGATACGTGAATGTGAAATTGTCGAGCATCCCGTCGCCGGAACTGCTTGTGCTCGGAAGGGATTGCACGAAGCGAAACACGTCACCCTCGCGCATCCATTTGATATCTATATCCTTGAATCCCGTGCATGCGGACAGACGCTGAATATCGTCGAATTGAAGTGCAACAAAGACGTGGCGGGTCGAGTCTACTTCCCGTGATTCCGTGCGCACGCTCTTGACGACGATGCCGTCGGAAGCATACTGTGCGCGAACGGAGTCTTCGTTGAACGAAAGAGCCCCGCCCTTGAACCAGGAGAGCACGTTTTCGGAAATCCAGTAGTGGATTTCCATTTCCCCGGAGCCGTCTTCGTTCAGCTCAGTATCCTGCTCGTAAAAGATGCAGCCGGCAATCAGCAGCGGCATGACGCATAGGAAGAGGGCAAATCGACGCACTGTGGACCTCATTCAATGGTTTCTATCAGAATTTGAACTGTTCGGCAATAGAAACGTCCTTCGGGGAGCCCGTTGTCGAAAAGCAGGTTCGACTCCCCGACGCCTTCCGAGCGCATTGCGCCGGCAGGGATCTCGCGCTGCAGCTGTTCACGCACAGCGGACGCGCGACGCTCCGACAGACGCTGGTTGTAGCTGTCGTCTCCCATCGCATCGGTGTAGCCGCGGATCACCATCGTGGATTGTTCACGCAGCCGCGTCGCGGCATGTGAGAGTATCGCGGTGTTGCGCTCGCCGAGTTCGAAGCGATCGAAGTCAAAAAGGATCAAACTGATTTTTTCGAGTGTGCGCCCGGGCAGCTTCTCTACATTTTTTCTATCCAGGGTCAGCACCTGCACTGGAATGACCTGTGGCTGCGTCGTGAGCTCGTTCCCCTGCGCGTCCTTCGCATACAGCGTAAATCGTAGCGTATCCTCGCCCGGCAGATTTCCCTGCAGGTCCCGCCAGTTCCAGAGGATGGAATCCGGGTACGTCGTATAGCCATCCGAATCGCGGAGGATGCGATTTCCCTGCTTCACTTCGAACATCCAGCGTTGAAGCCCCGCATCCGCGGTGATGGAAGGAAAGAATCGCACGTCGGGGGGCGAAAGCATTTTCTCGATCTTGCTGGTCTCGATCGGTGCAAGCAGATCGGCGTCCGGGGAATCGATTTCCACGCGGCGGTTCTCGGCGCGTCCCTCGGCGGAACGGCTGGTCGATGCCGCGGCAGGCAATCCCCGCGACACCACCTTGATCCGGGCCGCATCGATGCCCCAGATGTCCGTGAGATAGGTCCCCACGCTGCGTGCGCGCGCTTCTGCGACCGTTGCGGCCTCCGAACCGTCCGTGGTGCCGGTCAGTGTTATGGTGGCCGCAGGACGCTGCTGCATGCGCAGAGCGATGATGTTGAGCAGCTGATGGTAGCGCTCGATCGTGCCGTCCGGCAGTGCGTCGAGACGGAACGTTTGTGCCTGCTCCGCGCTGAGAAGATTGTACCTGCGTGGAATGTCGTTCGCGTTTTCCTCGAAGAACACGTAGTTGAGCAGCGGTACGGTCTCGCGTGTCACAAGTTCTTCGATCTGCAGTCCGCGATGCCCCGTCATGCCGCGAAGGACGCTGAAATCGAGCACATCGGCAGTGACGCTGGCCTCGAGCGCGGCGTCTTCATGTTCCTTGGTGAGAAGGAAATCGTGGCTGATTTCTCCGTATGCCTGGTTGTTGACGAGATCGAAGCGCTTGCTCTCGGGAAGATAGACGCCGGAACGGACGTCAACCTCGTACACCGCCCCTGCGGGCAGCACAATGACATACTCGCCGGAATAGGCATTGCTGTTGTGCGTGCTGATGGTTTCGCCGGTCGAAGCATCCCGGAGCGTCAATGTCGCGGATAGAGGAGTGCGTGTTTTCTTGTCGCGGACGGTACCGCTGAGCACGAGCACCGCGCCGGGCGGAAAGGGATTGGGTTCCGCGCGGTAAATATCGTATCCGCCGAACCCGCCCTCGCGCCGTGAGGAAAAGTACACGGTGCGTCCCTCGGCGGCGAGCGCAAAAAATTCGTCGTTGTTTTCGGAGTTCAGCGGACGCCCGACATTCGTCGGTGTCGACCACAGCTCGCCAAGTTTTCTGCTGACGAACATGTCTGTCCCGCCCAGCCCCGGGTGTCCGTCCGAAGCGAAATAGAGCGTCTGGCCGTCGGATGCGATGAACGGAGA
>JACZJN010000003.1 GCA_014860565.1 Bacteroidota bacterium
GATCTGCGACGAAGAGGCCATGGCAAGCACGGGCACGCGTCCGCAGGACTACGGCCGCCTGCTTGTCTCGTTCGCGGTAGCGGAACAACCGCAGGTTCGCAAGCCACATCAGCGGATTGAGTACGTAGACGATTTGCACGAGTGTCTGCATCGCGACCACGATGCCGTCGCGGCGCCGGAGATGCGCGCGTTCATGCTGCAGCACCGCGAGCAGCATTTCTCGTGGGGCCTTCGCGATGGCGGGTGTGATGTAAATGCGGGGGTGACGCAGTCCTGTCGCCAAGGGTGAAGGGATGCGATCGCTGACAAGGATTGCTGGCCAGTCGCCCGCGGGCGGAGCGTCGAACGGCCTGGCATGCTTCAGCGTCCGGCGCAGTGCGAACGCACGGTACGCGGCTATGCCGGCGAGAACGAAGGAACTGCCAAGAATGGCGATCAGCAGCAGCAGTGGCAGCGAGAATGGCGTCCCATCCACCGGAGTGCCTGCGAGGCCGACGGCTTCGACCGGAGCGAACAGATAGGTGGCAGCGGGCAGGGACGCTGCTCCCGGCACCGAAAACATGGGCGGGAACAAAGCCTTGACGAGCGCGGTCGTCCACAGCAGGTAGCGAAAGCGCGGGGTCGCCCATTCACGCGGCAGCGCGCGCTCGATGAGCCAGACGAGCAGGATGAACCCGGCGGTCTGCAGCTGCATGGCGAACCAGAGGTTCAGCATTTCGCCGGCCTGCGTTTCAAAAGACGCGAGAAGTTCCGTCATGCTCTCATCTCCGCTTCTTTTAATTGAAAGGGTCGAGATTCCCGAGCTGCGCCGTGGATTTCGGTCCGAGACTGAAACGGATGGGGATGTTCATGTAACCGGACAACACCTTCCCGTTACGTCGCGCCGCCTTGAATGTTGCGGCTTTCACGGCTTTGACCGCCGCGTCGTCGAGCAGCGGATTCGCGGAACAGATGACCGTCGCATAGACGACCTGGCCATCGCGGTCCACACTCGCCTGTATCACCACGGTGCCTTCGATCCCCTTCTTCCTGGCCTCTTCGGGATATTCCACCAGCTGCGCCAGCGCTTTGAGTCCGCCCACGATCCGCGGACCCTGCTGGGTTTTCAATTTGCCTTCCTTTTCGTAGGTCACGGTCGCCGAGACCGGCCCACCGAGGAGCAGATTCCCGGCATCTGCCCGGGTGCTGTCGCCGACCGTTCTTTCAAAGGACCTGTTGTCGACTTCGAAATAACTGACCGTCGGATCGCTGCATTGCCACGAGAGGGGAACGATAGCCGCGAGCAATACGATCAGTGCGAAACGGTGTTTTCCTTTCATTCGATTGTTCTCCTTGAACTGGAAAAGCTGAGAGATGCGCTGGGTGAATCCCCGGCGCGTTTCGAAAAAGCAGGTCCCGACCTGCATCAGGGGAGCCGGGTGAGATCCGGCATATGCGAGCAGCAGATCGCCGTATTCCCGGGCCGGAAGCCCGGCGGCCTGCAGCGCGGCTTCGTCGCAGATCTGTTCGCGGTAGCGGAACAGACGCATGTTCATGAGCCAGACCAGGGGATTGAGCACGGCGACGACCTGCGCCAGCATCTGCAGTCCGGCGACGAGACCGTCGTGCCGGCGAAGGTGTTCACGTTCATGATGCAGCACCGCATGCTGCAGATGGCGGGGCGCCGTGGCGGTTTGTTCCGTGATGAAAATGCGCGGGCGTAAGAGTCCAAGTGCCAGAGGTGTGTCGATACGGTCCGATACGAACACCCGCGGTCCGCCGCGCCATGCGTCATGCGTGAACACCGCCGCCCCGGAGAGTCCGCGTCGCAGCTGCAGCATGCGGAAAAGCACGAAGAGTCCCATCGCCATCGATGCGGCGATCAGAATGGCCGCGGCGATCATCTCGATCGGGATTCCGCTCGTGGCAGTCCGCCTGGTCAACACTGCGACGTCGACCGTGGGAAGCGTCCAGGCGCCGAGCGCATCGGTTCGCTTGACCGGCAGTAAAAGCAGGGGCGGGATAAACGATTTCAGCAGCGCGGTCAGCCACAGAAGATATCGTACGCGCGGGGAAGCATCACGCAGGAGACTGTCGACGGCGAAGACGAGCAGGATAAACACCGCGGTCTGCAGCTGCATCGTGATCCAGATATTGAGGATCTGTGTCGCGTTTGCATGGAGATATGAAATCAGCGGACTCATTTCTTTGCCTCCCTCCCGCCGGCGTCATCGGCGTCCTGTTCGTCGAGCAGTCTCCGCAGCGCGGCGACATCCTCTTCACTCAGCTTCCGGCTGACGAGGAACGAGGCCATGGCGCCGAAACTACCGCGGAACATGCGGTCGGCGACGGTGGACATCGACGCGTCGAGCACCTTCTCCCGCCGCACCGCCGGCGTGTACTGATTGACCATCCCCCGCTTCTCCCGGCGCAGCATTCCCTTCTCGACAAGGATGTTCATCAGCGTCTGCACCGTCGTGTACGCCTTCTCGTCGTTCGGGTACGCGGTTTCCAGCACCTCGCGCACCGTCACCGTGCCGCCGGCTTCCCAGATCACCGCCATCAATTCCCATTCCGCCGCGGAGAGTTCGTGTTTCTTCTGTGCCATGATGCCTCGTTCTACTAAATTTTTAGTAACTATACGAAACTCTTAGGAGCTTGTCAAGAGGGGAGGGAATTTTTCTCATCGTCCTGCCGAGTAGGCCGGGCTGCGAAGCAGATCGGCCGTATCGAGGTACCCTCGTCATGCCGAGTAGGCCGGGCTGCGAAGCAGATCGGCCGTATCGAGGCACTCCCTCGATACGCGCTGCCCTTCGGGCACCGTTACTCGGGATGACGAGCTGTCACGAAGGCGGGCTGGCCGCGCAGCGGGTCGTATCGAGGCACCCTCGTCATGCCGAGTAGGCCGGGCTGCGAAGCAGATCGGCTGTATCGAGGCACTCCCTCGATACGCGTTGCCCTTCGGGCACCGCTACTCGGGATGACGAGCTTTCGCGAAGGCGAGCAGACCGCGTAGCGGGTCGTATCGAGGCACTCCCTCGATACGCGTTGCCCTTCGGGCACCGCTACTCGGGATGACGAGCTGTCGCGAAGGCGAGCAGACCGCGCCGCGGGTCGTATCGAGGCACTCCCTCGATACGCGCTGCCCTTCGGGCACCGCTACTCGGGATGACGAGCTGTCGCGAAGGCGAGCAGACCGCGCCGAAGTCCGCTGCAAGCGGACGAAGGCGGGTCGTATCGAGGCACTCCCTCGATACGCGCTGCCCTTCGGGCACCGCTACTCGGGATGACGAGCTGTCACGAAGGCGGGCTGGCCGCGCCGAAGTCCGCTGCAAGCGGACGAAGGGCGGGACGCATCTAGGCAAGGACCACCTCGATACGGTCGCCATGGCGACCTATTCAGTGTGACGAATCGGGACAGTCCGTATCAGTGGAATCCACATACTTGACAATGCCATCGGAAATATCTATGATTGCGGAAACAATCCGCCGGGGCCGGGAGGAGGACGCGCCTGACCCGAACGGATCGCGGATATCATGACCTGAATATCACCGGCATCATGCCGGGCTTTGTCATATGTTCAACATCATTGGAGGTTCCCATGAAGAACCTGTTTCGAAGCAAGGCGCCGCCTGGCCGCACCGCTGCGGCGCTGCTGTTCAGTCTTTTTCCACTAATGCTATTGCCTGCCATAATGCAGGCACAGCAAGGATTCGAGAAAGCCACCGACCTGCCCGATTGGCGGCTCATACTCTGGGACACCGTCGTTCGGCCGGACCTCACCTGGTTCGGATGGTGTACGGCACCGCTGGGAGACATCAATGGCGATGGCTATGACGATCTCGCCGTGTCTTCCCGTACCGACACGACATACATCTTTCTTGGAGGTGATCCGTTCCCGCATGACTACGCCTTTATCGTACGTGGCGGCAGTTCCTGGATCGCGTCAGCTGATTTCAACCGCGACGGAAAGATGGACCTGGTGACGGCGATCCAGGATGGCGTGTTTGGCGAAACCACTGCAGAGCGACGCGGAGTCATACGCGTATATCTTCAGAAAGAAGGTCCCGTTCCATTCGTATGGGAGCCCGATCTGCTCATCGAAGGGGAGCCGAACGAGTATCTCGGACTCAACCTCACAAATTACAGGGGTGCGATTGCCGTGCTCGATTACAACGGGGACGGCTGGCCGGATCTTTTTGCGCGCTCGGCGGATTCGCGGGATTCGGTGGAATCAAAAGGGGTGCTTTTCCTCGGAGGGCCGGACATGGATACCGGGCATGACGCCGAATTTCGTCTGGGGGCTCCAGAGAATCTCCACCAGTCGTACTTGGACGATCTGCTGATCGGCGACATCAACGGTGACGGCTGTGACGATGTGCTGATCCATGATCAATTCGGTCGCGGCTCCGGGCCGGTGCTTTACTGGGACCTGTATCTCGGGAATGCATGGGGCCACGCCGGCACCCCCAACCGGGTACTCCAGTCGGACGTGGGCTGGTCGCCGGAAAAACGGATCGCAAACATTATGGATGTCGACGCGGACGGATATGCGGATCTCTTCGATGCGGGACCGAATTCCCTTCACAAGATACTGGGCGATGCAGTCTTCTTTCGCGGGAAGCCGACTCTGCCGCCCGTGCTCTTCCCCGACGATTCCATCCCGAACCGCAATCCTCGCTACATGGCCGATCTTTCGCCGCAGATTATCTGTCCGGTCGGCGATATGAACGGCGACGGAATCCCCGACCTGATTATGGGCTGGAACACGTACTTCGGCGCAGGTGCCTCGGTGTACTATTTCTATCCCGGCGGTAGCAAATTCCGCACGTCGCTGGGCTTCTTCGGAACCTCTCCGGAACAGGATCGCGTCGAAATGGGCGTGTATCCCGCAGGCGATCTCAACGGTGACGGATTCGACGATGTCATCACGCTCGGGCGAGGATCGAAAAGCGGATTGGGAAACCGATTTCAAATCTGGCTCGGGGCCTCGCAATTGCAGACGCCCGTCGAACGCCTGCCATCACCTGCCAGCATCAATCTCTCCGTTGCTCCCAATCCCCTGACCGCGCAGCAGCGGCAGATCACTATCGTCGCCCGCGGCCTCCGGCCCGGAAGCGCCGAGCTGACCGTTACCGATCTGCTCGGCCGTATAGTCAACCGTGTCCACCTCGATTCCGACTCCGGAATCCTTCATCACGCGCTCGACCTCGGCGTCGTCGCCGCGGGAATGTACCTCCTGACACTCCGTCAAGGCACGAATTTCGTGCAAGAAAAACTGACGGTGTATTGAAGCATCCGAATCAAAGGAGTTCGACGTATGAAAACCTTGCACCTCTCGCTGCTGCTGTTTCTACTCGTCGGCGGCGCGTTCGCTCAGGATCCCCCCCCTCAGACTCCGTTCGGCTTCTGCTGCCCCACCAGCGCCTTCTCCGGGCCAATGATCTCGGTCTGAACCTGATCAACATCCGGTTCGATCCCCACCACATCATAAGAACCGACAATCCTCTGGGTGTCAATTCTCCGCTTCGCGGAACTTTATCCGCTGCTCTACAGCAGATTATCGCTTCCGCAATACTCACGTATCCCTAAACGGGCAACAACCACGTACACCGACCAGACATTTCCCACAAAGATCGACGTCTGGCCCAACTACCCAAATCCCTTCCGGGATGTGACATCCTTCACCTTCAAGCTCGGGGGGGACATGCACGTCCGCCTCGCCGTCTATGGCGCGATGGGAAGGGAAATCGCCGTGGTCACGGATGCGGATTACAATCGTGGTGTGCATTCGGTTGTGCTGCGCAGCTGTGGCCTGCCGAGCGGATTGTATTTCTATCGGCTCACGACTGACCGGGGAGTGGGCCGTTTTCCGTGCGGGTATCGCTGTCACCGGCAACACTTCGTCATGCCGAGTAGGCCGGGCTGCGAAGCAGATCGGCCGTATCGAGGCACTCCCGTCATGCCGAGTAGGCCGGGCTGCGAAGCAGATCGGCCGTATCGAGGCACTCCCTCGATACGCGCTGCCCTTTGGGCACCGCTACTCGGGATGACGAGCTGTAACGAAGGCGGGCTGGCCGCGCAGCGGGCCGTATCGAGGCACTCTCGTCATGCCGAGTAGGCCGGGCTGCGAAGCAGATCGGTCGTATCGAGGCACTCCCTCGATACGCGTTGCCCTTCGGGCACCGCTACTCGGGATGACGAGCTGTCGCGAAGGCGAGCTGGCCGCGCAGCGGGCCGTATCGAGGTACCCTCGTCATGCCGAGTAGGCCGGGCTGCGAAGCAGATCGGCCGTATCGAGGCACTCCCTCGATACGCGCTGCCCTTCGGGCACCGCTACTCGGGATGACGAGCTGTCGCGAAAGCGAGCTGGCCGCGCCGAAGTCCGCTGCAAGCGGACGAAGGGCGGGAACCCTTTTTCGGATGCCGTGCATCCTATTTACCTATTCGTGACGATCTCGAACTCGATTACGATCTCGGGCTCGATTACGATCTGCCCCGCCCTTTCAGGGCTGGGGAGGAAGAAAAAGGGTCCGCGCCCGTTCCCAGGGCTGACCCGTCTTCGTTCCGCTTCGCGGAACTTCGCCGCGGTCTTGCCCTGGGCTGCAACAGGTCGCGCCTTCAGCGCGAATATCGATTGCGATGGCGATCTCGGGCGCGAACTCGATTGCGATGGCGATCTCGGGCGCGAACTCGATTGCGATGGCGATCTCGGGCGCGAACTCGATTGCGATGGCGATCTCGATGAGCGCCTCGAGGGTATTCCGGTGTCTTTTGTCCTGATATTTTGTAATTTGCCGCTTCCTAATCATTATGAGCTGTCCGGGAGCAAGGGTATGTACCGCTGGCTGACACTACTTCTTCTCACACCGTTCTTCATTCTCACTGCGCATGCGCAGGAGCTGCGGATGGAAGAACTGCTTTCATCCGTCAACGACAATCATCCGCGAATTCGCGCCGCCATGGCGGAAATTGATCTGCAGCGGGGACGCAAACTGCAGGCCATCGCGCCGCCGTCGCCGCAGTTCACCTTCCACGAGGAGGAAATTCCCAAAGGCGCCGCGCTCGGCGACGGGAACCAGCGCATCTGGCAGGTGAGCCAGGGCTTCGACATCCCGCTGCTGATCGGCGCGCGGGGATACGCCTACGGACATCTGCAGCAGGCGGCCGAGCACCGTCTCGCTTTCGCCCGCGCCATGGTGCGCGCGGAGATCATCCGCACGTACACCGCATGGTTCGCGGCGCAGCGCCAGCTCCGGCTGCAGGAAGAAAACCTTCGCCTCGCCGGCGATTTCGCGCGCAAGGCGCGGCTCCGGAACGAAAGCGGCGAGACCAGCGCGCTCGAGGCCGCGCGGGCACGGGCCGAGGAAGCCACCGCACGCATCGCGCTGGAAGCGGCGCGGCGGGGTTTGCAGGACGCGGCGGCGGCTCTCTCACAGGCCGCGGCCCTCTCGACCGTGCCGGTGAGCTGGTCGGGGACGGACATCGGACCTCCCCCGGCGGACAGTCTCGAACTCCAGCGCGCGTCGCGCACGCTGCGCCTCCCGGAGGTCCCCGGCGCCACCACCTCTTCCCCGCTGCTCGACGCGATGCGCGAGGAACGCGATGCCGCGCGCGCCAACGCCTCATGGCGATGGATGGAATTTCTCCCACGCTTCGAAGCGGCATGGTTCCGGCAGGATTTCAAGGACATCGGCGCGCACTGGGGCGCGGAACTCACCGCTTCCCTGCCGCTCTGGTTCCTGCTCGACACCCGTGGTTCCATCGAAGAACATGCCGCGGCAGCGCAGCAGGCCGACGCCCAGTACGAAATCACGATGCGGGAATTCGAACACAGCGTCCGCATCGCGCAGGGTGCGCTCGCCTCCGCCGCCGCGAATCTGCAGGCCTATGACGGGGAACTCCTCGACGAGGCCGAGCGCATCGCCCGCGCTGCTGAAAGCGGCTACGACAGCGGGGAAATCAGTTATATGGAATACATCGCCGCACGGCAAAGCGCCAACAGCATTTCCATCGGCTATTACGACGCCCTCGCGGCGCTGTATGCCGCCGTCGCACAGTATGAACTCGTCACCGGCAATCAAATCCTGGAATAAACCATGAAGCACCTCGCCTTCCTCACCACCCTTCTCCTGCTCTTCGCCGGCTGCGGTTCGAATGACACATCAGGGGACGCCGCATCCGCGGACGCCACAGCCGCCGAAGCATCCACCGCCGGAATCACGCTCACCACCGAAGAAGCCAACACGATGAAGCTCGGCTTCAGCGATGTGACGATATCGGAAACGCAGAAAACCATCTCCGTTCCCGCCCGCGTGATCGAAGATCCCGATCAGGTAGCCACGGTCAGCGCGCTGATCGAAGGACGCATCGGACGCGTGCTGGCGCGGCAGGGACAATCCGTTTCCGCGGGACAGGTGCTCGCCACCGTCGTGAGCATGGATCTCGGCAACATGATCGCCGACCTCCTGCGATCGGAATCCGACATGCGCACCGCCGAAGCCGCCGTCACGCGGCTGCGCGGACTCTCCACGAGTGACGCGGTGTCGAAAAAACAGCTGATGGAAGCGGAGAACGCCTACGCCGGTGCGCAGGCCTCGGCCGCCGCCGCTCTGCAGCGCTGCAAGGCCGCGGGAATGAACAGCGAGGATATCGCCGCGTTGCGGAAGAATCCCTCGGCGTATGAACCCGAACTCAAGCTGCGCGCCCCGATCGGCGGAGTGATCAGCATGCGCAACGCATCGACGGGAATGCCCGTCGCGCCTGGCGTGGAACTGTTCACCCTGCTCGGCACGGCGACCGCCACGGTCGAAGGCAGCGTCTTCGAGGACGACTTCGCCGCGCTGGCCACGACGCAGCAGGCGGTGTTTACGACGACCGCCTATCCGGGGAAAAGCTTCAGCGGTACGATATCCTACGTCGCTCCCACGGTCGACGACGCCTCGCACGCCCTTCCCGTGCGCGTGCGTCTGGCGAATTCCGGCGGGTTGCTCAAACCGAATCTCTACGGACGCCTTGACATCCGCACGACCGCGCGCGACAGCGTGCTGAGCGTGCCCTCCGACGCCATCGTCTACGACGGCAGCGAACGCTACCTGTTCGTGGTGGCGGGCGAGAACAGCTACATCTACCGGCGCGTCGAAACAGGACGCGACTTCGACGACGCCGTCGAGATCACCCGCGGCGTGCAGGCGGGCGAGCGCGTGGTGAGCAGCGGAGTATTTCATCTGAAATCCCGCTACAAGCTTTCGCTTTCGGCGGAAGAAGAGTAGAGGCGGGGGAAACATGAGCGCCAGAATCATCGACTTCGTTCTCAAGAACCGCCTCTTCGTGCTCGGCTTCGTGCTCACGATCGTGGGGCTGGGCATCTATTCCGTCCAGGACATCCCGATCGACGCCTTCCCCGACGTGACCAACAACCAGGTGCAGATCATCACCGAGGCGACCAATATTTCTCCCGTCGAGGTCGAACGCCTTGTCACCTTCCCGATCGAGAACGCCATGAACGGCATTCCCGACGTGATGGAAGTGCGCTCGATTTCCAAGTACGGACTGAGCGTCGTGACCGTGGTGTTCGAAGACCGCATGGACACCTATTTCGCACGGCAGCTCATTTCCGAGCGCCTGTCGAACATCCGCTCCGAGCTTCCGGCCGGCGTCAAGCAGCCGGTGCTGGGTCCGGTCTCCACCGCGCTCGGCGAAATCTACCAGTACGTGGTCGAAGGCGAGGGATTTACGCCGATGGAACTGCGCACGATTCAGGAATGGATCGTCAAGCCGCAGCTGAAAACCATTCCCGGCGTGACCGAAGTCAACAGCTTCGGCGGTTTCGTCAAGCAATACCAGATCCTCACCGATCCCGACCGCCTGCGTCCGTATAACCTGAGCATCGCCGACGTCTTCGACGCCATCGAGCGCAACAACGCCGTGGCCGGCGGCAGCTTCATCGAACACAACGGCGAGGCCTTCATCATCCGCGGCATGGGACTGGTGACGCAGCCGAAGGAACTCGGCGACATCGTCGTCAAGACCGTCGGCAATGTGCCCGTGTTCATCCGCCAGGTGGCGTCCGTCACGGTCGGACCCGAGGTGCGTGCCGGTGCCGTGACCAAGGACGACGAAGGCGAGGTCGTCACCGGCATCATCATGATGCTGAAGGGACGCAACAGCCGCGATGTCATCGGGCGCATCAAGGAGAAAGTTCATGAGGTGAACAAGTCCCTCCCTCCCGGTGTGCGCATCGTCTCGTTCTACGATCAGACGGAACTGGTCAACAACACCATCGCCACGGTGGAGAAAAACCTGATCGAGGGAGGTATTCTCGTCATCGCCGTGCTGTTTTTCTTCCTCGGCAATTGGCGGGCGGCGGCCATCGTCGCGCTGGTGATTCC
>JACZJN010000004.1 GCA_014860565.1 Bacteroidota bacterium
CCCGTGGAATCCGCCCTCCCGTGGAATCCGCCCTCCGAAGTCTGCCCGATGACCGGGCGTAGAAAAAATCCATGGAGGGGAACTCCGCTTGCGATAAATGATGTTGTAACACATATACGAATTTGAAATATATGCGATTACATCATTTTCATCATACAACGGAGATTCCCATCATGCACACGACAGCATTGTTCCTCTTCCTGACCCTCGGTCTTGTGTTTTCCTCAAGCGCGCAGACCACATGGACCTTCGACAAGGCGCATACGACCATCGGTTTCGAAGTGACGCATCTCGTCATCACAACGGTGGACGGCAAGTTCAAGTCTTTTGAGGGCAACGTGACCACGAAGGGTGATTCGTTCGAAGACGCGAAAGTCGATTTCACCGTCGACGTTGCCAGCATTACCACGGACAATGACAAGCGTGACACGCACCTTCGTTCGGACGATTTCTTCAATGCCGAGAAATACCCGAAAATGACGTTCAAGAGTGTTTCGATGAAGAACGTATCCGGCAAGAAGTACAAGCTGGTCGGCGATCTCACCATCCGCGACAAGACCAGGCGCGTCGAGCTCGACGCCGTGCTCAACGGAACCGTGAAGGATCCCTGGGGCAATACCAAGGCTGGTTTCAGGCTCACGGGCGAGATCAACCGCTTTGATTATGATCTGAAATGGAATACACTGATGGAGGCAGGCGGTGCAGTGGTAAGCAAGGACGTTCAATTCAATATCAACGTTCAGCTTCAGAAGAAGTCATAAATGAGCCTCGAAGAAGAGATTCACCAGAAATCCTTCAAAAGCGAATATCACAAGCTGGCCGTGAATATCCTGTATACTCACGGCTGGCTTGTGTCGCATATCGCCGAAGCGCTGCGTCCGTTTGATATCACGGTGCAGCAATACAACGTACTCCGCATCCTGCGGGGGCAGTATCCCGCTCCGGCAACGATTACCATGCTGCGCGAGAGAATGCTCGACAAGATGTCTGACGCGTCGCGGCTGATCGAGCGTCTGCGTTCGAAAGGCCTGATCGATCGTCGTACATCCGAGACAGATCGCCGAAAAGTGGGGGTCGTGATCACCGAGAAAGGTCTCAAACTGCTCACACGCATCAACGATCTCGAAGACATGAACACGTCACTGTTCAGCGGGATCTCCGAGCACGAAGCGCGCAGTATCAACGACGCGCTGGACACAATACGTGGGAAATAATACTGCTCCTCCCCGCTCCTCTCCGTTCCTCCCCGTTCCTCTCCGTTTCTCTCCGTTCCTGCCCGATCCTTCCCGCGATTATTTCCCCTGACAACAGGGGGGCTTCACATCCATGTTCATTTCGACCTTCTGCGGTGGGGCGGCTTTCTTTTTCATCATTTCCATGTCGGGACTGATGAAGGGAATGCCGAGGGAGAGTCCGCGGAGAATGAAGAGTAGCCCGAGAATGACCACGCCCGCGGGAATGAGGCGCGTGATTTTGCGGCGCACTTCTCCGGTGATCATGCCGCTGGCATAGGAAGCGGCGAACATGACAGGAAGGGTCCCGAGGCCGAACAGGAACATGTAAGCGGCACTGCCGGGTGCTGATCCCATGGCGAGCGAAGCCGCGAGTGCCATGTACACGAGGCCGCAGGGGAGAAAGCCGTTGAGCAGGCCGATGGTGAAGAGCGACGACGTCGAACTGTTGCCCAGCATGCGTCCCAACCGGGACTTGAGCGATGCGAACACCCGATCGAATTGCTGCGTCGAAACGATACGGTGCATTCCCAGTGCGGGAAGCAGAACCGAAAGGATCATCAGAGAGCCGGCGGCGATTCCCAGCCACTGCTGGTATCCGGCGAGCGCGATGCTCTGACCGATCACGCCGATGATCAGGCCCATGACCGCATAGGTGATGGCGCGCCCGAGGTTGTACAGGATGCGGCCGAAGAAGAAATTCCAGCGTTCGCGTACCGATCCCGGGAGCACCAGTACTATCGGACCGCACATCCCGAGACAATGCAGGCTGCCGACAAGACCAAGAATAAAACCAGACCAAAGCATCGTCACTCCAGATATATCCGTTCTTCGATGTAATATTCCTGCCCACCCTCTGTCCAGCGCAGTTTGGCGATCCACTGCCCTGGCTGCAGGCCGCTGACGGAGATGTATTGTCTGCCTTCGGGGGTGAGGGAGAGCGGATGGCGAAGGTCGCGATTCGCATCCGAAATTCGGTAGAAAACGACTTCGCCCGAGATGCCGCTGTAATCCGCGCGTGATGGGAAGGAGACATTGCAGACCTTGGCCGTGCGGTCGAGCTCGAGTCGCGGTTTTTCATCAAGTGCACCCGTGCGTTGACGGGTATCGATTTCCTTCTGGTAGCCGAGATCCTTCTCGTAGTAGTTCTGGGTTACAAGGTCGTAGTCCTGCTGACTTATGATCACCACCAGCGTAATAGTCGCGACAAGAAATACCGCGATGACGATCGTGGTACCTACGGCCCAGGGGTGATAGACGCGCTTCGCTTTCTGTTCGCTCATTTCGATGGCCCCATGAATCCGGTGTTTACTTCCTCGATGAGACGGTCGCCGGAATAAATGCCAATGCGAATAGGGGTTTTCATGCCGATGAGATTGGTCTCGGTGATGTCGACGAAGAATGCTGCTTCCGCAAGACTCGTGGGTTCCACCTCCGGATCGGCTCCCCCCACCATTTCAAGCGTGCCCTTGGGTTGGAGCAGGACGAGGCGGATCGGCAGTTCCTTGCGCGTTTTATTCACCACCCGGATGGTGAAGAGATTGCGAATGGTGCCGGGAGCGGATTCAAGGTACAGCGTGCCGGGGGCGCGCAGAATCGTGGTTTCGACGTCGGTGCGGAGTGCGAAGAGCGTCACCAGCGCCGCGATGATCACGGTCAGTACCGCCGTGTAGGCGATGACGCGCATGGTGAAAATCTTCTTGCTGCCCGTCGCGATCCCGTTGTACGATGCGTATCGGATGAGGCCGCGCGGATAGCCGATCTTGTCCATGACATTGTCGCAGGCGTCGATGCAAGCGGTGCAGTTGACACATTCGAGCTGCGTCCCGTTGCGGATGTCGATCCCCGTGGGACAGACAACCACGCACTGATGACATTCGATGCAGTCGCCCGACGTACGTTCTTCGTTTTTGCGGTACTTCGCCCGCGGTTCGCCGCGGGAGAAGTCATAGGATATGACGACGCTGTTTTCGTCAAGCATGACGGACTGTAGACGACCATAGGGACACACCAGTGTGCAGACTTGCTCGCGCAGCCAGGAAAACACGAAGTAAAATGCGCCGGAGAAAAGCAGGATGGCGATGAATCCGCCCATATGGGCGGTCGGAGGCTCGCTCACGATGACCAGCAGCTGGTCCATGCCGATGACGTAGGAGAGAAAGAGATTGCTGATCAAAAAGGCGATGCCGAAGAAGATGATCTGCTTCGAAATCTTTTTCAGGATTTTTGAAGTGGTCCAGGGGGCGGCATTGAGCGCGCGCTGCTGCTGCGAATCGCCTTCGATCAGGTATTCAATCTTTCGGAACACCATTTCCATGAAAATGGTCTGCGGACAGATCCAGCCGCAGAATATGCGTCCGTAGACGGCGGTGAACAGAAAGATGAAGACGATGGTCGCGATCATCAGCAGGACGAACAGGTGGAAATCCTGCGGCCAGAACGTGATGCCGAAGATGACGAACTTCCGTTCGAGGATGTTGAACAGCAGCAGCTGTTCGCCGTTGATCTTGATGATGGGGGCGAGGAAGAGGAATGCCAGCAGCACCCAGCTCAACCAGGTGCGCCATCGATAGAATCTGCCATCAGGTTTTTTCGGGTAGATCCAGTTGCGGCCACCTTCCTCATTGACCGTCGCGATCCTGTCCCTGAATGTGACCTCCGCTTTCTCCGTGACATCCGCGGGATCATGTGCTTCCATTGTTTCGCCTTTCCAAAAACTGGTCCTGGTACGTTTCCAACACATGTATCTGTAGGGGCGCAGCATGCTGCGCCCCTACAATGTACCTTTAATTACAACTCGGTTACTCCGCCTTTTTACCTTCCGGCGCTTTCCCGTTGGGGGGATTCGTGCCGTGAAGCTTGACGAGGACGTAACTGGCGACGTTATCCATCTGCTCGGGAGTCAGGGTTTTTTCCCACGAGATCATGCCCTTGGCGGGCACGCCCTTGTAGATGGTGTGCAGTACTTCCTGCATCTTGCCGCCGTGAATCCAGTAATCGTCGGTGAGGTTCGGACCGATGCCGCCCTCGCCGGCCTTGCCGTGACAGGTGAAGCACTGTGTTTCGAAGAGCTTCTTTCCTGCCGCGAGTGCCCCGGCGTCGGTCAGCGGTTCGGTCAGTGTCGAAGCGATGGCGGTCGAGGCCGCAGCGGGTGCCGAAGGAGCGGCATACGCACCGGATTCGAACTGCGTGTAGAGATCCGGGAATACCGCCTTGAGCTTGTTGAGCTGCTCAGGCGTCGCCTTGCTCATCGCGCGGTACATCTGCTCCTCGAACGGCGCATCCACGATACGCTGCAGCTCGGCGCGAACACGTGGAGTGAGGTTGTCCTGATCGGCAAGGTATGGGGAGGTATAGCGGTTGAAAACGCCGCCGCCTGAGAGCTCGACCATCGGTTCGGTATAGTTCGGATCGATTTCCTTCATGTACTCGACGCGCTGCGAATCTCCGGTGCCCAGCACCATGTAGTGCAGCACGTAGATCACGGCGAAAATGATCGTCAGGTAAAACAGCTTCTTCCACCATCCCGGCAAGTCGTTGTCATATTCCTGTATCCCGTCGAAGTCATGGTGGAGGACTTCATCCTTGGGTTTCTTCTCGCTCATTCCTGCTCCTTGTGCGCAGTGGTTGTTTCATCATCGGACTGTAGGGGGAGATTCTCCATCTTCTTGACGTACTTCTTTTTCAGAAGCAGCACCCACACGATCATGGCGATGAACAGTACAAAAAAGAACACTGTCACCGCGGTACCGAGTGATTCATATCCGGAGAAATCGACAAGGGATTTAAACATGGTCTTACGCTCCGTGATTATTCGACCTTGATATCAGTGCCCAGCCGCTGCAGGTACGCGATCAATGCGATGATCTCGCGGTCCCAGGACGTCTTGAGTCCGCTCGCACCAAGATTTGCCGCGATGGTCTCCGCCTGCTTCTTCAGCTCTGCTGGGGCCTTGCTCTCGAACCCTGCCGGGTAGGGCACGCCCACGGCACGCAGCGAAGAGATCTTCGATCCGATGGAACTGTAGTCCAGTTTGTCTTCCAGCAGCCATGGGTACGGCGGCATGATCGAACCCGGCGACATTGTCGGCGGATCGAACATGTGATTGAAATGCCAGGCGTCCGGATACTTGCGTCCGACGCGGAGCAGATCCGGTCCGGTGCGCTTCGAGCCCCAGAGGAATGGATGGTCGTAGACGTACTCGCCCGCTTTCGAATATTCGCCGTAGCGTTCGGTCTCACTGCGGAACGGACGCACCATCTGCGAGTGGCAGCCCACGCAGCCCTCACGGATGTATATGTCGCGCCCCTCGACCTCAAGCGGCGTGTAGGGCTTGACGCTGGCGATTGTGGGGATGTTGGACTTGATGACGAACATCGGCACGTTCAAGATCACCGATCCAATCGCAATGGCAACGAACGCCAGCAGAGTGAACTGCACCGGACGACTCTCTAGCCAGCGATGACCCCAGTACGTATTCTCTTCTCCGGCCTTGGCAGCGCGGAGAGGCGGCGCTTCGGCCTCGACTTCTCGCACGAACGTCCCGCCGCGTATTGTCTTAATCAGATTGAACACGCCGAGCAGCGCTCCCGCGATGTACAGTGATCCGCCGATAATGCGAAGCATATACATCGGAATGAGCTGCAAGACGGTCTCGAGGAAGTTCGGATACTGAAGCACGCCGTCGGGAGTGAACTGCTTCCACATGAGTCCCTGCGTGATGCCTGCCCAGTAAATCGGGATCACGTAGAACAGGATACCGAGCGTCCCCAGCCAGAAATGCGCGTTGGCCATTTTGATCGAGAACAGCTTTGTGTTGTAGAGCCGTGGCGTCAGCCAGTAGATCATACCGAAAATGAAGAAGCCGTTCCAGCCGAGGGCGCCGACGTGCACGTGCGCGATGGTCCAGTCGGTGAAATGGGACAGGGCGTTGACGCTCTTGATCGAAAGCATTGGTCCTTCGAACGTCGCCATGCCGTAGGCCGTGATTGCGACGACGAAGAATTTCAGCACGGGATCGGTGCGCACCTTGTCCCATGCGCCGCGCAGCGTGAGCAGGCCGTTGAGCATGCCGCCCCAGCTCGGCGCGATGAGCATGATCGAGAAGACCGTCCCCAGCGACTGTGCCCAGTCGGGTGTGGCGGAATACAGCAGGTGATGCGGGCCAGCCCAGATGTAAATGAAAATCAGGGCCCAGAAGTGGATGATCGACAGCTTGTAGCTGTAGACGGGACGCTCGGCCGCTTTCGGCATGTAGTAGTACATGAGTCCCAGCACGGGCGTGGTGAGGAAGAACGCGACGGCGTTGTGTCCGTACCACCACTGCACCAGGGCATCCTGCACACCCGCATACAGCGAGTAGCTCTTCAGGAAGCTGACGGGCATTTCGAAGGAGTTGACGATATGGAGCACCGCCACGGTTATCAGCGTGGAGAGGTAGAACCAGATCGCGACGTACATGTGCTTTTCGCGGCGCTTGAGAATGGTTCCTATCATATTGATGCCCCACACCACCCAGACGACGGCGATGGCGATGTCGATCGGCCATTCAAGCTCGGCGTATTCTTTCGATGTGGTGTGACCGGAAAGCAGCGTCAGTGCCGCCGCGACGATGATCAGCTGCCATCCCCAGAAATGGATGCGCGAGAGCAGGTCGCTGAAGTTGCGGGTTTTCAGCAGCCTCTGCGCCGAGTAGTAGTAACCGAGGAAGATGCCGTTGCCCACGAACGCGAAAATTACCGCATTCGTGTGCAGGGGACGCAAGCGTCCGAAAGTCAGCGCCTCGGAAAGGTTCAACCCGGGGAAGGGGAGCTGCAGGGCGATGAGCAGGCCCACGATGAGGCCGACGATCGCCCAGAGGACCGTTGCGAAAAGAAACATTCGCACGATCTCGTTGTCATAACGGAATTTTTCCACTTCCATTAATCCGTACTCCTCTGTTCTTGATTATCTGGTTTACTCGATTCTTCGTTTTTCGATTTCTTGCGTGTCTCGTCGTCGAAAATTGCGCGTACCGAAGGGGTGTACTGATCTTCATACTGGCCGCTGCGCACGGCCCAGATGAACACGACGAGAAAGATGATGGCGACCAGCAGGCTGAATCCGATCAGCACGAACATGACATACATAATCAGCGCAGCCCCTTCCGCCGGGCCATGAGCCGAGTCGCCGCCGTGGTGAACGCGACGACGGTGACGGAACTCACCGGCATGAGAATGGCCGAGACGAGCGGCGACAGCAGCCCCGCCACGGCAAAGGATAATCCGATGATATTATACGCGAAGGAGATGACGAAGCTCGCCTTCACGATGCCCACGCTGGTCCGGGAAAATGCCAGCAGCCGGTGGAAGACCGCGAAGCGGTCGGCCGCGAGGATACCGTCGCAGGCGGGCGAAAATGTGTTGATGTCTTCCGAAATGGAAATGCCGATGTCGGCGGCCTTCAGCGCGCCCGCGTCGTTGAGTCCGTCGCCGACCATCATGACCTGCCGTCCTTCGGCGCGCAGGCGCTGCACGAAGGCGAGTTTATCTTCAGGCGACTGCTGAAAGCGCATGGGAACGTCGTCGCCAAACACGCTGCGCAGCCGCGCGGCTTCGCGGTCGCTGTCGCCGGAGAGAATAATCAGGTCGTATTCGGGCTTGAGCGCGGCCACCAGCGGCTGCAGGCCGTCGCGGTAGAGGTTGGGGACGGAAAAATGTCCGCGAGGTGTGCCGTCGATGGAAACATAAACGGCCGTGCTGCCCGCGTCGACGGGGTCGGCGGTGTCACGCCACGCCCATTCTGCCGATCCGATCATGACCGCGTGTCCGTCCACCGTGCCTTCGATTCCGTGCCCCGGAATTTCGCGGTAGGCGTCCACGTCATGCGTCACGTCGCCTGCGAGGGAGGCGAACACCTGACGGCTGAGCGTGTGCGTGCTTTGACGCAGCAGCGATTTGACCATGCAGCGTTCATCCTCGGCGAGCACGGGGCCGCGCCAGCGCACGTGCGTGCTGCGGGTCTGCGTAAGCGTGCCGGTTTTGTCGAAGACGATCGTGTCGATGCGTGCGAGCGTTTCGACGGTGTCGGTATTCTTGGTGTAGAAATCGTTGTTGCCGAAAATCCGTTGCGCCGATCCGAGCGCGAACGGGGAGGAGAGGGCGAGGGCGCAGGGACAGGCGACGATCAGCACGGCAGTGAACACCGTGGTCACGAGCGTCGGATCCGCCATCGCCCAGTACGCCGCGGCGCCGAAAGCGATCAGCAGGACCGCGGCGGTGAAATGCTTGCTGATGCGGTCGACCATCGAACTCAGACGGCCGTGCGACTCTTTCGTGAAGACGTCATTGTTCCACAGGCGCGTGAGGTAGCTCTGCTCGATGTCCTTGATCACCTCGAGCTCGATCGCCTGTCCCACCTGCCGTCCGCCGGCATGGATGCGGTCGCCGCTCTTCTTGGAAATCAGGTCGGCCTCGCCGGTGACGAAACTGTAATCGATATTCGCCTCGCCGCGAAGCAGTACCGCGTCGGCGGGAACGAGTTCCTGATTGCGGATCACGATACGGTTACCGACTTTCAGCCGTGTGAGCGGCACGTTATGTTCACCGTCGTCTTCGCGCAGCGCTACGGAGAGAGGGAAGTAGGAACGGAAGTCCCGGTCGAACGAAAGTGCATCGTAGCTTTTCTTCTGGAAGATTTTTCCGATGAGCAGGAAGAACACCAGGCCGGTGAAGGAATCGAGATAGCCCGCGCCCGTGCCTGCGAGAATCATGTACACGCTGCGCGTAAAGAGAATGAAAATACCGAGCGAGATCGGGACGTCGATATTCAGGTAACGCTGCCGGATGCCGGCCCAGGCGGATGTGAAATACTCGCTGCTGCTGTAGAAAAAGACCGGGAGGCTGAGCAGCAGATTGAGATGGCGGAAGACGAACTGGAACACCGGATCGATCGAACCCTCGGAGGCGAGGTACTCCGGGAAGCTCAACAGCATGATGTTGCCGAAGGCGAAGCCTGCGATGCCGATCTTGTAATACAGCCTGCGGTCGGTGACGTGCTTGCGCTTCTCGGCGACGTCCTGCAGACTGATCAGCGGTTCGTATCCGATGGAAGCGAGCAGGATGACGATTTCGCGCAGCGAGACCTGCGCGGCATTCCACGTAACCGTCGCCTCCTTGCGCGGAAAATTCACGCGAGATGAAATGACGCCGGGGTTGAGAGTGTTCAGCCGTTCGATGAGCCAGATGCATGAGCTGCAATGCATCGACGGGATGCGGAATGTCGCCATGCGCGTGTTGCCGTCCACGAAATCCACCAGCTGCGCCATGATGCTTTCATCGTCGAGATAGTCGTAGCGATGCGAGTAGCCTGAGTCGAGCGGACTCTTTCCGCGCCGCACCTCGTCGATCGCATAGTAGTCGCAGAGATCCTTCTCCGCCAGCAGTTCGTACACCGTCTTGCAGCCGTTGCAGCAGAAATACTTCTCGCCGATGGCGATATCGCGCCCGTCGCACACATCCCCGCAATGGTAACAGGGCGGACGTGTGTCGGTGTTTGCGGTATGTGCTTGCTGTGGGCTGGGCATTTCTGCGTTGGTTAACTCCGCATGCGCTGCTTCGCAGCGTGATGTTGGACGTAGGATATAGGACGGCCGCCTATTCGCGGCGTCTCGCTATGAATGAACAATGTCGGATGCGGTCCTATGTCCTAAGTCCTACATCCTATATCGCGCCGCGAAGCGACGCTGGCGACGCGAAGCGACGCTGGCGGCGCTCGCTATACGCGGTGCGCGATGCTGTCCGCCAGCTTCGGGTCGGACGCGGGTACGGCGCTATGTGCGGTGTAGCGGACCCAGAACATCCACATGACGAGGCCGCCGATGCCGATCGCGGAAGTCAGGTGCATCCATGAGAAATGCACACCGGGACCGAACGTGGGCATGACCAGCCAGAACATGTCGACGAAATGCATGACGACGAGCAGGCTGGCGATCACGCGCAGCAGCACGGTATTGCGCTTGACGCGGAAGAACAGCAGGGTCAGGAACGGCACGATGAAGTGCAGGAATATCAGCGCCATGCTGACGGCCTTCCAGCCGTTATCCCAGCGGGCCAGGAACCACACCGTTTCTTCGGGAATGTTGGCGTACCAGATCAGGTAATACTGCGAACCGCCGATATAGGCCCAGAACACCGTGAAGGCGAAGAGCAGGCGGCCGAAGTCATGGAAGTGCTCGATCGTGACCACGCCCTCGAGCATCCCCTGACGCCGCAGCATCTGAAAGACAAGCAGCAGCACGGCCATCGAGGTCAGGAAGCCACCGACGAAAATATACACGCCGAACATCGTCGAGTACCAGTGCGGATTCAGACTCATCAGCCAGTCGACACCGGCGAAGGTCACCGTGAATGCGAACAGGAAAATGCCGCCGGCGCTGATCTTGCGCATGGCGTAGGTGTGCGCCGGATCGCCGTCGACGTCCTGCTTCACGGAACGGCGATGCAGGACAAACGCCAGCACGATCCACACGGCGAAGAACAGAAGTCCGCGCACGATGAAGAAGGTGGTGTTGAGGTACGGGGCCTTCCATGCCAGCACATGATCCGACGCCACTTCCTCCGCATGCGACCAGTGGAAGAGGTCGTGCATGCCGAAGAGGATCGGGATGAAGCACACGAGCAGCACGGGCAGCGCGAGGCTCAACGCCTCCGCGGCGCGGCGCGTGACCACGCTCCAGACCGCGGCGGTGACGTGCTGCAGCATGACGAAGAACAGCGCGCCGAGGACGATCGTCGTCCAGAACGCGAACGACGTCAGCCACGAGGCGAAAAACATGTGCGAGTCGGTGAAGGCGCCTACGACGGTCAGAGCAGTGAAAAGAATTCCTGTGCCCAGCGCGATGACGCCGAACCTGCCCTTGTCCGTGAACGTGTACGTCTGAGTATCGAGAGCGGCCATATGCGGTTACTGTGCTGTTTCTGTCGTTGTTGTTTCCGTGGTCGTGCTTGCCGGTGTCTGCGTCTGTGCCGCGGCGGGAGCCGACGCCGGAGCGCCGTGCTTCTGAAGTTCGCGCACATGGGTGACGATGCACCAGCGGTCGCGTACCGGTATCTGCTGCCGGTACGACGGCATGTTGCGGATGCCGTTGGAAATCACTTCGAAAATGTTTCCGTCCGCCATGTCCTTGATGCGCTGCTCGTGATAGGACGTCGGAGGAATCGGGTATTTGTATTTCGGATCGGCGATGATGCCTTTGCCGTCTCCGTATTCGCCGTGGCACGGTTTGCAGTAAATGGCGTAGCGCTTCGCGCCGCGCTCGAGATCGGCGGCCTCCACGGCGAACGGCATGGCGGCGTAACTGCCATCGTCGTTCTTGCCGGTAAAGAAAGCGGCGTCTTCCCGCAGTTCGCCGCGCGCCACGCTGCCCTCGGGGGGCGTGCGCATGGCCTTGCCGTCGGCGAAGAATGCGCTGCTGCGCTGCGGTTTGAGCTTCTGCTGCGTGTCCATGTTCGGGTTGGGATGCACCGGCGGTTCGGGAGAAGTAGTGCCGCGGCATCCCGCGAGAAGGATGACCGCTGCGGCGGTCAGGACAATGCGTGTTGTTGCTGTGCGTGTCATCATCATTCGCCTCGTACAAGCTCGATGTGTGTTCCGCCGATCGACGCCAGGAATGCGCGTGTCTCCTCTTCGTTGAAGCGCGCGTCGGATGCCTCGATGCTGATCAGGAAGCCGTCGTCCGACGCCTTCGCGAGCAGCTCCGAATGGAAGATCGGATGGTGAAGACGGGGCAGACGATTGAGTCCGAACATGCCGAACACCGCCCCGAACGCACCAAAGAGCACGAAAAGGGCGAAGGTGATAATGATATACGCCTGCCAGCTGAACATCGGCTTGCCGGAAATGACCAGCGGGTACGCCGATGTCGTGACCCAGGTCTGCAGGCTGAATCCGATCGTGGCGCCGAGCGCCGCCATGCCGCCGGCGATGAAGCCGACGGGCGAACGCTTGAGCCCCATCGCATCGTCCATGCCGTGAATGGGAAAAGGAGAATGGCAGTCGTAATGCGTATATCCGGCTTCGCGCACGCGCACGGCAGCGTCCAGAAGCGCGCCGGGATGTTCGAATGCGGCGATGAGTGCATGGGTTTTCATGCGGCACCTCCTTGATGGACTTCATCATGCGCGTGGCCGTAATGATGCGGGTCGGCCTCGGGCATCGCGCCCTTGATTTCCGACATCGCGATCAGCGGCAGGAAGCGCAGGAACAGCAGGAAGAGGGTGAAAAACAGGCCGAAGCTGCCGACGAAGGTCATGATGTCCCAGATTGTGGGCGAATAATAATCCCACGACGACGGCAGGAAGTCGCGCGACAGCGATGTGACGGTGATCACGAAGCGCTCGAACCACATGCCGATGTTCACGAAGATGGAAAGCATGAACATGATCGGGATCGAGCGGCGGATCTTTCGGAACCAGAAGAGTTGAGGCGTGATCACGTTGCAGGTGAACATGATCCAGTATGCCCAGGCATAATTGCCAAACCCCCTGTTAATAAAGGCGAATACTTCGTATATGTTGCCGCTGTACCACGCCATGAAGAATTCCATGATGTAGGAATAGCCCACCATCGACCCGGTGACGAGAATGATTTTATTCATCTTCTCGAAATGATCGAGCGTGATCAGGTTCTCGAGATGGAACACGCGGCGGGCGATAATCGCGAGGGTCAGCACCATGCCGAAGCCCGAGAAAATCGCACCGGCGACGAAATACGGCGGAAAGATCGTCGTGTGCCAGCCGGGCACGAGACTGGTCGCGAAGTCGGTGCTCACCACCGAGTGCACGGAAAGCACCAGCGGCGTCGCAAGTCCGGCGAGCATCAGATACGCCAGTTCGTAATTCTTCCACTGCCGGTTGCCCCAGCGCCAGCCCAGTGCCAGTGCGCCGAAGACGACTTTCTTGATCTTCGACGTCGCGCGGTCGCGGAAGGTCGCCAGGTCGGGCACAAGGCCGACATACCAGAAAAGGAAGGACACCGTGAAGTACGTGCCGACCGCGAAGACGTCCCACAGCAGCGGACTGCGGAAATTCGGCCACATCGACATCTGATTCGGCAGGGGGAACATATAGTAGACGATCCAGATGCGTCCGACATGGATGGCGGGGAAGATGCCCGCGCAGATCACGGCGACGATGGTCATGGCTTCGGCGAAGCGGTTGATCGCGGTGCGCCATTTCTGCCGCAGCAGGAAAAGGATCGCCGAGATCAGCGTCCCCGCGTGGCCGATGCCGACCCAGAACACGAAGTTGACGATGGCCCAGCCCCAGCCGACAGGGTTGTTGAGTCCCCAGATGCCGGTGCCTTCGTAGAACAGCCAGCCGATCGCGCCGCCAAGGACCAGGGTACCTGAGAGCGCAACGCCGAAGAGCAGCCACCAGAGCGGCGGCGTCGGCTTCTCGACGATGCCGCTCACCTTCTCGGTGATGCCGTTGAAGGTCAGGCCTCCCTGCACCAGCGGCGCTTCTTCGAGAACGGCGGTTGCCGTTTTGACAGTTGTTGTGTTCACACTACTCACTATTTGGCCTCCAGCTTCGGATTCGGATTTCTCAGTCGCGCAAGGAAGGTGGTGCGCGGACGCAGGTTCAGCTCGCCCAGCAGCGCGTAATCACGGTCGCGCTGCTTCTCTTTCGCCACACGGCTCTCGGGATCGTTGATGTCGCCGAAAACGATGGCGCCGGTCGGACAGGTCTGCTCGCAGGCGGGCGTGATATCGCCGTCCTTGAGAGCACGGCCGTCCCGCTTGGCGGCGATCTTGCCGATTGTAATGCGCTGCGTGCAGTATGTGCATTTCTCCATCACGCCGCGGAAGCGGACCGTGACTTCCGGATTCTGCGCCATCTGCACCGTCTCGGGCATGTCCTTGGTGTAATTGTAGAAATTGAAGCGGCGCACCTTGTAGGGACAGTTGTTTGAGCAGTAGCGCGTGCCGATGCAGCGGTTGTAGGTCATGACGTTCAGGCCTTCCTCGTCGTGCGAAGTCGCGGCCACCGGACACACCTGCTCGCAGGGCGCCATTTCGCATTGCTGACAGCCGACGGGCATGATGCGCACGCCGGGATTGTCGTCTTCGCCGCTGAAATACCGGTCGATGCGAATCCAGTGCATCTCGCGCCCGTTGAGCACCATTTTCTTGCCGACGACGGGAATGTTGTTTTCACTCTGGCAGGCGATGGTGCAGGCGCCGCAGCCGATGCAGGCGTTGAGGTCGATGGACATCCCCCACTGATGGCCTTCTTTATATTCGTGGTCTTTCCACATCGAGCGCAGTACCGGCATTTCGACGCGTTCCTTCGCGAACTCCGGATCTTTTTGGTATTCCTCGAGCGTGGCTTCGCGGTAGAGCTGGGGCAGACGCTCCTGCACGCCCTCGCGGGCCATTTTTTCAAGGTCGAGACCATGATGATCCTGCACGCAGGCCATCGGAACAGTCGAGAAAGCGGGCCCGACAGTGAGCTGTGTCGCGTGGAACAGTGCCTTGCTTGTGCGCAGGCGATAGGCGTTGAAACCCGCGCCCGTACCCACGCGTCCGCCATTTTTCCGCCCGTAGCCGAGGGTGACAGTGACGCAGAATTCCGCCTGTCCGGGCATGACCCAGACCGGCATCGGTGTTTCACGTCCCGCGCAGTTGAGGCGGACGAGGTCGCCATCATTGAGTCCCAGCGCGTTTGCAGTGCTGCGGCTCATCAGCGCGGCGTTGTCCCAGGTCAGCTTCGTGACGGGATCAGGGAATTCCTGCAGCCAGCCGTTGTTGGCGAAACGGCCGTCGTGTACGGCGGGTGAGAGACGGAAGGTCACTTCCATATTATCGGCTGAAAGTGCGGGCGCTGTGAACAGCGCGGGCTTCAGTACCGCGGCCACGGCATCGATCGACGGCGCCGGTGCCTCGAACACTATCTCGCGCGGGAGCAGTCCGTCATGCAGGATGCCGCGCCAGGCGCGGTCGGTGAGTCCGGGCGTCAGCTGCTGCCAGGTCGCCTTTACCAAGTCAAAGCCTTTTTGCAGCGTTCCGCCCGCGAGCAGGGCAAGCATTTCAGCATCGCTGATGCCGTCGGCGTACAGCGGCTCGATCAGGGGCTGGATCACGCCGAGCTGTCCGTGCAGACTGCTGATGTCGCCCCAGGCCTCGAGGTAATGCCGCAGCGGCACATGCCAGCCACAGGCGAGGGCGGTTTCGTCACGATGGAGCCCGACATGTACCGTGGTGCCCACGTTGGTGAGCGCGCCGCGGAAATCGAGATCGGCCGGGGCGTCGAATACGGGATTGCCGCCGAGGACGATCAGTGTTTCCACTTTCGAAGCATTCATCGCCGCGGTCAGCGCGGACAGAGACGCCGGATCGGATTCGTTGGCGAAAGGCTGCGCCGTGTAGCGCACCGTGCTGCCGTTGTTGCCGAGAAGGCTGTTGATGACCGCGACCAGGGCGTGCATGAACGCGTCCTGTCCGCGTCCCGCGATGACGAGACCGCGGCCCCGATGCGCAAGCAGGTCTTCGGCGACGGCGTCGATCCAGGCGGTGTCGATGCTTTTATCCGCGGGAGCCGCGGCCAGCAGGGAGGCTGGGACGGCGAGTCCGCGTGCAGCCATCGCATGCAGCAGCGATGCGGTGAAGGAGGGGATGCGTCCGGCCGCGAGGCGCAGACGGTGGTCGGCGAGCGCGGCAGTCTGTGTCAGGCTCGGTTCGACTACGTACAGCCGGTTCATCGAGTCATCGGGTTTCTCGACGCGGCGGCGCTCGGCGAACCCGCGGGCGTTTTCAAACGCGGCGTATTCGGTGCCGAAGGGATCCGCATCGAGTGCGAGCACGATGTCGGCTTCCGTGAAATCATACACCGCGCGCAGGGGACGTCCGAAAGCGGAGCCGTGTCCCGCGAACTGGTTGGCGTCGCTCACCGCATCCCAGGTCGCGACGATGGCCGCGGGGAAGGCGGTGCGGAAGGCCTCGAGCTGCCGCTGCAGCGTCGGGGAGGCGAAGGGCTGGACGAGCAGGGCGAGTCCCGCGCCGCTGTTCGCGGCGTATTTCGCAAAGAGCGGGGTCCATGCGCCGACAAATGCCTGCACGCTGCTCTCCGCGCCGTTGGCCAGGGCCATCTGCGAGCGGTCGGGGTCATAGAGCCCGAGGATGGAGGCATTGGCCCAGACATTGCTGGCGGTACCGGTGTGCGCGTCGAGCGCGTTTCCCATGATCTTGACCGGGCGTCCTTCCCGTGCCTGCACGAGCAGACTGTAGTTTTCCGTACCGAGCGGCATCGACGTCGCATACTGCAGCGCATTGCCGAGGGTGATTTCTTCCGGTTTGGAAACATAAGGAACGATCTCTTCTTCCGGCCGGCGGCAGCTGGTGAGTCCCGCCAACGCCATCGAGGCACCCATCAGGGTCAGGAAGGTGCGGCGGTTCATGGAGGATGCCAGTTCGACCGTGCCTTCGGGGAACTCGCGTTCCACCAAAGCCCGGTATTCCGGTGTATCGGCCTTGTCGCGGAGACTCAGCCAGTAATCTTTGCCTGTCTTCATAGCGGATGCGTCAGCGTCTTGTGTCTTGTTGTTCATCGGTGGCACCCCGAACAGGTGACCGGGGGCTTGATGTTGAATTGCGCCTTGATCGCCGCGGCGCGTTCGGCCTGGTTCGCGGGCGGGGTCCATCCCATCGCCGTCACCTCGTCGAGCGGACGCAGATGCGCGTCGGGATTGCGGTGGCAGTCGAGGCACCAGCCCATGCTCAGCGGCTTGGCGAGTTCGACTTCCTCCATCGCGGCGATGTTGCCGTGGCAGCTTTCGCAACCCACGCCCACGCGGAGATGCGCGCTGTGGTCGAAGTACGCGTAGTCGGGTACCTTGTGAATGCGTACCCAGCGCACCGGCGTACCCTTTTCCCAGCTTTCACGCACGGGTGCGAGTTTCGGGCTGTCGGTTTTGATGAGGGTATGGCAGTTCATGCAGGTCTGTGTCGGCGGCACCATGGCCACGGCCGAGACCTCAACGCCGGTATGGCAGTAGCGGCAATCGATGCCCAGATCCCCGGCATGCAGCTTGTGGCTGTAAGGCACCGGCTGCACCGGCTGATAGCCCACGTCGGTATACTCCGGCGACCCGTAATACCAGATCCCCGCGATCACGAAGATGACGAGTATGCCACCGGAAAGTGCGATTCTCCCGGGCACCTTGTTGACCCACTCTGGAAAGATTTGCGCCAAAGTTTATCCTCTTTCTCTGTATTAGGGGGAGACGTTTACGATTCTTGTGCGAAACCCGTGTGTTCTGTCTGCAAGATAGTCGCTGATAGGGAGCGAGACATTAAAGAGAGTTCAGTCTTAATTGGGAATTAATTTAGGAAAAAATTCCCAAAGTGCAAAGGTGGGATCGCAAGGAAATATTTCTATAAGTGGCTGGAATAGCTTGATTTTTGCCATTTCGAATGCGATTTTGCACCGAATTTCTCCCTGTATTTCACTTTTCAAGGTTTTTGTTATGAATCTCTATGTTGGAAATCTGAGTTATCAGATGACAGATGACGACCTTCACAACGCGTTTGCCGCGTATGGCGAGGTCAGCAGTGCCAAGATCATCATGGATCGCGACACCGGCCGTTCGAAAGGGTTCGGTTTTGTGGAAATGCCCGATGACGCCGAGGCCGAAGAGGCGATCAAGGCGCTCGACGGCGCGGATCTGGGTGGTCGCAATATCAAGGTCAATCAGGCCCGTCCGCGCACCGAAGAGCCCCGCGGTCGCTCGCGCTACTGATCGGGCGCATTCCACCGGCCATCACCAACCGTTCATACATGACTTTCGCGGCGCCTCTCCCGGGCGCCGCTTTCTTTCAGTCACTGGCCAAGTGCCCACTGCGGACGTTCGACTTGCGTGCAAGTCCGTTATTCCGCATTTTCCGATGTGAAACCCTTCAGAAGAACTTCAACGAGGTGCATGCCATGGACGAACAGTCAGCCCCCGCCCCCGCGCCCGACCTTCAGCATGAGATCAATGTTCTGAAAACGCAGTTGCAAATGCTCGAAGAACGCATCATCTCCACCGAGCGCCGGCAGTCGCAGATGCCTGCCCTGCCCCGGACAAACCTGCTCAGCGGCAGCTTTATCACCCGCTCCTTCGCCGTGCTCGGCCACTACCTTGTCGCCGCTCTCATCGTCACTATCCCTGTCTTTATAGTGATCTTCATCATCATTCTCGCCGTGGGCATCGGTCTGTCGGGAATGTGATGTGCCACTACCGGGTCGGTGCCGGGAAAAAAACATCGATGGTCGTCCCGGCATCCCTCTCGCTTTGAATACCGATCGCCGCGCCGTGCGCCTCAAGGAACAGTTTCACGAGTGTCAATCCCAGGCCGACGCCTTCGTAGGTCCGGCTATACCCGAAATCTTCCTGGAAATACGGCTCGAAAATCTGCTGGAGAAATTGTTTGGATATTCCGATTCCGGTATCGGAAATCTGCACATGGAGCCTTCCTTCCTCCCCGCGATCCAGCGAGAGCCGCACAGACCCCCTGGGAGTGAATTTCACCGCATTGTCAAGCAGGTTTTCGAACGCCTGTGACAGAAAATGTTCGTCACCCAGGATCTCCGCCTCTCCGCAGTTGTTCTCTACCTGCAGTTCCAGCCCCTTTTCCTGTATTTGCCGTCGATACTTCGATACGCAGTTCACCAGAAGTTTGTCGAGGCGCAACGGCAGGAACGTGGGATGAATATCCCGCGCCTGGAAACGGCTGATCTCCATGAGGGAATCAACGGTCCGGATCAGCCTCGCGCTGGCATCCGCGATCTCCTGGGAATAATCGCTCGACTCCTCGGAGTCCTCGGGGCGGCACGTTTCCGAAACGAGGGAAAGGAAGCCGATAATGATATTGACCGGCGTGCGGAGCTCATGAGAGATGTTGGCGATGAAGGCGTTCTTGATCTGTTCCGCCCGCATGGCTTCCTCATGCGCCCGCCTGATCTCCTCTTCTCCCTTCTGCCGATGGATTGCCGCGCCGAGTGTTTCGACGCTGGCCGTCATCGCATTGATTTCGCACTCAAGCCAGATGCGTCGAATGCGGCACTCGTCGAAGCGTACGACACCCCACCAGGATTTGCCGCTGAAGACCGGAATCAGAGCGGCGGAGCGCACATTCTGCGAGGTAAAGAAATTCCGTTCGGCATCCGGCAGGCCGTCGATCACGGAGGAGATCGGATGCCTCGCTCCAAGCTCCTCCGCCCAGCGCAGGAATGGCGGCTCTTCGAGTGTCTGCCCGTCAGGCAGGTGATCGATCACACCGTCCCGCAGTTCAGGGCGGACCCAAACCGATCGCAATCGGAGCGTACGTTTTCCGTCGCTATCCGTCGCCGTTTCAAACAGGGCCACACGACACACGTTTGATGCGGTTCCAAAGCGCTCGAGCACGTCCGGAAGGCAGTCTTCCCAGTTTTCAGCAGCCATGAAGCGGGAGGCCGCGAAACCCGCTGCCCTGAAGATCAATTCGCCGCGCTTCAGGTCCTCCTCCTTTGTCCTCCTCTCGGCTTCTTCCGCCGTAATGCGGTTGAGCACACTGCCCGTGATCACGGCGGTGATTTCAAGCAGACGCTGGGTCGAATAGGGAATGCGGTCAGCCGTTCCCGATCCTGCCACGATGACGGCGTGTACCGTATGTTCATTGTGTACTGGAATGAACGCGAGGGACCGCACTCCCGGAGGGGAAAGGAGCGTGTCGAGTCCCTGCTCGGCCAATTCGGCCACGCCGAAATAGCAAGGGGAGAGATCCGAAATCCAACTCTCCAGCTGTTTTGCGAACCGGGGATCCTCCGCTTCGGTCGGGAATGGCCCTTCCACTCCCGCCCAGCTCAGCCGTTCCATGGTGTTGGTGAGGGGGTTTCGCATGTACAGTGCAGCGTATGCAATGTTCTCGAGTCGCGGCAGCGTATTCAGCAGCACCTGCGCGACTCCGTCAGATCCGCTCACGTGCGCGAGTTGTGTGGCGAGGTCTGCCTGAAAACGCTTCTGATCGATCAGCTGATACTCCGCCGACACGTCATTCACACTGCCGAAAACTTGTGATACTCCGTGATGTTGAACCATCCCGATCTTCAGACGGACGGGGATCCTCGCGCCTGCCCTGTGCAGAAGCCTGACCGCAAGCGTCTGCAGTGGCGGAGTCCGCAAGTGGCAGGATTCCAATGTCTGTTTGACGGTCGCGGTGTCTTCGGGTGAAACCACGTCCGTAAGTGCCACACCGGTCAACTCGTCGACATCATAGCCGAGCATGGCGGCAAGCGCCGCATTGACGTGTGTGAAGCAGGACTCCGACAATCTGAAAACCCCATCCCCGCTCTCTTCGATGAGAGTCCCCAGACCCTGAGCAAAACGGATATCATCCAGCACCTTTTCGAAACCCGTGGGCGACGGAAAGAGCAGCCCCGCGACAGCATGTACGGTGCCATTTCTCATGACCGGTGACAACACCAATGACAGACGCGGGTCCGAAGGCCCCGCGCCTTCGCGTTGGAGAGCGCAGAGGACGGTGCGCTGCGCGGACCACACTTTCGAGACGGTGTCATCGAACTTCGGTCGCTCTTCGGCCCGTAGGAAAATCTCAAGGGGCTTCTGCAGGATCGAAAGAACATCGGATGTGCCGAGGAGCATCGGGACACTCGCGGATGCCATCGTGATGCATGCATCGCCATCGAGAAGGAACGAGCCCGACTGATGAAGCGATGACGAGTCATACGGTTGCGCCAACGACCCTTCATTGAGACTGGCGGGCTTTCTTGCCATCGCGAACCGTACGACGCGACTGAGGGTATCGCTGTTGATGGCGCCTTTCACCAGGAAGTCCTGCGCCCCGTGACGGATGAGGTTCTGGGCGAAGTACTCGTCCCCGGTTCCGGAGATGATCACCGCAGGCAATTCCGGTGCCGCTTCCTGAATGGCGAGGTAGGTGTCGATGCCTGTGGAATCCGGGACGTGCAGGTCCAGCAGCGCGACGTCAAACCGGTCACACTGCAGCGCGTCTATCGCCGCCTTCAGCGTCTGACAGGCAGTGAATCGAAACTCCATCGTGGGAGAACGTTCCAGAAGCTTCTGATTGAGTCGCGCTTCGCCTTCCTGGTCCTCTAACAACAGGACTCGAATGATATCCATTTTGACCCCGGGATCCATTGAGCAACTATATATTTGGAATAAAAGCGAGTATTCCGGATGTATTTTTCGATTAAAGACAGAACAATAATAAACGAATACCTCCTCACTCTCAAGTGGCGATGCAAATTTCTTGATAGGAAGAAGATATCCGGCTATTTTTCCCACATGTCTCACCATTCTCCCGGATTCGCCATGATGCAACGTCATCTTCATTCGTTTCTCACCGGCCTTTTCCTGCTGATCTTCTCCGGCTGCTCGGCGCCGCTGGTACATTACATCGGTCATACCTATCCGGAGACGGACCATGTCGACATGTATCTGCTGCAGGACAGCATCCCGCGCGCCTATCGCGTGATGGGCACGCTGCAGGCCGAGGCAAGCATGGGGTATGAAGCCGAGAACGTCCAGGCGTATGTGCTCGACTACGCGCGGGAGCACGGCGCGCATGGCGTCATCATCGAAGGCCTCGAGGTCATCGAGGAGGATCCCGTACACGTGACCGAGATCACCGAAAAAACGAAGGCGGCGAGCGACGCGAAGACGCAGACCGTGCAGGACTCCGTCAAGGCACGCGACGCGCGTCGCGGCAGCAGCAAGGATGCAGGCGCGCAGCGCACGACGACCAATACGCAGCAGGACGCGCAGGCCGTGAAGACCACCACCGTGCAGGAACGCGTCGTTCGTCCCCGGCGCATCCAGCTCAACGCCACGCTGATACGATACGAGTAGACGTATGCGAGCGCGTATAGTCACACTCCCTCTGCTTCGGAAATGAAATCAATCCTGCTTTTCAAGAGATGACGAGACGAGAATGCATGCCGCGCCGGGAAATCTTTTTTTTGCAGGGACGAAGATTTGACTAGGAAACCGCATTTCTTATATCGAAATTGTATAGTTAATCATTCGAAGGCTGCGGACCCGATACGAAAGTACCCGCGACCGCGGAACCTTAGGAGTGATTTCTCCATCGATTCTTGAGACCGTGCCACTCCCGGGAATATGATGAATTTACAGATTGGCACTTTATCAAGAAGGAGTTCGTAATGAACATCTACGTAGGAAACATGTCGTACAACGTGTCTGAATCCATGCTTCGCGAAACATTCGAAGAGTATGGTTCGGTCGACACCGTCAACATCATCACCGATCGCGACAGCGGCCGCCCCAAGGGCTTCGCTTTCGTCGAAATGAAGGATGATGGCCAGGCACGCGCCGCGATCGAAGCCCTCAACGGCACCGATCTCGAAGGCAGAAACCTCAGCGTTAACGAAGCAAAGCCGCGCGCCCCGCGTCCCACCGGCGGAAGCCGCTGGTAATCGCCGCTCGTCGCGATTAATACTCGTTATAGCATATCTCAGAGGACGGCGCCCTTTGCGTCGTCCTCTGTTTTGTTTATATCTTCCCCACGGGTCCTTCACGATGTAGCATCGCGCGGGGCATTCGTGAAACACAGTCATTACAGTTCAGTACGGAGTAGAAATGGGCAGACCGAATTATTCGTTTCAGAAGCGCCAGCGTGAGATCGCCAAACAGAAGAAAAAGGAAGAGAAGCGCCTCGCGAAACTGGCAAAGAAAAATTCGGAGGGTGAGGATGTCGATGACGATCTGATCGATACCGACGACGATACCGATGATATCGATACCGACGACGACGACGATACCGACGACGACGACGACGCGTAATGTTGTGCGTGATATCGAACGATTGATTGTGGGGCGGATTGATGAATCCGCCCTACGGCGTTTGGCCATCTTGACATTTCCGGAGTGGTAAGGATTCATGAATCCGCCCTACGGTGTCCGGGTATGATGCAATGCGTTGTGGACGATATATCGCCTGACCGAATCAATGTCTGTCGCGATACGAACGATTCGATCGTAATACCGTTCCTGCCATAATGCACAACCTGATGTTCCCTGAAGGTGGTTGATTTCCTTTGCCGTTCTCATTTTCAGATATCCGACCATCAAAGGAATGAGCATCCTACGCCGGCGACCTTTGGCAGCCTGATCCTTTGTGTGATTGGATGCAAAGCTTTCACGAGTGATGTCCTGAATTTCCACCAATAGGTGTACATGGTCGGGCATTACCGCGAACGTATCCAAACGTAAACCGTCATAGCGTTCCTCAAGCTGCAGTACATGCCCTGAAACAAGATGACCAAAGTCATTCAGGTGCATCTCAGAGTCGCGGATATATCCGAAATAGGGTTGTCTCTCTTTCAGGGTAAGGATAATGTGGTACAGGCCTGGAGCCGAATAGTCATGCCAGCGCGCGCGAAGGGATGAATGTTTTCGACGGCGGTTCATCGCGTTCTCCCAAATGATGAATCGATGCACGAATCTATTGGCAGGATTATTACCGTTCAATGCAATTACAACGGGTGTGTAATCACACGGTCGATTGTAGGGCGGATTCATGAATCCGCCCTACGGAACGGGGGATGATGTTCGGCGATTCCGTGTGCGTCGCCCTGCGGATTGGAATGCCACCGTGGGTTACGTATTATCGCACGGACGATGGTAGGGCGGATTCATGAATCCGCCCTGCGGAACGGGGATGATGTTCGGCGAATCCGCGTGCGTCGCCATGCGGATTGGAATGCCACCGTGGGTTACGTATTATCGCACGGTCGATTGTAGGGCGGATTCATGAATCCGCCCTGCGGGAACGATACATGATGGTTCGTGGAGGATATTCTGTAATGGCACGTTTTCCAAAATCGGCCGGCGTCATTTTCATAACCGTGTGGATCATCGCGGCAACACAACCGGTGCAATCCCAGCCGCGCGACTTCATCCAATACGTCAATCCGTTCATCGGCACCGACCGCATGGGACATACCTTCCCGGGCGCAGTGGCGCCGTTCGGACTGGTGCAGCTGAGTCCGGATACGGATACGATTCCCTACGCCGTCGATGGCGCGTATAACCGCCCGGTGTACGAATACTGCGCGGGATACCAGTACCGCGACCCGACGATCGTGGGATTCAGCCACACGCATTTCAGCGGCACGGGACATTCCGATCTCGGTGATTTTCTCCTCATGCCCACGACGGGCACGCTCCGCCTCAATCCCGGCACCGCCGGCGATCCCGATGCGGGCTATCGCTCGCGATTCCGGCATGAGACGGAGGAAGCGCATCCGGGATATTACCGCGTGCGGCTGGACGACTACAACGTCACGGCGGAACTCACGGCCACGGAGCGCACCGGCTTTCATCGCTACACGTTCGAACGCGGGGGAGAAGCGCATGTCGTTCTCGACCTGATGCACGGCATCTATAATTACGATGGAAAGAATGTGTGGACCTTCGTCCGCGTGGAGAACGATCGGCTCATCACCGGCTACAGGCAGACCACCGGCTGGGCGCGGACGCGCGTTCTATATTTCGCGATGGAGTTCGACCGACCGTTTACATCCTACGGACATGCGAAATACGACTCCGCAGTGTACCGCGGCTTCTGGCGGAAATTCGACGAGACGAAGAACTTTCCCGAGATGGCGGGACGCAGCATACGCGCGCATTTCGATTTCGACCTTGCGGACGGAGACGCCGTGCAGGTGAAGTTCGCCCTTTCCGGAGTGAGCACAGAAGGCGCGCTCGCCAATCTCCGCGCGGAAGTACCGGGCTGGGATTTCAGGAAAACAAGAGCCGAAACGGCGAAGAAATGGAACGCACAACTCGCGAAGGTCGACGCGGAGTTCCTCACCAACGACGAGCGCACGGTGTTCTACACCGCGCTGTATCACACGTGCATCAGTCCCGCAGTGTATCAGGACGTTGACGGCCGCTATCGGGGACTCGACCAGAACATCCATCACGCGGACAGCTTCACGAACTATACGATTTTCTCATTGTGGGATACCTTCCGCGCCCTGCATCCGCTGTTTACGCTGCTCGAGCCGCAACGAACACGCGACATGGTCGCCTCCATGCTCGCGCATCAGGAGCAAAGCGTCCATCACATGCTGCCGGTGTGGTCGCATCATGCAAACGAGAACTGGTGCATGATCGGCTACCATGCCGTTTCGGTCATCGCTGATGCCGTTGTGAAGGGTGTGTACGCGGGCGACATCCGCCGCGCGCTCGACGCCTGCACGGCGACGTCCACGTACACGCTGTTCGACGGACTCGGTGCCTATATGCAGCACGGCTACGTGCCGCAGGAGGTATTTCCGTATTCCGTGAGCGCCACGCTGGAATATGCCTACGATGACTGGGCCATCGCGCAGCTGGCCTGGAAGGCCGGGGACGAAGTGACCGCGAAGCAGTATCTCCGGCGCTCTGCTTCGTGGCGGAATCAGTGGGATGCCTCGATCGGCTTCATGCGTCCCCGCCGCGGCGACGGCAGCTGGGTCGCGCCCTTCGATCCGCTGGACACGCACGGGCAGGGATTCATCGAGGGCAATGCGTGGAATTACGGACTGTTCGTGCCGCACGATCCGGAAGGATTGATCACGACCATGGGGGGAGAACAACGCTTCACGGGCGTCCTCGATTCGCTTTTCACGATGGGACTCGATGACCGGAATTTCGAAAATACCGAAGACATCACGCGCGACGGCATCATCGGCAACTACGTGCACGGCAACGAACCGGGTCATCACATCCCATATCTGTACAACTGGACGTCGCAGCCATGGAAGGCAGGGGAACGGGTGCGCATGATCATGGACCGCATGTACGCAAACAGCAGCGACGGCCTCTGCGGCAACGACGACTGCGGACAGATGTCCGCCTGGTATGTTTTCAGCGCACTGGGCTTTTATCCCGTCGCCCCGGGGGCGGATCGGTACTGGATCGGGAGTCCTGCCGTGCACTCGGCCGCCATCCATCTTGACAACGGGCGCACATTCACCGTCACCGCGCCGAACCAGGGGAAGGGAAGAGTGTTCGTCCGTTCGATCATCCTCAACGGGAAGGAACTCGATCGTCGATACATCACGCACGCGGAGATCACGGCGGGAGGGACATTGGAATTTGTTTTATCGGACGCATTACCCAATTGACGGTGTCGCGTGGGAGGGAGGATTCGTGAACGGGGCGGATTCGTGAATCCCCCATTTGAACAGACCCGGCGAAGACGTAGGTTGCATTCGGGATTGGAATAAAATGTTTCCGGTCCGATTCCCATTTATTTTATCGTGAGGGTCCCGTCAATGCGCAATGCAGCCATCATTGGATGTGTTCTTTTCTTCGTCATGATTCTCGTTCCACGCGGCGCCGTGGGGCAGGTGCCGAACCAGATCGATGTCGCCGTGTACATGGATGAAGGCGCCTGGGAAGACGGCGTCATCGCGTTCGAGCATTTTCTGGATTGGAAGGGCCTGACACATCTCCGTGTCGATGCGGCGCGCATCAATGCAGGCGCTCTCGCGCCGCAGTTCCGCTGCCTGTACATGCCGGGTGGATATGCGTATGATTACAAGCGAAAGATCACCGGGAGGGGAGAGACGAATATCCGCGACCTCGTCAGCACGGGCGGCGCGTATGTCGGCATCTGCGCCGGAGCGTATTTCGCGGCGGACCATGTCGACTGGGAAGGCGGGAGTTTCCCTTACACGCTCGGGCTATTCAAGGGCACGGCGCGAGGTGCATTAGCCGAGATTAAGGCGTGGCCGGACTATGCCCTCACCACTGTCAGCATGAATCCTGACCATCCGATCACACGATCGCAGCCGCGGTCGCTTACCACGATGTATTTCGGCGGCCCTGCATTTCTTCCGGATCCCGGCTTTATTGTCGATACGCTGGCGACATGGGACGCAGCGGGGAATCAACCCGCGATGGTCGCCTTCCCGCACGGAAGCGGGCACGTGCTTCTGCTGGGACCCCACCCCGAGATCGAGGAAAACGATGCACGCGACGGAACATCATTCGGTTTCGAGTTGACCGACCCGGAATCGGAGTGGAGTTTCCTGTGGGGGGCCATGGACTGGGTGCTGGGGAATCCCGTAACCGATACGGTCACCACATCCGTGCAGGGAATGCTGTCCGCTCCGAAGTCTGTCGTGCTCGGCGCAGCCCGCCCGAATCCCTTTTCCGATCACATGTCAATTACCATTTTCGCCTCGGTGCCGACTCGCATTTCGGTCACCGTCGTCGATCTCTTTGGCCGCGACGTCGCAACGCTGTTCGAAGGTGAAATCCAAGCCGGGAGCAGGGTGTGTACCTTCGATGCCTCGCGTTCCGGTGCGCACCTCGCCTCGGGACGGTATTTCATACGGCTCATGGACGGACGAAACGTACAATTCGCCCCCGTGATATTCCTTCGTCCGATGCCGTAGGGCGGAATTGCGC
>JACZJN010000059.1 GCA_014860565.1 Bacteroidota bacterium
AAGGAATCATTGTGGCGAATCGTGCGGACATTTCTACTTTGCATATACCCGGACATTTCTACCCTGCTGTTACACATGCGATGGCGAACCTGCTCGCCGAGAAACACAACACTGAGGGAAGACTCTTCAGCGAGATGGCGCTCGTGTTTTTCAATACGACGACGGTGTACTTCGATGGTGCCGGAGGCCAGGAGATCGGCCGACGCGATCATTCGAAGGATCATCGTCCCGAAGCCCCGCAGATGGTCGTCGGCATGATCCTCGACAATCAGGGGCAATCCGGTCTGCTCGGAGATGTGGCCCGGCAACACGGCCGATGTCGCCTCGCTGATTCCCGTCGCGACGTGGCTCAAGGAGCGTTTCGGTATCGGACGCATCTGCATCGTGGCCGACCGGGGGATGATCAGCGATGCGACTATCGCGGCACTGGAGGCCATGAAGTGGGAATATCCTCGGCGTGCGCATGCGCAGGTGCAAGGATGTCTCGATCGAGATCCTCGGCCGTGCCGGTCGCTTTGAACAGGTGCGCGAGGAACGAAAGAACGCGAAGGATCCCGACAGCCGAGGTCGCACTGAAATACAAACAGCTCTGGATGGTGGTAGATTTTCGGGACGATGAAAAGCGTGCTCGAGACGCGGCCGATTTATCATCACAATGACGAGAGTATCATCGGTCATGTCTTCTGCTCGTTTCTCGCCGTTGTTCTGCGCAAGGAATTACAGGACCGGATCGCGCGCAAGGGCTGGAAGCTTGAATGGAATCATATCATCGCGGATGTCGATGCGATCGAGGAAATCACGTTGCGTCATCAGAACCTGGTGTTTCGCCTTCTCACCGAAGCCACGGGCTCGGCGGGAAAGGTCTTTCAGGCGGTGGGGATTGCCTTGCCGCCAGTGCTCCGTGACGGTCCCCCGGAAAGGTGAAATCCGGGCACTACAACTTTTCGATGCCCGTAAACCATTGATATCAAATAAGATCACTTTGCAAACTGTTTAATTAGAGTCTTGCTTGATCCGCGGACTGAAACCAAAGTTCGAGGGACGACCACGTGCACGATGGAGCAGTGCGGTATCTCCTTCGGTGACGAAGCGCGCTTTTATCCAATAGAATTGTCGCACGGAAATCTCCAGTTCAGCGGCGGCCTCTTCTGCGGTGAGAAGCTCCCCACGGTGCTGTTGAAGGATACTGATGCGTTTACGCTCTATTGTGCTCATCGTCAGGGTCCCTTTCATCTGCGAGGCTCCTTTGTGACAGATGCCTCAAGGTGAAGAATTTCTCCTGACATTTCTACAGAGTTATAACCATGACATTTTCACCGAGTCATTGCGCACAAAAGAAATATATTACGACCTACTGGACTTTATCAGGAGTTATGTTTGAATCTGGTGTATGGCGGAAGCAAGAAAAAAGGCGTATCCTGTCTGAAACCACGGTCGAAAGTGGGTTTTCAGCACACCAAAGAATGGAGGATACGCCATGTCGAAGAATACCGAAGCCAATGATGAAAA
>JACZJN010000060.1 GCA_014860565.1 Bacteroidota bacterium
CTGTCGGTCTGTGCGGAAACGCTGCCTGTGATGAAAGCGAGAACGAGGAGAGTGACGACGAGGGAGTGCATGGTCGGGACGCTGGTGACACTATTTCGGCTTCGCCAAACGTATCGAATTGTGCGCGTGAAATCAACCATATGCCGATCCCTTTCTCGTGTAACATGGAGTTCCCTCGCGTGTTCTTTCTCAGAAGCACGAAAAACGCTACGCAGCACATCGGAAGCAATCATGCAATCATTACGCACGCACGGTACATCGGAGAGACGACACGCGATGCTACGCTCATTGTTTCTGCTTCTCATGTTCACTGGTGCTGCTTCCATCACGGTCGGATCGGTTGCGACCGCCCAGCCCGTTCTCAATTGCACGGCATCGGCGCCGGTCATCATCGCCGACAATGCCAACGTGCGTTACACTCCCATGCCCTTCCCCGTCACGGTCACGGTAACGAACACCGGCACGGCACTGGCGAGCCCAGTCACCGCCACCATCATCGTGCCACCCGATCTGCACCTTGCCGGGGACGATGCTCCGAACGGATACACGAAATCCCTCCAGCCTTCGTGGCTCTTTCCACAGCAGTCCGGTCAGGTGCAGTGGATGCTGCGTCATCCTCCGACGACGATGGAGAGGCAGTGCGTGATCAAGGTGTGGGTGAAGACGCCGAACGCGGATTCGTCCCTGTGTGAAGCCACCGTGATCATTCCGCCGCTGGATTCGCCGATACTCGCCCCGCGCTGCTACGTGCCGGACTCGCTGCATTTCGTCGACGCAGAGGACTCGTATGTGCCGAATCCCTTCACCGTGCGGCTGACCTGCGTCAACAACGGAAACACTCCAGCGGAAGATGTGACCGGGACACTCATTCTTCCGCCGAACGTCGAACTGGTCGACCCCGCCGATTCTCTTTCGAAGCATTTTTCCCCGTCCACATTGGGGAAGTGGCGCATCAGTGATCCGGTGCCGGAGCTGACCTGGGTCGTCCGATGGGTCCCGCGTCTCCGCGTACAGGCGATGCCGGAATTCCGTTTCACGGTCACCGGGAAGAGTTTCGCCGGCGTACGCCTCGACTCGACGGAGGTGCGCTGCCAGACGCGTATCCACGGTCTGGTCCCGCTGTTCGGCGGCTGCATGAGAATACCGGATTCGCTCGGCCTGCGCGCCGACGGAATGGACGTGGAGCCGAATCCCTTCACTGTCCGCTACCCGCTGCGGAACATCTCGCATATCTCCGGCAGACTGAGCCGCGTGTACCTGTCCTTTCCGCCGGACGGTCTCACCCTGAATTCCTCCTCGCCGTGGCCGATCAACAGCAGCCTCGACACGCTCGTCGCGCCGGGCGACAGCATCGTCTTCGAATGGGTCATCGACGTGGCGAACCGCATCACGCGACGGAATGTCCTTATCCAGGCCGTCGTCATCGATGACGAGGGCAACCCGATCATGTGCGAGGACCGGATGCCGATCGCTAACGTCAGCGACAACATCGTTCGCTGGCGGCTGGACGGCACCTGCACATCCAGTGAGGAAAGACTCGAGTTCGACAAACCGAACGCAACGTATATACCAGATACCTTCCTTATCACCGGAACGGTGCGGAATGCTGGGAGTTTGGATCTTCATGAGATAACCACACGGATCACGTGGTTGAATCCGCTGGATGAGCAGAGAAACGAAATGGATCTGGTCGAACTGGATCCGAATGCATCGGGCAATACCAGTTTTCGCACGCATGATCTTCTGCATCGTGGGGACAGTCTCACATACGCCTGGAAATTCAGGTTGAAAGACTGGAACCGGACGTGGTCAATGAAATACGTGCGGTTCAACCTGGAAGCCGGCGCGAAGGAACTGAGTGCGGCGGCGGTCGGGAACGAGGCGCGAGTCGAAATCTCTCCGAGTAAAATCCTGACGTCAATTACGATACCCACTCCCGGCATCTGCACCCTGAACCCCGTCCATCCGAATCCATTCCGCGCTTCCACCACGATCTCTTTCCGTCTCGAAAAAGCCGCAGCAGTCACGCTCGTTGTCACCGACGCCCTCGGTCGTGAGGTCCGGCGACTGCTTCACGCGGAGTATTATTCAGAAGGAACGCACGCGCTTTCCCTTGATGCGAGTGGAATGACTCCCGGGATCTATTTCGTACGGATGACGGTCGGCGAGGCCCAGCAGTTCAGCCGGATGATCCTTGTCAGATGATGACCGCCGCCCCATCCTATCCTGAACGGAAAAATCATTCGTCAAAAGCGAACAAACAATTGCTCACCGCGGCGTCGCTTCCGGGGGAGGTTCCTTCCCGCGCTCGCCGCCGGTCAGGGGCCGGGCGAGTTCATCAATCCCGGTTCCTTTGAGCATCTGCACACCCGTTCTGTAAGCCGCGCGCGCGATCAAATGCGCGGCCACGGGGGTGGTGATGAAGAGAAAACTAATGATCACGAATACTTCGAGAGCAATCCAGACATCGCTGAAGTACATTGCGGCGCCGAGAAGCATTGATACCGCACCGAAGGCGCTTCCTTTCGCCGAAGCGTGCATCCGCGTATAGATGTCGGGAAAACGTGCGATGCCAAGCGCCGCGATGAGAAAAAACGACGCGCCTCCGAGCAGAAAGATGATGGTAATGATTTCGATCATTCCCGTGTCCCCTTTTCAAGATACCGCGCGAAAGCCGTCGTGCCGAGAAAGACGATAAGCGCCAGCACACCGGCGACGTTGAGATAGACCGCATCGTCCGTCAGGACAGCATGTGCCGTAATAATACCGATCACAATCACGGCCATGAGGTCCAGCGCCACGACGCGATCGGGAAGATCGGGCCCCTTCCATAGCCGCCAGGACACGAGCAAGAGCGCGAGCATCAACATGCCGAGTGCAATGATCGCCGCGATCCCCACCGTCGAAGTCATGCCTGAGAGCATCAGAATATCTCCCGTATCCGTTGCACGTAATCTTCCTCGATCTGCCGCCGCGCCTCCTCGGGATCCGGCAGGAACATGTGGTGGACAAACAGCACGCAGCGGTCCTCGCTCACGTCGATGCTCATCGTTCCGGGTGTCATCGTCACGAGGCTCGACAGCACGAAAAGCTGGAGGTCGGTCAGATCACACAGACGCACGCCGATGATGCCGGGATTGCTGCGCAGGCGCGGCGTGAGCACGTCCATGGCCACGCGCATGTTCGCCAATATCAATTCCCCTGTGTAGAACGCCAGGAATCGGAGAGCGAGCCAGATTCTGACGATCATCGAACGTTTCTTTCTCGTCATGGCCGTCCTCCCAACACCGCGTTGATATACTGATCGGGATGCAGGAGCTGCCCGGCGGCACGCTCGGTCAGCTGCAGAATCGGTTCCGCACCGATCCCCATGAGCACGGTGACGCCGACAAGCAGGATCATGGGAAGCATGAGCGAAACGAGCGAACCCTTCGTCATCACCCGCGCGGCGGACGCAACGGCACCCTCTTCGGGTGATGCCTCTTTCCAGAAAACCTCGTTCCACATTTTCGTCATGGAGAACAGCGTCAGCATGCCAACGGCGAGCGCCACGGCGACGATGGTGAATTGCGACGCTTCCAGACCTGCTTTCACGAGTGTGAACTTTGCAAAAAAACCGGAGAGGGGCGGAACGCCCGCCAGCGAAAGCGCCGCCAGAAGAAAAAGAACCCCAAGCAGCGGGAACTCGCGGAGCATGCCGCCCAGTCGTTTGAGTTCCGTGCTGCCCCGAACGGCGGCGATATACCCGGTGATAAGGAAAAGGGCCGCCTTTGCAATGGCGACGTGAACGATGAAGTAGATTGTCCCTGAAATCGCGAGCTTCGTGAATATTCCGAAGCCCATCAACGCGTAGCCGATCTGGCTGACGATATGAAATGACAGGAGTCGCTTCATTTCTCCCTGCGCAACCGCCCCGATCACACCCACCACCATGGTCAATCCGGCGAGCACGAGGAACAGTGGTTGCATGAATGCCGTGTCGTACACGAAAATGAGCGAGAAGACACGCATCATTGCGTAGACGCCGACCTTGGTCAGAAGTCCCGAAAAAATTGCGGTCACCGCTGCAGGCGGCACATGATAGGAATCCGGAAGCCAGAAGAAAAACGGGAACACCGCGGCCTTGATGCCGAACGCCACGAAAAAGAGGATGGCCGTGGTATTCACGAGCTCCGCTTCGGGATTCTGCATCAGCTTCACTGCGAGATCCGCAAAATTCAGCGTACCGATCTTTCCGTACAGCACCCCTGCCCCGATGAGAAAAAGCATGGATGCGAGCAGGTTGATGGTCACGTACTTCACTGCACCGACCAGCTGCGCCTTTTCCCCTCCCAGCACCATCAGCACGAAGGAGGCGATGAGCATGACCTCGAACCAGACGTACAGGTTGAAAATGTCGCCTGTAAGAAAGGCGCCGTTGACGCCCATGAACAGCACATGGAGCAGAGGCACATATCCGAAACGCGTGCGCGGGGCATCGATCGCTGACAGCGAATACACCGCGATCGCTAATCCGAGCAGCGCGGAAAGAAGCACCATCATGGCACTGAGTACGTCCGCAACCAGGACGATACCGAAGGGAGCCTCCCAGCCACCGAGATGCATGACACGGATTTCGCCGCCTGCGACGTCGCCCAGCAGCGCCGCGGCAGCGCCGAACATTGCAAGAGCCCCTGCGACGCTCAGCCAGTTTTGCGCAGCAATCGAACGCCGCGCCAGCATCGCGAGCACGGCGGTGAACAGCGGGATCAGAAGCGGAAGGATCAGCAGCCAGTTCATATGTCCCCCTCACTCAGATCATCGATTTCGTCGGTACCCGCCTCCTTGTGTGTGCGCTTGATAAGGACGATGAAGAATGCGAAGATGCCGAAACCGATAACGATCGCCGTCAGGATAAGCGCCTGTGGCAGCGGATCCGCCTGCGGTGCCTGCAAGACCTGAGCCCCTTCCTGCACGATGGGCGGTGAAGCCTGCCGGGTGCTGTCGGAACTGAATATGACGAGATTCGCGGCGTGGCTGAGCAGAATGAGTCCCAGAACGATACGCATGAGGCTGCGCCGCAGTATCAGCCACACACCTCCTGCGAACAGCACGCCGCTCAATATGGCGAAGAGCAGGTGCATCAGTCTCCCTCCCCTTCTTCGTCGTATTCGTACAGCACGAACATTATGGTAAGCGTAAAGCCGATAACGGCGATAAAGACACCTACGTCAAAAATGAGCGGTGTCCCGAGAGGCAGTGGGCCTATCACCGGCAGAATTGGGACCACCCAGCGGCTGGAAAGATATGCCTCGCCGCCGAGCAGCGACGGCATTCCGCTCAGCGCGGCGATCAACACGCCCACGGCCAACAGCGTTCTTGGATCGAAACGCAATAATCTACGGGCATGGGAGGAACCGAAGGCGAACGTATACAGAGCGAACGCCGAAGCTGCGAGAAGGCCCCCGCTGAATCCGCCCCCGGGCGCATTATGACCGCGCACGAGCACGACCACCGACACGGCAAGCAATAGCGGCGCAAGGTAACGCGCGGAAACGCGAAGGATCACATTATTCATGCGTCCCCTCCTTCCGCGCAGGCCGCAGTTTCACCAGCGCGTACACTCCCACGGCAGCGACCGCCAGAACGGTAATTTCTCCGAGCGTATCGAGCGCCCTGAAATCCACGAGGATCACGTTGACGACGTTGCGCCCGAACGCTTCCGGAAGACTGTTGTCGCCATACCACGTGGAAATCGTATCACTGAGCTGCAGGCGGGAAGTCTTCAGCGAATAGAGCGCCACGGCAAGTCCGCTGAGCACGGCGATGAATCCGTCGCGGAAGCGAATGAGGAGAGAGGAATGCAGTCCGAAGCGAGGCAGGTGCCGGATCACAAAGAGCAGAATGACAACCGTGAGCGTCTCCACAAGGATCTGCGTGATTGCGAGATCGGGTGCGGAAAAGATGACATACAGCGCCGCAATACCGAATCCAATGGCGCCGACACCTGCGACCGCGGTCATGCGCATGGTGGAAAACACCGCCATGAGCGTTCCAACGATGATCACCCCGCTGATCACCCAGGCGTAATAGGGAACGCCCCCGAAAGAAATCGCGGTCGGCCAATCGGGCGTGACAACAAAAGCATATCCTGCGAGCAACACAAAGGCGGAAAGAATAATGAAAAGGTAGGAACGCAGGTACCCGCTTTGCAGATGACGGATCATTCTCCCGGCGAAAGCGGGTAATCCCTTGACCGCAGCTTCGAAGAGTCCGCCGGGCAGAAACCCGGACGGAATATGCAGGCGTTCGAAGCTGCGGCGCGCTTTTGTGCGCAGCAGAAACATGCCGATGCCGATCGCCACGGTAAGCACACTCAGCATGAGGACGAGGTTGAAGCCATGCCAGAGCTTGAGCTGTACGTCGAAATGACCGGCCCGCACGCTCGATACCGCCGCTTCGATGAGCGATTCGCCGAGAAGGTCGGGAAAGAGTCCGAACACCAGGCCGACGATCCCCATGATGAGCGGGGCCAGCCATAACGCGGTGCTCCCCTCATGTCCCATCGCTTTCTGCGACGTCCCTCCGGCGAAGGGTCGCAGACCCACGATAATCGCGACCGCGATGTTGACGGCGTTGGCAATGACGCCCGCGATGAGGAGGAACACCGCCGCGGAAGGCGCCTGCATCTTGGCTTCGTAGATCAACTCCTTTCCGATAAAGCCCAGCATAGGCGGGAAACCCGTCATCGAGAGCGCGGCGAGGATGGCCGCCGTTCCCGTGAGCGGCATGGTTCGCATCAGCCCCTGCAGCACGCGCACATCGCGCGTTCCGGTCTCGTGGTCGATGGTACCCGCCACCATGAACAGCGCCCCCTTGTAAAGCGAGTGAACGACCAGAAACACCAGCGCTGCCTTGACGGCCATGTCGGTGTTCAGACCGATGAGCAGAACGAGCATCCCCAGGGCGCTGACAGTGGAATAGGCCAACAGTCGCTTCATATCTGTTTGCGGGGCCGCAAGGAACGCGCCGACGAGCATGGTGACGCCGCCGGTCAGCGTGAGAAGGTACCGCCATTCCTCCGATGCCCCCACGACAGGGGCCAACCGCGCGAGCAGGTACACTCCGGCGTTGACCATGGTCGCGGAATGAAGATACGCGCTCACCGGAGCCGGCGCGGCCATGGCGCCCGGAAGCCAGAAATGAAACGGCGCCTGCGCGGATTTTGTGAACGCGCCGGCAAAAATGAGCAGGAGCGCCGGCAGATAGAGCGTATGAGAATACATGTCGATACTGCCGGACATCAGATCCGCGAGTTCGTAGGAACCGCCGATGACGCCGAGCAACACGATGCCGGCGAGCAGGGCCAGTCCGCCCGCACCCGTGACGAGCAGCGCCTGCAGCGCGGAGGCGCGCGATGCGGCCTTCTCATGATAAAATCCGATGAGCAGATACGAAGAAATGCCGGTCAGTTCCCAGAAAACAAATACCAGAAGAAGGTTATCCGCAAGGACAACACCCAGCATGGCGGCCATGAAGAGAAAGAGCAACGCGTAGAAGCGCCCGAGCTTCTCGTTCCCTTTGAGATAGCCCCCTGCGTAGATGAATACCAATGTCCCGATGCCGGTGACGATGAGGGCGAACAACAGACTGAGCCCGTCGAGACGAAAGGACAGTGCAATGCCCAGCGACGGGACCCACGGAATGCGTGACGTCAGCTCCGCACCCTCGCGTATCGCCGGAAGAAGTGTCAGAAACCACGCGAACATTCCACCCGGAATCCCCGCCAGCACCCATCCGGCGTGATGCCGCAGCATACGCTCCGCGGGAATGGCGACGATGGCTGCAAACAGGGAAATCGATATGATGATGGGGATTCCCATTTCAAACTTCGGAGTATGGCCCTGATGATGATGGAGCGTTTTCTCCCCCGCTGCCAATCAGCATGCCAGCGAGGAAACGAGAGCAAATGTGTACGACAAATATCCGGCTCGCAGTTAATGGTAACAACGCATCGCGGAAAAATGTTCGCTCAACCCTCATTCCCGGCGATCGGTCGGAAAGGCACAAGGCCCCGTTCCCGGGGCCTTGTGCGATGGGATGATGAACATCCGAACGTGTCGCTCTTCTGCAAGCACCTGCGCGAGGGCGGTGCTACCGCAGGAGCAGCATCGTCCGCGTCACTGTATTGCCGTTCCAGCTGAGCCGATACACATACATGCCTGAAGCATGTTCCGCTGCATCAAAGCGGCAGGTATGCGATCCTGCCTGATACAATCCATCCGCTAGCACCGCAATCTCTCGACCGAGGTGATCGAAAACGGAAAGACGAACGTCACCCCGGCTCGGAATGCTGAATGCAATCGATGTCGACGGGTTGAAAGGATTCGGATAATTCTGGAAAAGTGTGAACGTACCAGGGAGGCCATCCAGCGGATGCACCGGTGAGACATCCTTTCCCGTGCCGTCCACCGGGACGTTGTCGGGTGATGTCGCCGCGTTGCTCAGAATGGTAAGAACACCGTTCCGATCGCCGATCAGGCTCGGCGTGAACCGGATCGTATCCACGAAAGAACCGCCGCCCGGCACTTCGAATTGCTGCACGAGAGCGGAAAAATCCGCATTGGACGAAGTGATCGCCGTGACCGTCAGATTCATGCTGCCGGTGTTGTTGATGGTGAGAACGAGATCCTTCTTGCTGCCGACATCAACGGAACCGAATGAGAGCTGCGGCGGCGCAAAGGCAATCGCGGGATCGGCCACACCGGTGCCGTCCACATTGATCGTGTTTGGCGATGAGATGGCATTGCTTGTCACGGTGAACGCGGTGCCGAGCGGACCCACGGCATCCGGCGCGAAACGAAGGGTGAAGGTCTTGACGCCGGCCGGCGCGATGACCGTGATCGGGGTCTCCATGGTAAAGTGAGAGTCGCCCGCGGTGAACGATGCGATCCGCAGCGTGTCACTTCCTGTGTTCGTGATGGTCACTGTCGTGTCCTTGGAGGCACCGACGGGGACGTTTCCGAAGGAAATGTCCGCGAGGTTGATCGTCATGGTCACTTCGGAGGAGCCTGTTCCCGACAGCGGAATGACCGTGGGCGATGTCAGCGCATTGCTCGTCAGCGTAAGGTCGGCAGAGGCGGGTCCGGACGCTGTCGGCGAAAAGCGTATTGAGTCCACGAACGATTCACCGGGCAGAATGACTTTGGACGCCGTTTCCACCGTGAATTTCGGGTTGCTGGTGGCGATGCTCGTAATCTTGAGCGTGTCGTTTCCGGTGTTCGAGATATTCAACGCCAGGGACTTTGTGGATCCCACGACGACGTTCCCGAAATTCAGGGACTTTCTGTCGGTTTCTATTTCCGCCGCAGCGGTTCCCGTCCCGGTGACGGTGATGGTGTCCGGACCGAAAACGGAATTGCTCTGAATGACGATGCGCGCGCTGACGGTGTTCTTGGATGTCGGTTTATACTTCACCTCGGCCGTGACATTGCCCGCCGGGGCGATGGTGTTGCTTTCCGGCGTCAGGGTAAACTGTGGATCGCTTGACGTCACGGAAGCAATCGTGACCGCGGCGCCTCCGCCGTTGGTGAGAGTGATGTTTTTCGTCGAGGAATAGCCAAGTCCCACATTTCCGAACGCAACCGTCTTCGACGAGAATGTCAGAATGGGAGGTGCGATCGGGAAGGATCCATCGGCGAGAATTCGGGAAGCGTAGACTTCAGCGTTCGAGAACGAGGGCCGGTAATCTTCCCATGTGACGATGGCGCCGTTGTGGCCATCGCTGATCATCCATGGGAACTGCCTGATATTGGCCGCCGTGCAGACCGGGGCGCCGGTGCCCGGCCAGAGCGTTGCGCCGGCGTCTGACAGTCGCTGTGCATAGATATCGCTCTTGAGCCCGCCGGTTTTATCTTCCCAGGCGACAATCACGCCGCCGTTTCCGTCGGAGATGACATACGGTGCCACTTGATCGCCCGCGCGGCTTGAGACCGCCACGCCGTCCGCGGCCCAGTATTTCTTTCCAGTCGTATCGATGATCTGCGCAAACACCCGTCTTTTCCCGGCCACCCGTCCATCGTCCCATGCGACCCCGAGCAATCCGACGCCGATATTCGATAACTGGCCATTCAATTGTCCGCCCGAGGTCGACGTCGCACGAAATGCCGCCGCCTGCGTACCGTCCTTTTTCAGGACGACGAGATTCAGAGTGGCGATCGAACCCGCGCCCCAATCGGAGTAGCCGAGGAACGCGTTGCCGGCACCGTCAGCGACGAGGATCGGGGAGTCCTGTGATCCGCTGCCCGTCGCGATTCCGACTCCCTTGTTCTCCCAAAGCACCGCGCCGTTGGAGTCGACTCGCTGCGCGTACACGTCGTATTCGGGCCGCGGGTAATAGGCATACGCGATGAATGCGCCGCCCTTGCCGTCACTGGCGATGGTGGGAGCGTTCGCGAACCGCAAGGTACCGGACACGAGCGTCGGCGTGTTCCAGCGCAGCGTCCCGTTTGCGTCGATACGCTGGGCGTAGATCTTGCTCCCCGGCGGGAAGCCGCCTGTACCGGCGTTCCACGTCACGATGGCGCCATGCTTTCCATCAGTGGTGATCTTCACATCTGCCTGGTTGCTTGTGTCGGCTGTTACGGCGACGCCGTCCGGTGTCCAAAGCACTTTGCCGGAGGAATCGATTCGCTGTACATAAATGTCATTGTCGCCATTTCTGTTGTCTGTCCAGGCGATGATCGCACCGCCTGCGTCGTCCGAGACCATATCCGGTTTCGACTGGGAGTACAGGGCGGCACTGACGACGACGCCATTGACCGTCCATCGCACGAAACCGTCCTTATCGATGCGCTGGGCGTAGACATCGTAATAATTCTGCGTGGCCCGTTGGTCGTGCCAGCAGATGATGGCGCCGCCCTTTCCGTCACTGATGATCCGTGGGGCACTCTGATTTTCGGCAGCCCGGCAGATCACGTTATTCACCGCAGGATCGGAAGACCATTGCGCATGCGCAACCATGAAGGATGCGAAGAAGAAAATCGGAAGAACAAGTCGTATCGACTTTGACATCATAACTACTCCTGATCGCTTGTATCCTTGTATCATTGAGGATGTTATTCATCGCGTGGCCAAGAGTTAGAAATACAGGGGATTCAGCGGTATTCAATATACGCACTCTTAACGAAATACGGGCATGATCGTTGATGGTTCACGGAGCGCCACGTTGAACGGCATCGCGGAACGGTGCGATGCGTTGGTGGCGCCTTTCCCTTGACAGTCGCAGCAGAAATTCCTATGATTGGGATGTCGTACATCCGCTTTCATCCCGACGTCTTCGCATCTGAGGTGCTCCCTGCCCGGAGCCGCGATCGGCGCGACAAGACACCCACATCAAAGCAATGGAGATGAATATGAATGTTGGCATTATTGGTTCTGGCTCGGTCGGGCAAGCGCTGACCGCGGGTTTCGTCCGGCACGGACATGCGGTGATGGTCGCTTCACGGGACACGGCGAAGCTCGAGCAATGGCGCGAGAGCATCGGCTCCGGTTACCGCACGGGCGACATCGCGGAGACGGCTGCGTTCGGGGAGTTGCTCGTTCTCGCGGTGAAAGGCAGTGCAGCGGAAGAGGCCCTCGACCTCGCCACACCCGGCAGCCTTGCCGGCAAAACCATTCTCGACGCGACGAACCCGATCGCGGACAGCCCGCCGACCAACGGTGTGCTGCACTTTTTCACCTCGCTGGAAGAGTCGCTCATGGAGCGCCTGCAGCGCCGTTTTTCCGACGCGAATTTCGTGAAGGCATTCAGCTGCGTTGGAGCGCACCTCATGGTGAATCCCGCTCTCGAGTCCATGCCGAGCATGTTCATTTGCGGGAACGACGACGCCGCCAAGGCTGAGGCGCGCGAAATTCTCGCGCAATTTGGCTGGGACGTCGAAGACATGGGCGCGGCAGAAGCCGCACGTGCAATCGAGCCGCTGTGCATCCTCTGGTGCATTCCCGGTTTCCTGGGGCAACGCTGGGTGCACGCGTTCAAGTTGTTGAAAGCGTAACCGGTCGACGGAGGCAGCGTACGCGTATCTTGCACCCGACCGCATACAGCTGCAGGTCAATGTGATCTGCCAGGTGGACATCCACTGTAAGAAGAAGTGATCGAGAAGCCCCGGTGAAAGCTGGGGCTTTCTCACTTACTCAGCAGAAAAAACATCCAACATGCAGTGGATTCCAGTGGATTCAGTCGATTCGAGTGGATGAGAATCTACGAAAACAGCCCGTAATCATTGATTCCGGGCTATCTCGTATGGGGAGCGGAGAGGGTGGGACTTTTAGCCCCTGTTCTGTATCGTTTTGCTATTACTATACTTACGCGACCTACCCTCCAAGACTTTCCACAATCTTTCCACAGATTAATGCTAGTCTGTTCCTTGGATCCACCAGTGGAGATGGTACTCGTCTTGAATGAGCTGGACCAACTGAGAAATCTGCTGGTTTCGCATGAGGCAAGAAAGATGGGGGACGGCACTGTAACCAGCAATCAGCCAGCGCTATAACCGACAAATAGACGAGACAATAATCGACAATCAGGCGATGGCGAGGTCCAAGGACATTCTCCCTCTCGCTGCAGCGAATATGCTCGCAGTACCGTTCAGCATCGGTGCCGGATTCCGGGGCTGTCTTGCTTTACTCATGCTGTGTAATGAACGATTGATGACGCAGTGTTATTTGCTGTCTCTCATTTGCTCGTCAATGAAGCGCTGAATCTCTTCTCTCTTCGGAAGTTCGAGTTGATAGCGGGAGACGAAGAGGCCATTGTCCATCCCTGCCAGAGCGTACTCCACCAGAGTCTTGTCGTGCTGGGTACATAGCAGGATCCCCACTATCTCAAGTGCCTTCGTTCCGGCAGGCAAAAGCGTTTTCAATTGTGCGGGCAGTGTCCCCACAATTTCAGGGTAAAGGCGATATAAGCGCAGGTAACGATAGAGTTGACGACGGTTGGAGTTACTTACCGCCAGTTTTGTGAGGCGTTTAGCGAGGTCGGCAAGGAGCTTGGCGCCGTACTGGGCACGGTCGGAACCCCGCAACTCGTACTCGGCGATATAGCAGCCGATAAACCAGTTACGTAGCGTCAGGCTCATGTTAACCGCGCGACCGGCCTGGGCCGCCAACTCTTCATGAGCCAGCTTGATAGCGCCGACCAGCTTTTCAAAACTTATTTCGTGTTCATTCGTGTCCATGCGGTGTTCCTACTCCAACACGATCCAGATCTTGCCGGGCTCCGTGCCCATGGTAATCCCATTCAAGTATTCTTCAAACCGCTTCCGAATCTCTGTCTGAGTCGCTGGCGAGCCTCCCGTGAGCAAGGCTTGCAGGGATTCGAGGAAGGTCTTGGTCTTGTCCAGATTTACATGGAGATTATTTACTTCATCCTCATCGAACAGGCTGTTGGCCCATAAGCATAACCCGTTCTGCATGCTCTTCTGCACCAGCACCGGTCGCCCTACGCTGCAAGCGAATAGTTTACAGTTATTGCCAAATACTGTCAAGCTGTTTTCGGTGCTGCAGAGTGTGGTTTGCTCCAGATTCCGCCGAAAATCAGGAACGCCGATCAGCGACCGGTTGCTTGCCGTCTTGAAGGAGCTGAAGGAGAAGCCGTACTCCAATAATTTCGTGTTCGTTACGGAGACAGGCAGGAAGATCCCCGAGCGGACGGCCCTCACAAAGTGCAAGGCTGCTGCCGCGAAAGCGGGGATCGAGAAGGCGAAGCTTCATAAATTTCAAAGCTCGTTTGCTTCTCATCTTGTGATGGCTGGAGTACTGATCCAGGACGTGAGCCGGTTGCTCGGTCATCACAGCATCAGCGAGACCGAAGCCGCGTACGCGTACCTTGCGCCCAACCGAATGAAACTGCAGGTCAATGCCATCTGTCAGGTCGACATCGACGACAAGCGCAAGTGAACGGATGCCCCGGCGAAAGCTGGGGCTTTTGCTTTAGTATGCAGAACGGTAAAAACTTTGAACAGTCTAGGTCCGGCGGATATGTGTAACTTATTCTCCCAAGCAGTGTCCTCGACGTGTAAGCCGTCTCACGCATTTTCATCTGTATTCACCGGCGGAGGAAGGTCATGCGAATGGTGCTCATATTTGCCGCTGTGTGCTGCACGTTTCTTTCATCTCAGCAACCGGGAATAATCGTTGTCCCTGACGATGAAGTGAGCATTCAGGCCGCGATCGATGCGGCGTTGGATGGCGATACCGTACTTGTTCTCCCGGGCATTTACATTGAGAACATAGATTTCAAAGGAAAACGAATCGTCGTTGCCAGCCGGTACGTGTTCTCTGGGGATACTGCAGATATATCCCATACGGTGATTGAAGGGAACGGGGAGAATCCCGTTGTCCGGATGATTCAGGGTGAAGATCCCGGAACGACACTGATGGGATTCACCATCACAAACGGACAGGGGATGAGACGTGACGGAGATGTATTCGGGGGTGGAGTCTGCTGCATACAGGCGTCTCCGACAATTACTTCCAACATCATCACTCATAACCGCGCGTTTAACGAGGATGGTTGGGCAAGAGGAGGAGGGATATATGCCGATGGTGGTTCTCCAGTCATTACCAAAAACATCATCGTCGGGAACACTGCAACGGGCATCATCGCAGGTAACCCGTACTCATTTGTCGTTGGCTCTGGAGGAGGAGTCGAACTGAACAATGTTCCGTACTGTAGGATTGAAGACAATGTTGCTGCGGAAAATGATGCGGTAGGAATCGCGAACGGATTCTGCGTACGGCGATTCGGTCGAATAGATTTTTTCCATAATAAGATCCTTCCTCATGATGATGATATTCTCGGAGTCTTCACTGCTCTCGGTGGAGATTCATTGGTCATGATTGGGAACAGAATCAGGGAATGTCCGTCGACTGCTCTCTATATCAGTGAATGCGGACAGAGCATCATCATGAATAATATTCTGTCTCGCAACTCAGATGAGGCTGGTATGTTTCTGGAGGAAACTCATGCCAGACTGTTCAATAATACAGTAACTGGGACTGGCAGCCACTCGTTCGCCGCTATCTCTGTAGCCAATAGCGACGTTACTCTGCGAAACAACATCTTCGCGGGCCATGGCATGGTTGCCGTCTCACCTGACTGGAGCGACAGTGCAAGCGTTTTCACACTATCTGATAATGCATTCTGGGACAGTGGGGATACTCCTTATCCCGATTTCGAACCGGGGGATACGCTACTCTATATCAACCGAAATAGCGTACCGTGCGACAGATACGGGAATATCTTTCGCCAGCCGAAATTCATGAACGACACGACGGATTTTCACCTCAGGGAAGCATCGCCGTGCATCGATGCCGGTGATATTGCTTGGACGGACGGCATTCTCCCCGATGGCGATTTCGACAGAAAACCCAGAATTCAGGGTGCGTCGATCGATATCGGTGCATATGAATTCCAACATCCTCTTGACACCAAACGGCTTCCTTGTGATATGTTATGCGTTTTGGATGCGAATTACCCCAATCCATTCAATCCATCAACGACCATCAGCTTTACGATCTCCCGTGCACAGCGTGTCACACTCATCGTGACCGATCTCTGCGGTCAAGAACTCCTGCGCTTGCTCGATAATACGTTCAAAGAAGCTGGACTTCATAATGCTGCGTGCCACACAACAGAATTGCCTTCAGGAGTATATTTATACAGCCTGATCGCGGGTGGGCAGCGGCTAACCAGGAAGATGGTGGTGTTGCGATAAACTGCCGAAAAAAACATCCAACATGCAGTGGATTCCAGTGGATTCAGTCGATTCGAGTGGATGAGAATCTACGAAAACAGCCCGTAATCATTGATTCCGGGCTGTCTCGTATGGGGAGCGGAGAGGGTGGGATTCGAACCCACGGTACGCTTTCACGTACACACGCTTTCCAGGCGTGCCAGTTCAGCCACTCCTGCACCTCTCCAGGTGAGATATGTCATCTTCTTCCACTCCTGCCTGCCGCGGCGAAGTCACGCCGGAGGCGGGACGAGGCCGGGCACCTCTCCGGGTGATCGTCGCAATTCCTTGCGAGCCGGGCCAGGCTTTTCCCTGCAGCGCAAACTGCAAGAATTACAAATCTACGCTTTTTCCCATTCCCGCCAAAATGGGATTCAAGGATTCCGAAAAAGTGGTCCCGAACGGAAACAGGCCGGAGCGTGAACTCCGGCCTGCGTTTCGATGAACCTGCTCCCCATGCGCGACCGAATCGTCTCGGTTACTTGGACAATAGCATCCGGCGTGTGACCGATACATCGCCGGCGCGGAGCGTGTAGAGATACAACCCGCTTGGCACGACCGCCCCCGCGTCGTCGTTCCCCGTCCATTCGATCGCATGGGATCCCGCGGAAAGGACCCCGTCGACAAGTGTCGCGATATGACGCCCGAGCAGATCGTGGACCCGCAGGGAAATGCGACTCTCCGCCGGCAGGGAGAAACGAATCGTCGTCGATGGGTTGAACGGGTTGGGATAATTCTGCTCGAGGATCGGGGAAGCGGGAGCCGCCGCCGCATTGTTCGACTTTGAAAACGCCGGCACGGCGGTGACGGTCACACTGTTCCACGAAGCGTCCACAGCCGTCGCGGTCAGCGTCGCCGTTGCAGCCTTCACCTTCTGCAGATCGCCGTTGCTGTTGAAATCGAAGTCGAATTTGTCGTAATTCGCCAGTTGTTGAAATTCGAAAACATCGCCGTCGGCGACAGGGATGCCCCCCGCGGCGACAATCTCTGCCCAGAACTGGGCGGGATTCGGAGCCTGCACGGAAACGCGGTTCTTCGCGGGATCGAATTTCACACGAATATCTGAATCAATGCTGAACGACAGCTGCGGATTACGCAGTGACGGAATATTTATCACTGCCGTGAGTGCAGGTACAGGATCGCAGCCGTCCTCCGCCGAAACGTCAACACGGAAATCGCCCTTGCTCGCGTTGATGCGGTTGACCATTGTCAATGCGGCGGACACCGTCGGCGGGGTTGTGTTCCGTATCGAGAACAGGGTGACCGTCCCGCTGACCTCGCTTGCGCATGCCAGCAAATTCTGCCCGTTGGGGCTCTCCGCCGCAGGGATGAAAATCAGACCTTCCGGTCCGAGATCTCCAATCGCGTTGACCGTGCCCGCGCCCGGGGTCTGCGTGAAATCACGGTTGTTGATGTACTGCTGGAACACCGGCGTGGCGGGATTGCTGATGTCGTATACCATGATGCCGCCGACACGCTCGAGACCGACGAACGCATAGGTGCTGCCGCAGATCGTCGCGAGCGTCAGCGCCTCGGGTTCGGGACCCTTATTGTCGCTGCGACTGTCGAAATCGCTGTCGGTGTTGCTCGCATTGAAATACGCGGGATACGCCGCGGCGGTGATTTCCTCGAAGTCGTCACCGCTGTCCCAGATGAGTGTACCGTCCGCGGCGCGGATCGAGAAGCTGCGCCCGCCGAAGGAGTACAATGCATCGAGATCGCCGTCGCCGTCGGTATCACCCGAGGCACGCGTGATGTTGAGCCGGCCCAGTCTTGCATTATTGCGCAGGCTGGCGAGATTGGGGAAGCCGGCATCCACGGTGGCGTCCTTCATGCGCACTTCCTCGGCGAAACCCGCGTAATCCCGCGCGTCACCTTCATTGGCCATGACGACATAGGTTTGTCCGCCGAGCACGACGGAGGCGACTGCGTCTGGCTGATACATGCCCCGGACCGGCCAGGTCGCGATGTTGATTGCATTGTCCTTGTCGCTGGCGTCGAGCCCGTTGCCGGCAACACTGTGGTCCTTCGTCCCGAGGGGGACAATATCCGTTACCGTGGCGTTCGCGATGTCGATGATCGCCAGGGCGTTGTTTTCCTGCAGACTCACCCACGCCGTGTTGCCCTGGGTGGTGATGTACTCCGGCTCCAGGTCCTGGGCCACGCTCGCCCCGGGTCCGTAAATCCGCACGCCTGACGCCCGCAGGGTGTTTATCTGTGCGTTGTATCCGGAGAATCCGGCGGTCGCCACGGTGGCGTTCGTCACACCCGCCGTCAGATCGATGACGCTGACAGAGCCTTCCGGATCGATGGTATACGCATCGTTGGGTTCGCCTTCGTTCGCGACCAGGATGCGCTGTTCGTCCGCGGTGAACGTGAGCATGTCGGGCAGGGCGCCGACGGTCACATGGTGGAGGTAGTTCCCGGATGCGTCGAAGAAGTAGACCCGTCCGGGGTCGGTTTTCGGGTTGGCCTGCGCGGCGACGGCAACGATGCCGTTTTTCACGGCCACGCTGTTCGCGCCGCCGAATGCCGGCCAGAGGGCTGCGATGTCGATGTTCGCGACGAACGTCGGGGTGGCGGGATTGATGACGGAAATGATGTCCATCACCGGTGCATCCCCGCGCACGATGAACAGCCGTTGCGTGACGGGATCATGCGCGACGATCTCGGCGGACGATGCGTCGTACACGCCGGTTTTGTATTCTCCCAATTTCGAAAGCTGTATGGATTGTCCCTGCATCGATCCGCTGATGGTGAGTATCAGCGCAAACAGGAAAAGCGGTGTCCGTGATGCGCGTGGGAAGAGCATATGCATGCGTTCTCTCCGAATGGTGATTATGGGAAATGATTTCCAATAATCGGAACGCAAGGTTAGCGCCGTATTTGCTGATCGTGAGAAAACTGCTTCGACAATGAACGCCGACGGAATTCGTGCTGCCTTCAGCTGTCCCCCCGCTGCACCGGCAGCTTGAACACCAGTTTACATACGGGTTCACCCGGAGTGTCCCGCGGCAGTTTGGGCATGTGTGCGTCGTCGGGGAAAAACATGACGAAGGCGCCGGGTGGCATGTCGATGGGAGACACCTCCCCGGTGAGAAGTTGATAGTCCTTCTCCTCGACGTACGCACCTGCTGCATCACACCGTGCACGGGCGCATACGCCGATTCGCTCATGTCCGGAAAGCGTCACGTGAATGTCGATGTACTTGCGATGACATTCGATGACGCGTTCGTCGTCCGGTGCGGTTCGATATTCCGCGACGATGCAGGTCACGTCGTTCCCCAGATCGATCGAATCCAGAGGAAGCGCGGAAATGTCCGTCTCCGCGAGAAAGCGGATAATATCATCTAATGCGGTATGCATGCGCGAATAAAGGCCCAGGTTTTCGATGCGGTCGTAGATCATTTCAGGACTCCATGCCGATGACGGGAAGCGAAGAACGGCGGTTGCGAAATGCCTCGTCCACAACATACGCATGCATTGTGAGTTCTCGATGAGAAGCAATAGTGATCCGTGCGCTTCACTTTCCCATTCTGTATCTTGCGGGCAGCCGCACTCAACTCACCAGGTATGACATGACATCACGCTGGAACTGCCGCATCGCCTTCCTGTTCTTCCTTGCGACCTGCTGCCTGACCCCGCTCGCCGCGCAGCAGCAGCCGGGGGACGGCACGACCGTGCAACCCGTCGAGGGGTCGAACGACATCATCGAACGTGAATTGTGGTTTACCCGTCAGCGTGTGGCGGAAGGCGAGGAAGCGCCGGGACGAATACGCATGGAAGCATGGGGACAGCTGCGCGCGATGAATGTATACCGGCCGAATGTCCTGGACAAGACCGGGAAGAGGACCACGGCATCGTGGGTGAACCTCGGCCCACGGAACAGGGGCGGACGCGTCACGGGCATCGCCATCCATCCCACGAATCCGGACATCATCTACCTGACCGCGGCGAACGGCGGCATCTGGAAATCCGTCGACGGCGGCACGACACTCGTTCCGATCGCCGACGACCTTCCCACGCTTTCGATGGGCGCCATCGCCATCGATCCCTCCAATCCGGATAACGTCTGGGCCGGTTCGGGAGAGGCGAATGTGTGGACCTATTCCTATCCCGGACTCGGCGTATTCAAATCCACCGATGCGGGCGCGAGCTGGTCGCCGACGGCATGGTTCGCCAGCACGCGCACGTCCGTGATACGGGTGCATCCGGCGGACGGCAATACCGTCCTCGCCGCGACGCTGAAGGGATTGATGCGCACGACGGATGCCGGCGGCAGCTGGCAGTCCGTTCTCGCGGGTGAGGTCTACGACCTGATGATGCATCCGGACGACGCGGCGACCTGGTACGCGGCGGTGCGGTCGAAAGGAATATATAGAAGCACAGACACCGGCGACACCTGGGAATACCTGTCGCAAAGCTGGGTGGACGCACTCGGGTTGGATCTGAACCAGGTCGGCCGCCTGGCGTTCGACTGCTGCAAGGCGCATCCCGAAGTGATGTATGCGACGCTTGTGAAGGTGAGCGGCAACAATCTGTACCGGATGCTGAAAACCACCGACGGCGGCGCGACCTGGGACAGCATTCCCGCGCCGCCGTACAACGTGTTCAACGGACAGGGTTTCTATAACTGCGATCTGGCGGTGGATCCGGTCGATCCGGACCGCGCGTTGCTGGGCGGCATCCTCATCTATCAGACACTCGACGGCGGACGGACATGGACCTACCGCAGTCCCTCCCACGCCGATCAACATGCGCTGGAATTCGCGCCCTCCGACCCGCGGATTTTCTACACCGGCCACGACGGCGGCTTCAATCGCAGTACCGACGGCGGATCGACCTTCGACGGGAAAACGCATATCATGCCGATCACCCAGTATTACGACATCGACGTCGCGTATACGAATCCCGACATCATTCTCGGCGGCACACAGGACAACGGTTCACACCTGCGTTCCACGCCGAGCGAGGATTGGCTGAAAGTGACCGGGTCCGACGGCGCCGTATGCAATATCGACTACGAGAATCCCGGCATTCTCTATACGGAGATGCAGAACGGCCAGAACCACTGGCGCTCGATCGACAGCGGGAAAACCTGGGTCAGCGTCAAATCGGGCATTCAGGAAACGGGTCCCTGGATCACGCCGGTGGTCATGCATCCGCGCGATCCGGCCACGCTGCTGACCGCGACCACCATTCATCTGTACAAGACCACCAACCGCGGCGATGAATGGATTCCGATGGCCGATCCCAACCCGGCCAATCGCGCCATTCAGAAAATCGCCATCTCACCCGCCGATCCCTCGCACATGGCCGTGGGCTACAGGAATACCGGGGGGATCGCGACGACCACGGACGGAGGCGCGACCTGGACCCTCGCCGCGAATGTCTTCACGTCCACCGTCACGGACATCGAATACCACGCCGCCGATCCCGACCGCATCTACGTCACGTTTTCCGGATATTCAGGCAAGAATATCGTCATGACGACCGACGGTGGCGGCGCATGGGAAATTCTCAACGGAAACCTGCCTGCCACGCCCGTCAACACCATCGCGCTGGATCCGTCCAATGACTCCGTGCTCTGGATCGGCACCGACCTGAAAGTGTTCGTCACGAGCAACATGGGGCGGACCTGGGATGTGCTCGGCGACGGAATGCCCATCGTCAGCGTGCAGGAACTGGTTTACCATGCGCCTTCGGGACGCCTCTTCGCAGCCACGCACGGCCGGGGAATTTACGAACTCGCCGCCGCCACCCCGGTGGAGAGCAGCGGCACACCTCCGGATGCGATGCAGCTCGACCAGAGCTACCCGAATCCCGGCACGACGCTGACCACCATTCGCTACACGCTTCCGATGTCGGGCGACGTCCGCCTCACGATTACCGACGCGCAGGGCAAACGCGTCGCCCTGCTCGCCGAACGCTTTGAAACCGCCGGGACGCATACCGTGCAGTTCGACGTCTCGACGCTCCCGAAAGGCGTGTATTTCTGTCAGCTGTCCATGCAGGGCGAGACGCTCACACGGAAAATGGTGGTGCTGCGGTAGAGCATGGGAGAACCGCTCGGTCCGCGTGCGTCGAGAAATACATCATTCACTCTATTGCCGCTGGCGATGCTCTCCCGTATTGTAGATCATGGAACGAACATGATAACCGGCAACACACGGGTATACTCCATCGTCGTTGTCGATGGTAGCAGCGAGTACCGCGGCAGTCTCCTCGAATTGCTTGCATACATACCGGGTATTCGCGTGGTCGCGGCGGGTGCGAACGAGATTGATGCCGTCGCGCTTTGCGCGCTGCATGAACCCGATATTCTTCTCATCGATTCCGGTATCCCCGCCTACGGCGCACTCTCCAGCACCAGGGCCGTGAAAGCACGTTCACCCGGCATGTGCATCGTACTCATGACATCGGATGACGTCCGCGATTTTACAATGCTCCACCGCATGACGCCAGCCGATCGTATCATTTCGAAATCAGATATAAAATCCAGTATTCTCGATATCCTCTCCGACCTCGACAGGGATGCAGCCCGGAGCGCGCATTGAATTTGTCACTATGTGCGTTTCTTACCGAGCAATTGTCTATTTTCTTTCATCACTTCCCCGAATAACCGACGAACGTATCCAGGTACCGAGCACCACATGTCTCGCAGCACTTCGTATCCAGATTCCAGCGCATTACCTGCAGTCGAGGAAGCGCTTTCCGTTCTCAGGCGCACGGAAAGGTTCGCGCTCGCGCAGCTCTGGTTGTTCACCGAAGACAGCTCGTTCCACTGTGCCGTGAGCGTTCCCGGCGACAGGAAGCAGGATCACAATTTCCAGCAATACTGCCGGGGCATCCGGTTGAGTCTGGATGACGCCATTATCACACGCGCATTGAAGGCCGAGGCCGCGATATGGTATGAAGATATCTCGCGAGTCAGCGCATCCGGCCGCCACGACAGCATTCGTGCAGCGGGCTATCTCGGATATTGCTGCGTTCCGCTGTTCACCGAGAATGCGCCGCTGGCGGTCGCGGAATTCTTTGATACGGATCCTCGTACGCATGATCCGAAGGCCCTTCTCCGTATCGAGACGCGGCTGTTCGAAGTATTGGGTGATATCGAGCGCTGCGGCGCACATTTCCGCAGGCTTCGCCGCGATTCGATTCTTTCATCCCGGAAGCGGCGACACCGGTTCCAGGAGGGCGAACTGGGTGTGCTCTTCAGGATTGCACCCCTGGGAATTGTGATAACGGATGAGGACGATTATATCGTCGAAGCGAACGATCGGTTCAAGGAGCTTTTCGGATTCGTCGATCGCTTCATCGTGGGAGAATCCTTTCCCACGCTGCTTCGTCCCGACAATCCGTTGACCGAATCGGCTCTCTACAAGGACATCCGGGAGGGGAAACGTCGTAGTGTGCAGATCGAGAAGCGGTACCGCATGAATGAGCAGGCAATCGATGTGCGCATTCATCTGACGGGAATGACGATCCGATTCGATGAACAGATGGAGTGGTATTGCGTGCGTATGATTGAAGATATGTCCGAGGCACGCACGCTTCATGAGATGCTCCTGCAGGCGGAAACACAACGCTCGACGGAACTCCGGCAGTTTGCGATCCGCATCCAGAACGCGCAGGAGGAGGAGAGGCGCCGTATTGCCTCGGACCTGCACGATGACCTGTGTCAACGCATGAGCGGCATGAAACTCAATATCGAAGTATTTGAAGATCAAATCCGACAGTACGATGAAGACGCGTTTCATAAACTTCTGTTTCTGAAATCTCAGCTCGAGAGCATGATCGATACCGTACGCCGGATGTCGAGCAGCCTTCGCCCGAGCGTGCTTGATGATTTCGGGATCGTCGCCGCTCTGCGCGTGATGGCGCGGGAACACATGGAATTACACGGTTTGAACATCAGTGTTCTTGCCGGAGGGTATCAGAGCACGCCGGCACTCAGCGATTGCGAAACGGCGTTGTATCGAATCGCACAGGAAGCGTTCTCCAACATCGTCCATCACTCCCACGCCAGTGAAGCGAGCATCGAGCTCGATTATCGCAATCACCAGGTCATGATGATTATACGGGACAACGGAATCGGCTTCATTCCTTCTGCGATCGCAGTTACTGACGGGGACATGCACGGAATGGGGCTCGTCAGCATGCGGGAACGCGCGGAACATCTCAAAGGCCGACTGCGCATCGAGTCCCTTCCCGGTTCAGGGACGACGATCACCGTGTTCCTGCCGCATCCCGACCAACCCAGGGATCTGTCATGAAAACGACGGTTCTGATAGCAGACGATCATGAGGTGGTCCGCAGCGGGTTGAAGCTCGTGCTGGAGAGTTCCGGCGAGTTTGAAATCGTTGCGGAAGCAGTGGACGGCAGCGAAGTTCTCACACTCGTCGAGCAACACCTTCCCGATCTTGTCATTCTCGATATCAGCATGCCGAAGATCAGTGGCATCGAGGCGACACGCATGCTCCGCTCGAAGTATCCCGAATTAAAGATTCTCGCACTCACGGTACACTCCGACGAGGAGTATGTTTACCGAATGCTGAAGGCGGGTGCCAACGGCTACATTCTCAAGACTGCGGGGAAGAAAGAAATATTTCATGCGGCATCGTCCGTTCTTTCCGGCGCGACCTTTTTCAGTCCTACCGTATCGAACATCGTTATCGGGGGGTTCATCGAGCGGGCATGGGTGGAAAACGGTGCGGCGACCGATTCCGATCAGGCCGCGGACGGGGATAGCCCGCTCACCAGGCGAGAAAAGGAGATCCTGTGTCTCATCGCCGAGGGACTGTCAAACAGGGAGATCGGGACCAAACTCTTCATCAGCGTTCGAACCGTGAACACACACCGCACAAACCTCATGCAGAAACTCGATCTTCACGATACCGCAGGCCTGGTGCGGTATGCCATCCGCAAGAACCTGATTTCCGCCCACCCTGCCGATCCGGGGACAACGACGGACTAGAGTAAACACCGCAGAGTACGACACCTGATTGCAGCGCTGCAAATACGGTGTTTACCCGATTGTCACTCCTTCGCTGTCTTGTTAACATGTCTATGCATTCATAAACAGTTTTGACAGTCGTCCACCTTTGGTTGCGCGACATCAGCGTCATCGCGGCGAGCGTCGCGGTTCGCTCAAATTTCTTACAGCACATTGAGAGGCTCCCATGCGACGAATAGGAATGTATATGGCACTCATCCTGCTGCTGCTGCTGCCGGCAGCTGGCAGAACACAGGCTCAGGTTTCAGGCGGCCTTTTATCTTTCGGCTTCGATGCGGGGGCCGTGAAATACTGGGGCGATTTTTCAGACAACCAGTTCTGGCTGGCAGGCGATGCATTTGCACGCTACAATATTATTCCTTCATTGTCCGTGCACGCCATGGTGACTTTCGGACAGGCGCGATATAAGGTCGACAACGCGATCATCGCGGCCAATCCCGCCTTCTTCGGCGAGGGGAATGAACTCGGCGGCATCTATCCCGGCACAGGGAACACACGAATAGAGGAAAAAAATGCGATCCGCTTCTCCGCGTATGATTTGCTTCTGTCACTGAATATTTTTCCCAGTCAGCGCTTTGTTCCATTTGTCTTTGGTGGTGTCGGGATGTTGGAATGGAATGCCGCGACGCTTTTCGCCAACGAACAGCTTCCAAACCGTGCCAAGAATCTCTATGATAAAACGGGGTTGAGCATACCGTTTGGCATTGGATTCGAATCGTATATAACCAACAGTCTTGTGCTCAACGGCCGGGCGACGATGCGCCTGACGCAGACCGATTACTTCGACGACTACAGCGTAAGCGGAAGCGCGAATGACGCCTTCCTCACGTTTGGACTCGGACTGTCGTATTACCTGTTCGGAACAAGGGATACCGACGGTGAAGGACTCTCCGACGATGAAGAGGACAAGATCGGCACTGATCCGAGGAATCCCGATACGGATGGCGACGGACTCAACGACTTTCAGGAAGTACGTACGTACAACACGAATCCCCTGAAAGCCGATACCGACGACGACAACCTGACCGACTATGACGAAATCATGAAATATGGCACCTCTCCCATCAAGTCGGATACCGACAGCGACGGATTGAATGATGGCGAGGAGATCGCACGGAAAACGGATCCGAAGGATCCGGACACCGACAAGGATGGCTTGATTGACGGTGACGAAGTGAAGGATTCCAAAACCAATCCGTTGAAGGCCGATACGGACGAAGACGGTTTGAGCGATGGTGATGAAGTCCAGAAATACAGCACCAATCCTCTGGTCAACGACTCGGACAACGACGGCTTGCTCGATGGCGACGAAGTAAATAAATACAAGACGAATCCCGCTCTCGCCGACACCGATGCGGACAAGCTCAACGACGGAGACGAGGTCAATCGCTACAAGACCGATCCGAAGGATCCGGACACCGATAAGGACCGGCTCAATGACGGTGACGAGGTGATCACGCACAAAACAAATCCGCTGGTCCCTGATACGGACAAGGACGGTCTGCTCGACGGCGATGAGATTTCTTATCGCTACCGTACCGACCCCCTGAACCCCGACACCGATGGGGACAAGATTCTCGACGGTAAGGACGACTGTCCTTTGATCTTCGGTGTGAAAAGCGATGAGGAAGGACGCAACGGCTGTCCGGCTCCTCCGAAGATTGGCACACGTCTCGACTTCCCGGAGATATTCTTTATCGTCAACACCGACGAATTCAATTATGAATTCCCTCAAACGGCGGCGAATCTTGATACTCTGCTCGCCTATGTGCGGCAGTGCGACGGTCTGCGTATTCGCATCGAGGGGCACGCCTCGAAGGAAGGATCTGACACGCGAAATCAGGAACTTTCCGAGATGCGAGCCAATCGAGTGAAGACGTGGTTGATCGAACGTGGCATTCTCCCAGAAAAAATTTCCGCGACGGTCGGGTTTGGCTCGCGTCAGCCAAAGGTCGCAGAGCCGACAGGAAGCAGACTTAAGAAAATGTCCGCTGCGCAGCTCGAGGCGATACGCAAACTGAATCGACGTATCGCGGTCGAGGTGACGCACACGTGCGACAAATAACGAGGCGAGGCAAGGAACAGCTGTCAGGAACAGGACCCGTCGTTTTGACGGGTCCTGTTCGTTTTTGTCCCTGTGGTTCGTTCGGGAATTTCTCTCCTCCCTGCTCTGTTGTGCTGTCATCACCCGATGACTCACTTTCACATAGATGCAGGAGTACACATGTCTGAAAAGAAAATTATTGCCATTCTGGGCGCGACGGGGGCACAGGGCGGCGGACTCGCACACGCGATTCTGAACGATCCCTCGAGCGAGTTTTCCGTGCGCGCGGTGACGCGCAACGCGCAGTCTGATAAAGCGAAAGCCCTCGCGGCGCTGGGCGCCGAGGTCGTGGAAGCGGATGTCGACGATGCGGAAAGTCTCCAAAAGGCATTCTCCGGCGCGTACGGCGCGTATTGCGTCACCTTCTACTGGGAGCATTTTTCCCCTGAAAAGGAAAAGGCCCAGGTCGCGTCGATGGCGAAAGCGGCGAAGGACGCCGGACTGCAGCATGTGATCTGGTCCACCCTCGAAGACACGCGCAACTGGGTTCCGCTCGACGACGACCGCATGCCCACGCTCATGGAGAAATACAAGGTGCCGCATTTCGACGCGAAGGGCGAGTCGAACGCGGCGTTCACCGCGCAGGGCGTGCCGACGACTTTTCTGCAGACTTCATTTTACTGGGACAACTTCATCCATTTCGGACTGGGACCGAAAAAGGGCGAAGACGGCGTATACGGCATCACGCTGCCGATGGGTGACGCCAAGCTGCCGGGCATCGCTGCCGAGGACATCGGCAAGTGCGCATACGGTGTATTCCAGCGCGGAAGCGAGTTCATCGGGAAAACGGTCAGCATTGCCGGAGAGCATCTCACCGGCGCGCAGATGGCTGGCGGGATGGGAAAGGCGATCGGGCAGGAGGTCCGCTACAACGCCGTTCCCCCCGCGGTGTATCGCGGCTTTGGCTTCCCCGGCGCCGACGATCTCGGGAACATGTTCCAGTTCAAGCATGACTTCGAAGAGTATTTCGTCGGTGCGCGCAGCATCGATTTCTCCCGTTCACTTAATCCCGAACTGCAGAGCTTCGACGCTTGGCTGGCGAAAAACGCAAGCCGGATTCCGCTCGACTGATCACATCCTTGGTATCGAAAACAACGACCGCCGGCATTCCGGTGGTCGTTGTCATTTACAGGGTGAAGCGGACCGGGAATCCCGATGACCGTTACGCGAGATGCGAGGCGGCGAGGTTCATGACCGTGGAGAACGCGGCCTCAACCTCTGCTTCGATTGGTTGCAGCACGGGAAACGGCTGCACATGCGAATAATCGTATGGGAAATCGAGAATATCCACCGGAATGGGGATGTCGCGGAAGCTGCCCTGCAGCGTGTTCAGAATTTCACCCGGAGGAATCACGCCGTCCTTGCGCAGCCCTGCGGCGCGGATGCGCGGCGCGAGTTCCCGCAAGCGCTGCTCTCGTTCCTCCCTCAGCTTGTGATAGGACAGCATGCTGCGAAAGGTGCGGCCAGCGGGATGTCCGCCCTTGAAATAGTGTGCAAGCCGGGGATCGCGCAGGAATTCATTTTCCAGATGCTTGTTGAAAAAGGAATACAAGGCGATCGTCGCCTCGCTGTCGAGAATGTACCGCGAGGTGGGATACATTCGGTCAAGTGTGGGACCACCGCAAAAGAGAAACAGCCGCGACGCGCTGAATAATTCTTCCTCGTCCGCCATAAAAAGGATCTGGGAAAGAAACCCACCGATGGAGTATGCGAAGAGATCCACGGACGCATCGGCAGGCAATCCCTCCACCTCGCCCTGGCGCAGTTCGCGGAGCAGCGCGACGATTTCTTCATAGCTCTGCAGGCCCGACCAGAAAAAGCGCTGCGGCAGCATATGCAAGCGTGAACTCATGGCGGCGTTCGCAAGCGAAGAGCTTGCAATGGAGGGAAACGCGGCGCGGCGTTCCGCGCAGACCTTGGCCATGCGACGGGGATCCGACCAGGCGGGGGGCGTGCGATCCATATGGAACGCGATCGGAAACAGCAGAACCGCTTTGCCGGTTTGCTGCAGCAGGCGCAGAGCCCATGGCAGATATTTCTCCCAGCGCTTTTCGTTGAGTCCGTGCAGGAGAACGATCACACCGGTTGCCGCCCGCCCCTTCGGCTCCATCAGCGTGCACCGGAAACGGGAATTGCTCTCGACATCGCAGTCGGGCATGTGGAGACTCCCGTCGGTCGGCCAGAACAGGGAGCTATCCTGCGAGGGTCCGGATCCCTCAAAGCGGCGATGATGGCAGCTGCAGCGATACGACGCTGCTCCCGGCAGCACATCCCGCGCTATGGAAGTGATGGATATGCGGCGTAGAATGAAATCCGGCCGCGCGTTCGCGGTTTGTTCCTCATCCGCATCAACGACGTTTCGAAGAGAAACGTAGTCCTGAAAGTAGCTCACACTGCACTCCCGCACGATGGGTCGAATGTCGGACTCGATGGTCTCCTGACGGTCATCTGCATTCTACGAAACCCCGGTTTCTGAAACCAGCCTCCCGCCCGCCATCTTGATTGCGGCAGAATTACGCTCTATATTGTCGCAATTACGGCATTCATTTCAGTATTCTCTGTGTTTCCACTTGCTGCGACGTGTGATAGCGCGGCGTCGTATGGTCGATGCGCCATTGATCGCCGACGCGACCGAGGTCATGGAATCACGGACATTATCCTGACCACGCAGCAGAGGCGACACGATTGTCTTTCCATCTGTTCCCATTCGCACATATGCGCTCGCATTCTCCAATAATCCGCACCACACTGATCGGCGTTCTGCTGACGACCTTGGGCGCGGGCTTCCTCCACGGGCAGGAGGATTTCACGATCACTCCGTACACGGTCAAGGACGGCATGCCTTCGACCAATCTCCGCATGACGGTAGAAGACGCGGAGGGCTTCATCTGGTGTGGCACGGAGGAAGGCCTCATCCGCTTCGACGGGTATTCCTTCATGGCTTTCCGGGGCGTACGTGACCGACCGAACGGATTGGCTGACGACCGCATCATGGGCATGCACGTCAGCGGAACAGGTCAATTATGGGTGGCTACCGCGCGCGCCCTGCATCGATATCAGCCACGAACGCAGACCTTCCACCGGTATCCGTATACCGCGAGCGGCGGCAGCGGACCTGTCGGGGAATGGGTGGAGGGCCTGTTCCAGACCGCCGACGGTACGCTGTGGATCGTAAGCAACAGGGGACTGAGCTGGTACGATGCAAAGCAGGATTCGTTCGGATTCGCCGCGCGTCCGGGTGAGATAACCCTCTCGAATGATCATATCATCCTCTGGACGGAGATCGGACACACAATCTGGTTCATTTCCAATGGATATCTCATGTCGTTCGATCGCAAGAGCAAAACGATTTCACGTGTCGAAGAGACGGAGTTCGCGGAGGACTTGAAGCAGGAACGGCGCTACCGCGGACTGTTCCACGATCCGCTCCGCGGCCTGGTGATCGTCGGATTCCGTGGAGTCTATCTCCTGCGGGAAACGACCCGCAAAATCGAAGTCCTCTATCGCATACGCGGGTGGGCCGCCGGTGCTGCAGGCGGTAAGACGGCCGTCTGGGTCGGACTCGCCGACGGCAGCATGCTGCGATATGATATGAAGCGCGGTGAATGCGAACACATTCCGGCCGTTCCCGAATTTCATTATGCGAATGCGGACAATACCACCGCACTGAAAAAATTCGGAACCGCCGAGCCGGGCACACGCGCAATGTTCGTCGATCGCTCGGACGTGCTGTGGACGGCATTCCAGAACCACGGGATCCTTCGCTATGATCATCGCAGTGGAACACATGACGCGCTCCGCACCCCAATGCTCAGGAATGCGGTGGTGTCCAGTTTTCTGCAGGACAAGGATGGGACGCTGTGGGTCTCGATTCCCGGGCAGGCGCTGCTGCATATAGAACAGCCATCGCGACGGTTTCAACGACATACGATCACCAGCAAAGCGGGTGCCACCGCTCTCCTCCCGTTGAACAATATCCGGGGTTTTCTCGAATGGAGTAAAGACTCGCTTCTGATCGCATCGCTTTCGGGACTGTATGTCTTTGACCGACGCAGCGGCAAGAGTACGCCGCTGACCGGACTCCCGCCGGAAGTTTCCCGGATCACAGGCAAGTCGATCTGGGCGCTTGCCCGCGACAGAAAAGGCCGGCTGTGGATCGGCGCTGGTGGTGACGGTCTGCTCATCGTTGATCTGCGGACGCGGGAGTATCTGCGCTTCACCAGGGATATTGGCCACCCCACGCCGCTCACCGGCGAACGCATCCGTGTAATCCACATCACTCCCGAAGGCAAGGCCCTGCTCGGAACCTGGCGAGGGATGAATGTCATCGACGCCGACAGCCTCGATCTGGCGTCGTCACGGTCTGTATTCGTCCGACAGATTCAACTCAGCGGCACGGGTGCGAACGCGCAGATCTCCAATTTGATCATGGCCATCGCGACCGACGATAAGGGGCGAGATTGGATAGGCACGGACAGGGGTCTGCACATGCAGGATCCGCGATCCGGAATACGCACGTCATGGAACAGCGACGGACGTCAGAGCGGCGGGCTCTTGTGTGACGATATCCGGGATATCCTGATGGATAGCCGGAACAATCTGTGGCTCGGAACGCATGGCGCCGGTTTACTGCGATTCAGCGAATCCAACGGTGTGATGAAATCATTCGACATGTCGACAGGCCTGCCCGACAACATCGTCTACTCCATCGAGGAAGATGCGAGGGGCAATCTCTGGTTGGGCACGCATCGCGGACTCTGCCGCCTCAACCCCACCACGGGAGAGGTGCGCAGTTATGATGAAAGCGACGGTCTACAGAATTACGAGTTCAATACCGGCGCGAGCCTCCGTCTGGCGGACGGATCACTTGTATTCGGAGGAGTAGCGGGCTTTAATATCTTTTATCCTGACAGCATCCGGGATCTGCTCGATATCCCGACCGTGGCCATCACCCGGTTGCTCGTGCAGGAGAAGGAACAGCCATTCAGCAGGGATGGAATCGAATTGCCGCATGACCGGAACTACCTCACATTCGAATTCGCGGCGCTCAGCCATTACCGCGGCAGCGAAAACCGGTATGCGTATAAGTTAACCGGCGTGGACAAGGAGTGGGTGCACACGGAGACGAGACGCTACGCCGCGTATTCCAATCTGCCGCCCGGCAGTTATGTATTCCAGGTGATCGCCTGCAACAGTGAAGGCCGATGGAATTCCATCGGTGCATCCATCCCGGTGGTGATTTCCCCGGCGTGGTGGAAAAGTACCTACGCATTGATCATCTATTTCGTGGCTATCGCCCTCGTCATTTTCATGCTTGTGAACATTCAGCGTCGCAGGGCGACTCTGCAGGAACGCATTCGCGGAGAAATGCTCACCGCTGAATTACGCGCGCAGGCGGCGGAGGCACAGGCCGCGGTATTGACGGCGGCAAACGAGATGAAGGAACTTGAATTGCGAAGAGCCGGCGAATTGCGCGCGGCATACGACGAACTCGCGCATGCGCATGAGGATTTGAAGAAACTGTCTCAGGCGGTTCACCAGAGTCCGGCGATCGTCATCATCACGGATACGAATGGGGCAATTGAATACGTCAATCCCAAGTTTATCGAGGTTTCAGGCTACCGTGCGGACGAAGTTCTGGGACAAAATCCTCGCATGCTGAAATCTGACGACAGTCCTGTCTCCATGTACCGTGAACTCTGGAAAACAGTGGCCGGGGGAAATGAATGGCGCGGCGAGCTGAAAAACAGGCGGCGCGATGGATCCTCGTACTGGGTGCTTTCCTCCATTTCTCCGCTCAAGGGAATCGATGGGACCGTCACGCATTATATCGGAATACAGGAGGACATCACAAGCCGGAAGGAAACCGAACAGATTCTCGCGCGGCGCAATGCGGAACTGGAGACCATCGACAGCATCGTGGAAATCCTGAACTGGGAATTTGACCTCGGGCGGCTGATCCGATCCCTGCTCGAACAGGGATTGAAGCTTCTACCGCAGGCGGAACAGATCCGCATTTTCATTTACGAGCCGTCGCTGCAGAAGTACATCCTGGCCGATGGCCTCGGCATCGACGCCTCACTCGTCGGGACAGCGACGTTCAGCGATACGGAGCTTGACAAAGGATTCGTCACCGCTTTCAAGGACGAAGATCATGGGATATCCATTCTGCGCGAAGCGCGGAACGTGATCGCACTGGAGGCCCGTGACGTATCGATTCACGCCGGTTCCATTTTGGTTATGTCCGTGCGTTTCGATCGTGAGCACAACGAGGAAGACGGCTATGTCGTATTCGACATTCTCTCCGGCAGCAACGTGTTCACACCCGATGATGCGCGGCGGCTCGTCCGCTACAGGGAGCATGCCATCACCGCACTGGCGAAGGCGCGCACACTGCAGACGCTGCAGGAGAAAAACGATGAATTGCTGCGAACCCAGGAACAGCTGGTGCTGCAGCAGAAACTCGCATCCCTCGGACAGCTCACTGCCGGCATCGCACACGAAATCCGGAATCCTCTGAATTTCATCAACAACTTCGCGCTCACCGCGGCAGACCTGGCGGAAGAAATTCAGACCGCCCTCGATATCGGCGGCGATACGTCGGAACTGATTTCCGAACTGCGCCTGGCCACGCGGAAAATTCACGAACACGGTTCCCGTGCGGACCGCATCGTCGGGGGAATGCTCCTTCATGCCCGCAGTCAGCGGGGAGAACGACAGGACACTGCCATCAACCGTCTCGTGCAGGATGCCGTCCACCTCGCCTATCACGGGATGCGCGCGAGTGTTCCGGAATTCCATGTCACGATGAAAAGCGACCTCGACCCCGCTGTCGGCTCTCTCCCGATCGTGACACAGGAGGTCAGCCGCGTCGTGCTCAGCCTACTCGACAATGCGTTTTATGCCGTGTGGAAAAGGGTCCTGTCCCGGTCGATCCCGGCCGGCTACGTTCCCACCGTCCGTGCCACCACGAAAAGGATTCCCACGGCGGTCGAATTCAGCATCTGGGACAACGGCGGAGGAATGCCGGCGCATGTAAAGGAAAAAATCTTCGATCCATTTTTTACGACAAAACCGGCCGGCGAGGGAACGGGACTCGGACTTTCGCTCAGCCACGATGTCATTGTGAAGGAGCATGGCGGCACGATGACCGTCGAAAGCGAGGAGGGGGCATGGACGAAGATCATCATCCGCCTTCCGCTTGCATGAGAGTCATTGAATTTCCTCTTTTTCTCTGATGAGGAATGCGTAAGTTATTCACATCATGTTTTTCGTGTACGCACTCTCAGGAATATTGCGTAATACAAGCGGCGCGCTTTCATCCAGCGTGTTCCGATTGATCACATCCGGATGGCTGCGATTCATGCTGCTCCTCCTCTGCAGCACGCCGATAAGTATGGCCCAGGGCATTCCCGCACAGCCCCTGCCCGTTCAATCCCCCTCCGTCAGGCGGACGCTGGATTTCTTTCTCAGCGCTGCAACTGAGAACGCCCCCTCTCTCCGTGACTACCAGAATCAGTTGAAAATCAATACGCTGGAGCAGCGGATCAATGAAGCCCAACACGAAGGCCTCCGAGTCTGGCTGAGTGGCGACTATCTTCTCGCTCCATTCTTCAACAACCATGGCGTTTTCGTCACGACGACCCCTTCGCCCGAGGCCATCGGCTATGATGCGGGCCTGACCAACGGTGGACTCTATTCCGCACTGGTAAACGTCGAGCGCGACATTCTCAACGGCGGCATGACCGCTGCGCTGTCACGGCAGTCGGCGGTGAAGGACGAAACGCTCCGCTACGGCTATGAACTGGAGAAACGGAATCTGCTCAAACAAATTACCGATCAATATATCGTCACCTTGCAGCGTCAGCTTCAGGTCCGGCTTTCGCAGGAGTCCACGGACAACCTGCACGAACAACTGCAGCTCACCGGTGCACTCGTACAGAAAGGCCTGTCTTCCGCGCGTGATTACCTGTTGTTGAAAATTGAGACGGAAGGCAGAGAGATGGAACAGCGCGACGCCGCGCAGCAATATCGCAGCAGCCTGCGTCAACTGTACGCGGCCTGCGGCATTTCCGACACTACGATGGAGGAGCTGGAAGCGGTGGCGATCGCGCCGTCAGAGACCGGGGACGGTTCCACCTTTCTCCGGAAGTTCGAGCTCGACAGCCTCGCTGCCGCCGCCGGACAGGTGCTGTCCGAAACGAAATACGCACCCCAGCTGCGCGTGTTCGCGAACAGCGGTCTGAACGCTGTCGAACTGCATTCGATGGAAAGGAAATTCGGCGTCAGTGCCGGATTCAGTCTTACGCTCCCGCTGTTCGATGGTGGTCAGCGCGAACTGACGCAGCAGCAGAATATGCTCGCGCGATCCAGCATTGCCGACTATCGGCGGCATACGGTGCAGATGATCCGCATTCAGCGCGACGACAGCCGCGAACGCCTGCACTCGCTCCAACGCACTCTGCGGGAGCTCGCGACGCAGATATCCGACTATAACGGCATTCTCGATCTTTCCGTCCGTCAGCTGCGTGACGGAAGTTTGTCGATGATCGACTACCTGTCCCTCATGCGCGGCTTCATCGACATCAGGAAACGCGAGATCGACACACGCACGGCAGCGCTGCTCGAAACCAATACGTTGAATTACTGGAGCTGGTAGAATGATCACACGTCTCAGCAAACGTTCCTCCAGAGCACTCCGTTTCAGCGTACACCGCTTCAGCGCGCATCGCTTTCACTCTCGCCTCTTTGGCGTACACCACCTTGTCGGCAGCGCACGCGTCCTGCGCGTGACACTCCTTCTAACGATACTGCTCTCCTCATGCGGGGGAAACACGGATGAAGGAAATGCGGATGCGGTGATGGGAACCCCGGTACGCGTAACGCACCCGTCGTATGTGGATCTGACCGAAACGATCGACATGAACGCCAACACGATTTTCCTGAAGAAGGAAAGCGTTCGTGCGACATTTCAGGGATTCATCCAGTCCATCCACAAAAATATCGGCGAGGCAGTCGCGGCGGGTGATTTGCTCCTGGAAATGCGCACGCGGGAAGCCGCGGCCGAAGACAGTCTCGGCGTGCGCGTCGGGGATCAGGCATTCAATGGTCGCATTGGCATCCGGGCACATGCGTCCGGTGTGCTCACCGCGCTCAATTTCTCGGCCGGGGATTTCGTCAACGAGGGCGAACAGATTGCGGAAATCGCCAATCCCGCGTCCCTGCGCATCACGCTGAATGTTCCCTACCAGTACGCCGCCGCGCTGGATCGCCGTTCGGTCTGCACCATACAGCTGCCGGACGGACGGAGGCACCCGGCGACGATCGAGAGTATTCTGCCCAGCGTGGATGCGGTATCGCAGACGCAGACCTTCCTGCTGCGCGCACCGGCCGCCGGATTTCTTCCTGAACATCTCAACCTTCAGGCCAGTTTTCCGCTGCACACGGTGCGCCACGCGCTGGTGCTGCCACGCGCGGCGGTCATGAGCGATGAGATGCAGCAGCATTTCTGGGTGATGCGCGTGGTCGGCGACACGATCGCCGTGCGCATCAGCATTCGCCGCGGCCTGGAAGTCGACAGCCTCGTGCAGCTGCTCGCGCCCTCGCTCGATACCACGGCCTGGATTGTCACCGATGGCGCCTATGCACTTGCCGACTCCTCGCGCATCGTTGTGGACAGGTAGACGATGGATAAGTTCTACGTTTCCTACCGAAGTCCCATTGCTGTTTTTCTCCTCCTGCTCCTGGTCGCTGGCGGCTACGCGTTGACGAACATTAAAACCGGCCTCTTCCCCGACATCACATTTCCGAAGATCAAGATCATCGCGGAAAATGGGGAACAGCCCATCGACAACATGATGGTCACCGTGACCGTCCCGCTCGAGAACGCCGTCAAACGTGTTGAAGAGCTGCGTATGATCCGGAGCACAACCAGCCGGGGAAGCTGCGAGATATCGGCGTTTCTCAACTGGAACTCCGATGTGGATCTCGGCAAGCAGCGCATCGAAGCGCAGATCACGGCCATCCGGCAATCTCTGCCCCCGGGCGTCGTGACCACGGTCGAGAAAATGAATCCGTCGATTCTCCCGGTGATGGGGTTCTCCCTGCACGGCGCGGGACACAGCGCAGTGGAACTGCGCGACCTGGCCGAGTACACAATCAAACCCATTTTGGCACGCATCGAGGGTGTATCCGACGTAGCGGTCACCGGCGGCAAGGTGAAGGAGTACCAGATCGTGCTCGATGCCATGCGCATGAGCAACTTCCGCATCACGCCCGCAGTCATTGAGAACGTACTTGCGCAATCGAATTTCATTGCGTCCAACGGCTTCATGACGGATTTCAATCGTCTGTACCTGACGCTGACCGATGCGGCAGTAGACAATCTCGAGGAACTTCGCAATACGGTTGTCCTCACCACCGCGCAGGGCGTGGTGCGTCTGCGCGACGTAGCGGATGTACACATTGGCGAGCGGCGGGAGTTCGTCCGCATCAATGCCGACGGCGACGACGTTCCCCTGATCGCCCTGCTCAAGCAGCCGAAGGCGAATCTGATCGATGTCACCGATGCGGTGCATGCACGTCTCGACGAGATCGCGGCAATCCTGCCGCCCGGAGTGACGCTGAGAACGTATTATGACCAGTCCACCTTTGTCTCAGGGTCCATCGGGAGTCTGCGTGATGTGCTTTGGATCGGACTGTTGCTCGCCCTGCTTGTGACCGTCGTTTTCCTGCGGTCATTGAAAGCGAGTTCGGTGGTGCTCGTCACCATTCCCGTCACACTCGCCCTGACGCTGGCGGTGATGCAGGCCATGGGCGCAACGTTCAACATCATGACTATCGGTGCCATCGCCGCCGCAATCGGACTGGTGATCGATGACGCCATCGTCGTAGTAGAACAAATCCACCGCACGCATGAAGAGCATCCAGACGAAGCGGGCAGCCATCTCGTCGGCCGCGGCGTGCAATATCTGCTTCCCGCCATGATAGGATCTTCGCTCAGCACTATCGTGATTCTACTGCCCTTCGCGCTGATGAGCGGTGTTGCGGGCGCATATTTCAAAGTGATGACGGATACGATGATCATCACGCTCGTCTGTTCGTTCATCGTCACGTGGATCGGACTGCCGGTCGTCTATCTGCTTTTCTCCCGGAGCGAAGCGAAATCGCTTCCCACACCGAAAGTACCGCGGCAGCGAAACTGGGTCTTGTTTTTCCTGCGCCGGCCGTGGATCACGGGGGCATTCGTCCTGCTGCTGGCAGTGGCGGGCGGCTTCTCGATTACGCGATTGCCGTCGGGATTCCTGCCCGAAATGGATGAGGGCTCCATTGTGCTCGATTTCGACAGTCCCCCGGGTACCTCGCTCGAGGACACCGACCGCATGCTGCGCGTCGTCGACGGCATCCTCCACGACACGCCTGAAGTGGAGCATTTCTCGCGCCGAACAGGGACGCAGATGGGCTTTTTCATCACCGAACCAAGCCGCGGTGATTACCTGATCCAGCTGCGCAACAGCCGAAGCAGAAGCACGGAGGAAGTTTCCGACGACATCCGCAGGCGTGTCGAGGCGGCGCAGCCCGCGCTGAAGATTGATTTTGGCCAGGTGATCGGCGACATGCTGGGAGACTTGATGGCCTCGGTGCAGCCGGTCGAAGTGAAAATCTTCGGCGACGATCCCCACCGTCTGACCGTACTCGCCGACAGTGTAGCGGCGGTGATCCGCCGCGTCCCCGGCACCGCCGATGTTTTCAACGGCATCACCATCGCCGGACCCGAAATCAGCATGGAACCGTATATCGCGCAGCTTGCGCAGTACGGGATGACGCCCAGCGATTTCCAGTACCAGATGCAGACGCGCATCGAGGGTTCTATCGTGGGCGGCATGCTGGAGAAGAACCGCATGGTGGATATCCGTATGATGGGCGAAGCCCACCGGAATTCCGCCACGGCGCTTCACTCCGGATCGCTCTTTTTGCCCGATGGCAGACTCAAGCCGATCAACGAATTCTCCTCCCTGCACCTTCGTAACGGTGTCGCGGAAATCGACCGGGAAAATCTCAAGCCGATGGTCGCCGTGACGGCCCGCCTCAACAACCGATCGCTCGGCGACGTGCTCGCCGACATCCGTTCGCAAGTCGCACGCGAGATCGCCCTGCCCCCCGGTTTCCAGATCGAATACGGCGGCGCCTATGCGGAACAGCAGCAGGCGTTCGGAGAACTGCTGGTGATCCTGTTGCTGGCGTTGCTGCTGGTGTTCATCGTGATACTTGTACTCTTCCGTACCGTGGGCGTCGCGCTGGTCATCATCGGCCTCGCCCTACTTGGCACCACAGGCAGCATCCTTGCGCTGCTATTCACCGGCACGCCTCTCAACGTCGGGAGCTATACCGGCATCATAATGATCGTCGGCATCATCGGTGAGAACGCCATATTCACCTATCAGCAGTATCACAGCGCGAGAGAGAATGGATCCAATCGCGACGATGCGCTGGTGTTCTCGATTTCCACACGACTGCGCCCCAAACTCATGACCGCGCTCGGTGCCATCGCCGCGCTCTTCCCGCTTGCGCTGGGCATCGGCACTGGTGCGCAGATGCACCAGCCGCTCGCGATCGCAATCATCGGCGGACTGCTGGTGGCCCTCCCACTGCTGATCCTCGTTTTCCCGACCGCCCTGCGCCTGCTGGAGCGCAGTGAACCAGAATCCAATAAGCCCCGTCCCGTTATCCCACCGGCAGCGTGATCACGAATTCGGTGTATTCGTTTTCCTCGGACAGAACGTCAAGCGAGCCCTCGTATTTCTGCACGATGATGTCGTAGGTGATCGAGAGGCCGAGACCGGTGCCCTTGCCGGTTTCTTTCGTTGTGTAGAAGGGCTCGAAGATACGGGTGCGGACGGACTCGGGGATGCCGCCGCCGTTGTCGCGGATGCGGATGGTGACCGAGCGGTTGCTCAGGCGTGTGCTCACGGATATGCGCGGGGCAAACTCATCGTCCGGATTTTTCTGACAGCGCTCGCTCACGGCGTCGATGGCGTTGTTGATGATGTTGAGAAATACCTGGCTCAAATCCTGCGGCACGACATTGATCGCCGGGAGTGCGGGATCGAGTTCCGTGGCGAACTCCGGCTTCATCGAGCAGTGCATGGCCTTGGTGCCGTGCGCGGCAAGCTCCAGCACATAGCCGAGCAGCGCATTGACATCGGCCGATTGCCGTTCTTCCGACGAACTGCGGGCGTGCAGCATCATGCCGCTTACGATGGCGTCGGCCCGATTTCCATGTTCATGGATTTTTTCCACGGCCTGCATCAGCTCTTTGTACACCTGATGAAATTTCTCTGGATCGTCTTTCTCCTGCTCGAGTTCCTCGAGCAGTTCCTTCGACACTTCGGAAAAATTCTTGATGAAATTGAGGGGATTACGGATCTCGTGCGCAATGCCTGCAGTCAGCTGTCCGAGAGACGCCAGTTTCCCCTGCACGATCAGCTGCTTTTGTGTCGCCTGCAGTTTTTTCGCGATACGCGACTTGCTGCGATAGCCGAAGAATGAGATCACGGAGAATACTATCACGAGCAGCAGCACACCCGCTGTCGCCCATGCGATTGTCGATTGTAGTTCGTTGGTGCGCTTGAGCAGCTCGACTTCGCGTTCCGCCTGTTCGAGTTTGTAGCTGGCTTCCACCTTCGCGAGTTCGCGCGCCTTGCTTTCATCGAGAAGGCTGTCCTTTACTTCCGCGGACTTGAGATGGTGATGATACGCCTGTTCGAAATTCCGCATGTCGGCATAGGTCCGCGACAATCCCTCGAACGCCTCTTCCACCTGTTTCCGATCCCCGATCCCCTGCGACAATGAGAGAGCGCGCGAAAAGGACTCCAGCGCCTCCTCGAAACGTCTCGTCTGGCGCATGATCGATCCGATGCTCAGGCAAACGCTGGCGATGCGGCGTTTGTCGCCCAGCTTTTCACGGATCTCGAGGCTGCGCCGGTATTCACGCAGCGCGTTGTCGTATTGCTTCTGCAGTTCGTATATCCAGCCGATGTTGTTGAGACTGGTGGACGCACCGAGCAGATCGCCCAACCCTGAGTACTGTTCGTACGCCAGGCGTGTGTACCGCAGGGCGCCCGCATAATCACCTCTCTCCGAACAGATCAATCCCAGGTTGGCGTTCGTGGTCGCGGCGCGCTCGGGCGTGGCGCTCGCCTCGAGCGCGTCCTTGAAGTATTGCTGGGCCTTGTCAAGGTTGCCGAGCTGCCAGTGCACTACGCCAATGTTGTTGTAGGACGATGCGATGCCTTCCGGATTCTCAAGCCGTTCGAAAATCCGGAGTCCGTTGAGATTCGCGGTGATCGCCTCGGCATAATTCCCGAGTATGTACTCTATAACTCCCGTATTTCGGTATGCCCAGCCCTGCCCTTCCTCGTAGGCAAGGGAGTCTGCGAGATGCTGCGCCTGTGCGGCATAGTCGAGCGCCAGTTCGGGTTCATTATGCCGCAGTTCCCAGGCGATCGCGTTGAGTGCATCGACCCGAGCGGCAGATGGACGCGCCGCGTCGAGCCTCCGGCTGAGACTGTCCGGGACCTGGGAGAAAGCCATGAACGGAAAGAGGAGGAACAGGAGCGCCCAGAGAACGGGACGCGTAGCGTTGTGCGAATATGTCATGTCGATACTGCGACCTCATGCTGCACGTACGAGCGAAAGGAAACTCTTCTGGCCTTTGGGAAGCGTTCAAAAATATAGCGAAAAAATAATTAAATCTTGTGGTGACTTTATTCTCCTCACGCATTGCATCGCATCGCCCACTGTCAATATCTTTACGCGAGTCGATCACACATATTATTTCATGTTGCCTCCCGGCCGTTATTCGGTGATCCGCGCATGTACCGGATTCCGAGATGCTGATTTTGCCCCGCGATTGCCGCGGGCATTTCGCTCTTCGCGGTTGTGGCAGCGAGTGCTCTTGGATGCAAAAGGAATTCTCGCGCATGCTTCGATATATATCTTTTCTCTTTCTGATGCTCGTCGTCCCTGTCGCACTTGCCGCGCAATCGGCAAACAGGGAAAAGGCGAGTGAATTCAGTTATCTCGTTCGTCCCGCCTTCACGTTCTTGATGTCGACCGAGCAAACCAAGAATGCTGAGGAACTTGTTCTCTCCATGTACGGACAACTGCGCTCCCAGATGTCCTTCGACGTCAGCGCGGTCCATGTGAAATCCTACCTGAACGCGGACTTCAAACGTGAAGCGTACTCCGACGCGGCGCCTCGCAACCTTCGCGACGACCTGATCGTCTCGTTCATCCCCTCTGTCCACATTTCCGACAAATACAAGGTGAGCCTGTTTCTCGAACTGACCATGGAAACGGACATGGCGCACGGAGAGCGCGACGGGATTCGTACCTCCTTCATGGACCCGGCTTTCTTTTATGAAACACTCTACATCGGTCAATGGGCCGATTGGAAATCTGACGACAAGTCCCAGCGACTCAGCTTTCGCTACGGCGTCGGCTATGCATTTCAGCAGACCATGACCAGTAATTTCCTCCTCACCGGGGAGCGCAATCTGACTCTGGATCCGGAGAATCCGCTGTCCGCCATTCGCAAGGCGCGCAGCGTGAAGCTGGAGTCCGGCTACAGCGCCCTGGCCAGCTTCGAGTATCTCAACGATTTCACCGACAATCTCTCCTTCTTTCTGAAGACCTTCGGCATTGCTCTTTCCAAAGGCGACCTGGGATCGTTTTTCGAAAATCCGCACGCCGTCGCCGAATTTGAAACAGGGTTGACCTACAAGGTTTTTTCCTTCCGCTACAACCTTCGTCTTGTGTACGACCCCAATTACTCGAGCCGCCGTCAGCTGGATCAGTCAGCGACCTTCGGCATTCAACTCGAATTCAAGGACTGATGTGAAGATCATCCGCGCACGAACCATTCCCCATCATCACAGGAGTACACGCATGAATCGACTGAGTAAAATCGCAGGCATCCTGCTTCTGCTCACTCTCGTCGCCGGCGCCGCCTGGGCGCTCGCCGACAGCAAGTCCGTCAACTTCCTTTTCGAGGCCGCTTGGGAAGTCGACGAAACCCTTCCCGGCGGGGGCGTAATCGTCAGCCGCGGAGAGGGCAGCAACGGAGTGATTACCGTCGACCTCCCGATGCCTCCGCCCACCGACGCCGTCGAGCCACCGATCGAATTGAATGCGGACGATGTCACCTATATGGACATCAAGGTGAAAGACGAGAACGGTGTCGAGCACCACTATACCGAGGATCACATCAAGACGGTGAATTACAACCTCGAGTTCGAGTACGAGTGGGACAACGGGACGACGCAGAAATATGTCGTGAAAAACACGGTCAAGAAATAGACCACGCGCTCAGCCGAAGGGAGAACGCTCCCCGCGCTCTCCCTTCGGCATTTCTTTCATCCCCTTCTCATCGCTACATCCCCACGTTCACGTCCACCCCTTCCGTGGGCCGGCGTACGGGCTGATAGTTGTTGAAATTGTACGTGAGCGTGAGATTGACGATGGGCACCTCGGGCTTGATCACAAAATTATTCGCAAAGTTAACGCCCGTGGAAGCGATTTCGTAATACGCCGTGCGCAGGAGGTTCTGCGCCTGCAGCGTGAGGGAGAAGCTTTTATTGAGAAATTCCTGCCGGGCCGATACGCTCAGATAGAACAGCGGATCGGTTTCGGACTGCGGACTGATCTGCCGACTGAGGTACATGCCCGTGAGCTGGAGGCGGGTAGACGGACCGAATGTACAGATCGCACTCAAGCGGGCGGTCCAGGTGAACGCCTCCTGGTCGATGTTGTCCCCGAAGGCGTCTCCCTTGATCGCGTAATTGAAGAGGTTCACATTCGGATCGAGACGAAGCCATGGAAGAGGACGCAGGCTCGCGGATATTTCCGCGCCCATGGTCGACGTCTCCGCGAAATTGCCGAAGGTCGTGACCAGCCGTCCGCTGCTGTCGGCCGTCATGGACTGCCACATCGAGTTCGTCGCGAAGCGACCGTAGGTCTGCACCGACACGTACACACCGGAATACATCTTCTGATAGTTCAGCTCGACGGCATGCGTGTATTCCGGCAGCAGGCGGGGGTTCCCCTGGGTAATGAGATAGCGGTCCGCATAAAATGGAAAGGGATTGAGCAGGTTCTCGTTCGGGCGGTTGATGCGTCGGCTGTAGCTGAGCTGCAGCTGATGATCGTCGATTTTACGCGCGAGGCTGAAGCTGGGAAACCAGTCCAGCTTATCGTAGGCGTAGTCCTCGGCGAGTGTTTTCTGTGTGAGCAGGCGATCCATATACTCGGCGCGCAATCCGACCTGATACTGAAAATCCATCAGCACATTCGAATAGGTGGCGAAGCCGGCATGCACCTGGTTCGTCAAGTCGAAGGCATTCGTCAGCGACGGATCGACCACCCATGCCTGCCCGCTCCAATCGTAATCCGAATAGGTCACGTCGTAGTTGCGCAGGGAGTAGTCCGTCTGCAGTCCGCATTCGAACGTACTGCCTTCGCCCAGCTTGTCCGAGTAGTTGATCTTGGCCCGAGCTTCGTGCCGCCCGACGTCCGAATCCATATCCGTTGACTGCGGCTCGGGCCCCAAGTTCGCGAACGCAGGATCGCTGACGTATTCGCGGGTGTGCTGCAGATACGGAAGGGTGACGCGGGTGTAGGTTCCCTCTATCGACAGCTGACTCTGCTGGGGTACGATGGAGTAATTGTAGAAGGCCGTTCCGGTGTAATACGTGGCCGTCAGGTCGAAGGCGTTGCGGATGACCTGGTAGAGGTCCTCCGTCGGTGTCGCATTATGCACATCGAACGTGAAGCTGCGCGGGATCTTGACCTGTCCCCCGTTCACGTTCAGCGACAGCGCATGCTGCTCGTCGAAGCTGTGATCGATGCCGAGACGCAACGTGTACTGATCGCGGATATCGCGGCGGCGGAAATCGGAATTATTGACGATGTCTCCCTGTGCGGTGGCGGTCAGGCGATCGACGTCCTGCACCTGGTAGAAGGTGTATTTCCTGTAGTCCACTCCGCCGGTAAGCTTGGTGGCGCCCATGTTCCTGTTCACGGTGGCATCGGTGTTATACTTGTCGCGCGTACCGGCGCCGATGTTCACGATGCCGCTGGTACTGTAATTCTCTTCTTTCTTCATGACGATGTTGATGATGCCGGCGGAACCTTCGGCCTCGTATTTCGCGGAAGGGTTGGTCATCAGCTCGATGCTTTCAATGAGATTGGCCGGTATCTGCCGCAGCGCATCGGAACCCTGGAACGCGCTGGGACGGCCGTTGACCAGCACGGTGAAATTGGCGCTGCCGCGCAGTGTCACGTTGTCGCTTTCGTCCACGCGCACCGAAGGCTGTTCGCGCAGCACATCCAGCGCACTGCCGCCCTTCGCGTGCAGGGACTGGCTGACATTTATCACCTTCTTGTCAAGATGAAATTCCTCCGGCGCGCGGTCGGCGTCCACCGTCACCTCGCCCACCTCCACTGCGACCTCCTCCATCGCAAGCGCGCCGAGATCGAGCTGCTTCGTGTCGGACTCGACGGCGAGATCCATCACTTCCTTCTTTGCATAGCCAACGTAGCTGACCGTGAGCGTGTAGTTTCCCGCGGGTACGGCAGTGAACAGGAATTCGCCTGTCTCTCCACTGTAAGTCGAGGTGACGAACTTCTGCGTCGCGCGGTCACGCAGCACGATGTTGGCGTAGACCAGCGGGGCATTGTTTTTCGCATCTATGACGACGCCTTTGATGAACGGACCTTTATTATCCTCCCCTGAAAACGCAGTCGATGTGAGAAGAAAACAACTGCAGAGGAACGCGGCGATGAGGGAGCCAGAATTTCTCATATTTCTCTCTTTAATTTTACGATTCTTCACGTACGGGAGAAAAATATGAAGGTTGCGCCCCTTCCCTCCGCATCGACATTTCTTGCCGGACAGGTACAAGCATTGCCGGTCGTCACCGGACATAAAATATAAAACCGCTTTTTTAGCCCGCTGTGACCGATTCCATTTCTGGCACGGTTTTCGATCTATGACAGGAAAAGGCATTCACATACTTCACATAGGAGACCTGTCATGAAAACCATCCAACTCTTCGCCGCCCTTCTGCTCATGCTTTCCGTCACCGCCTGTGACGCGGACAATGGCGTGGATCCCGTCGGTGCGGGACCCTCCGGCGCATCGGACCTCGAACTGATCAAGCAGACCGTCGATGCGTATCCCGTGTACTCGCTTTCGCAGGATGAAATCGACGGGCTTATCCTCATGCGCGAGGAAGAGAAACTCGCCCGCGACGTATACCTGCATTTTGCGGACGCGTATTCACTCCAGGTATTTGCGAACATCGCACAGAGCGAAGCGCAGCATATGTCCGCCATCAAGGTACTGCTAGACAAATACGGTCTCGCGGATCCCGTGACCGACGACTCCCGCGGCGTCTTCACCGACGCGCATCTTGCCGATCTCTACGCCCAGCTCACGGCTGCAGGTGACGCCGGTTTGCTCGAAGCCCTGGTGGTCGGCGCGACGATCGAGGATCTCGACATCAAGGACCTCATGGATCTGAGCGACGGGCTCGACAAGGAAGACATTCTCTTTGTCTATGCCAACCTGACGAAAGGTTCGCGCAATCACATGCGCGCCTTCTACTCACAGATACTCGCGAACGGCGGCTCCTATCAACCCCAATTCATCTCGCAGTCGCTGTTCGACAGCATCGTCTCCTCTGCTCGGGAACGCGGCAGGCGCTGAGCCGTAATCAGCGCAACCTCTCCCTGCGCCCCGTGCCGGCCTCCGCCGTCACGGGGTATTTTGTTTCTGAGTCCCGATCATCCATAAAGAAACATATCATCCATCGCTCCTCCGGTACTGGCGGCGGACAGCGGAATTTCGTATCCTGCATATTCAGGATACGATAGCCCGAATCTTCTCAATGAGCCCGGAGGCCGCCATGCGCTCCTTGCCTGTGCATTTCCCCGTTCCCCTTCAGATACGCCCGCTCTTTCTTCCCCTGCTCTTTCTGCTGTTTGCCGCCGGCTTCGAAGCCGCTGCCCAGAGCGTCGAATTCGAGCCGGGGCGGTGGAATCTGGAGAAAGCGAAAGTGACGGAACAGCGCGGCCGCAACTGCCTGACCGGGACGGCGTTTCTCAACAATGTCAAGCTGAAAGACGGCGTGATCGACGTCGATCTGCTTGTCACGGGCGCGACCTCGTATCCCGGCATTATTTTCCGCAGAAGCGCGGACGGAGAGTTCGAGCGCATCTATCTGCGTCCCCACCGGGCGGGACAGTATCCCGACGCGGTACAGTACACGCCCACCTTCAACGGCAGTGACGCCTGGCAGCTGTACAACGGACCGGGCTACACGGCGGCCTGCGAACTTCCACCGGACAACTGGATTCATCTCCGGCTGGAATTCCGCGACGACCAGGCCAGACTGTTCATCGGCGGAAACAGCAAACCGGCGCTCGTGGTGCAGGATCTGAAGCACACGCCCGTGCACGGTTCGCTCGGTCTCGATGCGCCACAGGACGGCAGCGCATACTTCTCCCGCTTCTCGTATCGCGAGGACGCGAAACTCGCGTTCCCTCCACCGCCTGCGCCACGCACACTGCCGGGAACGATCACGCGCTGGGAGATATCGCGCGTCTTCAAGGCGAGCACCATTGACATGGAACGCACGCCCGCGCAGCAGAACATCGACGATCCGCAATGGATGACGGTGGAAAGCGAAAAGAATGGCCTCGTGAACGTCGCGCGCTACCGCGGCAGGACAGGGCAGGCTGCCGACTGCATCTGGGCACGTGCGACCATCCTCGCGGACGACGACGGTGTACGCGAACTGCAATTCGGATACAGCGATGCAATTTCAATATTCTGCAACGGCCGCCCGCTCTATGCCGGAAGCAGCGCCTACCGTCAGCGCGATCCCTCTTCCCTCGGCATCGTCGGCTACTTCGACGCAGTGTATCTCCCGCTTGAAGACGGCGAAAATGAAATTATGTTCTGTGTCGCGGAGACTTTCGGTGGCTGGGGTTTCATGGCACGCGACGGCGATGCGGAACTTCTCGACGCAACGCTCACGGCGAAATGGAATATCACGCGTCAGCTGCGCTTACCCGAATCCGTCGTGTATGATGACGTCCACAATGTCTTCTATGTCTCGAATTTCTTCGACGAGGGAAAGGAATTCATTTCGAAAGTCAGTCCGGATGGGGAGATTCTCTCGCTGCGCTGGGCGAGCGGACTGAACCGTCCGACCGGACTCGCCATGAATGCCGGACGCCTCTTCGCCGTCGAACGCACGGGCGTCGCCGTGATCAATACGGAAACCGGCGTGGTGGAGAAACGCATTGCCGCGAAGGACGCAAAATTTCTCAATGACATTGCCTTCGACGAGGAGGGTATCGGGTACGTGACCGACTCCCGGGCGAACCGCCTTCTTCGTCTCGAAGGCGATGTTCTCGCACCCTGGCTTGAAGGTGCGACGCTCGGCAGTCCCAACGGAATTCACGTGGAGAACGGCGAACTGATCATCGGCAATTCCGATGACGCCACCGTGAAGGCAATGAATCTTGTGAGCAAGCAGTGGCGCTCGATCGCGACACTCGATCCCGGCTGCGTCATTGACGGACTCACAGGCATGGGCGACGGACGTCTGCTCGCCTCCGACCATGCCGGACGCGTGTTCATCATTTCTCCCTCGGGCGAAGTCGTGAAAACCATCCTCGACCGCAGCACCACGCAGCGCTATTGCGCCGATTTCGCATACGTGCCCGCACTGCATCTCCTGGTCATTCCGTCCCTGCAGGAAAATTCGCTGACGGCATACACGTTGAAATAGTCGCTCACCGCACCGTGATCTTCTGGGTCTGGACGTCGCTGCCGTCCTGTGCGCGAATGATATAGTTGCCGGACTTCAGGTCGGCGGTGCTGAACGTAAAGCTGTGCGTGCCGGCCTCGAGCTGCTTGTTGAGCGCGATGCGCAGGATCGTGCGATTGTCCTCGTTCTGCAGCGAAAGACTCAGCCGCGCGGGATAGATCAGCTCCACCTCCACGGTGGCTGTTTTTTCGCTGTGATCAAAAACGACGGTGGTAACGAGATGGCGTTCCACGGTTGTATTTGCGGCCTGCTGTGCGCGGACCGTGCCAGTGAGCAGTATGCATGGAAGGATCCATGCGGCGAAAAGACGAATGACGGTGTTCATATTCCCTCCAGGAATTGATAGCAGTTACCCCCCGCATGGGTCTGATGTTGCGGGAGTGCAATAAACACAATTCCGGCCGGGCAATTCTTCCAATTCCCGCTCAAATGCTTTCGATATCGGAGCAAACCTCAGGAATTCGGTTTCGAAGGCAGGCGCACGTTTACCGCGAGTCCGCCGGCGGACGTTTCGCGATAGAGACTCGGGATGTCATGTCCCGTGTCGCGCATGGTTTTCACCACGCGATCGAAGCTGACCCGATGCGTTCCGTCGGAGAGAATCGCGAAGGTGTTCGCATCGAGCGCGCGGGATGCGGCGAAGGCATTGCGTTCGATGCAGGGCACCTGTACGAGTCCCGCCACCGGATCGCAGGTGAGGCCGAGGTGATGTTCGAGTCCCATTTCCGCCGCGTATTCCACTTGCCGGATGCTACCGCCGAACAGCTGCACGGTCGCCGCGGCAGCCATCGCACAGGCGGTGCCTATTTCTCCCTGGCAGCCGACTTCCGCTCCGGAGATGGATGCGTTTTTCTTGACGAGGTTTCCGATGAGTCCCGCCGTGGCGAGCGCGCGGAGTATTTTCTTGTCGGTGAATTTGTGTTGCGTCTGCAGATAATACAGCACTGCGGGCATGACACCGCTGGAACCGCAGGTGGGAGCAGTGACGATCGTGCCGCCGCCCGCGTTGTGTTCGGCGACCGCGAGCGCATAGGCGAAAACGAGGCTGCGCCGCTTGAGCGACCCCTTGTAGCTTTTCGCCTTGATGAAATACGACGCCGCTTTTCGCTGAAGATGCAGCGGACCCGGCAGCGCGCCTTCCTCTTCGAGTCCCGCCTTAACTGCCGCTTTCATCGCCTTCCAGATTTCTTCGAGGAACTCCCACAGCCCATCGCCCTCGCGCTGCGCGACGTACTCCCAGAGATGTACGCCGTTTTCCTCGCACCACGGAAGTATTTCACGCATGGTCGAAAAGTCATAGAGCGAGGGCGGAGAAGATTCCGGGGTCCCGTCGTCGAGGCGTCCGCCACCCACGCTGAACACCGTCCACTCGTCCGTGGTCTCGCCCTGTGCATCAAGAACCGCGAACGTCAGGGCATTGGGGTGGCGCGGCAGTACCGTCTCCGGTTTCCAGACAAACTCCACGGTCGCGGGCGCGACGACATTCCGGACGGCCCGGTCCGTTAAATGTCCCACTCCCGTCGCGGCGAGACTGCCGTAGAGGGTGACGCGAAACGCCGCCGCATCGGGATGCCGCTGACGATAGCGCAATGCCGCGCGGCGCGGACCGATCGTGTGACTGCTCGACGGACCCTGTCCGATTTTATAGAGCTCGCGAATGGATTCCATGCATTTGCCTCTACACGATGAATAGATACCGTTTTCCGATCATTCGGTAGGTGTACAAAGCTAGACAATTTTCGATTAGCGTGTCAGCCTATCAATGCCGCGGCGGAGACGAAGCGAAATGCTCCCAGAGTTCCGAGGTGCTTTGCAGTTGCATGATGGAAGGATGGTCGATGCGGGCGAGGTAGGCGGGTGCGGAGGCGCCGCCGGCGACGATACGGGTGTGTGCCGGAAGCAGTCGGACGAGTTCCACGAGTTGTGCGAATGTTTCCGCGTCGTCGGGAGGATAGACGATGCTGATCAGCACTTCCGCGGCGCCGAGGTCGCGTGCAGCCAGGGCGATTTCCGCGGCGGGCAGATCCGCTCCCAGATGCGTGACGGCGCGTCCGGTGGTCGACGCGGCCAGCGCCGCGAGCAGAACACCGAGTTCGTGCATCTGTCCGCTGGGCGTCGCCGAGATCACACGCTCGGCGTCGGAGGGCACGGGCGCGGTGTTCAGCAGATCGATCAGCACTGTGCGCACGGCGGTGGTCGCCAGATGTTCCTGCACGATGCGCACGCGTCCCTCCCGCCACCCGCTGCCGATATCGGCAATGAAAGGTCCGATGACGTGATCGATGAACGCGTGGCGTGACAGTTCCCGTTCCGCTTTACGAAGCGCGCGCTCGAGTCCGGCGCCATCGAGCTGCAGCACATGCCGCATCAACGCAGCGCGCCAGCCGGCATAGTCTTTCGCATCTGCCTCCCCATGCACCGCTGCATCGTCCATTTTCCGCAGAAGAGCCCGCAGTTCGCCGTCCGGAAGCCTCGCCACGCTCGAAATGGCAAGTCCCGCCTCGGTCAGCTTCCGCAGCATACCCAGGCGTTCCACATCTGCATCCGAATAGAGACGACGATTCGTCGGCGTCCGCTGTGGTCGCACCACGTCGTAGCGCTTTTCCCAGGCTCGGAGCACAAACGGAGTCAGTCCGCTCAGTCTCGCCGCCGTCTGTATAGCATATTTCGGCTTGTTCATATGCCCAATATAACGAAAAATCGGCAATAATGCACTTTTGTCTAAAAATAATCAAATATTTGTCTAGGTATGGAACCAATATAACTAGACAACGGTTTTGTATGCATGACACGAACACTCAAATCAATTCACAATACATTGGAGTTCATCATGAAACGCATCACATATATTCTGCCCCTTTTCCTTCTGGCCACTGTTCTTTCCAGCACTGCGATCGCAGGCGGCGAAGGCACGGTTCCCAGCAAGAAGAACATCGTCACCGTGGCTGTTGAGGCAGGTTCCTTTACCACGCTCGCAAAGGCGCTGACAGCCACCGGTCTCGTCGACGCTCTCAAGGGCGACGGTCCTTTCACTGTGTTCGCGCCCACCGATGAAGCGTTCGCGAAGCTGCCGAAGGGCACGCTCGAGGGGCTTTTGAAGGACAAAGAAGCACTGAAGGAAATCCTCCTCTATCATGTCGTCAAGGGCAACGTCGGTTCCAAGGCGGTCAAGGACCTGAAGTCCGCGACCACGCTTTCGGGAATGGATGTGCACATCGCCGTGAAGGATGGGAATGTGATGATCAATTCCGCCAAGGTCATCAGCGCGGATGTTGCGGCGTCGAACGGCGTGATTCACGTCATCGATCAGGTGCTGATTCCGCACAAACACTGAGTTCCTCATAGCCACACCTGGCTGACAAAAGGAAAACGTCCCGGAGCATTGCTTCGGGACGTTTTTCGTATTCCGGCAGATGGGAAGAAAATATTCAGCGCACGAATCAATGCGTCACGACCATCAAGCGCTGACGCGTACCCGTTCCTGTGTGTAATTCATATCTGTAGATGCCCGACGATATGGAACGAAGGTCCACGGTCGCGGTATGTTCACCAGCCTCCTGCACCGCGTCGACCAGCGTGGCGATATGACGGCCATATGAATCGATGAGGATGAGCCGGACGGCCCCCGCGGTCAGTAGTGAGTACCGGATCGTTGTCTGTGAGGTGGCGGGATTCGGATTATTCTGCTCGAGTCCGATGTAATGGGTGCCGTCGAATAAACGTTCACCACCCTCGCGACAAATCCTGACGCGGAGCAGTCCGTTTTGTGTTCGGACCCGCACCGGAGTCCCGGCCCAATCGAAATGATCAATGCGCAACGGAGTCTCCGCTGTCGTTCCGAGGGTTACCATGAATTCCAGACCGGCAAGCTGCATTCCGCCACCGTAGCCGCTTTCCAGCTCTATTTTCCGGATGCCGTTTTCCGTTACACCCGGTGGCGTGTTTCCCACCGGCAACATCACCGATTCATCGAAGCTCAGGATGGAATGGAATCGTGTCGGAGCGAGTTGGGAGAGCGCGGTTTCATCAAGAATGGACAGCGGCACCTGTATGACCTCGCCGGGTTCTGCTTCGAGCACGGGGAGTCCGATAAGAGTGAATGCCTCGATGAGGCGGTCGATGACCAGAATTTCAGACAGCGCGGGGCAGCCGTTCTCATCCACGGTGATGACCCGATAATTTCCCGGCTGCGTGACAGGTATGGATGACCTGTCAGAGTCGGGGATGCGCGTGCCGTTCACATACCACTCGTAGCGCATGGCCGTCGTGCAGTGCAGGGAATCAACTGTTCGTGTGATGACGGGAGGGACCGGCGGAGGCCACACGCGTACAAAGTGATCGGCCGATTGGGATGCGCACCCGTTACTGTCGGTTACCGTCACACGGTACCACCCTTCGGAGCGTACGGTGATGCTCGGGCCCTGCATGCCGTTGGACCACATGTAACGCACATAGCCCCGCGACGCAGTCAACTGCACGGAGTCGCCATCGCACAGCTCCGAAGGACCGGTTATCAACGGCTTGTCGACAGCATTTACCAGAATCAACACAGGATCAGAGATGCCTTCGCAGCCTTCCACACTTACGACTCGTACGAGATAGACGCCCGGCATGCGCGCCTGGATAATCTGCCTGCTCTCCGGGCCCCACGGCGTCTGCCATTCATAGCGGATGAAGCCGGATCCTGCATCAAGCGCGATGCTGTCGCCTTCGCAGAGTGTGACGGGACCCTCCGGCATAATGCGCGGATGAACGGAATCAGCAATGACGATCATCAGCGTATCCGTTCGCTGGCAGATACCGTCGTCCGCGGTTACCGTCAGCATATACTTCCCACTTTCAGGCCAGTGCACAATCAGGGAATCCGCAATGACACCACTTTCAACAATCCCACCGCTGCTGAGCCATCGGAAAGCTGTCCCCGGCCCAGCGATCGCATGGTACACTTCCCGAGCTCCGGGACAGAGCAACGTGCGTCCCTCGAGCGATACCGAAGGAGCGGGCAGCGCGGTCAGCGTCATTGGAGGCGAGCTGCCGGTGCAGCCGTCCGCATTGATCGCCGTGACGCTATACGTACCTGCGGAAGAGGCCGCGAGGATCTCGGTACCGGAAATCGTGCCCGCCGGCGTCTGCCATTCGTAACGAGCATATCCGGGCTCCGTCCGAAGCAGCACCGCCTGTCCTTCGCAGAACACGCTATCGCCATCGAGACTCAGCCGCGGTTCCGGTATCCTGGATATCCGGATGTTGATTTCCTTAAAAACGTCGCACCAGCGGTCGCCGCCGGGAAGCGGCCGGAGTGCAGTGATACGTATCCAGCCGGTTGTGTCCGCGGTCCACCGCACGGTGAGGTTTCCCGGTGGCTCGGTAGAAATCACGGCTCCGCCTCCCACTTCCCAGATGCAGCTGTCGCCTGGCAGCAGCGGAGTGGAATAGGACGCAGTTTCTCCGTGACAGATCACGAGCGGACCCACGATTTCCGCGGGAGGTCCGGAGACGGCGATCAGGCGCACGGGATCGGATATTCCCGGACAAATCCCGGTGTCGGTCACGACGACATGCACCTGGGCCGATGTGCCGACGCGCAAAGATTCATTCTGGGACATTTCTTGTCCCAGCTCGTCAAGCCACCGGTACGTGCGGTACGGGCGATCTGTCGTAAGCGTGACGGAATCTCCTTCACAGAATGGATTCGCTCCGATGACAACGATCGAAGGATGCAGCGCAGGGTGCAACCATACGGTGACGGACGGGGCAATAGCTTCGCAACCGCCTTCCGTCCATACGCGTACCGTGTACACTCCTCCTGCACGAACAGTAAGCGTTCGTGTCGTATCGGGAAGCGGCGAACCATCCCGCAACCATTGATACCGGGCATAGCCTCCCGTCGCGACGAGCACGAGCGAATCACCGTCACAGAGGTTCCGGTTCCCGGAAGGGCGGATGTCCACTTGCGCGTTATCCAGCACCACGACCCGCACACTATCCTCCCTTGCGCACCCGGCGGCATCCGTCACCCTGAGAATGTATAAGATGCTGGCGTCGGGGCGTACCAGCGGGTCCCTCTCGCTTGAAGAAGAAAGCAATCCGATCGACGGCGTCCATTGAAATGTATAGGGTGGCACACCGCCGGAGGCGGATCCATGCAGCCGTGCGGAATCCCCGCGGCAGAGAATGACATCCTGTCCGGCCGAAACCACGGGACCGTCGGAAACAGTAACGAGCATGCTGTCCCTGCCCTCGCAGCCGTTCACATCGACGACGTGAAGATAAAACTTCATGGTACTGTCCGCACGGGCAGCGGTCTCCAACGCATGCGCATCGAGCACGAACGCCGCCGGTTCCCATTGCACGGCGAGCGGGGGACGGCCTCCGATCACCGTTCCCTGCAGCAGGATCGAATCACCGCGACACACTGTTCGCGTTGGCGGCAGATCCACTTCGAGGCCTTCATGGAGTTCCACCGTATGCTCGACTTCGCTCGAGCAGCCATTGGCATCGACAACATGGATGGTGAATGTCGTCGTCGACTGCACCGTCACTCGCGTCGCAAGTGAATCCGGAGTCGCACACAATTGCTCGGGCGACCACTGCACCTTGAACGGAGGTTTCCCGCTTCGCACGCTACAGCGGAGCCAGATATCCCCGGGCTTGCACAACCGGTCCGCGCCGGCTATCAGCAGTTCAACGGCGTCAAAGACCTGTACTTCAATGCTGTCTTCCCCGATGCATCCGTGCGCATCCGTTACCCGCACACTGTAACGGGTCGGCTTCCTCGGGTGCACAACCGGGGCAGACGGGTCGCTCAGATCCATCAGGCTGTCGGGAGACCATTCATATCGGAACGGCGCGGTTCCACCCAGCACGGAGGTGAAGAGTATGATATCCCGATCGCCACAGTAGCGGTGGTCGGGGCCGAGATCGACATCGAGACCTTCATGTATCGTCACGGTCACCGAATCCTGATCGGTGCATCCGTTGAAATCCTCGACCTTCACGACATAGGTGTATGTCCCGGGGAGCAAGGGAGTGACATTGGGATTCTGTTTGTTTCGCTCCGACTCCGCGAGTGTTGGGTGCGGGTCCCAGGTGAAGCGGTACGGCGGCTGACCACCGATCGCCCTGGCGGAGAGGGAAAACGACTGCACGCCGCAGAATTCAAGGTCAGGTCCTGCATCGATGATTACTTCGGGCAGGACTTCGACAAGAACGGAGTCCGATGCATGCATTCCGTCAGCATCGTACACGGTAACGACATACCTGATGGTGTACGGCGGTGTGGCGAGCGTGCTTTGTGAATAGGGAGAACGGAGAAACTGAATCGGGCTCCAGACAAACTGATACGGGGGACGACCGCCGTAGGCCTCGGCATGCAGCAGAATTGTTTCCCCTTTGCAGATCGGTCGCACCGGGTCCGCGATGACACCGAGTTCCAGTGCTTCACAGGTGATCCCCATCGGCAGATCCGGAATATCGACGATCGCCGGATTCCCCTGCGGTTGCCCATGATTGGCGTGAGTGGTTTCATCGAGGTAATTCCCACAGAATCTCCAGAAGCCCATGAGGTTCGGGAGCTGGGAAAGATCTATCAACCGCCGCGCCATATATGACTGGATTTCTGCCTGAGTGCGCTCTCCGCTCCAATACCGACATTCGTCAAGGAATCCCGCTCCTGTTGCCCCACCGTAATTCTGAAAATACCCGCCCCAGGCGAGTCCCGTAACAACGGTGAAATGACGCGGCTGGAAGGAAAACGTCGCGGACAGGTTACCATTGATGTAACAGCGCGCGTTCCCCGCGGGTCCGTTCACGACCAGTGCCAGGTGATTCCAGACGTTCGGACGAAATGAGTAATGTGGCGTCCAGAAATAGCTGTCCGGCTGGGAATTCATCCCTGTCATGAATTCGATCCGCTGGTTCACCGCCTCGTAAACGACACTCCAATCCGGCTGTGCATTCCCTGGTTTGTCACGCGAAACGATCACGATTCGGCTTGTGGCTTTCACCCAACATTCCGCCGTGAAAGTATCGAGTACGAGTGTTGGGTTATCAGGAATCTCCATCCATGCGCCCACCAGTAGCTGCAATCCCTGATTCGGCGGGACCAGTTCATACGAGTCCCCTGCATTCTGTGCGTGAACATCGCTGGATGAAATGAAACAGATGACAGCGAGGAGCAGAAGCAGCCCGCGTATCGTCACGCATGCATCCCACCAGTGTGACGAACGCACCGAATACCCGGGTTCCATCCCTCGAAACAAATCCCCGCGTACGTGCACGACGGACATAACACCACCATCGTCGATATAACCGATATTATGTCCCGATACTATCGTTTTTTCAACCGAAAGTCAACTCCCGCGATATCACGCGCCAATTCTTCGAGACAGGCGCGATCTTCGTTGCCGTGCCGCGGTTCTTATCGCTGCAGCACCAGAGGCAACAATCGATGCTGCGCTCCGGCCGAGACCATCAGGAAGTACAGACCGGGCGATTGACTCCCCAGCCCGAGCGAAATCGTTGCCTCCGGCGCGATGAAGACATGCTCCCATCGTCCCACACCGCGGCCGAATGTATCGAAGAGCGTCAACACGGCTTGCGTCGCGGAAACGCCGCGCAAGCGCACGGTGATCGGCCCCGATGCCGGCTGGGGATAGACCGTCACCTGCATCGCTGAAGCGAGGGGAGGAAACTCCGCTCCGCTCGTGGGGGGATTCCCCTCGATGGCCCCGATGCTGGGGGGAATATGAAACGCGTTTCCGAGGAAATCCTTGAGCGGTGCCGCCATCGGCGTTCCCGACCCGATGGCGGGCGAGCCTGCTAGCAGCGAGAAATCGCCGTCGACCAGCGCGGGAGCGCGCAGACGCGGATCCCGTCCTATCACCGATTCGATGTCCGTGGTCGGGGTGTTGGGTCCGCCCCATGCCGCGCTCTCGGTGTTGAACCAGAGGTTGTTGCGAAACTGAAACGTCTCGGGTGCGGTATTCGAACCAATGTTGAAGGTCGGCCCCGCGGCGCGGTTGTCGATCACGACGAGATTGTTGAGGAAGGTGTTGTTGCCGCAGGACTGGAATCGGGCGTCGGTGCTTTCCTGCAGAATGCGCACCGCCCATTTTTCGGGGAGGTATATCGTGTTCTGAACCACCGCGCAGTTCACCGCTCCGACGTAGGCGATCGGTGCCTCGGATCCGGTGAAGATGTTGGCGGCGACGAGAATATCCGATGCTTCGAATGACGCGTCCAGCGGACGGAAATACGGTAGCCCCGTCGACCCGCCGATATTGATCGCGCGCTGCCCGCCATTGTAAAACGCGTTTCTCTCTATCCGGATGAATCGCGTCCCGCCTTTCGCCTGTATGCAATTCGACCCCGCATTCTCGAAACGGTTTGCCTCGAACATGCCTGCATGACATCCCACCATGTCGATCATGCTCCCGCCTGCCGCGCCGTTGATGAAGCGGCAGCCGCGCACGGTGAAGCTGTCCACCCCCGACAGTTTCAGCATGTCGTTGTTGCCCGTGGCGTCGATGCCGAGCCATTCGCATTCCTCGATCAGCAGATGATGGGCAGGCGTGGCGTAGCTGCCGCCGTCGTCGATGTTCACGCCGTTCCCCGTCTGCGCGTCGAAGGCCAGTCGTGTGATGCGCAGCCAGGCGGGATCGGTGAGTTGGAAGGCATTCCCACCGCCGGAGATCAGCGCTCCCGCTTCTCCCGTTATGGTGATCCACGCATCAGCGCGCCCCTGCAGGTTTTCCACGTACGCGCCGCCCTGATGCGTGCCGGCCAGGAACAGGATCGTGTCACCCGGACGCGCGTCCGCGGCCGCGGCTTCGAGTCCGCTGTATCCTCCGCTGCCGATAGGAAGCACGCGCGCGTTCGCCGCGCATGATAGAAGAAGACCTGTCAGAAGGAAAAAAAGTGATCGCATGATGCCTCCGAAAATCAGGGACGAATTCCGGCATTGCCGATGACAATCCGCTCCACTACATTTTTAATTATGAGCGAAGCAGGGAGCCGCTTCGCATAAACATACCACACATATGGGAGAAGATCATGAGTGAAGAACCCTTCATGAAGTTCATGGGCATTTTTGACGACGACGGCAACCGCTACGAGCCCGACAGCATTCCGAAGCCGTCGCTATGCATCCTCTGCAGGGAAGACGACACGCAGCATCCGTTCGAGGAAATACTCTGCGTGCTCTCGCGCCTCGATCACATGCTGGAGGGAGACGACGAGGAATTCATCTGCCACGCGTTCAAACCGCGCGACTGACGTCCTCACGTATTATCGAACACGCAGGAACATCCTGAAGGATGGTTGCGATTGATTTCCCTTTTCTCCATCTTTTTCTCCTGAATATTCACGAGAAGCATCATGTTCGTCCTCTTCGTCCTCCTCTTTCTTATCGCCGCTTTCGCCGCGTACCTGTACGTACAGCATCAATCCTTCAGCAGCATGGTCTGGAAGGAGGTGCGGGAATTGGCGGGTGATCCGCCGCAGGCGCTCGAAGCCGCGGTCGGTCTGGCATCATTTCCCGAACCGATGCGGCGCTATCTTTCCTATGCGATCGTGGACGGCCGCGCGCCCGCCACGTTCGCGCGCATGCGGCACGGCGGCACCTTCCGCCGTTCTGCCGCCGAACCGTGGTTCTCCATCAGTGGAGAGCAGTACTACGACACTTCCACACCTGCGTTTGTCTGGTCGGCGACGATGAAGATGAATGCGCTGCTCTGGGTGCGGGGACGGGACAAGTACATGAACGGGCACGGGCATATGCTCATCAAGCCGCTTTCCGCATTCACGGCGGTGGACGCCGCGGGTCCGGAAATGGATCAATCCACTCTGCTGCGCTACATCTCGGAAATGCCCTGGTTCCCCACCGCCTTCCTGACCGTTCCCGGCATCAGCTACCAGGCGGTGGACGAAAACACCGTCAAATTGAAGATGACACATGGAGAGATCTCGGTGACGGCACGCTTCACCATCGACGAGCAGGGAGCGATCACACGCTTTCATACTGAGGATCGCTACCGGGAAATGGACGGCGCCATGCTGCGCCAGCCCTGGTTCGGGACGTACGGTGAATATCGGGAATTCGATGGCATGCGCATCCCTGTTTCGGCCGAGGTCGCGTGGGAAACGCCGGAGGGTCCTCTGCCCTACGCCCGCTTCCGCATCGAGCAGATGGAGTACGACATCCCTTCACCGTTCTGAAATCCGATTCGTGCGCAACCGCCCGGGAGGCGGTCTCACGGGAGGCGATCTCACGGGAGGCGATCTCCATTCCACAGTGCTGCCATCTTCCCACGAAGCAGGCTGATGCGAACGCGTGCACTCCCGCTTTGAAACAAAAATTCGTATTCTCCGTTCATTCACCGATACGAAGCCGACCCTGCCCGCGCCGGGCCGATCCTGTTTTAAAAACGCGAGGACCGTATGCGACGTTTTCGATACTGCTTTTTCCCGTTGCTCGCCCTTCTTCTTTTCTCCCAGGCAAACTCCACCGGAACCGATCTGTACATGCCGCGAGACATCCGCCGCGCATATGATCGCGGAACGCGTTCCCTGACCGGTGCGCCCGGTACCGCGTACTGGCAGAACAAGGCCGACTACCGCATCCGCGTCTCCATCGATCCCGTTTCGCGCCTGCTGCGCGGCGAAGAGACGGTGGTGTATCGCAACAACAGTCCCGACACGCTCAGGCAGCTTGTGCTCAAGCTGCATCAAAACATGAACCGCGCCGGCGCTGCGCGATGGTCGCCGCTCGGTGAGCGCGCGGTCACCGACGGTATGCGCATCAGCCGTCTTGCTGCCGGAGGCGCCGAAAGAAAACTCTTCCCCGGCAGCGAGGAAGCGCAGGTCGAGCAGGGGAATCTCATCGTCACCCTGCCGCTGCCGCTCGCGCCGAAGGCATCGGTGGAACTCACCGCCGCATGGGAATTCACCATCCCGGTCACCACCGGCGAGGGCGGCGGCAACCCGCGCATGGGGACGTATGAAAACGGCTCGATGTTCATCGCCTACTGGTATCCCAAGCTCGCGGTTTACGACGACGTGCATGGCTGGGACATGCATTCATATGACGGGGAACATGAGTTCTATTCCGACTATGGTGACTTCGAAGTTGAGCTCACTATCCCTGAACGTTACGGCGTATGGGCGACCGGCATCCTGAGCAACGCGGGTGACGTTCTGCGCGAACCCTATCTCGCGCGGTATCGCTCTGCCCAGAAATCGGATACCGTGGTCCGTATTGTGAACGAGGCGGAAGCTTCGGGCATGTCCCCCTACCTTTCCACGTCAGGAAAAACAGTGTGGAAATTCCGGGCCGAGGACGTCCCCGATTTCGCCTTCGGACTCGCGCGCGGATACTGCTGGGACGGTGTGTCGGCCAAAGCCGGCGACACCCGCGTGTTCGTCGACGCCGCCTACGACCCCGCTTCAAAATCCTTCCTGGAAGTCGCGGCCGAAGCGCGTGAAACCGTGGAGATGCTGAGCGCCGCGCGTCCGGGCGTCCCCTTTCCCTATCCGGCCATCACGGTGTTCAACGGATATTACGGCATGGAATTCCCGATGATCGTCAACGACGGGGAGTTTCCGAACCGCATTCTCAATGTGTATGTGCACGCGCATGAAATCGCGCACAATTATTTCCCCTTCATGGTGGGCGTCAACGAGACGCGCTATGCGTGGATGGACGAAGGACTGGCGTATTTCCTGCCGGTCGATGTGCAGAAGAAGCAATCGAATTACGACCACATGATTCGCGCCGCGCGAGGCTACGAGCGCTTCGCCGGTACCGAGGAAGATTACCCGCTGCTCGTTCCCGCGATCGCTTCGGGCGGCGACAACCTGCAGGTTCTCGCGTACATCAAGCCCGCCACTGCGCTGAACATTCTGCGCGACGCAATGGGAGCCGAGGCATTCGATGCGGCCCTGCGCGGCTTCATCACGCGGTGGAAGGGCAGGCATCCCATTCCGTGGGACTTTTTCTACTCGTTCAACGACGTGAGCGGAATCGACTGGAACTGGTTCTGGCGGCCCTGGTTTTTCGAACCCGGGTATCCCGATCTCGCCATCAGCAAGGTCAATGCCCGTGATGGCATGACCGAAGTCACGGTGACGCGCAAGGGCAGCATGCCCGTTCCCGTCCACATAGAGGTCACCCTCGATGGCGGCGCCACGCAGTCCGTTTCCGAAACCGCTGCCGTCTGGAAAACCGGCGCGACGGAAGCCACCTTCCGCATCGAACATACCGCGGCCGTAAATTCGCTTCGGCTGGGAGACACATGGATCCCCGACTCGGATCCCTCGAACAACACCTGGAAAAAAGAAGGATAGCACCATGAAGTCAATCATCAACGTCATGCTCGTGTTGCTGTTGAGCATGAGCGCCAGCGGATGCAATGCAACGGAGGACGGCGTGCTTTGGTTGGGCGACGCCGTAGGTGGTTCGGGCACCGCGGGCAGCGACGTTCGCGGTCTGCCACCGATCACGGGCGTGCGGCTGGCCACCGTCGGCGTTCTCACCATTCAGCTCGGAGATAAAAGCGAACTGTTGATCGAGGCCGACGACAATCTGATTAAGCATTTCGTGACGAAAGTCGACGACGGCATTCTCACCATTAAGACCGAAGACGGGATCAGCATGCGCCTGCGTTCGGGCGTCAAATTCACGCTCACCGTCCCTTCGCTTTCGAGTGTACGCAGCAGTAGCAGCGGCGACATCATTGCGCCGGTGCTGACCGCTGAGCGCTTCGAAGCGGAGTGCAGCAGCAGCGGAGACATCCGCATCAAGGGCATCAAGGCCGCCCGCATCGAACTCAGCGCCAGCAGTTCCGGAGATTTCCTCGTCGGCGGCGTCAAAGCCGACGCCGTCGAGGTTTCGTTGAGCAGTTCCGGCGATTGCCGCATCAGAGACGGCAAGGCCAAACGCCTGGAAGCGTCACTGAGCAGCTCGGGCGATTTCGACGCGTCGGACGTCGAGGTCGGAGAGGCCACCGTGCGCTGCAGCAGCAGCGGCGATGCGCGCGTGTGGGTCACCGGGCGCCTGCGCGCGTCGAGCAGCAGCAGCGGCGATGTCCTCTATCGCGGCGACCCGAAAGTCGAGGCGCGGGAGAGCAGCTCGGGAGACGTCCGGAAATTGTGATTCCTTGACTTTGCCATAATAACCGCCGTATATTTGAAACTCTATCAGCGGACAGGTAGCTCAGTTGGTAGAGCAATGGACTGAAAATCCATGTGTCGGCGGTTCAATTCCGTCCCTGTCCACAACGGGCAGCCAGTAGGCTGCCCGTTTTGTTTTTCGTCGCATGGCAGCGCCACCCCTCACGGGGCAACTCCACGCCCGCGATGCGGCATTGACCTGCGAATGGCTTTCGGGCTTCGTATATTCATCTGTTCTGTGCCAATCGATATCCAGAGGAGCAACCCGCATGAGACCGTATATTGTCGCCGGAAACTGGAAGATGCATATGGATCCAGAGAGCGGCCGAGCGCTCGCCTCCGAAATTGCAGGGGAACTGCGGAGGCAGCCTTCCGCAAACGGCGTGCAGACCGTGCTCTGCCCGCCTTTTCTCACGCTGCCGGCGGTGCATGAAGCCATCGCAGGATCCGGTATCGGTCTCGGCGCGCAGAACCTGTATCCGCAGGACAGCGGCGCCTTCACCGGTGAAGTGGGTCCCGGCATGCTGACCGCCGTCGGCTGCACGCATGTGATACTCGGCCATTCCGAACGCCGGCAGTATTTCAACGAGAGCGACGAATTCATCAACGCCAAGGCGCGCAAGGCGCTGGCGCATGGACTGCATCCCATCGTCTGCATCGGAGAAACGCTCGAACAGCGCGAGAGCGGCGTGACGGAGTCGGTGATAGATACGCAGCTGCGCGGCGCACTCACAGGCATCTCCCCCGACGACATGCGGAGTATCATCCTCGCATACGAACCCATTTGGGCAATTGGTACGGGACGCACGGCCACGCCGGAACAAGCACAGGAAGTACACGTCTTTATACGGACCCTGCTCGCCGAACTCCATGGCGGAGAAATTGCCGGCGATATCGTCATTCAATACGGGGGGTCGGTGAAAGCAGATAATGCGGCGGAACTCTTCGCGCAACCGGATGTGGATGGCGGACTCATCGGTGGCGCAAGCCTCAAGGCCGATCAGTTCCTGGCAATCATCCGCGCCGCGGAAGCCAGCGCCTGATTGCGTTTTGATAAGCGCCGCAGGCTCCGTAAGCGGTTCGGCGGCAGTAACCCGTTGAAATACAACGCGGTTACCCTTATCAGGGCATGCCGTCTCACCTTGACTTTGGGACGGTAAAGTTCTACTTTATGTGATCTTTGTTCGTAAAGTGAATTGGTGAGGTACGTTTTGGCATTGAATTCGAACAAGACATCGGAAGCGAACGCGGAACTGGACGCGGTGGCCGCCGGTGGTCCTGTTCCCAACCACATAGCAATTATCATGGATGGGAACGGTCGGTGGGCCAAGTCGCGTGGGAAAAACCGCGTTACGGGACACCGCGAAGGCGTGCGTTCCGTTCGGGAGATTGTCGAAGCCTGTGCGCGTATCGATACCAAGTACCTTACTCTCTACACTTTTTCCACAGAAAACTGGAAACGGCCGAAAGACGAAGTTTCCACCCTCATGCGCATTCTCGTCTCGTCGCTGCGTTCCGAACTCGACAATCTGCACGAGAATAACATCCGCTTCATGACCATGGGCGAGCTGACGCGCTTGCCTGAGGAGGCGCAGAAGGAAGTGCAGCGCGCTGTCGAGAAGACCGCGGGAAACACCGGCCTGACGCTGAACCTCGCCCTGAGCTACAGCGGACGCTGGGACATCATGCGCGCGATGAAGAAAATCGCCATGGAGGCACGCAGCGGCCGGATTTCCCCCGAAGACGTGGACGAACGGCTCATTTCTTCCTTTCTTTCCACCGCCCATCTTCCCGATCCAGATCTGCTGATTCGTACCAGCGGAGAACTGCGGCTCAGCAATTTTCTGCTATGGGAACTCGCATACACCGAACTCTATATAAGCGAACGCTACTGGCCAGATTTCCGCACACACGAACTTTGCGAGGCAATTCGCTCCTTCCAGGGCCGCGAACGCCGCTACGGCCAAGTCAGCGAGCAACTCAAGGAGAAATCGGGCCATCGCGCTTCGACAAAAGAAGAACTCATTAATGCAATTTCGAGTCTCTAATCTCCGTATCCTCCTGGCGCTGTTGCTGCTTCTTGCCGGGGGGAATATCTACGCGCAGCAACTTCCCCAGCAGAAAAGCTACAAGATCCTCGGGATCTCCGTGGAGGGGAACATCACGTCCGATGCCTCCGCGATTCTTCTCACTTCGGGAATCCGCGACGGCGACGAACTGGTCATACCGAGCGACGCCACGCAGAAGGCCATTTCCAAACTCTGGAACCTGAGGCTGTTTTCCGACATTCAGATCCTCCTCGACCGGCAGGTGGGCGACGGCGTCTATCTCAAGATCAAGGTGGCGGAGTATCCGCGCCTGGAGAACATCGTCGTCAAAGGCAACGATGAATTCAGCACCGAGGACATTGAAGGAAAAATCGGCCTGATCCGCGGGCAGATCCTGCGTCCGACCGATTTCAACCGCATCACCCGCAAACTGCTCAAGTCCTACGAGGAAGAAGGCTATCTGCTCGCATCGGTGAATCTCGAGACAAACCTCGTCAACCCGAAGGAGAATCGGGCCGCATTGATCGTCAACATCGAGGAGGGACCGGAAGTCGGCGTCGAAAAAATAACCTTCAGCGGAAACGAAGCGTTTGACGACGACGACCTGCGCAGCGCGATGGATGAAACCTCGCAGCGCAGCTGGTGGAAATTCTGGTCCAGCGCGCGCTTCGACCGCATTAATTACGAGAAAGACAAAAAGCTGATCATAAAGCAGTATCGCGAGGAAGGATATCTCGACGCGGAGATCGTGAAGGATTCCATTTCGTACAGTCCCGACCGGCGCGACATGTTCATCGATATCACGATCGACGAAGGCAGCCGCAGCTACGTGCGCAATATCATCTGGAAAGGCAACACCGTCTATCCGGATTCGCTGCTGACGATGCGTCTCGGTTTTCTGAAAGGCGACGTATTCAACGAAACGCGCTTTGAAGAGAATCTCCGCGGCAATCCCGAACAGAGCGACGTGGCGTCGCTGTACCTGGACAACGGTTATCTGCGTTTCTTCGCCAGCGACGAGCGCGTGCGTGTCGCACCGGATTCGGTCGACGTCATTCTGACCGTTCAGGAAAACAACAAATCGCGCATCGGTCACGTGCTCATCCGCGGCAACAACAAGACGCACGACAAAGTCATCCGCCGCGTGCTCTACACGTGGCCGGGCGACTATTTCAGCCGCGCGGCAATCATCCGCAGCATCCGTGAACTCGCGACGCTCAACTACTTCAATCCGGAGACCATTCGTCCGGAACCCGCGATGGTGAACGACTCGACCGTCGACATCATCTATAATATCGAGGAACGTTCGAGTGACACGTTCAACGCCTCGGTCGGCTACAGCGGCACCTTCGGCGCCACCGGCGCATTCGGACTGACCTTCAACAATTTCAATATCGCGGAACCCTTCCGCGGCGGCGCCGGCCAGATTCTGAATTTCAACTGGCAGTTCGGCGAAGCCTCGCGTTTCCGCATTTTCTCGCTTTCATTCACCGAGCCCTGGTTCATGGACACCCCGACGTCGGTCGGCTTCTCGCTGTACGACGAACGTCAGCAGTACGCATTCGACATGCGCCGCACCGGTGCCTCGGTCAACCTCGGCCGCCGCTTCCGCTGGCCCGACGATTTCGCCCGCGGCGACTGGTTCCTCCGCTTCCAGGAGCTCGACGTCAAGGACGGCGGCAGTTTCTACGCGACGGGAAATTACACGCAGGTGAGTTTCACGCAGGTGCTTTCGCGCAATTCACTCGACAGCCCGATTTTCCCGAGCGCCGGTTCACGCGTCGCGCTCACCACGGAAATCAGCGGCGGCTTCCTGCCCGGTTCGGTCGATTACCACAAGCATCAGCTCGAACTGAAATGGTTCACTCCGCTGCTGAAGATCGGCGATCAGAATCGCCTCACCCTGTACACCGGTACCGAATACGGTATGGTCAAGGGCTTCAGCTCCGATTCGTACATTCCGCCGATCGAATACTTCTTCATGGGCGGCAACGGGCTGCAGTATCAGACCATGCCTTTGCGCGGCTATGAGGATCGCAGTATCGGTCCCCGTACCGCGGGACAAATCACCGGCGGAACGATTTACGCCCACTACGTCGCAGAGCTGCGTTTCGCGCTCACGCTCAATCCCATGCCGCTGTACATTCTCGGCTTCGCGGAAGCGGGCAACGTGTGGTTGGACGAGCGCTTTTTCGATCCGTTCAACCTCAAGCGCAGCGCCGGACTCGGTGCGCGCCTGCTCATCCAGGGCGTCGGGCTCATCGGCTTCGATTACGGCTATGGCTTCGACGACGTCGAACCGCAGGACGGCCAGGCCGACGGCTGGCATTTCCATTTCCAATTCGGCCGAGGATTTTAATATCTTTGACTGATATCAGCTATTCCGAACATTATTTCATAGGACTCAGAGGATAACGTGAAACGCATCTCTCTCTTTCTCTCGATCGTATGCCTTCTGGCATTCAGTCTGACCGCAGGAGCACAGAACCTGAAAATCGGTTATGTGGATTCGCAGAAAATTTTCGAAGGACTGCCCGAAGCGCAGGACGTGCAGAAACAGCTCGACAAGCAGCTCGGGTTGTGGCAGGATACTCTCGAGACGATGTCAAAGGAGTACATGACCGAAGTAGAGGCATACCAGGCGCAGCAGGCAATGATGTCCGCCAGCGTGAAGGAGGAAAAACAGCAGGTGCTCATTCGCATGCAGCAGGATGTCACCGACTATCGCACCCGCAAATTCGGGCAGACCGGCGATGCCGCACGTCTGCGCCAGGCGATGCTCCAGCCCCTGCAAAACAAGGTGCTGAAAGCGATCGAGGAAATGGCGAAAGAGGAAAAGCTCAATTTCGTGTTCGACAAGATCGAAGACGCTGCGCTGCTCCTTTACGCCGAGGCGAAATTCGACTACACATTCAAGGTTCTGGACTTTCTGAAACGAGGATCCCGCTAATAGCTGTATCGAGGTACGCATGATCAGAACAAGCATCTCCGTCCTGGTTTTTCTGCTCCTTGGCATTGCGGCCCAGCCCGCGTTCGCTCAGCAGAAAATCGCCTATGTCGACATCGCCGCCATCATGAAAGAACTGCCCGAATCGCAGGAGGCGCAGCGCATGCTCGACGCGCAGGTTGATAAATGGCAGCAGGAGCTGCAGGAAATGGAAGACGAGTGGCAGGCGAAGTACAACGACTACGACAAGCGTAAACTCATCCTGACAGACCAGGGCCGCGCAAAGGCGGAAAAGGATCTGCAGGAGCTTGATTCACGGATCATGCAATTCCGCGACCAGAAATTCGGACAGGAAGGCGAGCTGTTCAAGCTGGAAGATCAGATCATGCGTCCGATCCAGGACCTGGTGTTCGATCAGGTGAAAAACCTCGGCATCGAACTTGGGTACGATTACGTATTGGACAAGAGCGGCGGCGTGATGATCATCTACGCCAAAGACGATTACGATCTGACCAAGAAGGCCATCGAACGCATCAAGACCGCACTGCCTCCGCGCACGATCACCGGGCAGGGGCAAACGGGTCAGGGCCAGGGCCAGAGTCAACCCAGCCAGCAGGGGACGAGGCAAACTCCGCCTCCGCCGCCCCGTGAGTTTGGGGAGGACGGAAGCGTTCCTGTTCGGACGCCCTCCGATGACCCACCTCCGATGCCGGGTAAATAAGGCAACGCATCCTTGCAATTCACACTGACCATATTGGCGGAGAAGCTCGGCGCAACCCTCGAGGGCGACGGCGAGCTTGTTCTGCGCGGGCTTGCTCCGATTGAAACCGCGGGGCCGGGCGAACTCAGTTTTCTCGCCAACAAGAAATACAAGAAACATCTCGAGACCACGGGCGCATCAGCCGTCATCATTTCCCATGAAACGGTTGTCTCGCGCAGCGATGTCTCCTATCTGCGCCTGAAGGACCCCTATTTCGGGTTCGTGCAGGCATTGCGGCTGTTCCATCCTCCTTCGCCCCATGCCGAGGGCGGGGTGCACGCGGCAGCTTCCGTCGATGCCACCGCGGTGCTTGGCGACAATGTCTCGATCGGCGCGCTTGCCTTTGTCGGAAAAAACTGCCGCATCGGCCGCGGCACAGTGATCGCCGAAGGCGCGGTCATCCGCGACGAGGTAGAAATCGGAGAAGATTGCCTGATTTACCCCAACGTCACGGTGCTTGACCGTACACGCATCCACAGCCGCGTGATCATTCATGCCGGAACGACCATCGGCAGCGACGGCTTCGGCTTCGCACCGGTAGAGGACAGGTACGAAAAAATTCCTCAGGTCGGCTTCGTCATCATTGAAGACGACGTGGAGATCGGTGCCAACTCGTGCATCGACCGTGGGACCATCGGTCCGACGGTAATACACCGCGGCGCGAAGCTCGATAATCTGATTCAGATCGCGCACAACGTGGAGATCGGAGAGAATTCCGTCGTTGCCGCACAGTCGGGTATTTCCGGCAGCACGACGCTCGGACGCAACGTCATCGTCGCGGGCCAGGTCGGGCTTGTCGGACATATCGCCATCGGTGATCGCGTCACCATCGGCGCGCAGTCCGGCGTCTCCAAGGACATCGAGGGTGAAGGAAAGATTTTCCGCGGGAGTCCCGCGCGCGAAATCCACGACGAGTTGCGCCTCGAAGCGGCCATCCGTCATCTGCCCGATCTGATAAGGACAGTCAACCGCCAGCAATCACGCATCGCGGAGCTCGAAGAAGCATTGCGAGTGCTGAAGGAAGACTGATCGTTCATTTCAACTCCGTAGAAGAAAGCGAATCCCCGTTCGCTTTTTTCTTTTCCGTCCGATTTATAGAGGTGATCCATGGCTTCCATTCGTGATATGATCGTGTTCATCACCGGTGCGAGCTCAGGCATCGGACAATCCTGTGCCCACGCATTTGCCGACGCCGGCACACACCTGATTCTCTGCGCACGACGCAGGGAACGGCTGGAGACTCTGGCAGAGCAGCTGCGAACCGAGCATGGAGTGCGGGTGCTGCCGGTGGAACTGGACGTCCGCAACCGCGCCGCGGTGGAGCGCGCCGTTGAGGAATTACCCGCGGAATGGAAGGCGATCGACATTCTCGTCAACAACGCCGGACTCGCGCGAGGACTCGACAAATTGCACGAAGGGGATGTCAACGACTGGGAGGAGATGATCGATACAAACGTGAAGGGCTTGCTTTGGGTCAGCCGCGGCATCATTCCCGGCATGGTAGAGCGCAGCCGAGGGCACATCATCAACATCGGCTCGATCGCCGGACATGATCCCTATCCCAAGGGCGCCGTGTACAATGCCACGAAATTCGCCGTCGACGCCATCACACGCGCGCTGCGCATGGATCTCGTCGATACTCCGTTGCGCGTCAGCAGCGTCGATCCGGGGCTTGTCGAAACCGAATTCAGCCTCGTGCGCTTTCACGGCGATGCCGATCGCGCCGGCACGGTCTATAACGACATCCAGGTGTGCACCCCTGACGACATCGCCGATGCGGTACTGTACTGTGCGACGCGGCCTGCGCATGTAAGCGTCAACCAGATGATCATCATGCCGACGGCCCAGGCCTCATCCATCGTCAAACATGTGGGTCCGCTGAAATAGCTTTCCGCGCGATCCCACGAAATCTCCACCAGGCGGTGGCGCCGAAAAGCAGGATCAGCGCGCCGAGATTCAGCAGCTGCGGCAGGAGCTGCGGCATGCCGTTGCCCATCTGCGTGAGCGTGCCGATGCCGCGGAGAAAGGGCGTCGTTGGCAGAAGCCGGGAAACTGTCCGCAGCCAGGGAGCGAGCTGGGCCCCTGGCCAGGCATAACCGCTGAGCATGAACAGGGGATAACTCGAGAAACCGAGCACGACGAACACCGTCAACCGGTGTCGGAAATAGCTGCCGACAAACATTCCCATCAGGACAGCCGCCGCGAACGCGAACAAGAGCAGTAGAAAGAGCAGCGCGACGCTGCCACCCACATGGATGTCGAATAGCGGCACCACCGTGCATCCCACCAGCGCGGAAAAGATCAGGAATACCGCGATGAACATCACGGCCTTCCCTGTCACGACCGCGCCGGTACGTTGTCCCTGCCGCTGGAAGACTTCCACCCATCCACCATTTCCCCATTCCGCCGCGGTGGCCGCGGCCGAGCCGATGAATGCAAGCTGTATGAGTATTACGGCCAGCAGCGCCGGGAGAATCATGTCGCCGTAGGTGAGCCACGGATTGAACATCGGCGTCCAGGTCACGCCGATCGGCTGTGCGTAGTCGGAGTTCTGAAACACCGGCACGCCCTGCCGCGCCAGCACGCTGCCCGTCACCCGCGCACCGTTCGTCGCCACCGTTCTGGATATCCCGATCCCGATATCGCTGAGCACGAGCAGACGTCCGGGCGAAAGCGTCAGATGCACGACCGCCCGCCTTCCCGTTTTTAGCGCTTCTTCATAGCCCTCGGGTATGAGGAGAATCCCATGCACGATGCCGCGTTCGAGCCGATCACGCGATATCGTTTCTTCTCCCCCGCAGCGCGCGACGCGCACATCCTGTAAGGCGTCGATGTCGCGCCAGAGTCGCCGCGACAATGTAGAGTGATCACGGTCGACGACATCGACCGGAACATCGACTTCCGCCTTGTTCCAGTAGATCGAGCCATACAGTGCGGTATAGGCGAGCGGCGCCACGAAGAGGACGAGCACGAGGTTCGGATCCCTCAGCATGCGCAGAAATTCGCGCCATGCGCTCTGTTGTATTTGTCGGATCAGCATTTTGGGTGCGACTCCTGAAGCGTTCTGACCGCTGCCGCCAGACGCGTTTCCCAGGCACGCAGACGTTCGCCGGGAGATGAGACGAGCAGCAGGCTTCCACCCCAGAAAAGCGCGCAGAAAAGCAGCAGTGGAAACACTCCTTCTGCGCTTGAGCGCTGGAATATCATGAGTGGAAAGAATCCGTCGAGCAAATGCGTCAACGGAATGAATTCAGCGAATACGCGTATTCCATCGGGCATGGCCCAGCGCGGGAACGTATACCCGCTGAAGACAAACGCCGGGGCGTTGATGATCAGTCCGATCTGCGCGGCGGTAACCAGGTGACCAAAGAGGGCGGACAGAAAGGCGCCCATCCCCAGACATGCGATGACAAAGAGCAGCGTGTGGAGGAACAGCTCTGGTGTCCCACCCGTGAAGCCGATGCCGGCAAGGGGGAAGAATACCAGGAACAGCAGCAGAACAGCGATGACGTTTGCCATGAGAAGCGGCAGTCCCCTCGCCGCGAAATATCCCAGACGCATTCCCGGAGGAGGCAGAATTAATTTGGCGTCACGATCGCTGTGTCCGCGGAAAAACCAGAGTGCGCTGAAACTCACGGACATCTGCAGAATGGCGAGCATCATCCCCGGGACCAGATAGAAGCCGTAGTCATACCAGGAATTCCCTGGCGCATGGATCTCGGTCGACACGGGCATCGCCCTGGCCAATGCCGCATCGGGTGCCAGTCCGTTCGCCTCGAAGCGTCGCATTTGAATGGCGGCGGATACGCCATAGACCGTCGTGACGGCCGCGCGATAGGCGATCTTGGAGTAGAGCAATTGTGCACCGTTGGCATGGATCAGGCACTGCGTCGATCCGCCTCGTTTGATATCTCTTTCCATGTTCTTCGGAAAAATGATCAGCAACGAACTTTCTTCGTTCCGCATGCTCGCGCGTGCGGTCGCTTCGCCTGCGGTTATTTCACGAACCTGCAGTGCCTGCGTGGCATCTAGCTGTCGGATGATGGTTCGGCTCAGCGTGCTGCCATCGAGATCCAGTATCGTGACGGGAATATCGGCGATGACCGGTTGCTGCAGCGTAAGGGCGATGACTGTCCATGCGAGTACGGGCAGGATTATCGCCGTGATGATTGGCATGGGCGCGTTTTTCAGCTGATCGAGTTCACACAGCAGCATGCGGTAGAATCGTTGCGCTGTCATGCCTGCTTCACTCCGACGGAAGTTCGAAAACGACCGTCATTCCAGGACGCATATTCTTTGTCTGACGGGTTGGACGGAGGGTGATACAGAACGAACGTACTTCATAGGATCCACGATCGTTTTGCGCGCGCCAGTTCGCGAAATCGGCCATCGCGGCGATATTCTCCACCCGGAAGGAGAGCCGCTTGCCGGTACCGTTCACGGTGCCGGGCAGGACGTCCCCCACGTGAACGCGTCGTAATTCCGTTTCAGGAAGATTCAATTCGGCCCACATATCTTTCGGATCCATGATCGTCAGCACCGGATATCCCGTGGACACGAGTTCGCCGGAATCCGCGTACCTTTTGCTGACGATGCCGTCGATCGGCGCTCGTCCTGATGTTTCTTCAAAATAAGATTCCGCTTCCACGAGCGTTTGTGAAGCGCGGTCGAACTGTCCTCGGGCCATCGCCTTTTCCTCCGACCGGGCTCCCTTTTCAGCCATGCGCAATTGTGCTGCCGCCGCATCCATCGCCGCGCGCGCGGCGTTGTACTTCTGCCTGACGCCGTCGAATTCCTGCTCCGACAGCAGGCTGTCCGCATGCAGGGCAGTCATGCGTCTGAACGTGTTTTCCGCCAGCTCGAACTGACTCTGCGCCGCGCGATACCCGCGATCGGCCATTTCAATCTGTTCGGGACGCGTTCCATTGCGTGCCATATCCCATTGCGCACGCGCGGCATCGACCGCGCCCTGCGCCTGTGCCACTTTCGCTTTCATTTCCCGATCGGAGAGTTCGAACAGCATGTCTCCGGCGTGGACCCGCTGCCCTTCTCGCACGGGGATGCGCCGGAGGCGTCCCGGGATTTTCGAGGCGATATCGATTTCTCTTGCTTCAATACTGCCGGTGCGCAGCAGCGGTTCTTCTCGATGTGAGAGTGCGAATATTGCCGCGCTGCCGCAGAGGATGATGAGACCCGCCGCAAGCAGGCTCAACCGGGTTTTCTTTTTCAACCTCATGATGATGCTACTCGTCTCCGTCTTTCTTATGGTTGGATTGCATTATCTCCCATTGCCGGAAGAATTCTTCCGTGTTTCCGCTCACCTTGCAGAGAGCGAAGACGCTGCTATAATAGTCGTGGAGCGCTGCCGCGCGCTGCAGTTTCGTCGCATCGAGCTGCAGCTGTGCGTCGAGTACTTCCAGTGACGTTCCGAGCCCCTCCTCGAAGCGCTTTACGTTCAGTCGCGTATTTTCCTCCGCCTGTTCCTCGGCCGCGGCAAGCTGCAGGTAGCGCTCCCGAGACAGGGCGATTTCCATGTTCGCATTCCGCGCGAGCAGCGCCATGCTGCGCGTTGCGTCCTCCGTCATCAACCGCATGGCATCTGCCTCCATTTGTGCCTCCTGGTACTCGTGCGTCCGCCGGGCGCCGTCGAAAAGCGTGAAGCTGGCTCCGATTCCGACTGCCCACTTCGGTTCCGCCTTCTCGATCATATAGTGATCGAAGAGATTGTACATCCCGAAGGCGTACACGGTAGGGAAGTAATTGCCGAATTGCGCGGACGCCTTTTCTTTCAGCGCCGTGCTCCCTTCGCGCATCTGTCGAAGCGTGCTATTTTTCTCCCGTACTTCTTCCTGCAGGAAGGAGAGTTTTTCGGCGGCTTCGGCGAACGCGAGAGTGTCACTTGCGGTAATCGCCTGTGTGCTGCTTCCGGTGGCGGCTGCGAGCGCGGAACATGCGATCCTCAGTTTTTCGCGTGCATCGAAACGATTCCTTTCCGCTTCTGCGAGCGCGACTTCCGCGCGCAACTTGTCGTGCCTGGCGATGATACCCTGTTCAAGCAGCCGCGCGGCCCGTTTTTCATGACGGGCGACCGCCAGTTCCGCCTGTTCGCGCACGCGTGCATTCTCCTTCGCCAGAAGGACGGCGAGGTAGCGGACAACCACCTCCGTGAGTATCTCTTCCCTTCGTGCATCGTACTTCGCATTGGCCATGTTTTCCTGCGCTTGAGCCGCGCGGATACCCGCCAGAATTTTCCCACCAGTAAAGATCGGCTGCCGTATGGTCACCGCGCCCTGCAGGAAGGACTGCTCCTTGAGTATTTCCTGGAAATGCGGCAGCGCCTGCTCGAGTCCGGCGTTCGCTTTCAGCGACACCGCCGCGCGCTCCGCATCCGAGAGTTGGCGTCCCTGCGTGAGCATGCTCTCAATATTGGCGAACGACACCGCGTTCCCCGTCTGCAGCGCGATCAGCGCGTTGCGGATGGGATCGAGATCGAGCACCATGTCTTCGTTCATGTGCGTGTAGAAGGCGTCCACCCGCACTTCGGGGAGCAGTCGTCCCCAGGCGGCGGCAACGCCCGACGCCTGCGCCTGACGGTTGAGATCGGCGGCCTGCAAGCCTGGACGTTGCGCGAGCGCCGTCATGGCTGCAGCACGGAGACTGCAGCTCCCGGTCGACGCGTCGGACTGCGCCCGAGCTGTACCTGTCGCCGCCGTGAGAACGAGAATTGCGAGAATGCCACAGATGCGTTTCATGTTCTGATTTAATATTGAATGACGGTTCATTTATAGTGCAATCAAATTGCCGCTGTTTCCCGAACAGTGGCGATCAGCCGCTTCGTGGCAGGAGGCCGAACATGGTTATTTCTTTGATATCCCTGCGGATCGTATTGAGCGGGAACTGCCGTGGCGCGCGCGCCCATTGATGGAGCAGCTGGCGAATGCCGCCGAAGACAAAATTGGTAAAGCTGCGCGGATCGACGCTGGCGTTGAATTCTCCCTTCCTGATGCCGTCGCGAACGACCTGTTCTCCCATGCGCAGGAATTCGACATAGTACTGCATGAAATCCCCGGTTCCTTCTCGGAGCAGATGATGCTGTTCGTTGACAAACAGCAATGCGAGGGGCGGATTCTGCGAGAACAGGTTGAAGATGCTGTCGAACAACTCCTCTATTTTTTCCCTCGCGCTGAGATCATCCCTTTTCAGCAGGTCCTCGAACGACACGTGCATTGCCAGCCAGAGCTTGGAGAAGAGGTGGTGGAGAATGCTCTCCTTGTTCTTGAAATACAGGTATACGCTTCCGGTCGCCACTCCTGCTTCCTCCGCGATGCGGGTGATCTTCGCGCCGTGAAAGCCGTCGCGCGCGAACACCTTCACCGCCGCATTGGCGATGCTCTTTTCCTTGTCTCCGGATCTCGTTCGCATGCAGCACCTGGCTGAATAATGAATCAGAGTTCAAATATAATGAACGACGGTTCATTTGTCAAGGAACAATGCACCGGCGCAGTCCGCTGCGGCGGACGCCGGATGAGGAAACGTGCATTCATACCGTTTGTAGGGGTGCAGCATGCTGCGCCCTTACAATGTCCGGGGGAGGAAGGAAGCGTACCAGATTCTTTTTAGAAGTAGTAGAGGTACTTGACCTTGAGCACCGCGGCCTGACCGACGACGTGCATACGGACGGGAAGCGGCATGCCGATGCCGTCATACTGTTCGGAGCGGTCGCGGACGTCATTGATGGCGAAGTAGATCCAGCTTTTCGGCTTGAAATTCCAGCTGAAAAGAAAGCCCGCGATGACCTGCTCCATCCTGTCGGACGAGCGCACGAAAAGATTATCGACATAGAGGCGCAGGTTGACGTCGTTCCACGGAGTCCAGTTGATCGCGGGACGCGCGTTCCAGGTGATATCCTCGATGTCGTTGTCGGGATTCCCTTCGATGAACATTCCGGCGTTGAGACTCACATACACTTCGTCCGTCGTGTGCCATGCCAACCAGGCTCCCAGCTGCGAATAGAACGACGCCCAGTTTCGGTTGAAATTATAAGTGCGTGAATACGCTCCCCAGATATTCCCTTCCCAGAGGGGATCGGTATGAAACCACGTGGAGAAGTTGATTTCACTGGAGGTGTATTCCTTCTCTTCATCCTTGGAACGGGCGATCAGAAAATTGATCTCACCCCCCCAGTTCGATCGGAAGTTCATGTTGTACCCACCGGCGACGCCGAGATCGGTGTACAGGTCAACGTCCTCATAATTCGCGATGCCGCCGATGTAGAAGAGAATCTGCCGCACTGCGCCCTCATTGTAATACCAGCGCGGACCGGCCATCGCCACGATTTCCGCGGTGCCTTTCCACGGCACGAAACCGACATCGTCGATATCGAAGTTCTTTCCCACCGCGCGTGCGCGCACCATCGCGAGCCATTTTTCCGTGGGCATGGTAAAGCCCGCTGACGCTGCGTAATCACCTTCGCCGCTGCGGAAGGAGCGCGCGACCTGGTACGCCAGCTGCCAGTCGGATCCCCTCAGGGCACCGTCGAGATCGATCACACCATTGTCGCCTGTCGGCGTCCACTTCCCCACGAAAAGAACACCCAGATCCGAATTATCGAACAGGCGGCTTTTCATCCGACCGCTGGCGAACGTGGCGCGTTCCTCGGTCTTCCGTTCCCCGTCGTCGGTGTATGCCACCTCCCCCGTCTGCGCCACAAAGCCGCCATATTCCCAGCCGCCGAATCTACCAAAGGCCTTGCTGCCGATGTAGAGAGGAACCTCCTGGCCGTCTGCCAGCTTGCGTCCGATACGGCGGGAATAGAACAGCTCGAGAGGACGGTAGAACCCCATGTCCTGCTGCCGCCCCGAGGCCATGAAGATTTCCTTTCCCTCGGTGAAGAACGGCCGTCGTTCCTCGAAATAACTTTCGTAGCGGGAGATATTGAATTCGTAAGGATCCGCCTCGATCTGGGCGAAATCAGGGTTGCCGGTCAGCTGAAACGTGAGGCTGGGGGAAGGATTGTAAAACATGTCGAGACCGGCGGTCGGCGATATATCATACACTCCGTCACGGATATAATCCGCTTTCACTATTCCGACGGGGTAGATTTCAAAATTGAATCCCTGTGCGGAAGGACGGAAGCCGTCGAAACGCAGTTCTCCGAACTTGGAGACGCGTATTCCCTCCGACTCCTCGTAAGGACTCCAGTAGATGTCCTCGGTCTTCGTCGAGATCCATCGGTCGAAATCGAGTCCCCACGATTCCAGGTTCTCGTCGTACTGGATCGACCGGTACGGAATCTCCATTTCCACGACATAGCCCCACGGATACACCTGCGCGTCGGAGAACCAGACACCATCCCAACTGTAGTCACGGTTGCGCGCATCGTCGAGCAGGCGAGCATCACCGCGCACACCGGCAGCGGAGACAATCAGCTTGTAGGCACTCTTCCGGTCACCGAAGGTGTCGAGCATGATGGAAACGAAATCGCCCGCGTAGTTGTCGAGCATGCCCGACTGCTGCTGAATCTCGCCGCTCGGATCCTCGCAGACAATGAGGCAATACAGCGCCTCGTCGGTGCTCAGCAATTTCGCCGTCGTGCGGTAGGAAGGCGGAACCCCGTAGAACGGCGCGTGCTGCGTGAAATTCGTCACGGAATCCGCGCTCGTCCAGACGGCATCGATCGCGCCATCGATTCGGGGCGCCTCGCTGATTCGATGCACCTGCATCGAACGCCGCGAGCCGGTATCGGCATCGCCCGGAGCGATGTTCCCGGGGTTTTGCCCGATACCGTTTTGCACCAGTAATACAAGGGCAGAAAAGAGAATGGCAGGAATGCTGCTGAAACAGCGGAGGGCTCGATCCACCTGACTCGAGTTTTGCATGACATCACCTGTAGGAATTCGGCTGAGAGACCAGAGAACGGCAAATCACCGGGGAATAGTACGCAAAGAGGAGTTAAAGGTTGCACTATCCGGGATAGGGCTTCACGAGCATTGCGACGAAGTAACCAATCAATGGAAACGGTGTCTTTGGGGAGTCCAGGATCTCGCAATCCGTTTACACATCAGTTGAGGAAACTGTAACAGCAGGGTAGAAATGTCCGGGTATATGCAAAGTAGAAATGTCCGCACGATTCGCCACAATGATTCCTTCACAACGAAGGGATCGCATCGTGCAGGAACTCCTACTGATGAACAAAACGGAACGCGAGCGCATC
>JACZJN010000061.1 GCA_014860565.1 Bacteroidota bacterium
ACACAATCCTACAGATTCTCAGCTTGACATTGTTCGAGAAAGTGTCTATTAATCAAGTACTTAGCGATGCAGAGAGAATAGAAATGACGTGTCTTCCAGATAACCAATTGTTTTTATTCGACTAACGTTGGGACACTACTGATATCATATATAAATCCTCAAAACAGCTCATGTATTATTCAGAAATATTTTGCTCCAAACAATACAATCCCGCATCGTTGCCTTTCCGCACCGTGAATTATTATCACTTGAGTCCGGAATCGGGAACAATGTCGGGAGATATTTTACGAAATCGGTTACAAAAGCTGTTTTCGCGGAAGGTCGATGCGCGCAGCGCCTCGATTATCCGATGGGAAAAACAGGTATTCCTGAAATATAAATTACATCGAAATTCGCATTAAACATAGGATAAAATAAAATATTTTTTATCCGGGAAGATGGGAGGAATGCATACCATCCGGGTGATTAAATTCGTTGAATAATAATTCTATCCGGGCAGAACAAAAGCAGCGCCCCCGGCCTTTCGACCGGGGGCGCTGCTTTTTCACTCGTGTGAAGGATGGCTTACTTGTTCAGCACCATCTTCACGGTCTTGTTGAATCCGAGACCGGTCTCCTGTCCCGTCATCGATACGATGGCGAGGTACTGGCCGCTCGGGAGCGACGATCCGTCGAACTCAACCTGATAGACGCCCGTTTCGACAATGCCATTAACCGGCATGGCGATCTCGCGGCCCAGCATGTCAACGATGCGCAGCTGCACCTGCGTGCGCTCGGGAACGCTGTACTGGATCTGCGTCGTCGGATTGAACGGGTTCGGGTAGTTCTGCGTCATGTCGAACGTTGTCGGCTGGAACTGGTCGCCATGCTTCGGTGCGATCGCACCATGCGTGCGCATCCAGTTCAGCTTGATCGCGATGTAATCGAAGTTGTTGACCACACCGTTACCGTCGGCATCCATATAGCAGCCCATCGTCGTGTACCAGGGCACACTCGCCTGCGGCTGCCACGTCAGATACGTCAGAGGATTCTGCGCCGCGTCGGCACGATAGCGCGCCGGACCGTTGAGCCACAGCGTGCTCAGGTTCGCATCGTAGATGTAGAGATTCAGGTCCTTGCGATCCGTGTAGTTGACGAGGCCGTCGTTATTCACGTCGCCCGGCCACACTTCGCAAGGCGTCGATCCCTGACCGATGAGCATCAGCGACGACGGGTACGGCATGTAGTCGCGATAGTAGCCGCAGCTGTTCTTCGTGTTGAACACCAGCTCGATGCGGTAGAAGCCGACGGGCATGTTCGAAGGGATGTTGAAGTACGCAGTGCCGTCGAGGGTCTGGCCGGCCAGTTTGGCCGCGCTGAAGGACTGGCTGTACATCAGCTGGTTGCCCGGCACGCTGTAGAAGTTCGCCGTCATCTGTATCGTCGCGTCGAAATCCGGGAAGATGACCGTGTAGTGCACGCCCACCGTTCCGGGAATCGTTGCGTAGGCGATCGGGTATCCGTTGCCGTCCACGAACTCATACTTGAGGCTGTTCGGGATCAGGTAGCAGGCTTCGTCGGCGCCCATGTAAGGACGTACGCGCGGATCGTTGTCGATGTCGTCGGTCACCTGCGAAAGCAGCGTTCCGATCAGACCGTTGTCGTCATCGGAAGGCGCCGCAAGGTGCAGATCGCCGGCCGTGTAGTCCTTGAATGTGATATCCTTGCTGACCGAATTCATGTTCATGCCCGAAGCCGTCTGCAGCGCGAGCAGGTTGGCGCGGTCGCCGCCCCAGTACGCCAGCACCGGGCTGTTCGAGTACAGATCGTTGTAATTGGCTTCAACAATCGCAGCCGGAGAGCCGACGTACCATGCACGGCCCGCGCCGTTGTGCTTGATGATGTTGTTGAGATACCGCTGGTTGGCTCCGTAGTAGGAGTACACCGCGTAGCCCGTGGCATACGTGCCGTCGAGGATAACCGTGTTATGTGCGAACAACAGGTCGCTGCAGTAGTAGATGTACGCGGAGTAATACGCGTACGTCGAGGCGTTGCGGCATGAGAAGAAGTTGTTCACGATGCGTGAACTGCCCGCCTGGTAGTAGTTGTCATAATAGAAATACAGGCCATAGCAGTAGGTTCCGCCGTCGGTGATGAATGTGTTCCGCTCGACCTGCGTGTTGAAGCCGTACATCATGTACCCGGCGTACTTGTACGTGTAACCGTAATTCTGCACGATCTTGTTTCCGAAGAATCTCAGCTGACCCTCGTAGTAGTAATAAATCGGCATGTAGTACTGGCCGGTGAACTCGCAGTTTTCGACGCGCATGCCATTCTCGGTCGAGGTGGTGCTGGCACCGTACATCATCATTCCGTAGCTGCCGTTGCGGATGTTGCAGCCGAGGAAGGTATTGTTATGGTCGAGCGTACCACTGGGAGAGTACACCGTGGCGAGATACGTGGAAGTACTGGTCGTCAGCACGCCGTTGAAATCAATATTCTCCAGCAGGTTGTTCTCTGCACCACCAGTGACGACGAGCACGTTTCCGTACGTCGCATTCGTCGCGGTCATGGTCAGGTTGCGGAAGGAGACGTAATCAGCGCCCGCCAGCTGTACGACATAGTTGTTTCCGGTGCCTGTCGCCGCACCCGATGTGATGGTGACATCGGCCCGGTTGCCTGTCTCTGACTGGAACGTCACGGTATTCACCGCGGAACTGCCGGGGATTTGATTGAGCGATACCTGTTCGTTGTAGGTTCCGGAGCGGATGTTGAATACCGCAGGGCCGCACAATCCGTACTGGTTGATCGTATTCACTGCCTGAGTGATGGTAGTGAAATCGGGAGCCGTGCCACCAATGGTGTACGTGCCGGTAATTGCGGACTGCACCGTGCGGCTGAGTGTGTCGTTGGCTGTGAAGCTATCCTGAATGCTGTTCGGCGAGGATGTCCATGCCACGATCGTATGGGGCACACCAGCTGCAAACATCTTGGAACCGAGTGTGAGTTCTACCTCACCCAGAGTTGCCAATGGTGTGCTGTATGCGATCGGCGTTTCGAGTACACCGTCGTATTTCCAATTCACCGTCACGTTGGAGAGCGTATTGGTACCGTAATTGCGAAGCTTGACCTTGATGTCCTGTTGTCCGGCACAGAAATTCACCGGTGATGTCAACTCGGAAATACCGGCGTCATCAGGAAGCGCAGGACTCAGGTTGAAACCGAAATTCGCACGGTAACTGCCACTGTATCCCGCAGGTGAGGCTGCGCTGCAGCTCGGTCCACCGTAGAGACGGTTGACATTCGGCGCTGTCGACGCCGCGCCGTCAAGCATCGTAATACCGGTACCCGAGGAAAGTCCATTGCTGCAGATCTGGATGATCAGCGTCTGGTTGGGGTTATAGTAAACGGGGGTGGTGAGCGTGATCTCGAACCAGGTGCTGGCTGCCCCCGCTGGGATCGTGTAAGTGGAAGCAGACAATGCCGTCGTCATGGGCGAAAACCAGGCGGTCGTCGAGAACGTCGTTGCGGAAGACTGCCCGATGGAAACGGCAAAATCCGCATACGTTGTTCCGGTTGATGCGGAGGAGCGCTGGAAATACACCTTCGTGATGTTCCCTGCGTACGCGCCGGTGAACAAGCCCGCACTGTAAAAACCCTGCCATTTATGGAAGGTTGCAGTTGTCGGATTGAACGGGATGGCGTTGCCGCCGGTCGCGCCTGTGAAATAATATTGCGGCGTTTGTGCCTGCGATTGCAGTCCCATGCCGGCGACCTGGAAAAGCAGGACGGCGATCAGCGTCGAAAGAAGACGCCAGCGTCCTTGCCAAAATGCGTAGCTGTGCATGCGCATACGAGTGGTACTCCTGAATGTGGATGTGGAAACTGTGAACCTCTGTTCATTTCTGGTAATCTATCGTGTATTCTGTTACAGCAATTCGGGAAAGCGAAATGCAATTATATATTAAAAACACTGAAATACATGGATCCTTTTAAGTACTCATACCTGTGGATTAGATACAGCAATCCCCTGCCGTTGCCGTAATCCACTGTGCTAATAATTCACGCAAGAGCAGGATAAAGGACAACGTGGGGACAATGAGAGAAATCAATCAGTAGGAATGATCCCTGCGGAAACAGGAATGCCGGTTGACGATAAATTTCCGAGAGAAATGGTCTTTCTTCTTGATGCGCAATTTACATCGAAACATCAAATATCCAATGCATCCGAAGAAATATTTTTTCACTGGTTAATGGTGCGCGAAAAGTCATAAATAGAACGCATCGCTCACTTCCGTTTTTCTCCCTTATCGAGCTATATATAAAAGCAGCGCCCCCGGCCTTTCGACCGGGGGCGCTGCTTGTTCACTCTTGTGAAGAATGGCTTACTTGTTCAGCATCATCTTCACAGTCTTGTTGAATCCGAGTCCGGTCTCCTGACCTGTCATCGAGACGATGGCGAGGTACTG
>JACZJN010000005.1 GCA_014860565.1 Bacteroidota bacterium
CCTGTTCTACAATGACAAGAACAACGAGTACACCATCTTCGCATGGACGCATCCGACGGCGGCGGGCAAGGACATCCGCTATCAGAAAATCGCCCTCCCCGCATGGATCGAACAGTGGCCGGCGGGTGGCTGGCCGGTGACGGAGGCGAAGTCGGACCAGATCCTGCCGCAGGCAAACCGCGAGGTGTTCGTCTGGCAGGACGGGCGGCGGGATCCGATTCCATACGACCTCCAGGACGACGAGAACATCTACTGCCAGACACCGGGCGACTGCACGGGTCCGACGCAGATGAACTGGCGCGACGTATTCGCGCGTTGGGCTTTCGGCACCGACGCGCGGGAGTTCCGGTATGTGACCAATCCCGAGGACGGGTCCACGTTCGTGGTCTGGACGGAGGATCGTGATCCGTACAACACACCCCAATCGATCGTGTTCATCCAGAAATTCGACAAGGACGGCGTTCCCCGCTGGAGCAACAACGGTGAGGCGGTCAGTCCGATGAATGTCTACGATTTGGATGCAAAGCTGCCGGATGTGTGTATTTCCGACCAGGGATCGGCGATTGTCGCATATCAGCGGACGAGCCCAGTTACTGGCCGTGAAGAATGCCTGGCCACGAAATTCAATGCAGCCGGCCTGCAGCCTTGGCCCGCTCCCGCACTGCACGGCTACACCTGGTCTTCGGCGTATACCGTCCTGGCAGACTCGTACACCGAGCCTCGCATTCTGTCAAGTGGTAATGGTAATGCGGTGGTTGCAGTATTGGACTCGAATAGCACAAACAACGTGACGTTTCCGCATATCTTCTCCGTCGCAAGCAATGGCGCGAATATACCGATCGGTTTGATCAATACTGCAACCCAAACGTCAGTGAGCGACAATCATGATCTGCAATTCGTGTTCAACGGGATCAACGCGTACTATACGATCACGCGGAGCTGGAGTCAACCACTCATCGTTTGTGGCGCATACGACCCCTCCATCATTCCCCTGAACCCACCATTTCGTTACGATGCGCACGCTATTTCGTTTGTCGGATTCGACAGCTACGACGTCATCAGCCGTGATTATCTGCTGTCTCCAAACTTCAGCGAGCTGTCCTTCGCGTATTCCATACAGTCGCAGGCTGGTGGTTCCTATGACGTGTGGGTCGGTCGCTACGGATATGTCTCCGGAGCATCCACACCACCCGCGACCTACCAAGTCACGATGAACATGCCCTACGTCGATTCGAAAATGCCCGCCATCGCGGCCGACAGCGTGGTTAATACACAGTCAGGCAAGCAAGGCGTGCTGTTGGCTTGGGATACGGAAACGCATGCGCCCGGCTATCCTATCACCCATCGCGTGGAGAGCAATCGTTTCAAATTCCCGGGGGCCATGCAACCGGAATTCCTCACGCATCTGATCCTCGCCAACGGCCTTTCCGCCCCCTCGCATCCCGACATCGCCCGCGTGATCGGCACCGCGCTGCTGGTGAGTCCGGCCGGAGTCGTGGTCTGGGAAGGCGGCGGCGAACTCGGACCCTGCACGCCCGCACGTCCGACGGAGATCTACGGCCAGTATGTCATCTACGACCGTTCTGCCCCGAATCCCGGACCGCAATGGTCGCAGGCCGAATTGATCGCACCGGGAACCGGGAACTATCATCAGACGCGTCCGATGGTGGACCAGTCCATGCCCGGAGGCGTCGCGGTATTCTGGTATGATGGTCAGACCGGTAACAAGAGCATCATGGGCACGCGTTTGCCGGAGCTGCACACCGATATCGGCTGGGCGAAGGATCGCGGCAAGGAGGTCCCGGCCGGAACCGGCACCTTCTCGCTCGGCGCCGTATGGCCTCAACCCGCACAGACGCTGGGCGCGCCGGTGCACGTCACCATCGATGCCGCAACGGGACGGACCGCCGTGCTCGAGCTGCATGACCTGCTCGGCCGGAAGGTCGTGACCCTGTTCGAAGGCGAGGTGAAGGACAGCGGCATGCTTGTCCGCTTCACCCCGGCGCATTACCGGCTCGCGCCGGGCGTTTACCTGCTGCGCTTCAGTGATGGAGAGAAGCAGCAGGTGAAGCCAATCACCCTGATCCGTTGAGCGGTACGAGAACCGCGATGTCCGTGAGGACATGTCTGTGAGGACATGAACCTGCTTCGCGTGGAGGGGTGCGACCGCACCCCTCCCTCCTGTCCGCAACGAGGATGTTCCATCGCACGCACGGAGTTGTCATGAATGTAGCATACAGATCGCTTTTCATCCTGTTCATTTCATTAGCACACAATGGATTCCTGCACGCCGGTTCTGATCCCTCGCTTTCCGGCAGTGCATCAACTTTGCGATTCCCGCTGCATTTCATCGCGAATGCGGGGCAGTGGAATGCGGATATTCAATTCGGGATCATCCGTGGTACGGACAAGGCGGCGTTCACACGTGAAGGTGTTCGCTTTTATTCCCCCGCGGAACGACCCGATGTGTTGCCCCTGCTCGAAACGGGAGCGCAGGCCGCGGCCACCACGAAACGGACCCTCGCGTGCAAGATGCTGGAATTCGTGAATCCCTCGCCGAACTTGCGCATGGAGGGCATCGGTCGCATCGAAACACACACCAATTTCTATCGCGGCAATGACATGGCGAACTGGCGGACGGATGTCCCGACGTTCAGCGGGGTGCGGTATGTGAACGCCTGGGACGGCATCGATGTCGAATACATCGAGAAAGATGGCAAGCTTCGGCAGCGAATCATCCTGCATGAAGGAGCGGACGCGAGGCAGGTTGTTTTCGCAAGCGGAGGTCTCACGGAATTGGAAATATCCACCGTTGACGAAAGCTCCCCTCGGCTGGTGAAGAAAGACGGCAAGCTCGTTCTCCCGCCGCCGTCACGGGTAATCCCGTACCGAAATTTCTTCGATGTACGCAAGGCGATCGAGACGGAATTCAACACATTCTTTGGCGGCAGCGGCATCGATGCCGGCATGGGCATGGGCGGGGACAAGGAAGGCAATATCCATATAGCGGGCGTAACAACCTCGAGCGATTTCCCTGTCCATCGCGCCATGCAGCCATCGCATGCCGGCGGCACGCTGGAGCATGATTATTTCGTCACACGCCTGAGCGACGATGCGCGGACGATAATCTTTTCGACCTACCTGGGTGGCTCAGGGGATGAATGGTCAGGGCCGATGAAGAGTGAATTTCTTGGTACCTATGTTGTCTCGCCCAAAAACATGGTAGCCGTCGGTGATCTCGCCTGTACGCATGTGTTGTGCAACACGGGATCCGTGGACTTTCCGAATACACCGGGCAGCCTTCAAGCGACGCGGTATGATGGCAGTCCGGTTTGGCGGTCCTCGACCGCGGTGGTGCGTCTCGGCCAGACCGGCGCGTTGGAGGCAGCGACCTGGCTTGGCGGCCCGACGTTCTTCGGCGGCATGGATATAACCACCGACCCATCGGGGAATGTCATTGTGCTCGGACTCGCTCCGGGAGAACAGTGGTTTGTGACGCCTGGAAGCCTACAGGACACTCCCAAACGCAGCCCGGTCGCCCATGATACGGTTCTGCATACCGCCGTACTGGTCAAGCTCTCGCGTGACTATTCATCCGTGCTGGTCGGCACATATATTATCGATCAGATAATATACAATCATCTCCATTTATTTCACATGGCAACGGACTCCGATGGCAACGTCATCCTTTCCTTGAATAATTTCTATCCCACCCTGGATCCCATCCCAAGAGTAAATTCATGGATGCCACACGATCCGAAACATGGTCATATCCTGTTGAAAGTCGATGCAGCTTTCTCCAGATACATTTTCACAACTGGTCTTGGCGGCGATGCATCGATCAACAACATCATGATCGATGGTGACGATAACATTCTGATTGCAGGCACAACGTATTTCACCGGCGGAGTCCGATTGTGGAAACCACTTTCCGAGGGACCGAGCCCGTTGTACCTTGCCAAATTCCCCCCGTCAGGAGTTGAACCGGTGTTCGTCACGCGATTCCCGTGGGATGCAGGTGGACCCACTACTACTTCATATGAACCACATGCACTCTATCCCCTCCCCTGCGGCGATATTTGTTTGATGGCCGGAACGGGGATCGAAAGACGGGTACCATATACCATCAACCCGCTCGACACCGTCGGCGGGATCTTTTCTCTCTTTACCATCGATCCTTCCGGTCAGAATTTCGTGTCGCTGGGATACTGGCATCTGGACGAAAAATACATCAGGCAAGCCGGTACCCATCAGGGTGGAGGGTTCTTGAATGGAGACCAGATTATCGCCCGGGGCGGCTATTTCGTCCGCAACAACATTCTGACGGTCCTCTCCAGCGTCCTCCTCCGCTCCGCCGACAGCGTGAGCATGCTGCGCGCGCTGCAGGACAGATACGCGGGCGGTGAGAACGACCTGTTTCTCTACCGCACACGCCTGCCGGGCTGCGAGATGCTCTCGTGTTCGGTTGTGATGGAGGATTCCGTGCGGGTGACATGCACGCCGCCGCGGCTCGATCCCGAGCGGCTGACCGTCTCGGCCGAGGTGCGCAATATCCATCCCACGCTCGCGGCGGGCGATGTCGAGTGCGTGCTGGTGCTGCCGCCGGGACTCATGCTCGATCCGCCCGCGCAACCGCTGCGCAAGACGCCTCCCGCGGGCGCGCTGGCCGCGGGCGCGAGCGCGAGCTTCGCGTGGACGGTGAAAGTGGACACCGCGACGCTGCAGGGGAAGGGACTGTGGGTGGATGTGGTGACGTATTATCACCATGCCAGTGACGCGCCGGAGGGTCCGCCTTCCTCGACGCGCTGCGATCATTACCTGGAAGTGGAATACATCCCCTACGGCGATCTCGAACTTGCCTGCACGGTCGAGGCGCCCTCGCGTCTCGATGTCAATGCCGCGAGCGATGGCTACGATCCCACGCCGTTTCCGGTGCGGCTCTCGGTGCGGAACATCTCGTCCGAAGCAGTGGATATCGCGCGCTTCGTCATCGACTTCGGCGGGGATATCGGCGGCGGCGTCTCGCCGGCGGGTGACCGCGTGCGTCCGGGACTGACGCTGGCGCCGGGCGCCTCGCACGAGGTGGCGTGGCTGCCGTGGGCCGAACGCCGCGCCGATGGGCGCACGACTCGTGTGATGGTCACGAGCGAGGCTGCCGCGGGCTCCGTGCTCGGGTTCTGCGAGACGGATGTGACCGTGCCGGGGCTCGCGCCGCTGCAATGCGCGGTGCCCGAACCGCTGCGCATCTTCATTCCCGAGGACACCACGGGCTGGCAGGCGGGGCCGTTCACCGTCGGTGTGACGCTGCGGCAGGTGCTCGACACGTTGCTGCTCGACGCATTCGCCGAAGTCGATCTCTCCGGCTGCCAGTACCTGCGACTCGCGGCAGGCGAGAGTCCGCTGCGTGGGCCATTGCGCCTCCGCGCCGACGAGCGCGATACGCTGCGCTGGGCGCTGTCACTGCGGGAGATTCCACCGGGCGGCGCGAGCGATACGATTCGCTACCGCCTCTCCGCCGGCGGGGGACGCTGGCAGCGGGAGTGTATCGACATCGTGCCCATCACGCCGTTCATCGAGGGCGCCTCCTGCGGGATCGCGGCGCGCGACTCGCTCTCGGCCGCGGAGATCGCGAGCTTCACCCCCGTGTATCTGGATTTCACGCTGGAGAACACCGGCACGGTGCCGTTCGAGGTGTCGCGGTACGAACTGTCGATGGGCACGGGTGGCGGACTGCGCAGCGTGGTGCCGCTGCGTCAGAACGGCGAGACGCTCGCGGGTGGGGCGCGGGTGGTGAAGTTCTGGGAACTGCGCGGCGAGAAGGTGCCGACGGATCGAATGATGCGTTGCGTGGTGACGGCCTATGGTCCGGCCGAGAACGTGATCGCCGCCTGCGAACACGTCATCCGGATCGAGGCGACCGACGGCGCGGTCACCTGCGCGCTCACGCTACCCGATCGCATCGCATTCGACCGCGACAGTCTGCGCTACGCTCCCAATCCCTTTTCGGCTGCGCTGCGACTGGACAATCCATTCGACAGTGACGAAACAAACGTCGAAGTGGAAATGGATCTCACAGCCGCACCGGAGTTGCATCTGGCAACTGGAGAAAGCGCGACCCACCCGCTCGCCCTGCTTGGAAAGACCGCTGCGCTGCAATGGCAGCTCGAGGCCATCGCCACACCGGCCGAAGCCGCGCAGGATGTGCTCGTACGCTTCCGAAGCAACCAGCACCCCGATTGGAGCACCTGCCGTGCAACGGTACTGCTGGAGCCCTGGCCGGAGATCGCGGAGGTGCGCTGCGCGACCGCAGGACACGACTCCATGTTCGCCGATGCGGCCTACGAGGCCATCGTCCCGGATCCGATCCAATTCTCCTACACCGCGACGAACAGCGGCACGGTCTCGCTCACCGGTTGCCAAGCGGCAATCGTCTTGCCCGCGGGCTTTGCTCTCGCGGGGTCGGACAGCATACAATCCTTCGGTGCGAACGCGCCGGGCATGATCGCACCCGGCGAGAGCACGACGAGGTGGTGGACGGTGACGACCACCGATCAGCTCCAGGGCTTCGGTGCACGGGACGTCACCTGGGTGTGGTCGAGCGACCAACAGGGCAGCACGGGCGGCTGCACGCACACCGTGCGGGTTCTCCCTGACCCTTCATCCGGCATCGTGCTCACACCACGGCGATTGTACTTCGAGGCGGAATCCGGGAGCGCGCTGCCTGCGGCACAGTCGGTGAAGCTCTGGACCGGCGGCGGACTCCCGATGCCGTGGACCATGCAATCCGACGCATGGTACATCGATATCGATCCCATCGCGGGCGACCGCACGGCAAGCATCGCGGTGCAACCCAACACCACCTTGCTGAACAAGGGACTGCACTCGAGCACCATCACCGTCGGAGGTGCCGCTGGTAATCCTCCACGGAATATCACCGTGGACTACATGATCTCCAGTCTGACCGAGGTCGAGGGACATCCCACGGCGCGCGCGCTTTCTCTCGGACCGGTGTATCCGCATCCCATTCCCCTTGCGGGAGAGGCGCGGATCCTCATACGCGGTCCGCGTGGTCAGTCCCTGCGGGTGACGCTGCATGACCTGCTCGGCCGGGAGCGCGCGCTGCTGCGCGAGGGCATGACAACGGAGCGTGAGATCCTGTATCTTCGTCCCGCCGCGCTGGGGCTCGCGCCGGGCGTCTACCTGTTGCGCGTTCATTCAACCGAAGGACTGCAGACGAGAATAGTGACGGTGGTGAGGTAACGCGCAGGGGAGCCCGAGGATGAAGGGAGCCCCTTCATCCTCGGGATACTCTTCGATCCGCGCTTCCGGCTGCATGCTTTCCCGGCCAGCGGGAGTTTCCTACATTACCACATCCTGTCCCTTATCGTGCGGATGTCATGAAAAAACTCCTGTTGATCCTTTTTCTCTGCGCCACGCCGCTGCAGGCACAAACCGACCTGCTCGAGCAGGCGCTGTCCGGCTTCGGCCTCGATTCCTCCACCGTGGGTTACCGGCCGCTGTCGACGTGGACCACCTCCGACCGCTCGGATCCCTTTCGCCTGCATTACTTCGACCAGCTGCTGGCGCGTCCGCTGAAGATCCCGAACTTCACACGCGAGATGCTCTGGCGCTACAATCTCTGGCTTGAAGCCGACAGTGCGAATTTCCCGCGTCCCACGCTCGCGAAAATCCGTCCCCTCTCCGGACTGATCATGAATTCCGCCCGCAACCTCGGACACGACGTCGGCAAGTACGGCTTCGACTACACGCCGCGCATCACGACGGACGAGCCGTTGCTCGATGCGGTGCGGGATCTCTATACCGAAGCCGGGCGTGACATGGGCGACAACATCGTTTATCCCCTGCCGACCCAGGACTGGAGCGATATCGCCGGGAAATTCCGGAAGCAGATCGCCGCGCTGCCTGCCGACCTGCAGCAGTCCCTCGCCCGCATCGTCGCCGCCATCCGCGAGGCCGGACGCTGGCGTGCGAAATCGCTCGCCGGCATCGATCCCGCGCAGTACCGGCACATCTACTCCAGCACCACGCTGGAGGAGTCGCAGTGCGACGCGCACACCTTCGACCAGACCGTGTACGACGCGGCAGTGGCCTTCGACGGTGCGTCGGCATCCTGGGGCGCCATGCAGCTGGCGCAGGCGGTAGAGAAGGAGCTTCCCCTGCTGCGCCGCCTTGCGGGTGATTATGTCTGCGACATCCCCACTCCCGCCGGACGCATCGTGCTCGCCGGGCGCGACACGGACGTGCATGCCGCACCGGACTGCGCGCTGCTGATCGACTTCGGCGGCGACGACCTCTATGTCGGACCCGCCGGCGCGTCCTCTCCCGATCTTCCCGTCTCGGTGCTCATCGACGTTGCGGGTGACGACCAGTACCGCTGCGAGTACTCGGACATGCCCGCGCAGGGTGCCGGCGTCCTGGGCATCGGCATGCTGATCGATCTCGCGGGCGACGACCATTACATGGCGCACACCTTCGCCCAAGGCTGCGGCCGCTTCGGCGTCGGCGTGCTGTATGATGAAAGCGGAACGGACGAATACCGCAGCGAGGGGTTCGCGCAGGGCGCGGGCATGTACGGCATCGGCGTGCTGTTCGACCGCACGGGTGACGACGACTACCGCACGGTGTACTATGCGCAGGGTTACGGCTTCTCGCGTGGACTCGGCCTGTTGGTCGATGCCGCGGGCAACGACCGCTACGTCGCCGACGACATCGAACTGACGCATGTCGGCGACGAAACGCCGAAGCACAATGAAAGCGACGCGCAGGGATACGGCGCGGGACGCCGAGGCGACCATACCGACGGACACAACATGTCCGGCGGATTGGGCATTCTCCACGATCTTCATGGCGACGACAGCTATTCCGCGGGCGTGTTCGCCCAGGGCAGCGGCTACTGGTACGGCTACGGCGTGCTCAGCGACGAGGAAGGCGACGACGTGTACCGCGGCGTGTTCTTCAACCTCGGGGCGGCGGCGCATTTCGCCATCGGCGTGCTCTTCGACAACAAGGGCAACGACCGATCCGATCTCGTGATGACGCTCGGCTTCGGCACGGCGCACGACTGTTCGGCCGCGTTCTATATCGACGCCGACGGCGACGACAGCTACACCATGTCGGAAGGAGACGACCGCGCGTGCAGCCTCGGAAGTTCGCTGAACAATTCTTTCTCCCTATTCGCCAACATCCGCGGCAACGACCACTACGCGCCGGTGGGCAACGCGCTCGGCTACGCGATGGCGCGCCGCGCCGGGGAGTGGGCGCAGCTGGCGCCGACCACCGGACTCTTCTTCGACATCGGCGGAACGGACGAGTACGTCCACGCGCAGGCGGGGGAAGGAAAATCCTGGACACAGCAGAACGACCGCGAGTTCGGCCTGGGCGGCTACGGCATCGACATCGACGGCGGACTCATCCGCTTCGAGCGGGAATGAATAAAGAACGCGGAGAAACGCGGATAGAGCGTATTCACGCGGATGGATTCGTTGTCCTTCAGGAGCCGACGCGCCTGATGCATAGAAAACCATCCGCGAAAATTCGTCCGATCCGCGTTTATCCGCGTGCTCTTTCTAATGACCCTACCTTATGATCGTCACCATCCTCGACTGCTGTCCCTCGGAAGACAGAACGCGCAGCAGATAGCTGCCGGGTGCGAGGCCGAGCGCGGCGGGACGGAGATACAGGACTTCACTGTCCGTTGTCACGCCCTCGCGCAGCAGTGCACGCTCACGTCCCAACAGGTCGTGCAGCGTAACGCGCAGGGGCAGGGCTCCGGGATTCCGCACGAGCAGACGCGCCTCTCCCGCGAGGGGAATGGGATGCGGATACACGGGTCCGAAAGAAAGTGTGCGTGTTGAGGGCTGCTCCTCGATCTCCGTCAGGCTGGCGATCAGGTACTCAACGGTGATGCCTTTCGGAAGATTCGCGACCGAACCATCAACGGTGATCGTACTCGCGTGCAAGCCCTTGTTCAGCATTGTCGTGTTCGGTTGCACCGCGATGCCTGCCGCGTGGTCGCCCGACACGGGATCGACGTCGATGTACCAGGCGTCGGGCTGCGCAGACCATGGCATCGCAAGTCCCCCGCCCGTCCAGAGCGTCACCTGCTGTGACGGGGGCAGTGCGCCGCCAAGTTCCGCCTCGAAGAACAGATGCAGGGGTGTGAGTACGATGCCGGACGATGGATCGGGAACAACGTGCACGGTACGCGCGCAGCCGCTGCCGCTTCCCTGCTGGTCGCTCGTCCATTGCCAGGCGATGGCGAACGGTCCGAAGGACTGCAGCCGCTCGGTGGCGGTGCATGTCCACCACCATGTCACGGATGCACCCGGTGCGATGCTGCCGAAGCTCTGGATGCTGTCGGATCCCGCCAGCGCGAATTCCGGTGGAAGCACGATCGCCGCCGCGCAGCCGGTGAGCGTCACCGTGCCGCTGTTGGTCGCGGTGTAGGAGACGGAGAACGGCAGGGGAACGATCGCCTCATACCCCCCGTCCGCATGCAGGGAGTCATGGCCGTCTGTCGCGCAGCGCACATCCGCGATTTCCGGCCAGGCTTCGATCACAGTGGTGGCGCTGCAATCCTTCCACGCGACCTGTTCCGCGCTTCTATACCGTAGCACGATATCCTGCGATTCATCCGCGTCCCCCGGCTGGGGTGTGAGCAGCCAGGTGAACTTCACGGTTCTATGACTGTCGAGCAGCGCCAGTGTTTTCTGGAGTGTTTCGCCGTTTACGAGCGCGAACCTCGAAGCACTCGTAAAATCGATCTCGGTTTCGATGGCGGTCTCGCTCGTGTCAAGGATGCTCGACAAGTCGATGGTCACCGGCACGGGATCAGGCACGTAGCGCAGGTCGGCGCGGTCGAAGAGCACCGAATCCGGCGCGGCGATCGAGCAGCGCAGGCCGTCGATACCTTCGAGATACATCGTGCGGGTGCAGACGCTCAGCACGCTGTCGGCCTCGCCAAATGCCGTGATGGTGCAGACGGCTGTTCGAGACGGACGCAATGCCCGCGCGCGAAGCCGTGGCTGCCAGGCGAGCGTCCCGCCCGCATCGAGATTCGCACCGGGTTTCGTCGTTGGATCGAGCGGGAGCAGTCCCGCATCCGCGGGACCGAGCGCGAGTTCGAGACGATCAACTGGTACCGCTTCGGTACCGGTGTTGCCGAGTCCATAGTCGATCGCAACCTCGATACCGGCTTCGATATCCGACGCGTACATCGTGTCCGGCGCGATCATCGTACAGGCGACGGAGGCGTCCGTGATGCGTATCGCGACGACATGGCTGCACTCCCGCGTCCAGCGGCCGCCCTCCGCGGTGATCCGGAAACGAATCGTGTCGCTCGCATCCGCGGTCGGCGTGGCGCCGAGACGCAGAGGCCAGGTGAAGGGTTTGGTAATGGTGGCGAGCAGTTGTGCCGCCGTTTGTGTGGGAGTAATGCCCGTGTCCAACACCAGATACCGGCAGGCCGAAAGATCGGCGGTGACGGCGATGTTCGTCAGCAAGGTATCGTGTACGTGCCGCACCGATACCCTCGTCGATGGCATTGCCGGATCGCTCGTGCCGAGGCGGGGATTGTAGCGTATTTCCGTTGTTCCTGATGTTTCGCAACGCAGGGGATCGAGTCCCGCGACGAAGATCTCGTGCGCGCAGAGCGTGCGTACGGCACCGGAGCTGTCGCGGGCCTCCGCGGTCAAGGCAATGCGCCGGTCATCGCCGCGGCGGCTGACCGTCCCCTGCCAGTCGGCGATGAGCGTGTCCCCGGGCGATAGTATGCGTCCGCTGCGATACCGATCGCCTGCCGGCACGAAGGCAGCGCCCATGCCTTCACCGAAAGCGATAGCAACCCGGTCGATCGGCAGCGGGATGCTGCCGGTATTGGCGAGTTTCAGATGGATCGGGAAAGGCAACGGGGTGTTCGTCTCGCCGTCCGGCGCGGGAAGGAGACTGTCCGGAGCGACGAGAACGCAGGTATACTCCGGCTCCGCATGCCGGACGCGCACATAATAGGCACAGGGAGAGGCGGCGGGCGCACCCGAGGAGGGATGATCGGCGTCCCGGTAATAGATGACCGCATCCACCCAGAGTCCGTCACCGATATTCTTGCTCCGATCCACGCGCAATTTCCAGGTGAAGTTGCGCACCTCGCCGGGTCGCAGGACCACCGAACCCAGCGATTGCCGCAGGTCCGGTGTCGAGGCATCGGGTACGAGACCGTCCGGGAGCGTGAGCACGCATTCGACATCGGTGGCCCCGCGCACGGGATCGATGTTCCGCGCCTCGACCGTGACATCGATCACGTCGGGAACGGATATCAACGGCCAGTCGGGAATAAGAAGAGAATCCGGCATCGTCATCGAACAACTCATGATCTCGCAGCCGGGTACGCGGGTGCGGATGAGCAGCAGATCCCACTCGCCACCGAAGGAGGTTTGGAATGCACGGAGTGGAGTGATATTCGGACCCGCATTTGTAAGGACAATGAGATTGTTATTCCTGTCGACAGCAGAATACAAATAATATCTACATATATAGTTATTACCGGAGGGATTCTTTGCAACAGCACTTCCCGGCCGTATTGACAAGTATCCATCATCACTGTGCCAGTAGCTGCTGTAGGTTATCGTACGTCCCGAGGAATCTAATTTAAAAAGCTGGTTCGCATATTCCGCGACGAGCACGGTATCTTCCGCGTTGATAAAGGGAATGGTCGCAGTATCGGTTACAATGGCGAGCGCGAGAAGTTCGCCACACGCATTCGTCTCGAGCAATTCAACAATAGTAGCGGCACCCGATCGTGCATCCCATGGCAGGAAAGTCGAATAGATCGGTCTTCCCCCCATCGGGGAGAACTTCGTGATGTGATGACGAAATGCCGGATTGCTTCCAGCGAGCGGATTAATCTCGGGCCAGATGTTGTTGTACAGGTCGATTCCGTAGAGGTAGATGTTGTTTTCTGGATCGACATGTGCGTAGTACCCCGCGTCACCACGACCGAAATCGCCCGGTGTACCCGGTAATTGGGTGGAGAAGATAAAATCGGACAGGTCGGGAGTCAGCTTCGTCACGAATCCCTTTCCGTCGTTAAGCCAGGCGTTCTTCAGGGGGAGGTACGCGCCATCCCAGGATCCTCCGATGACTGGGCATCCCTCATGATCCACGAGCATGAATAAAGTAAACGGTCCCGCAGCCATCGCTGTATCGGCGATGCCGTCCGGGGCGAAGAAATACGTGCCTGCCAGGACCGAATCGAGACGGGGAGAGAGGCGCGAAAGCGCGACGACAAACCAGTCCCTGTCGCCGTGAGCGGACCCGTTGAGTATCGTGTCCTGGACTGTGCCCTTCGTGACGAACCACTGCCGGCCGCTTCCGTGGCCCATGATGTATGCGCTCCCATCAGGACCGGTCTCAAGAAAATATCCCCAGAACCAAGTCGGCCCACCAAGCCATGTGGCAGCGTCGAGCCGACCGAACGTGTCAAGACGTACCACCGAGGTCGCAAAATTGCGCCGGGTCGGCTCGTTCGAATTGTATCGCTGCTCCTGTACCACTCCCCCGGTCACGGGAAAATCCGTGGACTCCGTATTCCCGAGGATAATCGCTGACGATCCCGTGCTGAGCGCAAGCTGGCCACCGTTATAACTGACCCATTCGGCGTATGCCGCTCCCCAATCGTCCTTGCTTCCACCGATATATGTGCCATACCGTAGTGTTTTGGCATCTGCTGCAAGGCAGGCGACGAACAGATCGAGGTTATATGTGCCACCCTTGTTCGTTGACTGAAAACCATTGCGTATCGGCATGTCCGTCGAGGTGGTCTGCATGAACAGATACATCCGTCCGGCATCATCCATCTTGAATCCGTACACATCCTCGATGCCGTTCCCTCCGAACCAGGTGTTGAATTCCGTTTCGATGACCTTCCGCCGTTCGAAGAATGTCCGATAAGGAACCGCCATCAGTGTGTCGCCCGAGACAGCATCCGTTTCCTTTGTGCTCGTCTCGGTAGCTGAAGTGACGGGAGCGAAATCCGATCGAAGATCGCCGGCGAATGCGATTTTACCCGGATCCGCGCCCTCGTGAATAATGATCCGTTGGGCCAGCTGCCCATTCCGTTCTCCGTACTCAATGTCGATACCGTTCCAGACGTTCTCGTACCGGATCCCCGTGAATGTTCCGACACCCGAGTACCATCGCGTTGAATCGCTTCCGGCGTAGATATTCGTTTTCCCTGGCGCTTCCCCGATTCCAACGATCCGAAGATCCGGATTGGGATTGACGAAATGCAGATCCATTCGTTCCAGGTTCCTGTCCGGGGATGTCTCTTTCTGCTCGGTCGGTGACTCGATGTCCGGCACACGCGCCCCGTTCGGTGCAGGACGGAAAAACGCTATGCCCTCCCTCGTGAACGTGGCCTTCTCCATTCCGCGCACGATGCCGAACTTCACACCCGCATCCCACTGTCCCTGATTTTCGACGAACAGGATCGGTATGCGGAGCCGACTGACCTCGTAGTCGGGCTGTGCCTCCCGAGAACCGCCACCGGGCCGATTCCCGGCCCGCGATTCAACTGCGTGCAAGGCGAGGATCGCGATGAAAACGGCAACGACGCGAAATGACGATTTAAACAGGCGATTCACTCGTTCCGTATACATGGCTCGAATCCTCCAGTCGGATGTGTCGTTAAAGATACCCATCCGGAAGGGCATTTCGCCCCTCCGGATGCCTTGATCGATGATACCGGATTCCTTGGTTCCGGAAACATATCAGCGAATGACGGTGAACTTCCTGGTTACCAATTCGCCACCTTGCCCGATGCGTAACAGATACGTGGGTACTCCTGGTGTTCGTACGAGGGCGACACGGGAATGTCGGCACTCCACGGCGGAGGACCCACGGTGTACATCTGCACACCATTCGCGTCGATACGATTCGCGAAAACGGTCCACACCGGCTGTCCCGAATACGCCCCGCTGTAGCGGTCGTCCTGATACGTCACAACCACTCCCTGCGTCATGTTACCCAGCAGATCGAGGACGAGGATATTGTCGGTATCCAGCTCGGGATTGATCTGGTCGGGATTGGTATTCGTCGGTACCGGGATACCGTTCTGCACCCAGTTTGTCGGGTAGGGCGGACAGGCGGCAGTCGCACTCTGGATGTATTGCACGAAGATATCCCTGTTGTACGGCGGATATCCCGGATCATTGCGATAATCGATCCAGGTGATGAATGCGCCATCGACGGTGCCGACGATGCGCGGCCGCTCGGCATGGAAACCGGTCTGACAGACGGGAATGCCGTCGATCGGCCAATTGGGATCGGGTTGGCCCGTTGCAAGATCGATACGCATGGCGTAGATATCCGCCGTCGTCATGGTAGGATCATTGCGGTAATCCTCCCACGTGACGATCACCCCGCCCATGCCATCGTATGCGACGCGCGGGTTGCGTTGGTCGAATTCCGCCCGGCAGACCGGGACACCATCATAGCGGTCCTTGACCACATCCGGAAGGTATGCATCCCAGACCCAGAGGTTGGTCCCGGTAAAATTGTCGAAGGTAGCGATAAAAATGTCCTTGCCGTTCTGGGGATCCCTTTCGTCCTCCCAGACTGTGGTCGTGATGTCCGTGCGAGTCGGATAGGCGATGGACGGGTTGACTTGATTTTCCCTTGCCATCGAGATTCCGCGATCTTTCCATTCAGTCTGGGCGTGAAGAACCGAGGGGATACATCCCCATAGTACCAGCAGTGCGATGGTCACGGTGCGTACGAATGGGATTCGATAGTGCCGGGCAGTCACCTCGCGACGAAATGGCAGACGGCTGCTCTGGGCGACAGGGAATACTTCGGAACTCCCTGCGTTTTGCATGGAAATCTCCAATTATAGGGTTGAGTCGCTCTGACTCGAATAGCCGGCCTTGCGGTACCTGTTGTTTCTTAGTCGGAATGCAGGTCCGTGAGGTCGGTTGTTATTTAAGAATGGGACGCACGGTGCCAACCATCAGCCGTGCTCATTGCACGGTTGAGGAGGAACTGGTCACGTCAAGATCTACTGGTGGTCTCGGTTGTCGAAAATCTGATACTGCTCAGGCGAACCTGCCTCCGTTGCCCATTACCCGGATTTCGCGCTTTCCCTATTCTCCATCCTTCACCTCGTCTTTGATTCTCGAATGTGGAACCAAATCTTGGAACACCCGCTACTCCCGGTCCGGCCAATGAATGCACCAACGACGGGAGGCGGCACCTCTTGCATGTTGTTGGAATACGATCTCTTGCTGCGAAAGTACGAAAAGAAGAACATCGTCGCAAGAGTTTACGATGTTATTATTTACGATGTTATTATCAGATTCTTTTTTCAATCTGGACGGATGTGTCCCAGCGGGGAACACGGATTGGACGGATGATCACGCATGGATTTCCTGGTTCACCGGGTCCCTCGGTTCCCGGGGGACGAAAAAGCCAGCCTCGTTCATCGGCGTTCCCTTTTTTCATTGACCGTGCAGAATTCGTACCTTTATTAATTGCACCGAATGTCAATCATCTCGTCACAACGGTACATACATGGCCAAGAATCAGCAGAACACCCTCGAGAAAATCGTTTCCCTGTCCAAACGGCGGGGCTTCATCTTCCAATCCTCCGAGATTTACAGCGGCCTGAACGGTTGCTGGGATTACGGTCCCCTCGGCGTGGAACTGCTCCGCAACGTGAAGGAGGCCTGGTGGAAGGCGATGACCTACCGCGACGACGTCGAAGGACTCGACGCCTCCATTCTCATGCATCCCCGCGTCTGGGAAGCGTCGGGACACGTCGAGAATTTCACCGATCCGATGGTGGACTGCAAGCAGTGCAAGAGCCGCTACCGCCTCGACGTGCTGTTCGAATCCTACAATGAGAAGCGGCAGAAGAAAGTCGCCGATGCCTATCGCGACCTGCTCGCCGAAACGGGCGGCGACGCGGAAGCTTTCACCGCGCTCCCGCGCGAACAACAGATCGAAACCGCCGGCGGGGCGCTGGTCGACGATGCCGCGGTACTCAACGCGATGAACGCGAAGGAACTGCTCGTGTGTCCGAATTGCGGCGGTTCGGGCAGCTTCACCGTACCACGGAAATTCAACCTGATGTTCAAGACCTTCATCGGTCCGGTGGAGGACAGCAACGCCGTCGTATACCTGCGTCCCGAAACCGCGCAGGGCATCTTCGTGAATTTCGCCAATGTCGCGCAGGCGACGCGTCAGAAGGTGCCGTTCGGCATCGCGCAGATCGGCAAGGCCTTCCGCAACGAGATCAACACGAAGAACTTCCTTTTCCGCACGCGCGAATTCGAGCAGATGGAAATGCAGTTCTTCGTCAAACCCGGTACGGACGACGATTGGTATGAGCAGTGGCACGCGACGCGCCTGCAGTGGTTCATCGATCACGGCATGAACCCGGAGAAGTTGCGCATGCACCCCCACGCCCCCGACAAGCTCGCACATTACGCCAAGGCCGCGGTGGACATCGAATACGAATTCCCCTTCGGCTGGGGCGAGATCGAAGGCATTCACAACCGCACGAACTTTGATCTGAGCCGCCACATGGAATACTCGGGCAAGAGTCTCGAGTACTTCGACCAGGAGGCGGGCGAGAAGTTCGTTCCCTTCGTCATCGAAACCTCCGCCGGGGCGTCCCGTTCCCTGATGGCGTTTCTCGTCGACGCCTTCGAGGAGCAGGAGCTGGAAAAGGAAACGCGCACCGTGCTGCATTTCCATCCGAAGCTCGCGCCGTTCAAAGCCGCCATCCTTCCGCTCGTCAACCGCGACGGCATGGACGATATCGCGATGAAACTCTACCGCGACCTGCAGCGCGACTTCAAGGTGTTTTACGATGATTCGGGTTCCGTCGGCCGCCGCTATCGCCGGCAGGATGAAGTCGGCACGCCGTACTGCGTCACCGTCGACTCGCAGACGCTCGAGGACCAGACCGTCACTATCCGCGACCGCGACAGCATGGAACAGGTGCGCATCTCCATGGACGCCCTCCGCGCGTGGCTGTTCGACAAGCTCGCGGTGTGATCGACGATTTCGGATGCACTTTTTTTGCATTTGTAGGGGCGCAGCATGCTGCGCCCCTACACGTTTATCCGGGAAGGACGTTCATTCGACACGTTCGTCCCGTTATCCGACCACCCAATTACATTTTCGCGTTCCGGCCGAGGCGTGCGGTCAGCGAATCGATCACCACGCGCGCATGTCCTTCCAGCGCCGGGTCGTCTTTCGCAAAGCGCCGCGCCTTCTCGATGCGGCGTTCGGCCAGGATGCGTGAGAAACGGAGTCCGTAGTCCATTTTATCGGTGAGAAAGAATTCGAGCTGTTCCGCCGGTGAGGCTTCGACGGCATCGGGCGCATCGATGCCCGGATTCCCGGGGAGAAGGATGATGATTCCGAGCACAATGACGGAGATAACGCTTACGAAAAGGGTGATTTTACGTGTCATGACTGGATAGAGCCTGTTTTCCATCGTATGTTAATAGCCGTAAACTAAGGGAAAATTCCCTGCGTTCCACCTCCGGTATTTGCCCGACATCGCCGCATGTTGCACATCGATCAGCTTTCCTTCGCATACAAAGAGACGCCCGTGCTGCGGGACCTCTCGCTTCAGGTCGCGCGCGGGGATGCCGTCCTGATACGCGGCGCATCCGGATGCGGGAAATCGACGCTCCTCCGGCTGCTGGCGCGCCTCGAGGCGCCGCAGCGGGGCAGCATACTGCTCGACGGCATTGATGTTACCACCATTCCGGCACCTGCCTATCGCCGTCGCGTCGCCTATCTTCAGCAGCTGCCCGTGATGGTGGAAGGCAGCATTCGCGACAACCTGCTTCTCGCTTTCCGCTATGCCGGCGATCCGCCACCGGACGATGGTGACCTGCGGATGCAGCTTGCGGAGGTCGAACTGCAGGACATCACCCTGGATGCCGCCGCAACGGAACTTTCCGTCGGTCAGAAGCAACGCCTCGCCCTGCTCCGCCTGCTCTCCATGCATCCCGACGTACTGCTGCTCGACGAGCCGACTGCATCGCTGGATTCGACCTCGGCCGCGCAATTGATGAATGTCGTGAAACGGCAGCTCGACGCGCACGCCCTCACCCTGCTGATCGTTTCCCATCAGGACCTGCCGTTCGAAGAACGCCGGCTGCGCCTGCTGCACATGCGTGAAGGACACCTGGAGGAGCACGCATGACCGGCGCGCTCGACATCGGCTACGGACAGCTGGCCCTTTCGCTGATCTTCATCCTGGCGGGCGGCATCGCCTCACTGCGGCTGAAACTCGGGCTCGAACGCGATCTGCTCTGGGGAACGGTCCGCACCGTCAGTCAGCTCGCACTCATGGCAGTGGTACTCGCCTGGATATTCGAAGTACGTGCATGGTACATCGTCGTACCGATCTATGGACTCATGATATTTTTCGCGGCGCGCATCATCCGGGGACGGGTACGAACCACCACCGTGCGCTACTTCGTTCCGACCTTTCTTTCCATGCTATTGAGCTACATGCTCGTCACTTTTATCGTCGTCGATCTCATCGTGCAGGCGCGGCCGTGGTACATGCCCGAATATTTCCTTCCTCTCGGCGGCATGGTGATCGGGAATTCCATGAATGCCATCGCCATCGCTCTTGACCGCCTGTTCAACGATCTGCTCCGGCGCCGCGGTGAGGTCGAGCTGCTGCTCTGCCTTGGCGCCACCGGCACGGAAGCTTCCGCCGACATGTTCCGCGACGCGGTGAAGGCCGGCATGATTCCCAGCATCAACGCGATGATGGGCGTCGGACTCGTCACGATTCCCGGTATGATGACAGGCCAGCTCCTCGCCGGCTCCGATCCGCTCGTGGCAGTCAAATACCAGATCATGGTGATGCTGATGCTCGTCGGTTCGACCGCGATCGGCAGCGTCCTTGTGATCTCACTCGTCAGGCGGCGCTGCTTCTCCGCGGATCACCGACTGACCGTCCGGGCAGCGGACCGTCCCCGCAAGTCCCGGTGAAACTATTCTTCCAGAATTTTCTTACCTTGCGGAAGACTCGCAAATCCGCCTGATTCCACAACGATCGTACGGTTCAAATGGACGCTCCCCTTGTCTACATCGTGGATGATGATTATTCACTGCGTCGTCTGCTCGAATTCACTTTGAAATCGTGGGGATACGCATCGCAGACCTTCGCCAACGGCGAGTTGTTGCTGCAGGCCCTGGATGAGCAGACGCCGGAGATCGTACTGATGGATCATATGATGCCCGGGCTGTCCGGACTGGACACGTTGAAAACCGTGCGGGACAAGTATCCGGATCTTCCGGTGATCATGCTCTCCGCGCAGGGAAAAATCGATGTCGCCGTCGAGCTGATGCGCGCGGGGGCAACGGACTACTTCACAAAGCCGGTCGATCTCAAGCGGCTGCAGTTCGCGCTCAACAACGCGATGAGCATCCACAAGTTGAAGGACAAGGTGCGGCAGCTGCAGGAAACCCTCGAAAGCACCGTACGCTTCGACAATATCATCTCCAGTTCCGGCGTGATGCAGAACGTGCTCAAGCTCGTTGACAAGGCGCGCAACAGCGACATCAATGTGCTGATCGAGGGAGAAAGCGGAACGGGAAAGGAACTGATCGCGCGGGCTATTCACTTCAACGGCAACCGCAAGGACCGTCCGTTCGTCGTCATCAACTGTGCCGCCATTCCTCGCGAGCTGCTGGAAAGCGAGCTCTTCGGACATGAGCGCGGCTCCTTTACCGGAGCAGTGGATCGGAAAATCGGAAAATTCGAAGCCGCCCACACCGGCACGATATTTCTCGATGAAATCGGCGAACTCGACATGACGCTTCAGGCAAAGCTGCTGCGCGTGATTCAGACCAAGCAGTTCGAGCGCATCGGTGGGCTCGAGACGTATACTTCCGACGCGCGGATCATCTCTGCCACCAACCGTGATCTGCTGTCGATGGCGGAACAGCGTTCCTTCCGTGAAGACCTGTATTACCGGCTCTGCACGTTTCCGATCAAACTGCCCTCCCTTCGCGAACGGCCCTCGGAAATCCCCCTGCTGGCGGAGCACTTCCTCAATCAGTTCGCCGCACGGGAAAACAAGCCCGGGATGACCATGGGCGCCGACACGCTCGCGCTGCTGCAGCGTTATCCCTGGCCGGGCAACGTGCGTGAATTACAGAGCATCATCGAACGCGCCGTGCTGCTTGCCGACGGTGATTCCATCGGTCCGGAGGATCTGCCGCAGGCACTGCGTTTCTCCGGCGGGCGTAGTGAAGGCGGCTTACCTGCCGAAATCTTCTCCACTCGCGAGGACGTGCTGCCGCTCGAGAAAATCAAGGAGATGGCGATACAACGAGCGCTGCGGCTGTTCGACGGCAACATGACCGAAACAGCGCGCGCCCTTTCCATCGGCCGCACGACCTTGTATGATCTGATCAAGAAATACGATATTCGTCCCTGAGTCTCAATCCTCCGCAAGCGGCAGCAATACCGATACCGCCGTAAACCTCCCCAGCTCGCTTTCAATGCGCAGCAGTCCGCCATGAAGATCCGCGATGGTGTGCACGATCGCCAATCCGAGTCCCACCCCGGGCTGTTCGAATTGAGAGCGATCAAACTGTGTGTACGCCCCGATCGAATGGATCTGCTGCTCCGCCATGCCGCGTCCGCGGTCGATGATCGAAATTTCATAAAACCCGTCCGCGGCCGTTCCCCGCACCTCGATCTTCGAACCGTCGAGGCTGAATTTGCAGGCGTTGTCGGCAAGCTCTTCGATGATCTTTTCATAATCGCGCGCGCCGATGCGCAGCCGCGCATTGTCGGCTTGCACGTTCACGTCCTTGCCGCGCCGGGCGCGGGCGGCGACCGACTGTACCGTATCTCGCAGCAACTCGTCGGGATAGGCCATTTCTTCGGCGAGTATTGCTTCCCTGCGTTTGTCGTCGTGGCGCAGACTTTCGAGCTCCGCGAAGCGCAGGTAGTTCTGCACCAGGCGCAGCAGACGCTGGCCGGACTGGTGAATGTTGTTGAGCATCTCGCCGACTTCGCTCACGCCGAAATCTTCCATGTGGTCTTTCAGCAGATGGGAAATTCCGAGGATGGAATTCAGCGGTGTGAGAAATTCGTGCGGAAGGGAGCGACTGAGGGAATCGCGGAATTGATCGAGCGCGTCATTCATCTTCTGATCGTAGGACTGCCGTTTCTGCAGTCGAACGTTGACGGCATTGAGCAGTTCCTCCCGTGTGAACGGTTTGGTCAGGTAGTCGTCGGCACCAGAGAGCATACCTTTGCGCAAGTCGCTTTTATCCGACAGCGCCGAGAGAAAAATGAAGGGGATGAGTTCCGTGGCAGGATCCTTCCGCACATACTCGAGCACGCCGAAGCCACCGAGATTGGGCATCATCACATCGCAGAGCACCAGGTCAGGCAGCTGCTCCCTGATAAGATCGATACCGTGCAGGCCGTTCTCCGCGGAGATGACGAAATACCCGGCTTCCGTCAGGCGCTCGATAATCGTTTCGCGGACGATGACATCGTCTTCGATGACGGCGATTTTGGTCATGGCGGCTCCTGTGTGAACGGAACGGGATAATGTATGAATCTCCACGATTCAGTACAAACCAGTCGGGATTTTTGAGACTCCGAAGGAGAGAGAATGACATTGTATATTTATGAGCATATGCTTATAATATATTCATGAAAAGGAAGCGCGGACGACCGCCACATTGCCGGGCCATCGGACCTGCACCGGAGGTGACATGTTTCAAGCCCGCCGGCATCCCATTGTCGGGATGCCGGTCTATAGTCATGACACTTGACGAGCTTGAGGCAGTACGGTTGGCAGATTACGAAGGTTTGTACCAGGACGAGGCCGCCGTACGCATGGAGGTCAGCCGGGCAACCTTCGGGCGCATACTTGAGTCGGCGAGAAAGAAAATCGCCCGCGTTCTCATCGAAGGACTCGTTCTGGAAATAACCGGAGGTGAAGTCATGTCAACACCGCAGCACATGGGGCGCGGAGGATTCTGTCTCTGTCCTTCCTGCGACATCCGCATCCCGCATCAGGCAGGAATGCCCTGTATCAAACAGCAATGTCCGCAATGCGGAAAACACATGCTCCGTGAACACGGGGAACATCACACACGACTACAGAATCGTAGAAAGGATTAATGGAAATGAAACTCGCAATTGCTTCAGACGATGGCGTGCGCGTGGCAGGACATTTCGGACGCTGCCTCGGCTTTACCATCGTGAACATCGAAAACGATATCATCACAGACAAAAACTGGATGCCCAACCGTGTCACACACCATGTGATGAACGAGCACGGGCAGGAGCACGAGCACGGGCAGGAGCACGGGCACGGGCACGGAAACGGGCACGAGCACGGGCACAGTCACGCCGGGATCATGGAGGTGCTTCGGGGCTGCGAACTCGTTGTGGGTGGAGGAATGGGCATGCGGCTCCGTAATGATTTCATGGCCAACGGGATCGACACGATAATTACCGATCTCCCGACGGTCGATGAAGTGCTGCAGGCCTTGCGTGAAAACCGCCTGACAAACGCACGGAGCGGCTGCGCGCCCCACTGATCCCATACATGGGGCCGAGGGTTCTGAAGGCGCAACAGACACCCGATGAGGTGGGGTGCGAAGCGATACGCGGATGCACCCCGCCACTGCCCGTTATTTCTGGTGAACGTTTTCGAGGGCGCTGACTGACTGCTCGAAAACCCGCTGCATGACGGCAAGATGCTCCGGGATGCGATGCAGATCGCCGCTCTCCGCGGCATGCTCCATGCGCAGGCAGACCTCCGCCATCGAACGCGCACCGAGATTAAGCGCCGATCCCTTGATCGTGTGCGCCACGCGTCTAACAGTCTGTGTCTTCCCTGCATCCAGCGCTTCTATCATCTGTCGCACGAGGTCGGGCGTCTGCTCCCTGAAGATGGAGAGCAGTTCCGTGAAAATATCTGCCTCGCCTCCGACACTCAGCGATAGCAGCATATCGATCGTGTCCAGATCCAGGAAGTCGTCTGCATGTTCGGCCGCGACTTGCACCGTATGTGCATCGTGCGCCTGCCCCGCCCATCGCTGAATGGCCGATTGCACGGCCTCGAGGCGGATGGGCTTGGTTATATAATCGTGCATGCCCGCAGCGAGGCAGTGCTCGCGATCCCCGTCCATGGCGTTGGCCGTGACGGCAATGATCACCGGCTGGCGCTCAGGGGGCAGTTCGGCCTGAATGTGTCTTGTCGCCTCGAGACCATCCATCTCCGGCATCTGAATGTCCATAAAGACCAGATCATAGCGTTGCCTCCCGAGTGCATCGAGAACTTCACGACCGTTCGCCGCCACGTCGGCCCGGTAGCCGAGCCGCTGCAGCACGCGCACCACCAGCTTCTGGTTCACGGGATTATCTTCCGCAATGAGAATGCGGAGCGGGAGCTTCTCGGCGAGATGCTGATCCAACACCGGCCCTTTCTTCGGTTCCTTTCGACTTTCCTGCTTGCTCTGCAGCAGCACCGAAATGATGACATCAAAGAGCTGCGACTGCTTGACCGGCTTCGTGAGCACGGCCTGAAACAGACCGTCGTCCGGTATGCGCCCGTCATATTTGCTCAGCGAGGTGAGCAGGATGAACGGCATCGCGTTTGATGGAAAGCGTTCCCGAATCGTGCGGGCAAGCCGCACGCCGTCCATTCCGGGCATGAGCATGTCAATGATTGCCAGGTCATAACGCGATTCATCGGCGAGCACGCGTAGCGCATCGTCACCGGAAGGAACGACGAGACATTCCATGCCCCATCCGACGCACTGAAGATTCAGAATGCGGCGGTTCGTCTGATTGTCATCGATCACGAGCACGCGACGGCCTTCCACACCGCTGAAGCGCTCCAAGTTTTCATCCCCGGGATCGCTGAGAGCCGCGGCCTGAATGGTGAATGAGAATGTGGATCCTTCTGCCAGCTTGCTTTCCACCCAGATTTCTCCGCCCATCATATCGACGAGGCGTGAAGTGATTGCCAGTCCGAGTCCCGTGCCGCCGTATTTCCTTGTCGTGGAAGAGTCGATCTGGGTGAAGGAGTGGAAGAGCATATCCGTCTTGTCTTCCGGGATGCCAATGCCGGTGTCGCGGACACCGAACTGGAGCACCACGTTCTCTCCGCTGCGCTCCTTCACGGAAACGGAGACGAAGATCTCGCCCTGTTCGGTGAACTTGATGCTGTTGCCCACGAGGTTGAGCAGTATCTGACGCAGGCGGGTAATGTCGCCCTCGATGCGCGGCGGAACCTCGCCGTCGATCAAGTACAGCATTTCAATCTGCTTCCCGCCGATATTCGGCGTGAGGAGATCGAACACCTCCTCGATGCAGGGACGCAGATCGAACGGATGACGCTCGATCTCCATGCGACCGGATTCTATTTTCGAGAAATCCAGAATGTCGTTAATGATGGCGAGAAGGCTGTCGCCGCTTTGCCGTATCGTTTCGACATACTCGTGCTGGTCGGCGGTCAGTGGTGTCTCGAGCAGCAGTCCCGTCATGCCGATCACGCCATTCATCGGTGTACGAATTTCATGACTCATCGAGGCGAGGAAATCGCTTTTTGCCTGATCGGCGCTTTCCGCGGCCTCCTTCGCCGCGATCAGTTCCTCAGCATAGTTCTTTCGTTCCTCTTCGAGCATCTGCTCTTCGAGGTAGTGACTGATGCTTCGCGCGAGCAGCTCGATAATCTCGCTGTCGCTTGCGCGGAACTGCCGGCGGAAAGGCCGTTGCGACGAGAAATTCAGTGTGCCGAATATTTCGCCGCGCACGCGGATGGGCGTTCCGATGAAGGATTCCGCATGCCATTCGCGATACACGGGATGATCCTGGAAATCCGGATCCGAGCCTGCCTGGCTGATGGTCAACGTCGACTGACGGCTGATCACCAGGTCACAATACGTCTGCTGGATTTCGAATCGCAGCCCGGGATGGAGCTTTTCATTTTTCGACCGCACGGCGAACAGTTCATACTCGCCTTCGGTGATGCGGCTGATGATGCCTGTTTCCATGCGGAAGATTTCCATGCCCGTGCGCAGAAAATCATCGAAGAGGTCATCGTAACTTTCGAAGGACTGCGTGCTCAGACGGTGGATCTGCTTGATATGCTCGCTGAACACGAGCAGCCGTTGTTCCGCTTTTTTCCGGTCGGAGATGTCGTGCGAAATCGAGACCATCCCTACAGGCTGTCCATCTCGTATGAGCACGGAGGTTGTCAGGTACACCCAGAACTCGCTGCCACTCCGGGTGATGTTCAGAACATCGCCTTTCCATCCGCCGTTCATGGTCTGTTCCGCGAGTTCCATCGAAAGGTTGGACGGATTCCCCGGCGAAAGGAAAAGCGTGGAGGGCTGCCCGATAAGGTCGGTCTCGGCGTACCCGAAACGCCGGAGCACCGGTTTGTTCACGTACTGAATTTTCCCGCGCAGATCGGTGATGATAATGAAATCACTTACCGATTCCACGACCTGCGCGAAACGGGCGATCTGTTCGGTGCTGCGCCGACGTTCGCTGACATCGCGCGTCGTGACGACGATGCCGTTGATCGAGGGTATGTGGAAGTAGTTCTTGGCGATCGCTTCGAGTTCCAGCCAGCTCCCGTTGACATGGCGATGGCGGAATTCCACTTTCTCTTCGTATTCCGGATGCGAAAGTACGCGCTTGGAAACGGCGATCACCCGCTCGACGTCGTCGGGATGAATAAACGGAAATATCTTTTTCCCCAGCCGCTCCTTCACGCTGTAGCCGCCCATGCGCTCGACCGCCACGGTCTCATAGAGAATTTCCCCGTGTTCGCTGAGCACGGTGATCGCATCACTGAGATTCTGCAGCAGCGACCGGAATCGCGTTTCGCTCTGCTGCAGGATGCCGCGCGTTTCCTCGCGCGTAAAAATACCGCCGAGGATACTGGCCACGACAAAAAGGATGGATTCCTCCTGTTCGGACCAGTGTCGCGGAGAATGGCAGTCGTCGAAGCCGATAAAGCCCCAGAATCTCCCTTCCGTAAAAATCGGTACGCAGATAAGAGAAAGGATGTCCTGCGGTTCGAGCAGCGCGCGCTCAACCGAGGGGAAATCGCACACAAGCCCCTTGACGCTTTTCCCTTTCGAAAGGCGTGTATACCATCGCTCGAGTTGTGGCTCGTACGGCAGCTGCTGCAGCTGCGGGTTATCGATCTGCTGGCTTACCGAACCGCGCGCCCATTCGAAACGCTGGCTCAACAGGGCCATACTGTTCGTGGCATCGAGACCGTTTTCGAAAATGTAAACGCGGTCGACCCCGCTCGCCTCGCCGAGCGTCTGCAGCGATTCGCGGATTCCATCGTGAATGTTGGATGCAGTGATGAGCTGACGGCTGGCAATGGTGACGCCGCGCAGCAGAACATCGCGCGCCTGCAGGTCTTCAAGCGCGCGCTTGCGCACGGAGATATCGCGAAAGAAAAGGACAACATGTCCGCCGGTCAGCGGGATGAGTGAGATTTCGAAATTGACTGCACTTCCCTGCTGCGGGACGGTCACCTCGCGAATCACACGGCCCAGCGTTTCCCGTACTTCACTGAGCAATGCGGGAAGGTCGAGCAATTCGGAGAAGACAGGCAATTCGCTGATGGGTCGCGTCGTAAGCAATCCTTCACCGAAAAACACCCTTGCATTGATGCCGCCCGCTTCGAGAATGAGATTGTCTTCGGAGACCCGGAGATAGAGATCGGGTAATGTTTCAATGATGGCGTTGCGATCCGCATCCGCCTGCGCCCATGCGCGCGAGGTACGCTCTATCACTTGATCCAACTCCGCCCGCTGCGTCTCGAATGCCCGGTACGTCGTGTCGATCAATGCGAGGAGCTTCTTCCATTCCGCCGCATCGGGTACGTTCTCGCCGAATACCTTGCGGATCTGCCGCTGCAGCACTTCATGTCGCTCATCCATCAAGGGCGTCCTCTCCTCCGGGCGAGCCTCACCCGGGATTCTTCATGTTGTCACCACTCATTGCGCTGGAACAGGCGTCGTGTATTGCGGTCGGGCAGGAATTCCATCACCGCTGAAGGAGACGGTGCGTGCGCGAGGGTCCTTGCCCGCATACACGATCCTAATATACGAAGGAATGCACACCGGCGCAGTTTTCAGGGTCATGGAATTATCGTCCGGTATTTCGTGTTGTTCTTAGATACACCACATACCCGTTTGTCTCATCAAATCCCATGGATCATGAAAAGTACCAGAGAAGGACGTCCATTCGCCTTCAAGGATTGTGCATTGTCCGCGATCGCCACCGGTCGCCGCGCCCAGAATCTTCGCGAACTGCGCGACCATCTCCTGGAGGTGAACGTCGGCAGCCTCTACTATCATTTCTGGGGCGGAAGGCTTCGCCCGCAATTCGACGAACCGGAATACAACAACGATTTCGCAGCCTGGGCGCGCCACTCCCTGCATGATCACATGATTGCGGAAAGGTTGGCGATGGTTGATCCTATGGACTATGCGTCTCTCGAGGATCTTCGCGGTGAAGTCGTGGAAGTGATCGAGGAGCGCCTGGCGGAGCAGGAATTCCTTCCCTGGGCGAAGGTGGACGAACAGTTCTCCTTCATCCGCTCGCAGATCGTCGTTTTCGATACACATCGCAGCATCGCTGATCCGGCGGAACTCGTACGCGAAATCCCGCATTCCTCCACGAGCAGCATTTTCTATCATTTCATCGATGCGCGGCGCAGGACACCGGACGGTCAGGACGATTTTTCGACCTGGCTTCGGAGCTTCGGAAGCGTCCACAACGATCTGCTCGCGGCACTGGCGGATGTGGACCCCTACTTCGCCACGCTCGGCGAACTTCGGACGCAGCTGTCGAGCGTCGTCGGCGCCTACTTCCCGGACACTACCTCAGGAGGGATCAACTGATGCAGACCCTGAAATCCTATATCGACATCGTCGGGCATGATGTCATCGATCAGCTGCGGCAGCTGGCCGCGCCCCTGAAGGGCCGCAAAATCGTGCATGTCAATTCCACCCGTATGGGCGGAGGTGTGGCTGAAATTCTGGCCAAGCTCGTGCCTCTGATGAACGAACTCGGCCTCGACACACACTGGGAAGTCATCAACGGCAATGCGGAGTTCTACCAGTGCACGAAACATTTTCACAACGCGCTGCAGGGCAACGCCGTTGCGATTCCCGAGGCGCTGCTTCGCAACTTCGAGGAAGTCAACCGGCAAAACGCCGAGCAGCTCCGGCCGGCGCTCGAGGACGCCGACGTCGTATTCATCCATGATCCGCAGCCCGCACCGCTGCTCGCATCCTTCCCGCAGCGAAAGGGTAAATGGATCTGGCGCTGCCATATCGACGCCAGTCGTCCCCACCGTCCGGTATGGAAGTATCTGCGCGGCTTTCTTTCGGACTATGATGCGAGCATCTGGTCGCTTCCCGATTTTGCGCAGCCTCTGCCGCACCCGCAATACATCATTCCTCCCAGCATCGATCCACTGAGCGAAAAGAACATCGATTTACCTGAGAGTGAGATCACAGCGGTGTACGACCGCTTTGGCATAGATCCGGAGCGTCCTTTAGTGACACAGGTTTCCCGCTTCGACCGCTTCAAGGATCCCGTCGGAGTTATCGAATCCTACCGATTGTCAAAGCGCTTCCAGCCGGGTTTGCAACTCGTGCTCGCAGGAGGCGGCGCGACCGACGATCCGGAAGGCGAGGTGGTACTCAACGAAGTCTATGCGGCGGCGAACGACGATCCGGATATCAAAATTCTGCTTTTACCGTCCGACGCCCATCGCACCATCAATGCGCTGCAGCGTGTCAGCGATATCGTCATGCAGAAATCCACACGTGAAGGGTTCGGACTGACGGTCACCGAGGCGATGTGGAAAGGAAAGCCGGTGATCGGTGGAAACACGGGCGGCATCCGTCTGCAGGTGATCAACCATCATACGGGCTTCCTGGTGTCGACCCCGGAAGGCGCCGCGCTGCGCACGCGCTACCTGCTGAACCACCGCGACATCCTGGAAAGCATGGGCAATACGGCGCGCGAATTCGTGCGCGACCATTTTCTGCTTTCACGGCATCTTCGCGAATATCTTACGCTCATGGTTGTGCTGATGAGCGATCACCCTGACAGGGTTGAATTGTCATGACGAACGGAAGAGGGGATGCGCGATGACGATACTGAGCGAACAGCTCGATTACGACGCATTCTTCCGCACACTCCGCGCGGCACCTTCACGGCTGCTGATGCTTGATTATGACGGGACCCTTGCACCCTTCACACCGCACCGCGATCGTGCCACGCCTTTCCCCGGTCTGCGTCCCCTCCTGCAAAAACTCGCCTCGGAGAAACGATGCCGAACCGTGATCGTCAGCGGCCGTGCCGTGGCGGATCTGCTGCCGCTGCTGCAGCTCAATCCCCTTCCCGAAATCTGGGGCTCCCATGGGTGGGAGCGAATGCATGCGGACGGCACCTACACCCCTCCACCCCTGGACGAAAACACCCGGCGGATACTGGCGGAAGAATGGAATTGGCTGAAAGCGCTGTTTCCCGGCGACCGCATTGAGCAGAAGCCGGCATCCGTGGCGCTGCACTGGCGGGGACTGGAACCGGAAACAGAGGTGACGCTGCGCGGCCTGGCCTCAAAGCGGTGGAGCAACCTCCTGCTGCATGCTCCGGTCGAAATGCATGCGTTCGACGGCGGTATCGAACTGCGGACCCTCGGACGCAGCAAGGCCGATGCCGTCCACACGCTGCTGAGCGAATTTCCGACCCCCCCGGCAGCCGCCTATCTCGGCGACGACCAGACGGACGAAGACGCGTTTGCCGCACTCGATGGACGCGGACTGCGCGTCCTTGTACGTCCCGAACTGCGTCCGACGCGAGCCGATCTGCATCTCACGCCGCCGGATGAATTGATTCGCTTTCTCAACCAATGGATATCGCACCTTTCATGAACATTCTGAACACAACATTCCAGGGTGTCGGGCTCACTGATTGGCTGATCGCACTTGGCATTGCACTCGGAACGGCGCTTATCCTCATTTTTACAAAACGTCTGATCGCATCCCGGTTGCTGAAACTGGCCTCGCGCACGACCACCGATGTCGACGACATGCTGGCCGGCCTGGTTGATCATATCAGTCCTTTGTTTCTGCTCGTTGCCGGACTTTACGTCGGCACCTGGTGGCTCGCGCTCCCCGCCCCGTCCCGCACATTGATCGATCATGTCTTTTTCATCGCAGCGCTGCTGCAGGCGGGGTACTGGGGAAGCCGTGTGCTGGCATATCTGATCGCCAAGAGCACGCGTCTGCGCGAGTACGAAGACCCTTCCGCGCAAACAACCTTGAACGTGCTGGGTTTCATGAGCCGTTTGATGCTCTGGTCGGTGGTACTTCTCGTTATCCTCGATAACCTCGGATTCGATATTACCACGCTGCTTGCCAGCCTCGGCATCGGGGGCATTGCCGTGGCCCTTGCAGCGCAGGGCATTCTCGCCGAACTGTTCGCTTCGCTTTCGATTGCAATCGACAAACCGTTTGTCATCGGCGATTTCATTGTCATAGACAGCTATCTCGGCAGCATAGAGAAAATCGGCATGCGCACGACACAGATTCGCAGCCTCAGCGGAGAGCTGATCATTTTCTCGAACACCGATCTGCTGAAGAGCCGCGTACGCAACTTCAAGCGCATGCAGGAACGGCGTATTCTATTTACACTCGATGTCGTCTACGGCACTTCGTATGAAACCGTGAAGCGCATCCCCGATCTGGTACGCAGCATTATTGAGACAGAGGAGATGGCCCGCTTCGATCGGGCACATTTCAAAAGCTACGGCCCTTCATCACTGCAGTTTGAATTCGTGTACTACGTACTCTCGCCCGACTACACCGAGTACATGGACGTGCAGCAGCGCATCAATCTTGCGGTCTACCGAACATTCGAGGAAGAACAGATCGAGTTCGCATTTCCCACCCACACCGTGCACATGCACGCCGTCCGTGGCGCGTCTGGCCGTTCCACGGAGATCCGGACGGATGCGGATGCCACGGCCCGGGAACATGTTTCCGATGTTGCGATCGCGGACATAGAGAAGGAGAACCCGTCGTGAACGAAAGTATACAGCAAACACCGGGGCGACTGGTCATTGTCTCGAACCGCCTCCCGGTCGTGCTTGAGCGCAGCGAGGGCACACTGACGACGCGTCCCGGTTCAGGCGGTCTGGTCACCGCACTGGCGCCGGTGTTGCGTGACCGCGGCGGTATCTGGATCGGATGGTCAGGAATGCCCGACGACGTGCAGAAGGAGGTTGATCATGTGCTCACGGACTCCTCCCTTTCGGCAGGCTACACGTTGAAGGCCGTGCCGCTCAGCGGGCAGGAATTCGAGGATTATTACCAGGGATTCGCGAACGAGATTCTCTGGCCGCTGTTTCACGATTTGCAGTCGCACTGTCATTTCGATCCGGCATACTGGACGGCATACAGAAGCGTCAACCGAAAATTCGCCTCCCACATTCGTGACACGGTGGAAGCGGCGGATTTTATCTGGGTGCACGATTACCATCTCATGCTTGCGGCAGCGGAGCTTCGCGGGATGGGAGTGGAGAATCCGCTCGGATTCTTCCTGCATATCCCCTTTCCGCCTCCTGATATCTTTTTCAAACTGCCCTGGCGGTTCCAGATCCTGAGTTCCATGCTCGCCTTCGACCTTATCGGATTCCAGACCATGCGTGACAAGCGCAATTTCGTGCAGTGCGTGCGCATGCTGCTGCCCGGCACTTCCGTGCGCAGCGAAGGCGGTTTTCACGTGCTGCGGCATGACGCGCGGGAAGTGCGCGCCGGGGTGTTTCCGATCAGCATCGATTACGGGGAATTCGAGCGGCGCGCGCGCGGACGCGAGGTCGCGGAATCCGCGTGGTACATTCACGAAGCGCTCCCCGACAGGCAGATCGTACTCGGCGTTGACCGCCTCGATTACACCAAAGGCATTCCCTACCGTCTCAAGGCCTTCCGCAGCGCGCTGCGTCACCACCCGGAGCTGCTGGAGAAGATTACTCTTGTGCAGGTGGTCGTGCCCAGTCGCATCGATATCCCGAAGTACAATGATCTGAAAATCGAAATCGAGCAGCTGGTCGGCGAGATCAACGGTGAGTTCACCCGTTCCGGCTGGGTGCCTATTCACTACATCTTCCGCCATCTCACGCGCGGCGAACTGCTCGGGTATTACCGTACCGCGGAAATCGCCCTTATCACTCCGGTGAAGGATGGGATGAATCTGGTTGCGAAAGAATACATCGCCTGCAATCTCGAAGCCAATGGCGTGCTGATACTCAGCGAGTTCGCCGGTGCGGTCGCGCAGCTGCACCGAGACGCGCTGCTCGTCAATCCGTACGACATCGAAGGGATGGGAAACGCCATATACAATGCCTTCAGCATGTCCCCCGCCGAGCGCAAAAGGCGCATGCACCGGCTTCGCGCGACCGTGCGACGCTACGACATCTACCGCTGGGTCGAGGCATTCCTTGAAGCGGCGGTCTCGCGACACCTGCAGGACTTCCCTGTCGTCTCGGAGTACATCCCGCCCGCGGATTCCCCCGACATCGGCGTGTCCATCTGACGCGCCCCCCCTCCGGAGGATGAGCCTTCAGGCTCGTCCCTCTTGTCCCCGGCGCACATCACGGATGGCATCGAAGCAGGGAATGCCGTAATTTGCGGACGCCATGCAGACCATTCATTTCACAAAAGCCCACGGTGCGCAGAACGATTTCGTCATCGTCGACGACCGCGCACGCGTGTACGACGATGATACCCGGCGGCGCTTCGCGCAGCTGACTTCGCACCGCCGCAAGGGTGTCGGTTCCGATGGCACCATCTTCATCGACGCCTCCGCGACACATGACTTCGGGATGTCCTTTTTCAATCCCGACGGCTCCGTCGGCAGCATGTGCGGCAACGGGGGACGTTGCGCCGCGCTCTACGCACTGCGCAACGGCATCGCTCCCGCGGAAATGCGTTTCGAGGTGCTGGGAAAAAGCTACGCCGCCGCGGTGTCGGGCAGCGAGGTGCGGCTGGCCTTTCCTCCTCCCGAACGCATCGAACTGGACCTTGCGTTGGAAACGGACGAAGGGATAGTCCATGCAGACTATATCGACAACGGGGCCCCCCATCTGGTGCTTTTCGCCTCCGATTTACCATTAAGACTGCGCGCCCCATTGCAGGATATCGACATGCAGCGTGTGGGCACGCTGCTGCGCCGGCACGGACATTTCGCTCCTCGCGGCTGCAACGTGAATGTGCTGGAAGTGGATGCGGAAGCGCTCGTGCATATCCGCACGTTTGAAAAAGGAGTGGAAGCCGAAACCGAAGCCTGCGGTACCGGCACCATCGCATCAGGTTTTGTCGCCCATCTGCGCCGCGGCATTCAGCCGCCCGTGACCCTGCGCACGCATGGGGGCGATACCCTCCGCGTGCATTTCACTCCCGATGCCGGGTCGCCGACCGACCATCCCGATTATTTCACACGCGACCTGGTGCTCGAGGGACCCGCGGTGCTGGTGTTCGAGGGGGATTATACGATGCCGGAAGAAGGACGAGCCTGAAGGCTCATCCTCCCGAGGACCGCCCTTATTTCATGATGAGGTACCCGTATGGCGGAAGGGTGATGCGCAGACTGTCGCCGACTTGCTGCACACGCGCCGAGGCAAGCAGGACTTCGCCCTCGAGGTCATCCGGCGTAGCGCAGGTGAACGCTGTTTCCAAAGCCGTGAGGTTGACCGCGGTAAATACCGGCATCGCTTCGTCAATGGTACGCGAGAACGCAAACACCGCCGTACTGTCTCCCACCGACAGAATATGCATATCGCCTCTGCGGGCGGACTGCTGCGCTGCCCGAATGGAATTGAGGTCGGTGTAGAGAACGCGGAAGGCGAGCGAATCCACCGACCAGTCGATCGTTTCCTTTTCAAATAGGCTGAGACGTTTGTCGCTCCCGGTTTCTTGGCCGTTGTAGATCAACGGCACCCCGGGAAGCATGTGCATCAGCACGGCGCAGGCGCGCGCGGCGCCAGGCCCGAGCCAGAGCAGCGGCGGCGCGTCGTATTTGTTCTTGTCGTGATTCGTCGTGAAGCGGAGATGCATGGCCCCACGCGGATACCGGAATTTTTCACGGAGCAACGTGGCGCTGATTTCGGTCATGGGCACTTTGCCGAAAATGATCGGCCGGAGCATGTCATACGTGCTCCATGCATACGTGAGATCGAACGCATCAATGTGCAGCTTGGGATCGGCGCCCTCGGCGAGCATCATGACGGGCTTGATCTCTCGGAGGGCCGCGATGGCGTCGACCCAGAAATCATGGGGCACGAGTTCCGCCACGTCGCAGCGGAAGCCGTCGATACCGATGTCGCGCACCCAGTACAGCATCATCTCCTTCATCCACGCGCGCAATTCCGGTACGTCGTAGTTCAGTCCTGCCACGTCGCTCCAGTCCGGGTTCGGTGCGATGATGCGGCCCTCGTCATCCTTCCTGTACCATTCCGGGTGTTCGGTGATCAGCGGATTGTCCCACGCCGTGTGATTCGCCACGAGATCCATGATCAGATGCATGCCCTGCACATGCGTGGCAGCGACGAGCGATTTGAAATCGTCAAGCGTCCCGAATTCCGGATTGACGGCGTAGAAGTCCTGCACGGAATACGGACTTCCCAGGCTTCCCTTGCGATTCAATTTTCCGACGGGATGAATCGGCATCAGCCATACGACTGTCACACCCATGTCGCGCAGTTCCGGCAGCCGCTGTTCCAGCGCCTTGAACGTGCCTTCTTTCGAAAACGCGCGAAGATACACTTCATACACTACCGCGTCACGTACCCAGTCGGCGCTTTCCACCGGTTTTATGCCATAATATTCGCTGCGCAGAAGTTCTTCTTCTTTTTCGAACGCGCGCAATTCAACGCTGCCGATCAGTCCGCCCGGACCCGCGATATCCTCGATCCGCACAGCGAGGACGTTGCCTTTCGCTTTCACCGTTTTCGTCACATCGAAATAAAAGCGCTGACCGTACCCCATGTGCGAACCGATCTTCTCGCCGTTGAGCCAGATCTCGGCGTTGTCGTCGACCGCTTCAAAGATAAGCGCATGCGATATTCCTGTATCAATCTCGGCGTCGAAGCGGCGGAGGTACCAGCCCAGACCGTCGTACCCGGCGAGACGCTGCTGCTGATCCCAGCTGCCGGGCACGGCGAGCGTATCCCAGCCCTCGCTCCCGCTGCCGAGATACCAGTGTCCCTTCTCCCCCACGTTGTCAGGGTCGATGCGAAATTGCCAGGTGCCGTTGAGACTGAGCGAGTAGCGGTCGAGTGGCATGCTGTCCGGATCCTTGAGTCTGCATGAAACAAAAGCGAGCGCGGCAAACAGCAGCAGCGTAACGGTGCGAACGGACGAAGGCAGCGGGCGTATCATGGAACGGTCTCCGGGAAACGGGTGAGGATGATCAGTCGCCGAAGCTGATGCCGAGGTCGCGGGCGGTGAGCATGGTGTCGCAGTCGAGGGGAACAACCTTCATCCGGCTCGTGGCCTTTTTCAGCGGCACGTAACGCACGGTCGGTGGATCGAGTGCCACCATGACGCCGCTCTGCCCCCTTTCGAGCGCACGAATGGCCGCGGCGCCGAAGCGCAGCGACAGCAAGCGGTCGAAGGTCGTGGGCGAGCCGCCGCGCTGAAGGTGCCCAAGCACGACATGGCGTGATTCCTGACCGGTGATTTCCTGCAGTTGTTTCGCGACGGTTTCGCCGATGCCGCCGAGACGCTCGGCACGCCCGATTTCATGTTCGAGTACGCTGCGCGTTCCTCCTTTCGGCTTGGCACCTTCGGCGACCACGACGATGGAGAACTTCCTTCCCTGTTTGACGCGCTCGACGGTCTTGCGTGCGACGATGTCGATATCGTAGGGAATCTCCGGTATCAGAATTGCGTCGGCCGTGCCGGAAACACCTGCGTTCAGCGCAATCCAGCCGGCATAGCGTCCCATCACTTCGACCACCATGATGCGGCGATGTGCCTCCGCGGTGGAATGCAGGCGATCGAGACATTCGGTTGCGAATGAGACCGCGCTGTCGAAGCCGAAGGTCGAGACCGTTTCGCTCAGATCGTTGTCGATGGTTTTCGGTACACCGACGATGCGGAGTCCTTTTTCGTAGAGTGCATTGGCGATGGAGAGCGAACCGTCGCCCCCGATCGCCACGACCGCGTCGATTCGGTTTTTCCTGCATGCGCGAATGATTTCTCCGCTGCGGTCTATCGTCTTGTAGCTGCCGTCCTTCTGCAGTACCGGGAATTCCAGCGGATTGCCCTTGTTCGTCGTTCCCAGAATCGTTCCGCCGAGATGCGTGATACCGCGCACAGCTTCGAGAGTAAGGGGGATGATTCCCCCGTCGGGATAGTCATTCGGCATGAGTAGTCCGTTATACCCGTCGCGTATCCCCACGACCTCCCATCCGCGATGAATGGCGCCGATGGTCACGGCGCGGATCACGGCGTTGAGTCCGGGAGCGTCGCCACCGCCGGTATTTATGGCGATGCGACGGATGCGTACGGTTTTCCCGATTTTTTTGACGGTGGAAGGGGTGGTGTTTGCTGAGGAATCTGGCTTTGACCTGCGCGGCATGAGGGGTATTCTCGTGTTTCTGATACTTGTGATGAATAACAAATCTAACCGTGCCCGGCCTCGAACACAAACGAGTTGTTTTTTATCGCGTCGCTCCGTATTAGTTTAGTGTTCTTCAACAATTGCGATCAGGGTATTGCCATGAATGTTCCGATATTCTTTGCCCTCATGGGCGGCATCATCCTGCTCGGTTTCCTGGCCAACCTGCTGTTCAAATGGACCAAGATTCCGAGCGTGCTGCTGCTGATGGGCATCGGCGTGTTTCTCGGCCCCGTCACTGGCTGGCTGGCCTCGGATGCCCTGCTCACCATCGCACCGTATTTCGGAACGATGGCGCTCCTGATCATCCTGTTCGAAGGCGGACTCGAACTCGACATCCGCACCGTGGTACAGCAGGCGCCCAAGGCCGCCGTGCTTGCCGTCGGCGTCTTTGTCGTCAGTGTCGTGCTGATCATGTGTTTCGGCATTTTCGTTATGGACATGAGTACGCTCAACGCCCTGATCCTGGCCGCCGTGCTCGGCGCGACGAGTCCGGCGATCTGCATTCCGGTGGTGTCGGGACTCAGCGTACGCAACGAAATCAAGACGATCGTGAAGCTCGAGTCCGCATTGGGAGACGTGCTGCTTATCGTTTCGGTATTGCTGCTGCTCGATTTCCATGTCTCGGGCACGCAGGGCGTCGGCAGCGTGCTCATGAGCTTCGTCACGAGCTTCGGCGTGGCGCTGGTCATCGCGACGGTTACCGGCGCGCTTTGGTCGCGGCTCATCGCATGGATGGGCAAGGAACCGCTTGCGTACATGCTCACGCTGGGCTTCATCTTCCTGCTCTATTTCATGGTGGAGGAACTGCACGGCAGTGCCGCGATCGCAGTGCTGATGTTCGGTCTCATTCTCGAAAACATGCAGGTGATGACCGATCACATTGGCATCCGACTCCGTCAATTCTTCGGCATCGACATCAAGTCGGAGAAGTTCGTTCTCAACCAGTTCATCAAGAACATCACCGAAGAGATCTCCTTTCTGCTCCGCACCTTTTTCTTCGTCTACCTCGGGATGCTGCTCGACTTCGACGAACTGACATGGACCATCGGCCTGTTCATTCTCGGAATGACCTTGCTGCTGCTTGTCGGACGACGCCTCCTGATGATCGGCTTCCGCCGCATCGGAAAGGATTTCACCGAAGGTGAGCTGCAAGCCATCATGGCGATGCTGCCGCGCGGACTCGCCACCGCGGTCATGGCACTGCTGCCCTTTCAGACCGGCCATATCCCCGGTACCGAGCTGTTCCCGATGTACGCCTTCGGCGTTATCGTGCTGACGAATCTCTACATGACCGGAAGCGTGATGTTTGCCGAGCGACGCCTGAAGTCGGAGCGGCTGCGCAGTGCGGAACCCCTTCCCGTCGGCTACGCGGGGGAAACCGCGGCCGGGGAGATCCTGTTCGAAAAAGCACCCGCCGCTCCTTCGCTTGCCGATGCTGCCGCCATTGACGCTGCCGCTCACGCCGAGGCGGGTTCCGCCAGCGGGGAACACGGGACGCAGGTCGACGAACCGCAGGTGGATCGCGAGGAGCACACGACCACCGAGGGCATGGGCGCCGCGCGCCCGACATACGATGAGCGATATCCACCGTTCGAAGCCGCGCTGTTTTCGGCCGAGGATGAGCGCGAAGCGGAGCCGCCGCCGCAAACCTTCACGGAATGGATGGCGCGAATTTTCGGCATCCACAGCGGCGACCGCGAACGCGGCTATCTCGAGGCCTACCGCGCGGCGCATATCACCGAACCCCTGTACTGGGTGCAGATCATGCTCGCCGCCGGCATTACCACGCTTGGGCTCATCCTCGACCAGAGCGCGATCATCATCGGCGGTGCGCTGATCATGCCGATCATGTTTCCCGTTCTCGCTGCGGGACTTTCCCTCGCGTCCGGAGATCTGTACCTACTGATCCGTATTTTCTTCAAAGTCGCGCTGACCGTTTTCATCGTCGGTATGATCTCCGCAATCCTGTCCGATCTCCTTCCCTTCGCCGAAGTGACAAAGGAAATCGCGGCGCGGACGCGTCCGACGGTCATCGATTTCCTCGTCGCACTTTTCGCCGGCATGGCGGGAGCGGCGACGCTGTCGCGAAAAAACCGTTTCGTGCAGTTTCTCCCTGCCGCCATCATCGCCATCACGCTGCTTCCGCCGATTGCCGTCATGGGTTTCGGCATCGCCAACGGCGGTTCGCCCGAAATCATCCAGGGCGGAGCCCTGCTGTTCACGGCCAATTTCTTCGCCAACATCCTTGGCGCCATGATCGTCTTTCTGCTCGTGGGCATGCCGAAGGCCGCGACGGTCGATGTCGTGCGGAAATGGAAAGAAAAGGAACTCGCGCACCCGGTCATCAGCATCGTATTCGAGAAGCTGCGCCTCAGCCAGGTGGTCGGACGCACGGGTTCGGTGCGCGCCCGCTTCTTTGTCATCGCGCTTTTCCTGCTCATACTGATGATTCCGCTGCAGAGCGCACTCAATCAGCTCACGCTCGAGCTGCGCGCCCGGCAGGCGATATCGGAGATCGCGCGCGCATTCGACATCAAATACCGTTCGAGCCTCATCAACACTTCCTCGCGCATCAGCGACGATCTGATCGAAGTGAAGCTGCAGGTAGCGACCAACAGCTTTTTCACTTCCGCCGACATCGCCCGATTCGAGGAACGCGTATCGGACCGCACCGGTGTTCCAACACGACTCGATCTCGTGCAGTCCCTCAGTGATATCGGAAAGGGCAGTACGGTCAGCGAACTGCTGACGCCCTCCTCTACCGGGTCCGCGTTCAGCACGCGCACGTTTTCGGAAGCTGTCGGCGATCTCCGCTTCCAGGCCCAGAGCATACTGCGCAGCATCCCCCTTTCGAGCCGTCTTGAAATCGTGAGCATGAATGCGGAGCTGACGCTCGATACACTGAGTCCGGCGATCAATTTCATCTACCTCTCCGACGAACCGCTGACGGAGGACGCACGGGATATTCTCGGCACACTCATCGCCGGACGCCTGTCACTTCCGGCAAACAGCCTGCAGTTCAACTGGTTTTCGAATCGCTATGCCTTCGATGTCGCGAGCAGGATGGAATTCAATGCCGCGGACCGGGTGCGCCTACGCAATCTGAATAACCTGCTCATGCGCTATCCGCAGCTCGCGCTCTCCTTGCAGTTCCCTGAAGTGGACCGCGGTGCATACCGTTTCGAGCCGCAGATGGCCGAGCTGCTTGATCACGTCCCGCTGGCCGCGGACAGCACGCGCGTGACCGTACGCCTTGTCGCTGCCCCACGCGACAGCCTCGTGGCGCGGCTCAGCGTCAAGGGCCTGCTGCCGAGCAGTGGAGCGGGCAAAACCCGCCCCATGACGCCGGGCGACAACGGCAATCAGACGCGATGACGCCGCATCCGTTGTGCTGACGCCGCATCCGTTGTGCTGACACCGCATCCGTTACGCTGACACCGCATCCGTTGTGCTGACACCGCATCCGTTGCGCTGACCCGAGACGGCAGACGCGCTGACGCGTGTGATGAAACGCGCTGACGTGCGAAATCAGAGACGTCGACCTTGCGACTGCTGCAGCGTTTGGCTATTTTACCAACTCACGAAAATTCATTTTCACTCTGGAAAACCCCGTCTTATGGCAGATTACCAGAAACACCTGTACATGATCGTTTTTCCGATCAATGCGCTGGTCGCATCGCAGCTCGAACCCAATGCGTTCGCCCAGCATTACACCATCGGCAGTGCCCGTCACTTCCAGGGCAAAGTCATTTTCGCCGAACTCGACGTCACCTTTCGCGATCCGTATTTCAAGATCGACGAGTATCTGGAGCGGACTGTCGCGCATGAAGACGGCACCCCCAAGCGCACGAAATTCATCTCTTCGTACCGTGTGCTCGAGCATGTGCCTTTCAACATCATCAAGAAGCTGTATCTGGTCACGGTCAACGGCAAGGCGCTCGAGCTGAGCCCGGGCCCCTACACTGCCGAGAACGTGCCAGGCCTCATCCGCATCTTCCAGGAAGTCGCACCCGTGCGCAACCTGATCGCATCGCGCCTCGATCAGCGCTCCTTCGGCAAGTACATCACCGAAGACACCGCGAAGGGCGCTTCGAAATTCTGTTTCACGCAGATCGATCTCAACATCGAGGAGTTCCTCGCCGAGAGCAGGCACCGCGAGGTGATCGTATCGCCCATTCCCGACAGCAATCCCTACCGCCTGCTCGACTGCCTGACGGAGTTGCAGCAGAATACCGACAAGACGGTGAAAACGATCAGTCTGTCGTCGGTGCTGCACAGTATTTCCTATCGCGTGCTCCGGCATGGATTCTGGTTCTTCGACAAGGACGGGAAGGAATTGTTTTTCCCGATTCCCAGCGCGCATGAACTGGAAACCACGCATTACGAATGGTGGAAAAACGCCCGGTAGAGGCTATCCCCACATTTCCTCTCCGTTTTGTATATTAGGAGACTTGCATTCTCAAAACGGAGATCAGAGCAATGACGATGAATTTTGACATGATTCAGCGTGCGTATTCCGCGTTTCCCGGAAAGATCGCATCCGCGCGCGCCCTGCTGGGCCGCCCGCTGACCTATACGGAAAAGATTCTGTATTCCCATCTGTGGGAGACACCCGAAGCGCCGCTGGGACGGGGCAAGGACTACGCGAACTTCGGTCCCGACCGCGTCGCCATGCAGGACGCCACCGCGCAGATGGCGCTGCTGCAGTTCATGAGCGCCGGCATCCCGAAAGTCGCCGTTCCTTCCACGGTCCACTGCGACCATCTCATCCTCGCCGAGCACGGCGCGAAGCAGGATCTGACGTCCTCCCTCGACCTCAACCGCGAGGTGTTCGATTTCCTCGCCTCGGTGTCGAAGAAATACGGCATCGGCTTCTGGAAGCCGGGCGCGGGCATCATCCACCAGGTCGTGCTCGAGAACTACGCCTTCCCCGGCGGCATGATGATCGGCACCGATTCGCACACCCCCAACGCGGGCGGACTCGGCATGGTCGCCATCGGTGTCGGCGGCGCGGACGCGGTGGACGTGATGGCCGGCATGCCCTGGGAACTGAAATTCCCGAAACTCATCGGTGTCAAGCTGACCGGGAAACTGAGCGGCTGGACATCCCCGAAAGACATCATCCTCAAGCTCGCGGGCATTCTCACTGTCAAGGGCGGCACGGGCGCCATCGTCGAATATTTCGGCGACGGCTGCGCGAACATCTCCGCCACGGGCAAGGGCACGATCTGCAACATGGGTGCGGAAATCGGCGCCACGACCTCGGTCTTCCCCTACGACGCGAAGAGCGCCGCCTACCTGCGCAGCACTGCGCGCGCCGACCTGGCGGATCTCGCCGACGGCATCGCCGCGCATCTGCAGGCCGACCCCGAAGTCGCCGCCGATCCGGAAAAGTACTACGACCAGGTGATTCACATCGACCTCGACACGCTCGAGCCGCATGTGAACGGTCCCTTCACCCCCGACCGCGCGCATCCGATCTCGGAATTCGCGAAAGCCGTGCGGGAAAACGGCTGGCCCGAGGAATTGCGCGTCGCGCTGATCGGCTCCTGCACCAATTCCAGTTACGAGGACATCGACCGCGTGGCCGCGATCGCGCGCCAGGCGAAGGAGAAGTCCCTGCTGACGAAATCCGAATTCACCATCACACCCGGTTCGGAGCAGGTGCGCGCGACCATCGAACGCGACGGACAGCTGGCACTGCTCGAGAGCATCGGCGGACAGGTGCTCGCCAATGCCTGCGGTCCCTGCATCGGCCAGTGGAAGCGCCACGACGTGCAGAAGGGCGATCGCAACTCGATCATCACCTCCTTCAACCGCAACTTCACCGGACGCAATGACGGCAATCCCGACACGCATGCCTTCGTGGCCAGTCCGGAAACCGTCGCGGCCCTCGCGCTCGCCGGCACGCTGACCTTCGACTTCACGAAAGAGACGCTGGTCAACGAGAAGGGCGAAACCGTGCGTCTCGACGCCCCGACCGGCGACGAACTTCCCGTACAGGGCTTCGTGCCTGATCCCGACGGCCTTGTTCCCCCGGCGGAAGACGGCAGCGGCGTCAGCGTGGTGGTCGATCCGGCGAGCAACCGCCTGCAGGTGCTCACGCCCTTCGCCCCCCCGCAGCCGGGAGAATACGACAACCTGCGCCTGCTGCTGAAGGTGCGCGGCAAGTGCACGACCGACCACATTTCCATGGCGGGTCCGTGGCTGCGTTTCCGCGGACACCTCGACAACATCTCGAACAACATGTTCATCGGCGCGATCAACGAATACAACGGCGTGCCGAACAAGGTGAAGAACCAGATCACCGGCGAATACGACGAAGTACCCAACGTGGCCCGCGCCTACAAAGCGGCCGGCGACGGCTGGGTCGTGATCGGCGACGAGAATTACGGTGAGGGTTCGAGCCGCGAACATGCGGCGATGGAGCCGCGTCATCTCGGCGGCAAGGCCATCATCGTCAAGTCCTTCGCCCGCATCCACGAGACCAATCTCAAGAAGCAGGGCATGCTACCGCTGACATTCGCCGATCCGGCGGACTACGCGAAAATCCAGGAAGACGACCGCATCAAGCTCGATGTGGCCAGCCTGGCACCGGCTACACAGATGACGATGACCGTCATGCATGCCGATGGTTCGAGCGACACCGTCATGCTCAACCACACGATGAATGCACAGCAGATCGAGTGGTTCCATGCCGGCAGCGCGCTCAACCTGATCGCGCGGGGGAAATAACGCGCCGCGTTCTTCCGAACCTGAAATATCAAAAATCCCGGTCGCCAATAAACAGCGACCGGGATTTTTTTAACCATTACGCGCTCATGACTTCTCAGCGCATCAGCAGCATCTTCCGCTGGATCAGGCCTTGATCCGTTGTCAGCCTGTAGAAATACAATCCGCTCGGCAGGCCACCGCTGCGCAGCACAACCGAATGCACACCGCGAAGGTAGTCCGCATCGGTGACAACCGTCACTTCCCGACCCATCGCGTCATAGACAGCGAGGCGTACATGCGTGTCCTCCCCGAGTTTGAAGGTGAAGGACGTCACATCCCGGAAGGGATTCGGGTAATTGGGCCAGACGTCTATGTTGGTGGGGAGCAGAATATCCTCGTACCTCCGCTGTTGAAGTTTCGGCACCCGCGTGATACTGGCATGCGTCAGGTTGCTGAAAAGCCGTGGATACCGATCGATGAACACGTGTAATGTCGAGTCAAACGCGACGACACCGGCAAGGGTATCGAGCGCGGCAAGTCCCCGCGCATAGCCTCCCGGCATGGCCTGTGGGGACAGGATGGCCTTGCGTAGGAACGCATCGCGCAGAAGCGTATCCGACCCGACGAAGCTGTAGCTGTCGAGCACCGAAAGGGCACTGCCCGCATCCCCTTCCTTTTCAAGAATATCCGACGCGAGCAGCTTACAGCGAAGATCCTGTCGATTGAGGCAGATGGATAGAAGGCTCGCGACCAGTGATGGTGCATCCACCTGCTTCATCGACCGGTAGAGAAATGCCAGATCCTGCACATTCGCGGTCTGACCGCCTCCTGCCTGCAGGAAGGATTCCATCGCACTCCGAGCACTCGTGCGGGAATTATTCGCAAGGTGCTGCAGCACCGTCTGCCGTATTCCGGATGGCGAGGGCGTGATGCTCGCCGAACTGTTCTTTGACAGCACTCCCCGTTCCGTTCCGGTGAAGGGGACGGAATCGCAGGCCAGTGCATAATCCGTCGACACATATCCGTAGATGTTCGGTGGGCATGCCTGCAGCGGGGTGCCCGATCCGTATCCCCAGAAATTCGCATCGGCGTAGATGGCGCCTGTCGGCGCACTGGCATGATACCAGTGTACAGGATCGAGAACCCCGATGGAATTCTGTGACGCGACACAATTCGTCGGAGACCACCAGAAGTGCTCTCCGAACATTATTTCGGAATCCTGACAATACATGGCCATCGTATTTGCACGGAACTTGTTCCGCCCAAGAACCGGTGTGGCGAAATCCGACCCCTGGATGAGCGTTCCTCCGAATGCGACCAGTGGAATACCGACGTTGAGGAAACGATCTCTTTCGAGGTAACAGTTTCCTCCCTGGGCAAAAATGCCATAACTGAAGAATCCGGTATTCCCCTGAACGGAATCGCGGCAGGAAAACAGCTCACCGTTTCCCCACATCGTGACGAACGTGCCACCCCCGCCGAGGTCGACGGCGTTCTCGTTCGTGAACGCATACCCATCCACGACGGTGATCACGCTCTCGTTCCAGGGAATACCCGCAAAGTGTGATCGCTCGGAATAGAGCCGTGAATCCGGTCCGACCGAGAGCAGAATCCGCGCGAAGCTGCTCTCATCGCTGAGGATGGAGTTGCCGACAAGCCCGAGTCCGCCTCCGTCACGCACGAAGATGTTGGCAGTACCTTCTAGGTCACAGCAACTGACCGTGCAATTCGAGAGGAGGAGCGAATCCTCCACCACGATCGCGGCGTTCGCTGCAAGCTGAAGGGTCTTGTTCGCGAGCGTGACAATTGCCCCGTGGGTTATCGTGAGCGTATGCGCGAAACAGGTATCCAGGAAATTCAGTGATCCATCGTCCATCGGTGTGAGACGATACAGGCCCGCACTACCCTGCGGGAAGTAATCGGTGAATCCGTTCGCTGTCGTAATCGTATCGGTGATATCCGCGGGTCGCACAATCCAGATATCACCTGTGGCCACATTCTCCACCAGCCACTGTTCCGCGGCCCCAAGTTGCGTGGATAGTTTGACGGTGATGTGCCGCTGTCCCTCGGGATGTGTCCGCCCGTTGAGTACGAAGAGATATGGTTCATTCGTTGTACGATGCATGAATTCGCTGATGATCACGAAGGTTGAATCCTCGTCGTCCATCGGACTCGTGGCGTCCTGCCGCAGGCTGAGCACCTCGTTCACATATGCATTCTCTCCGGCATCCGGATACCCGCGAACGCTCCAGATTTTCGAGTTCTGCCAAGTCAAGTCTTCTTGGATGATGTCGGCGATTGGCCGGAGGAAGTCGTTGATATAGGCAGCGGTGGAGTCCCATTTGCTCTCGCCATTCCAGTCGCATCGGCGGCGGGCAAGTTCGCGGTCGATATACCCCATCGTGCCCGCGTTCATATCGATGTCTCCTCCAGTCTGCACGTGGAGAGATGAATCGTCTACCCATTGCTGCCGCGTCTCGGGCCACCATGGAT
>JACZJN010000006.1 GCA_014860565.1 Bacteroidota bacterium
CTTGATATGCAGTTCCCGCAAGGCATGGCATGAGTCATGCACCGTGACGCGTCCCTCGAAGCGTGCGCCGACATCGGTGACGCCAAGCACATCGACGAGGAAGCTGGTGAATTCGCGAATGCGTCCCCGCACCCGATCGGCCATCGCGGCGTATTCACCCGGCAGCGCAAGCTGCCTGCCGTAGAATTCCGCGACCATCGTGGTGCACGATCCCGAGGGCGCCACGATATACTCCGAACCGTCGCGGTCGAAAATATCGAGGAACTTCCGCGCGAGCGCAGCGGCTTCATGATGATACCCGGTGTTGAAGGCCGGCTGTCCGCAGCAGGTCTGTGCCGGATCATAGCGCACATCCATGCCCACTCGTTCGAGCACGCGAAGCATGTTCATGCCGGATGAAGGAAAAAGCTGATCGGTCAGGCAGGGAATAAAAAGAGATACCTTCACGCGCGAACCTGGTTGGAAAAACAGAAGACCGTGCATCAAACTTAGCACAATTCGTCCAAACCCCGAAGTTCGAATTCAAGTCCCGGGTTCCGATTTCTCGCGCTGCCTGTCGCGTCCACGCGTCCGCCGCAGGGATCAACCGTGCATAGCCCCTGCGTTCAGGATGATTCCCGCCGTGATGAGAATACATTGGCGCAGCGGACCGAGATGCACCCACCGCGGATCGTACCATTGGTTGAATGAGAAGCTGTACCGATTGTCGAGCCAGCCGGTCCTGATCTCACCTCTCTCCTCAGACAGAAATACCGGATCCCAGTTTTTTCAGAAGACGGGAAAGTTCGTCCTGTTCGTTTGCGTCGAGCACGGAGGCGACGTTTTCGATAAGTGCCGCGTGTTGTGGGAAAATGCGGCCGATGAGTTCCTGGCCCTGCGGTGTGAGTTCCACGGTAACAGATCTTCGATCCACCTCCGACTGCACGCGGCGCACGTGCCCTTCCTTTTCGAGGTTATCGATCACGCATGTCATGTTTCCACCGCTCACCAGCATCTTTCTCGAAAGATCACCGATGGTCATCGGACCGAGGTGATACAGACATTCGAGTGCCCCGAACTGCGGCTGTGTCAGTCCATAACGGCGGATATCGTGCGCCGATTCCCTGTTAAAAACGGAATACGCCCTCGCCAGCTTCACCCAGAGGGCCAATGCTGAATCAGACCGCTTGCCGTATGTTCTCTTTGTGCTCATAGTATTTTGAATTCAAACTTTCATGCATGAATATATGATCTGCCTTCGATGAATGCAACGACCGCATGTAGTTGAATGTTGTCCCGAGCATCCGCTATATTGGCTCATGACTGCAAACGAACGAGAGGTCGTGGCGATTATCGACGAACTTCGCTCGCAGGCGAACGAAGTGAACCGGTCCGGGATGGCACGCTATGGCATCAACACCGAGCGGGCCTTTGGAATGTCCATTCCCCCGTTGCGCGCGATGGGCAAACTATTGGGTCGAAATCACGACCGGGCACTCACGCTCTGGGAAAGTGGCTGGCATGAAGCGCGTCTTTTGGCGGTATTTACCGACGAGCCGTCCAAGGTGACCGAGGCGCAGATGGATGCCTGGGCTCTGGATTTCAATTCGTGGGACATCACCGACCAGTGCTGCAGCAATCTTTTCATTCACACGCCCTATGCCGTGGAGAAAGTGCGGCAATGGGCTGTGCGTGAAGAGGAGTTCGTCCGCCGGGCCGCATTCGCCATGCTCGCGGCTCTTGCAGTGCACAGCCGGACTCTGGTCGATGGCGATTTCCGCACTCTGCTCCCCCTTATCGCTGCTGCAGCCGAGGACGAACGGAATTTCGTAAAAAAAGCTGTAAACTGGGCTTTGCGTCAAATCGGGAAGCGGAATCTGGCCTTGCACGCGGATGCAATCGCCCTCGCGGAAGAGCTGGCGCAGCGTGCTTCACGGTCATCGCGCTGGATCGCACGTGATGCGCTTCGCGAATTGCACAATCAAGGCACGATCGAACGCATCCAAGTCAAAGAAGCAAAACACCGTAAGGAAAATACGGGCAAGCGCACGCCTCCGCGTGCGAGTAATGCCTGAAATCAAGGCCCTTTCACCTGACGCCAACGATACAACAAATATGATTCGTGTGCTTTTCATCGCGACTATCTGCCTGATTACTCTCCAGGCAGAAGCGCAGACGTTTTCGGATTTCGTGATCCGGGTGAACATCGCTCAGGAGCAGCGGAGACAGTTCATGGTCGACAGCATGCTTTCGACGGTGACGAATTACCCCTATTCCGAAAGCGATTCCATGGTCTGGTTCTTTTACAAGGGCCCGGCACAGGAGGTCGCCGTCGCGGGTGACATGAACAGCTGGAGCGACACGCAATCGCCGCTGCAACGGCTTTCGAACACCGACCTGTGGTACCGCGGAGAGCGCTTTGCCCCCGATACCCGCATCGACTATAAATTGGTTGTCGATGGCAACTGGATACTGGATCCGCGCAATCCGTATACGGTCTCTGGCGGTTTCGGTCCCAACTCCGAGCTGCGGATGCCGGGATACGTTCCCCCGGATGAAATCATTCGTCATGAAGGTGTCCCCCATGGATCCATTATCGACACGATTTTTTCCAGCACGGCGCTCGGTGGCGACCGACAGGTGAGAATCTATCTTCCCGCCGGGTACGACTCTGGTACCGAGCGGTATCCGGTGATGCTGTTTCATGACGGTCTCGATTACTACACGCTCGGCAGCGCCGCCAATGTGCTCGACAACATGATCCACGAACAGCGTATTCCGCCCTGTATCGGCGTGTTCGTTCCCGCGCTCGACCGCACGCAGGAATATGCCGGCGCATCGATCGACGCGTTCACCGATTTCATCGTGCATACTGTCATGAAGCGGATAGATGCCACCTACCGTACGCGATCGGAACCCGAGGCGCGTGCCATGATCGGTTCGTCGAACGGCGGCAACATCGCGCTGTACATTGCCATGAAGCATCCTGAGGTGTTCGGATGCAGTGCCGCCCAGTCGAGCAACATCATTACATCCGTTTTCGATACTTTCAGGAATGGCCCCGTGCTTCCGGTGCGATTGTATCTCGACCTCGGGATATACGACATTCAAGTCCTGATTCCGATGGTCCACAGTTTCGTGCCGCTGCTGCAATCGAAGGGCTACGAAGTTCTCTACCGCGAATACAATGAAGGACACAGCTGGGGAAGCTGGCGGGCGCATATCGACAACGCGCTCGTATTCTTCTTCGCACGCCTGCTCTCCTCGACCGATTCACCTCCTGCTTCCCAGGGATTCGATGTCAGCCCCGTCTGGCCGAACCCCGCATCGCGGCAGGTCACACTCCCTTTTGCGCTCGCGCGCGGGGAGCGGCTGCGCATCACGCTTTGTGACGCGCTTGGCCGCGAGCTGCGCCTCCTGCATGACGGCCATCACCCAGCCGGGGCGGGCCGCATGACGCTGCGTCTCCCGTCACTGGGAGCCGGGGCATATTTCCTCAGGATATCTGGCGAGAGTGGCGTGAGGAGCCAGAGGCTGCTCCTGCGCTAGCCGCGAGGGGC
>JACZJN010000062.1 GCA_014860565.1 Bacteroidota bacterium
GACCGGAAGGAGCGGGAGGAACGAGTCTGGGGCTCGGCCATGTTCTCAGAGATTCATCCACCAACGTATCGCAGTGAGTACCAGCAGAATCGCACCTTCGGTTCGGGAGATTTTCCAGCCGGTACGCATCATTCCCACAACGATCAACATGAAGACGGCGAGAATGACGACACTCTCCCATGCTTCGGGGGCGATGTGAAGGGGTCGCAGCATGGCCGCGAGTCCGAGTACGCCAAGCAGATTGAACAGATCGCTCCCGATCAGGTTTCCGATGGAAAGGCCGTGATGTCCCCTGACCAGGGCGATAAACGACGTGGCGAACTCTGGCATGGAAGTTCCGATTGCCACGATCGTGACGCCGATCAGCCATTCCGATACTCCCGCCAGGCGCGCCAGCGCCGATGCCGAAACCACCAGGAAATGTCCCGCCGTCACGATCACCGCGATGCCGACGATCACCAGGGGAATGTCCCACCAATGAAATCCTCCGTCCGGGGGAACCTCCTCCATCGGCTGTTTCTGTACGAAGAGGAAAATGACATACGCAACGAGCAGGGATGCCAGTATCGCGCCTTCCCATGATTGCAGCGTGCCATCGGCAAGCAGAATGACGAGCAGAGCGCCGGTTCCAATGAGCATGCCGCCATCGCGCCATAGCATGCGCCGTGAGATGGTAACGCCACCAAACAGTGCGACGCCTCCGAGGATGAAGCCAAGATTGAAAATATTCGAACCGACGACGTTTCCGATGGAGATGTCTGCCTGTCCCTTCACGGCCGCGGTGATGCTGACGGCAAATTCAGGTGCCGATGTGCCGATAGCGACGACGGTGAGTCCGATCACCAGTTCTGACAATCCGAGTTTGCGCGCGATGCGGGCGGCGGATTCTACGACCCAGTCGGCCCCTTTCCAGAGTCCCACGATCGAGAGAGCGATAATTGCGAGTTGATAGGCGACTGTCATGCGCTTCCCGTATGAATCGTGACTAAAATGTGGAAAAATTCCTCAGGGAAAAAACATGGGGGAAGGCGGGACGATAGGGAGGATGCACGAATCCGCCATGGTACGAACGGGGACAACAGAATGAACGGGAACCGGTGGTGGGACAGGGCAAAGGCGGGTGGGAGGAAAGTGGGAGAAACGGATTCTGCGTTTCCATGGGAAATCCTGTATTCCACGAAGAATTTCTCCGCTGCAGCAGGGGAGATAACCCCAATAAAACCAGCGATTCCAGCGTGTTTTCCCCCACTCGGAAATTATTTTTTCCCGTGGGAGAAAAGTGCTTGACTCTGAGTTTCAAATGCTTAATTTTGGGTGAAAGTGGGTAGAAGTGGGGAGAAGTGGTTAAACGTGGTGGCTGAGTACATGGCAGGTTTTAAAGGCAAATATGATCATTCTGTGGACGACAAGGGTCGCGTAAGCCTCCCTTCAAAGATCCGCAAGGCCCTCACACCCGAGGCAAATGACTCGTTTGTCATAACCCGCGGCTACGAAAACAGCCTTGTTCTGTATCCTCTCGATGCATGGACCCGCTACGAAGAGCAAATGAAGACGGAGTTGAACACGCATCGTGAGGAAGATCGTCTTTTTATCCGCATGATCATGATGTGGGCGCAGGAAGTGACGCTCGACAAGCAGTCGCGCATCATGATTCCGCAGGAGCTGATGGAGATTTCCGGGATTTCGTCCCAGGTGGTCATCATCGGCGCATTGGAAAAAATCGAGCTCTGGAGTCCCGAATTCTTCCGTTCCTACAACGAACGCTATGCCGACACCACCTACGAGGCAGTGGCGGCGCGCGTGATGGGAGGAGTGTGATGCAGCATGAAGATGCAAGCTATCACATACCGGTGCTTCTCGAGCGTTCGATCGAGCTACTCGTCACCGATCCGGCTGGGGTCTATGTAGACGGGACGCTCGGAGGCGGCGGCCACAGCCGTCTCTTGCTGAGTAAACTCGGAGAGAATAGTCGCGTTCTCGGTTTCGACCAGGACGATGACGCCGTACAACTTGCACAGACGCTGTTCGCCGATGATCGCCGTATGATTGTCGTTCACAGCAATGTGGTCCATCTGAGCGACGTTCTCCATCAATACGAAATCCCCTCGATCGACGGCATGCTGCTGGATCTCGGTGTGTCGTCGCATCAAATAGATATACCAGAAAGAGGCTTCAGTTTCCGCTTTGAGGGGCCTCTTGACATGAGAATGGACCGCGAGACCACTCTGACCGCAGCAGACATCATAGCGCGCAGCACGGAAGAAGAACTTGCCCGGATCTTCTTCACCTATGGCGAGGAACGCAACAGCCGCCGCATCGCCCGCGCGATCGTGCAGGCGCGCGGCCGGCATCCGCTGACCGACACCGCCGCGCTCGTCGATGTGATCAGCGCGGCGACTTCGCCGGTGCATCGCAACAAGACGCTCGCCCGCATTTTCCAGTCTCTTCGTATCGCGGTCAACGACGAACTGCGCGTGCTCGAGGAGACGCTGGCCCAGGGGCTGGCTGCGCTCAAGACGGGCGGGCACATGGTCGTGATCTCGTATCACTCACTCGAAGATCGCATCGTCAAGCATTTCTTCCGCCATGAGGCGACTTCCTGCGTCTGTCCCCCGCGAACGCCCATCTGCGTCTGCGGGAAAGTCGCGCGTATCAAGGTGCTCCACAGCAAGCATATAGAGGCAGATGAGAACGAAATACGTCGAAATCCAAGAGCCCGCAGCGCCCGCCTTCGCGCAGGTCAAAAGGTTCACGCGTAGAAGGCTGCAGCCGGCGTTGAGCGCCATTTCGAATGGTGCGATGTCGCAGAATGCGTCCCTCGATTACGTGCAGGCGGCGGCGCCCCGCACCCGCAGGATGCGGGGACTGACGACGTTCAACATCGTTATCGTGCTGATTCTATTTGCCGTGCTTGTTGTCGTGTATATCTCGAACGTCGTGACCGTTGACAGCCTGATGATGGAACAGATCGGGCTTGAACGAGAGGAGCAGCTTCTGCTGCAGGAACGCGAAACACTGCGCGCAGAAATAAACATGCTTTCGAGCTACAACCGTATTCAGGCGATCGCAACCGAGGAACTGGGCCTGGTACATGCGAATCAGCAGCCGTATTCGCTGACCGTGTTCGGCATGTCCCCGAGCGCAGCGAAGTAACCACAGACAGGTGCCGTTGGAACCCTACGATTACAGACCCGGGCGTAATGAGGATCTTCGAGTTCTGCAGAGACAGCAGAGCTCGGTCCGCATGTACATGCTCATAACAATTTTCCTGACCGGCTTTTTTGCCATCGGCGTAAAATTGTTCGTCATCCAGGTCCGTGATGCGGAAAAGCTTCAGGAGATCGCGCGCAGTCAGTATGAAAGCCGGGAGATCATTCATCCCATCCGCGGTCTCATCCTCGACCGGAATCTCTCCATTCTCGCCTCCAATGTCACCGAGTACACCTTGTCTGTCGATCCGTCCGTGATCGATCGTCCCGACACCGTGGCGCAATTCATAGCACGTGCGCTGGGCAAGCCCTACAAGGTCATCGCCCACCATTTTCGCGACACGACGGTGCAATACGCCATCATCGAAAAGCGCATTCCCGAGGAACTGGCCAACAATTTCGACGGGTGGTCGTGCTACGGTGTACGATTGCGCCCGAATCCGCGGCGGCGCTATAACTTCAACGCGCTGGCCGGTCCGGTTATCGGTTACACGAACGTCGATAATCGCGGACAGAGCGGTATCGAGCTCGAAATGAATGGCGAGCTTTCCGGCAAGGAAGGTTTCATCGTCTATCAGCGCAACGCGCGCGGGACCCGCCGGCCGGAAGTGGATTATCCCAAGGTCGAACCGATCAACGGGCGCAGCGTGGTGCTGACCATCAGCCAGGTGTACCAGTCCATCGCCGAAGAAGAGCTCGCATTGGGCGTGGAACTGCATGACGCGGAATCCGGACGCTGCATCATCCTGCAGCCGAAAACCGGCGAGATTCTCGCCATGGCCAATGTGCCGAGCATCGATCCGAACAAGCTCGCCGAGTATTCGCCCGAAAAGGCCCGCAACCGCGCGGTGACGGATCTCTACGAACCAGGATCCACGTTTAAAATCGTGGCGATGAGCGCGGCGCTCAATGAAGAGTTGCATGCGCCGGAAGACCGCATCAACGCAGAGGCCGGGAAATGGCTGTACAACCCGAAAGTCAAACCCATCGTCGACGACCACCCCTATAGCTCGCTGACCATGCGCGGGGCCTTTGAACACAGCTCGAACATCGTTTCCGCCAAACTCGCCAACGAACTAGGCGACGAACGATTCTACAAATACGCGCGCAATTTCGGTTTCGGCGTGAAAACCGGGATCGAACTTCCAGGCGAACTCAACGGCGATCTGCGCAAGCCGTGGGACTGGGGTCCCACGGATCTCTATTATCTCGCATTCGGGTACGGTTTGCAGGCCACTTCCCTGCAGATCGCCTGCGCATATGCCGCGATCGCCAACGACGGCGTGCTCATGCGGCCATTCATCCGCAAGTGGCTGCTGGACGAGGACCGCAACATCGTCGACGAAAACGTGCCCCAGGTCGTGCGCCGCGTCGTCTCCTCCGAGACCTCGCGCATCATGCGCAGCTTCATGCAGGGAGTAGTGGACAGCGGCACGGCCAAGCTCGCCAAGATCGAGGGCATGAACATCGGTGGAAAAACCGGAACATCGCAGCGCCTCGTCAACGGGTCGTATTCCAACAAATCGCACGTCGCTTCCTTCGTGGGGTTTTTCCCGGTCGAAGATCCGGAAGTTCTGATTCTCGTCATCCTCGACGCCCCCAAGCGCGGCTATTACGGCGGCTCCACCGCGGGTCCGATTTTCCGCAAGATCGCGATGCGCATCATCAATTCTTCGAGCGAATTCGCGAAGAAGCCCGAGCCGCTGTATGCCTCCTTCAAGGGCAGTGACCGCATTCGCGTGCCGAACGTGAAGGGCATGCGCGCCGGCATCGCGGGGCAGGTACTGAAAGCGCATGGCTTCAACATGGAAGTGGTCGGAAGAGGAGACATCGTCGCGGACCAGATTCCGAACGAAGACGCCTTGTCGGAGCGCCGCACGTCGGTGACCGTCCGCCTTATCAGCGCGGCCCAGGCCCGGGAGGGAGATCTTGTGCGGGTGCCTGATGTCGTGGGCATGTCGCTGCGCCAGGCGATGAATTTCGTGAAAAGCATGAACCTCGAACCCAGTCCGATGGGCAGCGGCGTGGTCCGCTCCCAGACCCCTGTCGCGGGAGAGCTCGTCCCGCGCGGTACGCGCTGTACGCTTGACGGCGAAGCGCGCATTGTCACGGCAAACCTTTATTGATGCGGTATGATGTTTAACCAGGTTGCGAATAATCTGCAGGCCATTCCCGCCAGTGTGCGGCTGTCGGAGATCATCAACGATCTCGCGGTCGTCACGATGATCGGTCCGTGGAATGTCGACATCGTCGGCATCACCACCGACTCGCGCAAGGTGCAGGCGGGATGGATGTTTGTCGCGACCCAGGGCGAGCACACTGACGGTCACCATTTCACGCAGTCCGCCATGGAACGCGGTGCCAGCTGTGTCGTCGTCTCTCTGCTCCACTACGAAACACACCTTCACCATCTGCTCACTCCGGCATATTGCCAGCACAACGGAACCGCCGTCGTGGTCGTGCACGATACCCGTGCCGCCGTCGCCCAGCTCGCCGATCGCTTCCACAGGTCACCTTCGCGCGATCTGAGGCTGGTCGGTATCACGGGCACGAACGGGAAGACGACTGTTTCGTACCTCATCTCCTCCATTCTTGATGCCGCTGGCATCCGTTCCGGCGTTATCGGAACCGTCGCATACCGCATCGGCGACAACATTCGACCGGCTCCCTTCACCACGCCTCTTGCCGAGGACCTGCACGCGCTGTTCGCGGAAATGCGCGGCGAGGGATGCGGCACCGTGGTCATGGAAGTTTCCTCGCACGCGCTCGTACTCGATCGCGTGTACGGCATCCAGTTCGACCTTTCCGTATTTACGAATCTGACCCAGGACCATCTCGACTTTCACCGCAGCATGGGAGCGTATCGCGACGCCAAGGCGCTGCTGTTCGGTACGCATACCCGCGGCATGGGGTTGATCAACAGCGACGATCCGCACGCGAAGGAAATGAGCGTACTCCCCGCTCGCCGGCGCAAGACCTACGGCATGAAGGGGCGTCCGTCGTTCCACATGCGCGACATCAAGCTGAGTTCGAAAGGAACCACACTCACGATCGACTACCGCGGCGAGGCGCATGTGATTCACTCGTCGCTGCTGGGCGGATTCAACGCGTACAACCTGACGGCCGCGTTTGCTACCGGTGTTCTTCTGGGCATCGATCCGGCGATCGTGATCAAGGGGCTGCGGAAAATGAAGAACGTACCCGGCCGCTTCGAGCGCATCGTCTCCGCTGACGGCGTGACCGCCATCGTCGATTATTCCCACACGCCCGACGCCCTTACCAAGGCGCTGCAGACCGCGCGCGATCTGTTGGCGGAGGGACGCCTGATAACCGTATTCGGCTGCGGCGGCGACCGCGACCAGGTGAAACGTCCGCTCATGGGTGCTGCCGCCGCGACGCTCAGTGACGCCACCGTCGTGACGTCCGACAACCCACGTACGGAAGATCCGGATGCGATTATCCGCGATATTCTCGCGGGCGTGCCCGAGGGAAGGGACGTGATCGTGAAAGTCGAACGCCGGACCGCGATTCATTATGCGCTGCGGAAAGCACGGCCGGGCGATATCGTCCTTGTCGCCGGGAAGGGACATGAGGACTATCAGATCATCGGTACGAAGCGCCGTCACTTCGACGACCGCGAAGTCGTGCGCAACTATTTCGAGAAGAAGCGGGGAGGGGTTGCCGCATGACGCTGCGCATCGCCGACCTGCTGCGGATTCCGCATGTGCGTGCCGTGAACCTGGCGACCGATAGCGCCATTGGCGCTGTCGTGACGGACTCCCGCGCGATCGGAAGAGGAGACGTGTTCGTCGCGTTCCGCGGCAGCCGTGTCGACGCCCATGATTTCGTCGCCGAGGTCTGCGCCCGCGGCGTACTCTGTTGCGTGGTGGAACAGCGCTGGTATCGCCGCAATGCGGCCGCCGTCCATGCGCTCCCTCTGCTCGTCGTAAAAGACAGCATGCGGACCTACGGCGCGATTGCGCAATTGCACCGGGCGCAGTTCACGGTACCCGTGCTCGCCATTACCGGCAGCAACGGCAAGACCAGCACGAAGGAAATGGTCGCCGCCGTCCTCCGCACGAAATTCCGCGTGCTTGCGACGGAAGGAAATTTCAACAACCACATCGGCCTGCCCTCTACGCTCCTGCGCCTCACGCCAGAGCACCAAGTGGTCGTCACTGAGATGGGCACGAACCAGCCGGGCGACATCGCGTATCTGTGCGAAATCGCACGTCCCACGCATGGCATGATCACGAACATCGGTCGTGCGCACATCGAAAAACTGCAGTCGCGTGAAGGCATCGCGGCGGAAAAGAACATCCTATTCTCCTCTCTCCCGGCCGACGGTGTCGCGCTGCTCAACGCAGACGAACCTCTGTTGCGCAGCGCGTTGCCGCGCCGTTTGCGCCGCATCCGTTATGGTACACGCAAGGACTGTGAAATCCGCATCGCGGACGTGACGCTTGACCGTGCAGGACGCGCGCAAGTGCGCATCGAGGCACCCGCGTTCGTGGCGCGGCCGATCTCGCTGCGTCTGCAGGCCGTGGGTCGACACGCCGCGTACAACGCCGCCGCCGCGCTGGCAGCGGGATTTGCTTTCGGCTGCGGTGTGCAGAAAATGAAAGCGGCGCTCGAGTCCGTGGAGAGCTATGACAAGCGTCTGCAGATTCATACCGTGCGCGACATCGCGGTTATCAACGACACATACAACGCCAATCCCGACAGCGTCCTCGCGGCTATCGATCTGCTGCAGCAGCTTACAATCGACGGGGCGCGCTGCGTCGTACTCGGGGACATGCTCGAGCTGGGCAAAGCCGCGCGCAGCGAACACGAAGCACTCGGTACGGCGCTCGCCGTAACGGGCATCCCTTACGTGTTCACGTACGGCAGACATGCGCGCGCCATCAGCCGCGCGGTACAGGGCGTCGCCAAAGTTGCCATGCATTTCACAGACAAGGCAGCGCTGTGTGAAACTCTCGACGCCTTGCTGGCGCCGGGCGACGCAGTGCTCATCAAGGGATCACGCGGCATGCAGATGGAAGACATCGCCGCGCATCTCCTGCGCAGTGACACCAGCGAGGAGGCAAACGGATAAGTCATGTTTTACGAGTTGTTCGACTACATCAATGCCGTGTTTAATCCGCCGGGTTTCGATGTTTTCCGCTTCATCACCTTCCGTGCGGCTGCGGCGGCCATCACCGCGCTGCTCATCAGCTGGTTCGTCGGTCCGCGCATCATCGCCTTTCTCCGCAAGCGGCAGATCGGCGAGTCCGCGAAGCTGGAAGCCCCCGAAACCCATCTGATCAAGGCCGGCACGCCCACGATGGGCGGACTGATCGTCCTCACCTCGATTGTCGTCCCGGTGCTGCTGTGGGGACAACTGTCGAACACGTATGTCTGGCTCATTCTTCTCGCCACTACCATGCTGGGCGGTGTCGGCTTCGTGGATGATTACCTGAAAGTCGTCCGGAAATTTCCGAAGGGTCTGATCGGTGAATACAAGATCGTGGGACAGGTCGTCGTCGGATTGATCGTCGGCGGCGTGCTGTATTTCTCGCCGCAGTTCGAGGGCTACAATTCCGTTACCACGGTGCCCTTTTTCAAAAACCTCGTTCTGGACTTCTCCTTCTTTTACATCCCGATGATCATTTTCGTGATCACCGCGACATCGAACGCCGTCAACCTCACCGACGGACTCGACGGACTGGCGATCGGCACGATATCTATTGCTTTTATCGCCATCGCCATCATCAGCTACGCGAGCGGTCGCGTTGATTTCTCGAACTACCTCAACATCATCTACCTGCCGGGGAGCGGCGAACTGACCGTGTTCAGTGCCGCGGTGCTCGGCGCGGGTCTCGGCTTCCTCTGGTACAATGCGTATCCCGCACAGGTGTTCATGGGCGACACGGGCTCGCTCGCCCTCGGCGGCGCGCTCGGCGTGCTCATGGTGATGATCAAAAAAGAACTTCTTCTGCCGATTCTCGGCGGCATCTTCTTCGCGGAAACCGTTTCGGTACTCATACAGAAGGCCTATTTCAAGTACACGAAACGAAAGTACGGGCAGGGCAAGCGCGTCTTCCGCATGGCGCCCATCCACCATCATTTCGAACTGCTCGGATGGCCCGAACCCAAGATCGTCACGCGATTCTACATCGTGGCGATCATTCTCGCAATTCTCAGTCTGGCAACCTTCAAGGTACGTTAATCATGCAGCGCGCATTTGACATCACAAGTTTGAATGTCACCGTCATCGGAGCCGCACGCAGCGGACTGTCCGCGGCGCGCTTGCTCCATCACAAGGGAGTAAGTGTTTTTCTCACCGAGCTTTCACCGGCGTCGAAGTATGAAGAGGCCGCGCGCCTCCTGCGTGAAGACGGCGTTCCCCACGAATTCGGCCAGCACAGCGCACGCGTATTCGCCGCGGACCTGATGGTGGTGAGTCCGGGCGTGCCTTCAGACGCTCCGATCGTCGTCGAGGCCGAACGCCGCGGGCTACCGGTGATCAGCGAAATCGAGGTCGGGGCAATGTTCCTCGACGGTCCGATCATCGGTGTCACCGGCACGAATGGCAAGACCACGACCACCACGCTCACCGGTGAAATATGCAAGGCGGCAGGGCGGCGCACGATGGTGGCGGGAAATATCGGCAAGGCGTTTACCGATGCGCTGTTCGAGTATGAGGGAGAGATCGACATCGCCGTGCTCGAAATCAGCAGCTTCCAGCTCGACACCTGCGTCACGTTTCACCCGACCACCTCGGTGATCACGACCATCACTCCCGATCATCTCAATCGCTATCACGGTGATTTTCAGGAATACGCCGCATCGAAGCAGCGCATTTTCATGAATCAGAATGCGCAGGACCACCTGATCTACAACTGCGACGATCCCGTGGTCACGGGCGCGGTCAAGACCGCGAGCGCGGATCTGTTCCCCGTCAGCTCGATGCAGCGCATCAACCGGGGCGGGTGGCGCGAAAACGGTTCGCTGGTCATCGACGCGGGATATGGCAAGGAACTGCTTGCGCGGGTCGACGATCTGCAGGTCTATGGCAGGCACAACTACATGAACGTGCTGATGGCGGGACTCGCCGCCCGGCTCGAAGGTGTGGGCATCGACGTTATCCGTAAGGCGGTGATGGAATTCAAGGGCGTCGAACACCGCCTTGAATTCGTCTGTGAAGTCGACGGTGTGCGTTGGATCAACGATTCGAAGGCCACGAACGTCGACAGCGTCGTGATCGCACTGCAGAGCTATCGTCAGCCGGTGGTGCTTATCGCGGGTGGACGCGGCAAGGGCGCCTCGTACGAGCCGCTGTTCGAACTCGTTCGGGAGAAGGTCCGCGCGATGGTGCTGATCGGCGAAGCCGCCGAGGAGATGGAACGCGAGTTCGCGCCTCTGACGCGCGTGACCCGCGCCCGCGACATGCTTGAGGCGGTGAATATCGCCCGCATGGCCGCACAGCCAGGCGACATCGCCATGCTTTCTCCCGCCTGCGCCAGCTTCGACATGTACAACAACTTCGAGCAGCGCGGCGTCGTGTTCAAGGAATGCGTGCACACCTTTTGCCGGGAGCCGATGGTCGCATGAAGCAGCGCACGGGACATATCGACCTGTACGTCTTCCTCAGCGTACTCGCGCTGATGCTCTTCAGCGTCGGCGTCGTGTACAGCGCATCGGTGTCCATCTCCGGCATGCGCCACGGCGGCGATTACAACTATCTCTTCCGCAATCATTCGATCCGCGTGATCATGGGTGTGGGCGCGCTGTTCGTCGGGATGTTCGTCGACTACCATTTCTATCAGCACATAAGCAAGTATCTGCTCATCATCGGGCTGCTCCTGCTCGGCTACACGCTCGTCGGAGGGACGGTGGTGAAAGGCGCCCAGCGCTGGGTCAGCTTCGGTCCGATCAGCTTCCAGCCATCCGAGTTCGCCAAGTTCGCCCTCGTCATGCACCTCGCGGTGCTTCTGGCGGCCAAACAGAAATACATCACTGATTTCCGCGACGGCTTCATGCCGCTGCTGGTGTGGATCGTCGCGGTGGTGGGACTCGTATTCCTGCAGCCGAATTTCAGCACCGGGAGCATCATTCTCGCGATCAGCTTCATGGTGCTGTTCGTCGGACGCACGAGCATCAAGCATCTCGTGGGCGTTGCGATGGCAGGCATTCCGATCGTGCTCGTCTATGCCGTGTCGGCGGCCTATCGGTGGAACCGCATCATGGCGCATTTCACCGATGCCGGGGCCGCAAGCGCAGGCAACTATCAGGTTGAGCAGGCGGTAATCGGGCTCGGCAGCGGCGGATTGTTCGGCGTGGGCATGGGCATGAGCAAACAGCGCGAGCTTTTCCTTCCCGAATCGTACACGGATTTCATTTTCGCGATCGTCGGAGAAGAATACGGCTTTGTGGGCGGGATGATCGTCATCGCGCTTTTTGCTGTCATCATGGTGCGCGGCATGAAAATCGCGAAGCGGGCGACCGATGATCTCGGGCGCTATCTCGCCGTCGGCATCACCTGTACCATCACCGTGTATGCCATCATCAATGCCATGGTCACGACGGGACTGCTGCCCACGACGGGATTGCCGATGCCGCTGCTCAGCTATGGCGGAACCACCATCATTTTCACGGCCTATGCACTCGGTATCCTGATCAATATCTCAATGTACACGCGCATACGTCCGCGCGAAATCGTCCACCAGGAAGCACCCGCTGGTCCGCGGGTCGGAGAACTGTACCAGTGAGCCAAGCGCTGCGCGTCATATTTGCCGGAGGCGGAACCGGGGGACATCTGTTCCCGGGCATCGCCATCGCGGAAGCGCTGCGCGAGCTGCGTCCCGACTGCAGCATCAGCTTCGTCGGTTCCCGCAACCGCATCGAGGCGAGGATGGTGCCGAAATACGGCTATCCCTTCGACGCCGTCTGGATCGCCGGACTGCAGCGCCGCTTCTCGCTGCGTACCGCGTTGCTGCCGCTCAAGCTTGTCGTGTCGCTCGTGCAGTCGTGGAATATTCTGCGCAGGCGCAAGCCGCATGTCGTGGTCGGCACAGGCGGATACGTCTCGGGTCCGCTGCTGTATGTGGCCGCCCGCACCGGACGCCGCACGCTCATCCACGAACAGAACGAGTATCCCGGCATCACCACACGGAAACTCGCGCCCCTCGCCGACGAGGTGCATGTGACTTTCGCATCGAGCGAGCGGCTGCTCGGCGGCGCAAAGCGGCTCGTGCGGAGCGGAAATCCCGTGCGGCTCAGTCTGCGGCGCAGCGACACCGGCGACGCCCGCGTGCATTTCGGTCTGCACCCTGCGCGCACCACGCTGTTCGTCTTCGGGGGCAGCCTTGGCGCACACTCGATCAATCGCGCCCTGCGTCCGCTGGTGCCCCGCCTTGTACGCGAGGAATATCAGCTCATCTGGCAGACGGGCAGCGCGGATTACGAGGAGCTGAAATCTCTCGGAGCGCTGTATCGCGAACAAGTGATTGTCCGGCCGTTCATCGACGAGATGGACCGTGCGTATTCCGCGGCGGATCTCGTGTTGTGCAGGGCTGGCGCGACGTCGATCGCGGAACTGACGGCACTCGGGATTCCGTCGCTGCTGGTGCCGTTTCCGCATGCCGCGGCCGACCATCAATACAAAAATGCCGTGGCGCTGGCGCAGGACGGCGCATCGCTCGTGCTGCGGGACGAAGAACTCGAACGCCTCGAGCGCGAGCTGTTTTCGCTGCTCGACGACGGACCGACACTCGCGCGCATGGCAGAGGCGGCGAGTGCCGCAGGAAGTCCCCACGCGGCTTTCGATATCGCCGAAGCCGTCATTCGACTCGCGGAACAAGGAGCAGGAGGCTGACATGATCAAGCAGGAATACAGTTTCAAGCGCCGCAACGATCTGTACTACATCACCTTGCTCGTGTATGTGGCGTTTGCCGTGCTGTACATTGTCGTCACCGGCACGATCACCGACGACACGGTGGAATTCGGATTGAAGGACCCGGTTGTCTATATCATTGCCGCGTTCGTCGTCCACGCGCTGATCATGCTCCTGACGAGCATCGTGCGCAAACGCCGGCTCGTCATCACCGAGGACGCGCTCGTCTTCGCCTCCCGTTTTCATGAGCGCTTCGTTCCGTTCGCCGACATCGAGCGCATCACGCTCAAGCGCGAACGCCGTCGTCTTAATACCAGCAAGCTGGGCGATCGCAAATTCGCCGTCATCAAGCTGCACGTCTCAGGCCGTCGCCGTGTCCTTCGCCTGCGGGTCGCAAACTACGAACGCGAGAAGGAACTGTATCAGCTGCTCAAGAAGCTGAAGCATGAGCGGAAGGTGTGACTGTGACGGTGACTTTGGCTGTTGGCCTTTGGCAGGAAGGACGCAGGACATTGGACATAGGACATAGGACATAGGACGTAGTACGTAGGAAAGAGAAGAAGCCGAGCAAATCATCAACCCGGGAACGGCCGGGATAAAACCGGAAGAAAGAATGAAATTCGCGAACATCAATCACATTTACTTCGTCGGGATCGGCGGCATCGGCATGAGCGGCATCGCGGAGATTCTGCTCAACCAGGGGTTCCGCGTGTCGGGGTCGGATTTGTCGCTGACCGAAGTGACGCGGCATCTGCAGGACATGGGCGCAACGGTGTACGAAGGTCATGACCCCGCGAATCTCCGCGATGTGGACGTGCTCGTGTACTCCTCCGCGGTCGCGCTGGAAAATCCCGAAGTGGTTTCCGCGATCGAACGGAAAATTCCCGTCATCCGCCGTGCAGAGATGCTGGCCGAGGTCATGCGCCTGCATCACGGCATCGCCGTGGCGGGGACGCACGGAAAGACCACGACGACGTCGATGCTCGGCATGGTGCTGATCGAGGGCGAGAAGGATCCGACCGTGATCGTGGGCGGAAAGCTGCACGCCTTCGGTGGAACGAACGCGCGTCTCGGCGGCGGGGAATTCATGGTCGTGGAAGCCGACGAATTCGATCGTTCTTTCCTGAAGCTCAATCCATCGATTTCCATTCTGACCACGCTCGAAGAAGAACATCTCGACATCTACAGCAGTCTCGACGACCTCAAGAACGCCTTCGTCGAATTCGCGAACAAGGTGCCCTTCTACGGGTTCGTCGCGCTCTGTCTCGACGAACCGGCGCTGCAGGAAATTCTCCCCCAGATCATGCGCAAGGTCGTGACCTACGGATTCAGTTCGCAGGCGGATATCCAGGCAGTGGATCTCGTACAGAAGGAGAACCGCGCCAGCTTCACCGTGCTGCGCAATGGCCAGGAAGTCGGCCAGATCAACCTGGGCGTGCCCGGCGAACACAACGTGCAGAACGCCCTGGCCACGATCGCGGTGAGCCTGGAACTCGGAATTCCCTTCGTGCACATCAAGACCGCGCTCGACGCCTTCACCGGCGCCTTCCGCCGTTTCGAGGTCAAGGCGGAAATCGGCGATATCATGGTCGTCGACGATTACGCGCATCATCCCACCGAAGTGAAAGTCACACTGCGCGGCATCAAGTCGGGCTGGCGCCGCCGCGTGGTATGCGTGTTCCAGCCGCACACCTATACCCGCACGCGCGACTTCTACAAGGATTTCGGCCGCTCGTTCATGAACGCCGACCTGCTGATCGTCACCGACATCTATCCCGCGCGCGAGCGTCCCATCCAGGGCGTGACCGGCGAACTCATCGCCGACGCGGCGCGGAGCTTCGGACACAAGAACGTGATGTATGTGCCGGACAAAAACGACGTGCCCGCGCTGCTGCAGGATGTCGTACGTCCGGGCGACCTCGTCATCACCATGGGCGCCGGCGACATCTACACCTACGGTGCGCAATTCATCACCCGGCTGGAGGCCGCTTCCTGACGCATGCTGTCACTCGAACACATACGGAACCTCTGCAGCGGCGGCATCTCCATCAGCGAGCCGCTCGCGGCGATGACATCGTTTCGCATCGGGGGTCCGGTGGACATCCTCGTCGAACCGGCCAGCACCGAGGAACTCACGCAGTTGGTGCGGTATTTCCGCAGTGTGGACGTGTCGTATGTGGTGCTCGGCAACGGCAGCAACATTCTCATCAGCGACGAGGGGATTCGCGGTGTGGCGATCAACATCGAGAAGCACTTCTCCGACGTCGCGATCGACGGTGATGTGATCACCGCCGGCGCCGGCGTGCGGCTGAGCAAGTTCGTGGACTTCTGCGTGCGGCACCGACTGGCGGGAAGCGAGATGCTCGCGGGCATTCCCGGAACGCTCGGTGGCGCGGTGATCATGAACGCGGGAGCCTACGGTGGTGAGATTTCGGATCACCTGCTTGACGTCACCGTGCTTCGCGAAGGCGATGTGAAGACATTGACAAAAGAAAAGGCCGGTTTCCGCTACCGTAGTTCGGATCTTCGAAGCGACATCGTGATTTCGGCCCGCTTCCGTTTCCCCGAGGGTGACGAGGAGCAGCTCAGGGCGAGGCGAAAGGAACTGCTGCTCAAGCGCAATGCCGCACAGCCGGTCAACTGGCCCAATGCCGGGAGTATTTTCAAGAATCCGGAGGGCAGTTACGCCGCGAAGCTTATCGAGGAAAGCGGGCTCAAAGGCCATCGCATCGGCGGCGCACAGGTCTCGGAACTGCACGCCAATTTCATCATCAACACCGGCGGCGCCACCGCGGCCGACGTGCTGAAAATGATCGGTCACGTACGCCGCAGCGTGCACGCACAAACCGGTGTCATGCTCGAACTGGAAATACTGCTCCTCGGATTCTCCGCGGACGCACTCGCATCATTGAACTGAAAAGGAAGTCCCTGAAGCCATGCGACGCAAACGCACTGTCAAACCCACCCGATACCGCTCCGCGGCGATTGCCATGTTTTTCGTGGTGAGCGGATTGGCGGCCATCGCCGTACTTGCCGCCGAGTGGCGGGAGAGCGTCGTGGGCGTGGAACTTGACGTGCGCGGGATTTCGATTACCACGAAGGAGGGCATTCGGAAGGCCGCCGGCATCTGTGATACGTCGAACCTGGCCTCGCTGGATCTGCTCGACATTCGGGAGCAGCTTCTGAAGAACCCGTTCATTCGCGACGTGGAGCTGACGCGCGATCCGCCGCAGACACTGCGCGTGGACGTGGTGGAGCGCAAGCCTATCGCCGTGCTGATGAACGTGCAGGCACGCGATTGGCTGCTGGACGAAGACGGATACGTGCTGCCCGCCTCACGCGCGGCGACCGTGCATGATCTGCCCGTGATCACCGGCATCGACAGCGACGTGCGCGACCTCACGCCCGGCGTGCGTGTGGTCAACAAGCAGGTGCTGAAAGGATTGCAGGCGCTGAAATCCATTCGCGACATCGACGCGGAACTGGCGCATCTGTTCTCCGAGATAAATCTCGATCACAGCCGCGACCTGGTGCTGTACACGATGGAAGGTGGCGTGCCTGTGATCCTCGGTTCGACCACGCGCCTCACCGAGAAGATGCGTTCCTTCCGCGCCTTCTGGGAAAACGTCGCGATGAAATATGATCCGACATCGCTCGAGTACATCGATCTGCGCTGGAAAGAGCAGGTCGTGACGCGCTGGCGGCAGTCGGGCAACGTGCCGCAGAGCGTCGAAGCCGATTCGCTGCTCGTGGACACGACCACAGTGAAAGTAATGGAATAACATTCATACAGTGTTGAAGAACCCACTATGAAAAGCAAGTATCAGAATGCCGGCCTCGCCGAAAACATCGTCGTCGGTCTCGACATCGGGACCACGAAGATTTGCGCGATGATCGCCGCGAAAGACTCCGACAACCGCATCAACATTCTCGGCATCGGAAAGGCCGAGAACGAGGGGATGGCCCGTGGCACCGTGACGCACATCGACAAGACCGTGCGCGCGCTGCAGCAGGCCGTGGAAGATGCGGAACGGCAGTCGGGGATCAAGGTACGGGCCGTGAACGTGGGTATCGCCGGCGATCATATCCAGAGCTTCCAGAGCCGCGGCGTGATCGCGATCAGCAATCCCGAAAATGAAATCACGCGCAAGGACGTCGAGCGTCTGCTGCAGGACACCAAGCGTGTCGCCCTGCCGTCGGACCGCCGCATCATCCACGTGATTCCGCAGGAGTTCATCGTCGACGGACAGGACGGCATTTACGACCCCGTCGGCATGGCCGGGGTGCGCATGGAAGCCAACGTGCACATCATCACCGGCGGCATCACCGCCGTGCAGAATATCTACAAGTGCGTCGAGCGCGCGGGACTCGAAGTAAACGACCTCGTGCTCGAACCGCTGGCCTCGGCCAACGCCGTCATCAACGACGAGGAGAAGGAAGTCGGCATCGTACTCGTCGACATCGGCGGCGGCACCACCGACATCGCGATTTTCGAGGAGCGCACGATTCGGCATTCCGCCGTCCTCGCCATCGCGGGGAAGAAAGTCACTGAGGACATCCGCAAGGGGCTCGGTATTCTCAACGAGCAGGCCGAGAAGCTGAAACGCGAGCACGGCTACGCGTACCTGCCCGAGATCGTCGACGACGCCCCGATCCTTCTTCCGCGTCTCGGCAGCCGCGACGAGATGCAGATCAGCCGCAGCCTGCTGTGCCAGATCATTCAGCCGCGCATGGAAGAAATTCTTGAGATCGTCGCGCTGGAGATCAAGCGATCCGGCTATTCGAAGCATCTGCACTCCGGTGTCATTCTCACCGGCGGCGGATCGCTGATCAAGGGCACCGCGGCACTTGCGCGCGAAGTGCTGGGCATGCCCGTCAAGATCGGCATTCCCTCGGGCTTCGCCGGCGGTTTCGTCAGCGAAGTGGAGAATCCGATGTACAGTACCTGCACCGGCCTCGTGCTTCACGGCATGAAGAGCATCGGCTCGACGAGCTACGAAGACGGCATCAAGTCGGACAAGACGAACATCGTCAAGAAGATCATCGATTGGTTCAATGAGCTATGATGAGACGAAGAACTTTGGCTATTGGCAGTTGGCCAAGAGCCAAGAGCCAAGAGCCAACAGCCAACAGCTAATAGCTAAGAGCCAAAAGCCAAAAGCCAAAGTCCGAATACACGCGCCTCACGGAAACGGGCGTCAACAATACAGAGAATGCAGTTTGAAAAACAGTGAATTACATGCAAACACATCACCCACACAATGAGGAGGGCCTTATGGCTATCGTATACGACAACAGCATGGACACGCGGGCGAAGATCCGCGTCGTCGGTGTCGGCGGCGGAGGCGGCAACGCTGTGGAGGACATGATCAATCGCGGTATTGAGAATGTCGAATTCATCGCGGTCAACACGGACAATCAGGCATTGGATCGCAGTGGTGCGACCTACAAGATCCAGGCCGGGAAGAACCTGACGCGTGGCCTCGGCGCCGGCGCGGATCCGTCGGTCGGATACCGCGCGGTGGAGGAGGACAAGGAAGAGCTCGCAGCCGTGCTCGCAGGCAGCGACATGGTGTTCGTCACCGCCGGCATGGGCGGCGGCACCGGTACGGGCGGCGGTCCGGTCGTGGCGAATCTCGCCAAGGGCACGGGCGCGCTGGTCGTCGGCATCGTGACCAAGCCATTCCATTTCGAAGGCAAGCGCCGCATGGCGCAGGCCGAGGAAGGGATCGAGGAGCTGCGCAAGCACGTCGACACGCTGATCGTCATTCCCAACCAGAAGCTGTTGTCGCTGGTGGACAAGGGGACGCCTTTGTCCGAGGCCTTCCAACTCGCAAACGAAGTGCTGTACAACGCCACGCGCGGCATCGCCGAGATCATCGCCGTTCCGGGCCTGGTCAACGTGGACTTCGCCGACGTGCGCACCATCATGCGCGACATGGGTGACGCCCTCATGGGCAGCGGTCTCGCCGAAGGCGAAAACCGCGCGGTCGAGGCGGCGCACAACGCGATTTCCAGTCCGCTGCTCGACGGCATTTCCATCGCCGGCGCGCAGGGAGTGCTCGTCAACATCACCGGCGGCATGGATCTCTCGCTCGTCGAGATTGATGAATCCGTTTCCATCATCACTGAAGCCGCAGGTGAGGATGCCAACGTCATTTTCGGTTCGGTGATCGATCCCGCACTCGAAGGCAAGCTCATGGTGACCGTCATCGCCACCGGTTTCAATCGAGCCCGGGGACGCGGTGCCAACCGTCCCGCCGCGCCGCAGCAGCGTCAGCAGCCGCGCGCCGCGCACATCCCTACCGGCATCCATGAGATCCGCGAACTCGACGAGCCCACGTTCATCCGCAAGGGTCTGACGCTCGCCTCCACCCAGGATATGGAAGAGGAACATTCAGGCCAGCGGATCGAGAAATCCAATCCCGATCGGCCCGCGTTCCTCAGGAAGATCATGGACTAGGCTCGCGGCTTCGCCGCTCGCGCAGGATGCAGCAGGCAGGATGCCTTTGCGGACTGATCGAATTGACACGTCACCCCGAGTAGTCCCGGCCTGAACTTGTCGAAGGCCGGGACGTATCGAGGGGCAGTGGTAGCACACGAATCTCTCCCTCCCACTCTCTCCCTACTCAGCCAGCCACAACGCCCGGGATCCCCTCCCGGGCGCTGTGTTTTCTGCTTCAGCAACCACGTATGAGCAATTCGCGATGTTCCAGGGCGAATCGAACAAGAACATAGGCGCCGGACAGCTCAAGCTTACGACATATGTTTTCGCGGTGACGCTCCACGGTACGGATACTGATGGATAGAGTGTCTGCCATTTCGGTAGACTTTCTTCCTTCTGCAATGCAACGAAGCACGTGCAGTTCGGATGGAGTCAGGAGATCAAGATGCAAACGGGTCTCCACGTCCGCGTGTGTCGCAGGAATGGTTTTTGCAGGAATGCGGGAGAGGGCGGGACTGATGAAATATCTCCCTTCTGCGACCGCATGGATTCCGCGAACTATATCGAGCGCTGCACTGTCCTTGAGAATGTAACCACGGACGCCGTATTCCATCGCTTCGTTGAACATGTCTTCGTCGTCGTACATCGTGAGGACAAGCAGGCTCACGTGCAAGCGTTCGCGGTTTACTGTCGCCGCGACATCGAGTCCTCCCAATATCGGCATATGCAGGTCCAGCAGGGTGATAGTCGGCTGCAGACTGCGTATGGCCTCCAATGCTTCGATACCATTGCCGGCTTCGCCCAGTACCTGCAGCGTCGAATCCCGTTCGATGATCTGCCGGAGTCCCGTACGAAACACCGGGTGGTCGTCTGCGATGACGATGGACAGTGGTTCACTCATGTGTTATGCACCTGAAGACCTGGATTCATGGACGGAGTAGGGTCCTGAATCGGCACCGGGAGGAGGATCTCGATCTTCGTTCCCTCTCCGGGCAGGGAGGAAAGCGACATGCTACCGCCAAGAATTTCGGCACGCTCAGCCATTCCTTTCAAACCAAATCCGCTTTCCAACGCCCCGGCGTCATCAGCATTCTCTGCTGGGAACCCCTTGCCGTCGTCTTCGATCGACAGAAAGACGTCGCCGTTCTGCGGCTGCATTCGTATGCGGGCATTCTGCGCATCGGCGTGTTTGAGGATATTGCTGAGGCCCTCCTGCACGATGCGATAAATGCATACCTCGGCATCCTTGTCCCAGAGGCCGTCTATATCTGCGATGTCCGCGGTGAGGCGCACGCTCGACGACTCATCTGCGCGGGCTACGAGGGCATGCAACGCCTTGCCTATGCCGTAGCGATCGAGCTGGTAGGGACGCAGATCCCGGGAAAGTCGTCGAACGTCCTCGAGTGTCTCACCGACTCCGGTGATTGCTTCGTCGAGATCACCATCCAGCTTCGCGGTTTCGCGAAGCAATAAAAGACGATTTTTCACAACGATCAGATCTTGCCCGAGACTGTCATGCAGTTCCCCGGCGAGGCGCTTGCGCTCCGTTTCCTGGGCATCGAGCAGTCCGCGTGCAAAGCGCTGCTGGGCTTGCTTCTCCCGTCGTTCGGCCTCGGCCTCAATGCGAAATTTTTGCATATCCGCAGCATTCGCATGCGCCTGGGCAACCAGCGCCTGGAGTTCAGCGGTCCTGCGTTTGTCATGCATTCGCCGGAGGATGAGTAGTCCGATGATCACGAACAGCGCCGCTCCGGTGATGAGGGCATCGCGCAGTGTCGTTGCTTGCGCAAGACGCGCGACTTTCAGCTTGCGATCTTTTTCCAGCAATTTGATTTTCTGCTGATGACGCTCGGTTTCTGCATTTTTGTTTTTCAATTGTTCCAAGGTCATCGCTACTTCGAGCTGCTGCAATTCCGCTTCACGGGAAAGGAGCTCGATCTTCTGATTTCGCTGCAGGGCTTCCAGATGGCTGCGGCGCACCAATTCGTCGCGGCGCGCGAGTTCAAGAGATTGAAGCGCTTTATCCTTCTCGAGCATGCCGATTTCTCTTTCACGTTTTTCCGCTTCGTATTTCTGCATCAACTCCTGAAGTTCCTTTCGTTCTTCACTGTTTCGAGTGCTGTTGCGATGGACGATCTGTCGTCTCGAGTATTCATACGCAGCCTGATAATCACCCAGCGAGGCATGGAACTTGTGGAGACGGGCCAGGATGCAGCCAATCGTTTCTGTTGCCTGCAGTTCCTCCGCGATTTGTAGCCCGCGTTCGAGTTGCAGTCGTGCATTCGAATCATCCCCGAGTGTGTGCTGATACCAGCCGATGTCGCAAAGAGAGGCCGCCACCTGACTCATCTCTCCGAGTTCCTCTCGGAGCGCAACGCTGCGCTGAAGATACGGAAGTGCATTTTTGTAATCTCCCTGCGTGCTGTAGACATTCCCGATCGCATTGGAAACAGAGGCGATCCCGCTCTTGTCTTTCAGTTCATCGTAGAGCTTCAGACTTCCCTGGAGGGCGTCGAGTGCCTTCTCGTATGACGCACATAGTCGATGCAGTATTCCAATCATGCTTAGACAACAGGCAACCTCGCGCTTGTATCCCAATGCGGTATAGATGTTCAGACTTTTCCGATAATGCTCAATCGCCTCGTTATTGGCACCCTGCCGTTCGTATATCACCCCGATGTTCTTCAGACATGAGGCGACACCGCTCTTGTCGCCCAAATCGCTAAAGATATTCAGACTTCTCCGGAAGTGATCCAGTGCTTGTGAATACTGGCTTTTACTCTGATGGACCACCCCGATATTGAGCAGACTTGTGGCGATGGATTGCTTGAGCCCCAGTTCTTCAAATAACTTCAGACTCTTTTGATGCTGCTCCAATGCCAGCGCGTATTTCCCCTGTGTTCCGAGAATGAGACCGATATTCATGCGGCCGAGCGCGGCATTTGTTTTATCCCCAATTTCGTCAGACAACTGCACGCTTTTCGTGAATTCTTCCATGGCTTCCTCGTTTTTCCCCTGAAGGTGGAGAAGAACTGCCAGACTGCCATATCCTGCCGCCATCCCTACTCTATCGTTCAATTCCTGTCGAATTCGAAGGTTCTGCTGGTATTTATCGCGGGCATTTTCATAGGCCCCCTTAAACAGGTAAATGTTGCCTATGTTGAGGAGGCAGGATGCTGCTCCTCGATGATCACCAATAACTTCCCGAATGTCCAGGCTCTGCTCGTAACATTCCAGTGCTTTTTTCAACCGACCCTGGTTCTGGTATAATAACCCGATCAGATTGAGAATCTTTGCCTGCTCTCGTTTATTTCCCGTGCTTTGGGAAATACTCAGACTCTTCTGGTAATGCTCAAGCGCCTGTGGAATCGATCCACTACTCCAGAGGGCGAGGCCATATGCATTTAATGCGCGGGCGATGCCATCCATGTAACCGATCGACTCAGCCAACTCCAACGCTTCCTGTGCGCTGCATTTGGCGCTGTCGATATTGACGTTGGTAAATGCCGAAGAAAGATCGCTGAGAAGATTCGCACGAAGGGTGTCGTCAACGGCGCCATGGAGTTGGCATCGGAGGCTGTCAATGCGTTCCTGCTGAGCGCGGGCCATATGTTGGCTGCAAAACAGACCACCGAGCATCAGGAGCACAAGGATAACTCGATCCAGTCGTATCTCCACGGCAGTTTCGGTCCCATGTTTTCCACTGAGCATCGCAGAATCTCCATCTTCGTTGCGTAGAATGGCGCGACATCCCGGTGGCGTCACGAGGATGTCTCGGGCGCATCTGTTGATTCGGTTTCATGCAGTGTTGCATCAGATAATACGAATACACGATGACAATATCCAGCAACAGGTGACGGATGGACCCTCGGCGTGGATCCATCCGTCATGTAACGCATGCTTCTACTTCAACAGCAGCATCGTTCGGACTTGGGTTTCATCCGATGTTTGCATCAGGCAGAAGTACATACCTCCCGGGAGTTGGGGCGCCTCAAATGTTACCGTGTTTGCACCAGCGCGTACGGTCCCGTCTACAAGACGAGCGACTTCACGCCCGAGCATGTCTGTCACAATCAAGCACACATGCTGTTCAGCGGGAATACTGAACGCAATGTTCGTTGATGCGAAGAAGGGATTAGGATAAGGTGGATGCATCATGCTGTGGAGCGGTCGCGCAGCAGTTCCCTTCGGGAATCCTTCGCAGTCATACGGTTCACCCATCTGATCGTTGAAAGTATGACCGGACAGCTGGATGTCAGTCACGGTAAAACACCAATCGCTGCTCAGATTCTTTTTAGTACTGGCGCTTGAAAGCGTCACATACCCTGTTTGGTCTGTGGTGCCGGATACGCTGCCGCTCGTCGGACCCTCGTAGGTGGCAAACACCACGGCTCCGGGCACCGCGCCGCTATTGTCCTTCACAAGAACGACAGACTGCCCCACGTACTTGCCACCACCGACGGTAACCCGCGTCACCGCTTGCTGGTCGACGAAAATATCCGACGTGCTGGAGGAGGTAACAGAGATCGTGATATTATCCGTGGTAGTCGCGTTGTCGTTGTCCGTGACCGTGAGCTGCGCGGAATACGTTCCCGCACTGCTGTAGGTATATGACGGACTTTCCAGCGTCGACGTGCCGCTGCCGTCGCCGAAATCCCAGGCATATCCGGTGATGCTGCCATCAGGGTCGCTGGAGCTGCTGCCGTCGAACGAAACCGTAAGCGGTGCCGTCCCTGACGTCGGCGTCGCGGCTGCTACAGCCACGGGCGGCATGTTGACGGCGCTGCCACCCGGATCGTATTCGTACCAGGCGCGGCCAAAAAGCGGAGTGTATGCCGTGAAATACAGTTTGCCATTGTACACCGTCAGAAATCTTGGATCAGAGCCTTCCGCACCGGAATTGACATCCCAGACCATCGCCGCCATGTTCGTTGCCGCGTCGTAACTCCACAACTCGTTCCCATTCATTCCGTCATCGGCTGCGAAATAGAGCTTCCCGTTGAACTCCGTCATTGTAAACCGATAGGCGTTATCATCGGTATACAGTTTTTTATCTGTGGGAGCATGATTCGGATTTGAACTCGCTACCCCGGTCGCGATATCTGCCACCAATGTGATGGCCGTCCCATCATAACGGAACAGCTCACGTCCCGTGGCAGGTGTAAAGGCACTGAAATACAAATCTCCGTTATACACGGTCAGCCAGCACGGTTCGGAACGACCGCTTCCAGCATAGAGATCGTTGACGAGGGTCGCTGTTCCGGAGTGCATGGGATCTGTCAACGGGAAGCGCCAGAGTTCGGAGCCGTGCGTCTCATCGAGCGCGACGAAATAGAGAACGCCGTCCATCGGCGTCATGAATACCGGATACGTGGAAGTCGACCCATTCGTGAGCCCCGTGATCTGCCGAAGAGTGCTTCCATCCGTGCACCAGAGTTCATTCCCCTCATTTTCGCTTCTCGTATTGAAGAAGGCGCATCCTGCCGCTGTGACAGGAGAATGGAAATCGTAGGTGTTATAGATGTGGTACGATGTGTACCACTGCAGGTAGGGATTGTCATTTTCGGCCGCATAGGAACCGGCAGAGAGCGTGCCGATCGGAGCGATGCTGCTTCCGGTGTATTGCCATAACTCCCGTCCGAGTGACGCCGGCCAATCCCAGCCGTCTACGACGAGGTTCCCATTCAGTCCAATCAGTTTTTGGACACCCATACCGTTGAAAATCTCCACCGTTCCTGAAGGAGTTCCATCGGTTTTATACAGACCATAATCCACAACAAGTCCGCTCCGTTTCTGAACGATGGATTCGATGCAACCGAAAAATGTCGAGGATCCGATGGTTGTGATGCCTCCTTCGGAGTATGATCCCGAAGCCGTTGTCGGACTGACACGGGCTTTATTAAGATTCTTCAGAAGGTAGGACCCGATTACGGTGCCATCGCTTCTCCACGGTTCCATACCGGTACTCCCATCGTCGCCCCAGAAAATGAGCAGGCTACCGGTATTGTGCAGCTTGGCGGTAGTAACCTGCGGAAGGACATTCGTCGCACCGTTTCCGTCCATCGCATAGAGACTGTTCAGGCTACCATTATCGCCGGTAAAGAAAATCTTGCTGTTGAATACGGTGCGCGATTGCACGGTGAGTTCGTTCGTGTTGCTCGCGGGATTTACATCGCAGAGCATCCGCAGGCTCTGTGCCTGGAGTATCTGCGCGACCAGAAAGAGCATCGTTGTCATCGTGATTGTCAGACAGGTTCGCTTCATGGTATTCGCCTCGTGAAATGTGACAATACGTGCATGTGAAGTTTCATAAATGACATTCGCAGGAGATCAGTTCATGCTGCCGGACTGGCGGTTCCACAGCAGGGCGTGGACATAGTTACGCAGGGACATCAGATCATCTTTCCCGAACAAAGCACGGCATCCCGCCTGCACGGCCTCACGCCGGCAATCATCGTCGTCATAATCCGTTACCGCCACGACATGTGCCTGTCTATCCACGGAGATGATTCTCCCGGTCGCTTCGATCCCGTCAAGCACCGGCATGCGCACATCCATGAGAACCAGGTCACATGACCTGTTGACATATCGAGCCACCGCGTCTTCTCCATCCGCCGCCTCCTCAAATTCGATGTCCTCATCCGCAAGCAGCGCGCGGAGCATGGCGCGGACCTTCGGCTGGTCATCGACAATCAGGATGCGCATGGGATTTCCAGGATGTGTGATATTGCCTGAAAGGAAACGAATGCGGGGACCGCACTCAATGTGTAGTTCCACCCATTTTTGTCCGATGGAACGGATTTAGCAATCCGGGAAATGGGTGAATGGGTGAAACTACCCATTGCTTTTCAGGATATATTTCTCGTAATATCCTTCATCTGCAACGCCAGCGAACGATCATCGCAATGCACATGGAGCTTCATCCATGGGCGGTCCGTGCTTTCTTAGTGTCCAGAAGTGTTACAGGAGGATCTCATGACCGGCTCGTCGTCTCTACTTCATCCGTCGTTTCGGATGATATTGCTCAGTGTTTCCATGCTCCTTTTTTCGAGTCCTGACCATGCTCTTCTCGCAGAAGGGAGGGTGGTCGTTGAAGATGGACCGACGAATGGAGGCAGTGCGACCGAGGTATTCACCTCATCCGGTCTGAAACAGGAGCTCTTTCGTTTTGTAGAAAACAGGGGACAAATCGCTGATCTCGAGGGGAATCCCTGTCCAGATATCCTGTATTACGCAGATGCGGGGCCGGCGAGATTGTATTTCGCAGCGGACAGGGTAAGCGTGGTTTTTATCGAGCAGCAATCTTCGAGGGAGGGGATGAGCGAGGCAACAGGGAAACGATATAATCCTGAGAGATATGAAAACCAAAGCATGGGATCTGCCAGCTATTCCCGGATGGACCTTCGATTTAGCGGTTGCAATCCTGGAGTTGTACCCAGTGTTGCGGACCAGCTCCCCGGGTATTTCAATTACTATTATGCGCATTGTCCGAAGGGAATTGCTGAAGTACCTGGATTCGCGACGCTCACCTATCCCAACATTTACGCGCATGTCGATTTGAGATTCAGGATCCTCGAAGGTCGCCTGAAGTATGAGTTCATCGTTCACCCGGGAGGACGTGTCGACGATATACGGCTGCGTTACGATGGCGCCGCCGACATTCGTCTGCACGTGGATGGCGGAATGGATGTTCTCTCCCCTCTCGGTGTGATTCGCGAGTCGGCGCCAGTCACATATCAGAATTCGGGGCATGAACTATCATCAGCATTCCTTCTCGACGGATCTGACGTTTCCTTCGCAGTACAACAGTACGATCACGGTTCCGATCTGATTATCGATCCCTGGGCGACCTATCTCGGTGGCTCGGGCAATGACCTGAGACCCAAGCTGACACTGGATGCATCCGGCAATGTTCTCATCTGTGGTGGAACGCAGAGTCTGGATTTCCCTGTTCAAAACGCGGTGCAATCTGTGTACAACGGTGGTGCTTACGATGGCATCATTGCAAAGATCGCCTCATCAGGTGGACTCCTATGGGCAACGTATTACGGAGGGAATGAAGGCGATCTCTGCAGCGATATTTCTACGAATTCTTCCGGTTCCATCGCTGTATCTGGGCTAACAAACAGTATGAACTTTCCCGTTCAAAATCCGATTCAGGCAAGCAATCATGGCAATGGAGATGCATTTGTCATACGGTTGACAGCCTTTGGAACGGTTGACTGGGCGACATACTTCGGCGGGAGTAATGTTGAAGCGTACAGTTGCGTCGCGATGGACGCCAATGGTAATATCTATGCAGGTACATCAACATTAAGTACCGATTTCCCATTGAAGAACGCGTTCCAGACCGCTCGTTCGGCCTATGAAGACATGGGACTCTTTAAGCTGTCCGCTTCTGGGGCGCTTGAGTGGTCTACCTATTATGGCGCCGCTGGTGAAGATTGGCTCAACGGTATCGACGTGGATACAAACGGCAACCCAGTGTTTTGTGCTTCCAGCAACAGTTCGAATATCCTGTTGGTGAATCCCACGCACTCAATGCCCGTGGCAGGTGTGAATCTTATTATCGGACGAATGAGTCCTGCCGGAAATCTCATTTGGTCGACGTGCTACGGTGGCGACGGGCAGGATGGTTCGCTTAATGCAGTAGGAGCAGCTGATGTCGCCTGTGGACCCGATGCGCTGGTTGCAGTGACAGCCAAAACGACGAGCACGAATCTGCCACTCAAACATCCCGCTCAGGTGACTCTGCGGGGAAATGCCGATGTCTTGATCGCAGTATTCGATTCTGCGGGAAGATTTGTTCTGGGCAGCTATCTGGGAGGAAGTAATGATGATGACGGAAATGGAATTACGTTTGATAATACCGAAAAAATTGTCTGTGTTGGCCGTACACAGAGCGACAATTTCCCTCTCATCGTACCACAGCAATCCAACCTCGCGGGAGCACAGGATGCATTTCTCACCCGTCTCGATACCAATGGCGTCATCGACTGGTCGACATATTACGGGGGATCGCAGGATGATGCGGCGATGTGTGTCGGTGCCGATAATGCAGGCAGGGTGATTGCAGTCGGGAACACCATGAGCGCCGACTTTCCGGTGCTGAATCCCATCCAGAGTACCTACGCAGGGTCACAGGACATCATGATTCTGTCTCTGTTCGTATCCGGGGGAACGATTACTCCTCCGGCCGCACCGACGAATCTGGGTGCGACGCCGCTTTCGCCTACAAAGGTGCGATTGACCTGGGTTGATAATGCGGACAATGAAACACGATATGTCATCGAGCATCAGTCGGGAAACGATCCATGGGGGGCGTATCCCTCAGGCCCTCAGAACGTGCCCACCTACACGGCAACGAATCTCGCTCCACAAACAGTTCATAGATTCAGGGTAAAGGCAGGAAATGCGCAATTCGAATCCGCGTATTCCAATACCGCGGATGCGACAACGCCTGCGTTCATCGCGCCGAGCAACCTGAAGGTCACCACGATTTCCGTCGATGAAGTTGGACTGCTTTGGAATGATAATTCGGCGAATGAGTCGCATTTTATCGTCGAGCACATGGTGGCGGGCGGGGCATGGGAGCCACGAGATACGTTACAGCCTAATACCACGACTTTCGTTGTTCCAGGATTGATCCCATCCACGAACTATTCTTTCCGTGTGCTGGCAATCGAGGATGTGTACCCATCCGAATACAGTAACATCGCAACCGCGACCACGGAGGATATGCTTGCTCCGACAGAACTTCAGGCGACCGCGGTTTCATTCGAGGAGGTGCGTCTTCATTGGAAGGATAATACGCCGTATGAATTGTTATTCATTATTGAGATGCAGCCGAGCGGCGGTGTGTGGGTACCGTATGATACCGTACCAGCCAACAGGGAAGAATGGATCGTCACAGGTCTGACCGCGACCACCGAGTATTGGTTCCGCATCAAGGCAGTTCGAAACGTATACTCGTCCGGTTATTCCAATACTGCACAGGCGTTGACTAAAGCATACCTTCCCGCACCGGGGAATCTTACTGCAACACTTGTCAGTCAGAATGAAGTGCGGTTGGACTGGGAAGACAGGAGCAACGGCGAGACAGGCTTCGAAATCGAACGTCGGCTTGATGGGGAAGACTGGGTGTTCCTTCTTCAAACACAGCCGGATAATGTATCATACAATGCTACAGGACTGCTACCGGACACCACGTATACTTTCCATGTGCGTGCAGTCGGAGTGGATGCCGCCTCCTCCTGGTCAAATGAAGTGAAGGTCGGGACATTTACAGCACCGTTGGCGCCGGGCAATCTCGATGCATCGGCGATGGGTATGGAGTCGGTCCGCATCAGTTGGGAGCGGGCCTCCGCGAACGAAATGTATTTCGAATTGCAGCGGAAAATCTTCGGGGGCAGCTGGGCACTCGCGGACACCGTAGGCCGTGGAAATTTTTCCGTGGATGATGATGGGCTTGCCGCGGGAACGACGTACTCGTACCGCGTACGAGCAGTCAATACGCTCGGGAATTCCCCTTGGTCGAACGAAGATACCACGACGACGTATACTCTTCCGATTCCCCTGAAACCTTTCGGTTTCACTGCCACCTCAACAGGTACATCAAGTATCCACCTGTCCTGGATATCGCCGCCTCCTCAATACCAGAGCGGTTTCGAGATTCAGGAATCCCTCACAATTGACGACAGCGGCTTTCAAAGAATTACGCCCGATGCCGAAGCAAGCGCCATGAGTTACGATCGCGCAGGTCTTGCTGCGCAGACGACGTACTACTACCGCATTCGCGCGTATAATAGCAGCGGTTCATCGGATTGGTCCGGAATCGTATCAGCGAAAACACTGCAACAGAACCTCGATCTGCCGGGCGATCCGTTCAACGCGCGGGCAGTTGCATTGAGTCATGACGAGATCGAAATCAGTTGGGAGATGCCTTCGCCTTCGAAGGAAGAGGGCTTTGAACTTGAACGTTCACTGACAGGGGACGCCAGAGAATTCACACGAATAGATCCGAATCCTGCACCGGGCGCCCGGGCTTCTACCGATGCCGGCTTGCAGCCCCTCACGGCTTATTGGTACCGGGTACGTGCATACAACGTGCATGGCTTTTCACAGTACTCAAACATTGTAAGCGCAACCACGCCACGTGTCCCGCTCTTGCAGCAGCTCAGCGACGCTATTCAAGTGAAAGAGGCATTGTACCCGAGGCTTGAAAATCTGATCGAAGCAAGCGATACTGCAATCGCGACGCTGCGGCAAATGTTTGGTGACTACCCGCACGGGTACGATGAAGCGTCGGCCCGCGCGCTTATCGCGTCCTGGAAAAATGTGTATCCCGCTGAGCAATCCCGTGCCGCGGAAGCAATGCAGCGATACGTGCTGTTTGAGGAAGTGATGCAAGAGACCTGGGGTGACGCCAACGCGACACCCGCGGTCGTGGGCGTTCCCGATGTCGCCATGCAGGCGGGTCGTGCACCCGCGCTCGCAACCAAGGACTTGATGGCGCTTGCTCTCGCATGGAAGGAGGAACGTGCGTTTCTCGTAAGCGACGATGCGTATGTCGACGCAGCGATGGAGGA
>JACZJN010000063.1 GCA_014860565.1 Bacteroidota bacterium
GTAGGTCTGCGGATCCCAGAACAGCATCAGGTCCTGCTCCGGCGCGATGCGCGTGTAGAGTTCCGCCGCGAACGCCGACAGCGCGCTGACGATGCTGGCACCGACGTGGCGCGCGAGTTCGCGCACGACATGCTGATGCACTTCGCTCGAAAACGCCGCCTCCGCCTTTGCGCGCGCGGCCTGGGTGCGGAGCCGTTCATACTCGCGATGTTCCTTGCGCAATTTCTTCACCGCCGCGTGCTGTTCCTCCGCTCGCGCCGCGACGTCGCCGTGCAGCGCCGTCGCTGTTTTCTCTTCCGCCAGAGCGGTGTCGAGCGCCGCTTTCGCCGTTGAATATTCTGCTTCGGAAAACGCCTTCGCGAGCGCGTCCAGCGTCGCCGCCAGCGCTTCGAGCGCCCGGCGCGTTTGCTCCGCCGTCGCGACCGCCGCTGCGTGCGCCTGTTTCCGCTGGTCGTGCAGCGCCGTGGCGCTTTCCTGCGCGAGGAAGGTCGCATGTGCGCTGCGATGCTCGTCGATGCGCTTCTCGTTTTCCGCTATCAGTGCTTCGACGTCGCCATGTGTGTCGAGCGCCGCGCGGAGTTCCTTCTCCCGCGTCCGCCATGCGGCGACGCGTTCACCGAGCTGACGTGTGAGGATTTCGAGCGCTTTCTCGGTTTCGTCCTTCCGCGCGGTGAGCTTTTTAAGTTCGGCCTCGCGCTGGTCGAGTAGCCGGCGTTCCCCCTTCCCCTCCTGCTCCTTTCGGCTGGCCAGGTCCGCCGCGCCGGCCGCTTCCTTCCTGAGCTGGGTTTCAATGCGCTGCGCCTCGGCGAACATGCGCCCAAGTGCATCGTCCTCTTCCGTGCGACCCTCGACCGCGGAATGCCGCGCGTACATACGTTCGGTTTCCTCGCGCAGTGCGGGCAGGAAGTCCGCCTCCAGTTTCATGTCGTCGAGACGAAGCGTAATGGCGGCGAATGTCTCGTGGAGTTGTCGCATTGATTCGCCGGCATTCTCCAGCGCATCGCGTGTGGTGCGGAGGTCCTGAACGTAGGAACGCAGTTCTCCCGCGAGCGTCGCGCGCTCATCGGCACTCTTCCGCGCATCGTCAAGTGCGCGATAGGCCGTGCGCATTTCCTCGATGCGGATATTTATTTCCTCTATGCTTTTTTGTGTCGCGACGATTTCTCCATCGAGCCGAACGAGTTCCTTCTGCTGGGATTCCTGCCGCGTCAGAAGCTCCGCGTTCGTCTTTTCGAATGCCGTCGTTTCTTCCGCCAGCACGCGGCCCGTTGCTTCCCGCTGCTTCGCGGATTCGCGCAGCGCCGTGAGCGCGGCTTCCGCCGCGAGAAATGCCACGTGTCCCGGACGCGCGGCTTCCAGCGCCGCGGACGCCGCGACGGCCTCGTCGAGAAGTTTCCGTGCTGATTCCACGGCTGTTTCCTCACCCTTCAATTTTTCACCCAGCCGCTCACGTTCGGCCTGGGCACGCTGCAGGGCGTCGCGGCTGTCCGCCATGGCATCGACGGCCTTGCGTGCCGCTGCGGCCTGCGATGTGGCGGACTTCAACGCCTTCGCCGCGTCTTTCACCGCGATCTCGCGCTCCGTGAGCAGCGACTCCGCTTCCGTCAGTTCGGCGGACAGTCCGGCCCGTTCGTCGAGACGGATGCCAAGCTCCTTCGCCTTTCCTGACTGCCATTTTACGAGCTGATAGAACTGCTTCTCGAAATCCTGGAAATCCGCGATACCGAGGATTTTCTCGAAAATTTCCTTGCGCTCGCTTTCGATGCGGGTGAAGGGTTCGTCGAAGGCGCCCTGTTCTGTCCCGATGATGTCGCGGAAGAGTTTGTCGTCGTCGATGCGCGCCTCTCCCAGAAGTTCGCGGCGAATGTCGTCCTGGAATTCCTTCTTCCTCCCCGCGCTTTTGGCGATTTCGACGCCGTGGCCGTCGAGCAACGCGCGCTCGTAGTCGATACTCGCCTTGCCCGCTTTCGTGCGCTGCGCGAGATCGCAGCGCACGGTGAACGCGACTCCGTCGCGCAGCACGGTCACCTCGATGCCGCCGTCGCGCGTGCCGTTGCGGAGAAAGCCCGCGCGCGCGTTGCCTTCCTTGAAGCGCTGCGGCCAGGCGTCGAAGAGAGCGAGTCCCACCGCCTCGATCACCGTCGACTTCCCCGCACCGTTGCGGCCGGCGATGATGTTGATGCCCCGGGCGAAATGCAGTTCTTCGTCGACGAAGGACTTGATGTTGCGCAGGCGAATCCACGTGATGATCATGCGTCGTCCTCCCCGGCTGAATCGTCCTCGCTCGTCATCGGCATCGACCCATCTTCTCCGAAGTCCGCATTTTCGGCAATGTCGCTTTCGCTTTCCACGAACGGCCGCAGTTGTTCCCGCATGCGTTCGAGCACGGTTTCGGAGGGCGACCGGGCGCTTCCCTGCAATTGCGCCTTGAGATCGAGCAGCACGGCGGAGAATTCCGCCTCGCGTCCATGCGCGATGCCCCGCGCCTGCAGCAGATCCGCCGCGATCGCGCGCGCGCGGTCGGCGACCTGTTCGAGTCCCCCGTCGTCGGCCAGAAGCGTCGACGGACTCGCGGCACCCAGAAGGTCGCGGTCCATCACCTCCACATGCAGGGCGTTGCATTCCTCGCGCAGCAGTTCCGCGATCGCGGCCCGGGGAATGCGCACGCGCGATATCGCCGCGGCACCCTGTAGACGCACGACGAGAATCGGATGCCGTTCGCGCAATGCGTCGTCCACCCCTCCGTCCGCCGCACGGCGCACGGCGGCGATGACATCTTCGGGCAGGCCGCAGCCGGTGATATCGACATGCAGGGTGTGTGCGGGACGCTTTTCCGTCGGTATGTGCCGTACCGTGAGATGATACCTACCGCGCCACGACTGCAACACCCCGTCCGCGATCGCGTAGCGAACCTCTGGCATTGCGCCTTCCACTGCTTCACGTGGACGAGCCGTTGGCTCGTCCCTACGCGCCCCTTCCGCACCTTCACGTGGGCGAGCCGTTGGCTCGCCCCTACGCGCCCCTTCCGTTCCTATCGTCATATCGAAGAAGCCCCGCAGGTCCGCCGGGAGGCGATAATCGAGCGTGTTCACATATTCGAGCGAACCGGGATTGAAGATCCATCCGTCTGTTTCTCCTTCGAGGCCGACACGCGTGTGCCGGTGTCCGAGGAGGAGGCATGTGACGGGTTCGGCGAGCGGTGCGAGATCCTCCATCGCGACGCAGCCGTATTCAAGCGCGTTCTCGTCGCGCACGACCATGACATGCGTGAGCAGGATCACCGCTGTATCGGACGGCAGCTGCGCGGCGGTCTGTGTGTAATACTCTTCGATGTTGTGCGGGAGGAAACCGAGTCCGGCGATCGCGACATCCTCGCGCGGACGCCAGAGCGCACCGCCTTTCCCGCGTTCGTATTCATCGATCGTGAGCGTCTGTTCCTCGATGCGCGGACGCAGCAGCCGCAGGTATCCCTCGCTGTCGAGCAGATCCAGGGCGCCCGCGGGTTCCGATCGCTTGCGCCGGTCGTGGTTGCCCTCGATGGCGACGACGTCGATCCCCGCCTCGCGCAAGGGACGCAGCGTTTCCATCGCGCGGCGCAGCGTTTCCGCCGAGGGCTCCTGTTCGTCGAAGAGATCCCCCGCGATCAGCAGCGCGTTCACCTGCTCCCGCAGTGCGTACGCCACTACCGACGCCAGGGCGGTGAAGTAATCGGCGTAACGCTCGGGACTCGCGTGCTGATGGCGTCCCAGGTGTGCGTCGGCGATATGGAGGAAACGATAGTGCATGCTTCGCGATGTTGGACTTAGGAAAGAGACTTTGGCTGTTGGCCGTTGGCTGTTGGCCGTTGGCTGTTGGCTGTTGGCTGTTGGCCGTTGGCTGTTGGCCGTTGGCTGTTGGCCGTTGGAATCAGGGGACGCCACTTCGGTTCTTTTGGTTCGCCCCGGAGGGGGTCAAACGTCATAGCCCAGGATCAATCAACAACGAGCGGACGGTAGTCCGTGCTCGTTCCGTCGGTGATCAGAAGAAAATACATGCCCGGGTGCAATTCCGGAAGCGGGATTTCGCGTCGTTGCGATCCCGCACGTGCTGCCGTTTCCGCGGGTGAGAGCGCAATGCGGCGGCCGAGGAGGTCGTGCAAGGCGAAGCGCAATGCAACCGGATGATCCGTGGAGATTTCCACCGTGACCTGTCGATGCGCCGGCTGCGGGTAGACGGCTCCGACATGCCAGGCCGACGGAACGATGGCTTCGACGGCATTGGTCCATTTCCAGCGCAGGTCGGCGAAACGCGGGAGATGGTCGGAGGCGAGAGCGGCATCGTTGATTTCGATACCGAGCCGCATTCGCTGCCCGGCGCTGATTTCGCGCGGGTCGACGACCATGTCCTGCGTGACGTCGAGCACGCTGGCGGTGTAGAGCATGTAATCGAGCTTGCCCGGCGAGTAGCTGCTCTCGCTGTCGTCCCACGTGAAATTGAACAGCGAGGAAGGATGGCGCGCCTCGAGTTCCGTCCACGGACCGCCGTCCCAGTCCGGCGCTTCGTCGGCGCCGAAAGCGGCGTTGTTGGCGATGTCGCCGGTGAGTAACGTTGTGTATTGCTGGTATTCCCCGACGAGATTGAGGTCGCCGACGAGGACAAACGGCGTTCCTTCGGGAACGGTGACCGTCCCGCCCGGCGTCTTCGCATCCCGCAGAAATCGGATCACGCCATCCGCTTCCCGTTGACGGTGATTGTCGGCTGTGCAGCAGCGGAAATGGCAGTTGAGCAGCAGCAGTAGTTCGTCGGCCGGCGTGCGGAGGAGATACGCTGATTCGCGGTATTCCGACTGCAGCAGCCAGCTGTCGTCCACCTCCAGATGGGTAACGAGGATATTGCCCGCGTCGCGTTTGAGGGCGCGCCAGCTTCGTCCGGCCGGCGGATCAAGCACTGATTGTATGAACGCGAGCACATCGGCCGCGGAGATATCGAAGCATTCCTGAAAACACATGATATCGGGACGCAGGGCACGCAGCATGCGCGTGTAGGCCGGCTGCCGTGGCGCTTCCAGCAAGCCATTGAATAGCGTGTTCCATGTCAGCAGGCGCAGCGATCCCGCATCCGGCGTCCGTATCAGGCGCTCGACCACCGGCATGACGCCCGAGCCGCGGAAGGCATACCCGACACCGCCGGAGGCATTCGGAAGCACATCGCCGGCATCATCGGTCAGGGCGATGCGGATGCTGTCCGATGGAAAGAGCGGCTGCCCGTTGATGACCGTTCCTCGCCGCAGTGCGATCTCGAATCGCGACGATGTCATGCTCGGTGCGGTGATCAACCGGATGTCATCATGCTGTACCTGCATGCTTCCCGCGAGACGCACCGTGCCCTGCCGATCACCGAATATCCATATCAGTTCGGCGCCGATACCTTGTGTCCGCGTGCCGGTGGAAGAATTCACATCCGTATCGATGGCGAGACGGATACCGTTGCCGTCCTGCAGCAGCAGATCGATCCCGGTATCGAATGAGACATACAGCCACTCCACGTCGTCATCGACCTGGAGGGAGGTGAAATCCACTCCGGACAAGCCGGCATCGCCTGTGGGATCCGATGCAAGCACGCCGAGTGAATCCCAGTCCGCAAAACGGCCATCGATCGCAATTTGCTGGGCGACACTGGAAGAGGAGATTCCCGTGAGCAGAAGAAAGAATATGGCGAGGCGCATGCGTGATTCCCGATGAAAATCCATTGATTCAAGGTAGACATTTTTCACGGGCAAGGGCAACAGCGTCACGGCATGGATTTTCCCTCGACCGGCCCCTCCCGGTCCGGTATTCATTTCTCCCCGCGAATCTCACGCAATTTTTTTTCATCTTATTATGATATTGCAAAACACAGATCCCTCATCACCGCAGATCCATGAAGACAGCATCCTTTTTCCTTCTTGCGATATTCCTCTCCGCCTCGCTCGCCGCGCAGCCGCACAATCCGCCATCCGGATCCGCGCGTGAATCCATCACCGCGTTCATTTTCCGTTCGCTCGACGACAGCAGCAGATACATCTCCAGCACGAACATGTATGGCAAGGTGTACCTCGTGGATTTCTGGGCGACCTGGTGTCCCCCCTGCGTCGACGCCCTGCCCGACATGGAAAAGATCTACGAAGAATATCACTCCCGCGGTTTCGAAATCATCAGTCTTTCCTTCGACAAAAGCGACGATCGCATTCGCGAATTCCGCCAGAAGCGCTTCCGCATGCCCTGGCTGCACGGCCGCCTCGCAAGCGGCTTCAGCGACATCCTCGCCATCTCCTTCGGGGTGCAGAACATCCCGCATTACTTGCTCATCGATCGCCAGCAGCGCATCATCGCCTCAGGAGACGACCTGCATGGGGAGAAACTGCGGAAATTGGTGGATGAAGAATTAGAAAAGTAGTCGGAGGTTGCAGAGGGCACGGAGAAGATTTTACCGCGGAGGCGCACAGAGACGCGCAGAGGATTTTTTCGAGACATGGTTTCTCGCCCTTCAGAGCGATGCTTCCAAAGTCCGATATCTTTGCGGGGGCGGATTCCGGGCGTTGGGGTAAAATTCTCTTCGCGCCTCCGCGCGCCTCTGCGGTAAAATCTTTTCTGCGGCCTCTGTCTCCTCTGAATACTCCCTCTCTCTTGGAATTCCCCGCCCTATTATATTGTTCTCACCATAACGGATAATTACGAGGAGTTTTCCCATGGATAGACAGGACTTTGAAGTGACGGTACGCGAGACGCTGTCGGGCGTGGAGCGGGCGATAGAGGAATTGGCGCTTGACGGCGTCGAAACGTATCCCACGGACAACGGCGGCATGCAGCTGATGTTCGACAACGGCGGTTTCATACAGCTCAATCGCAACGATGATGCGCAGCAGCTCGATCTTCTGCGGGGTGACGAGATCACGCCCTTCTATTACGACAGCGTGGAGGAACACTGGTTCGCCCGCGCCGGCGAGCAGCCCCTGCTGCAGGTACTGGGCAGCGAGATCGGCATGCGGCTTTCCCGTTCCATCATCCTTCCCGATCTGATATGAGCGCCGCGGCCGACGCATATCCCGGTTCGATTTTCTCGCTGACCGATCATGAGATCTACGTGGTGACCGCGCGAAGCGACGGACGCGACAGCGGACAGATCGCAACGTGGATCATGCCCGCGACGCTGGTGCCCGATCATCCGCGCGTTGCCGTAGTGATTTCTTCACAGAATTTCACGCACGGACTCCTGGCGGTGAGCGGACGCTTCGTGCTGAACCTGCTTAGCGACGAGCAGCATGCGCTGCTCCCGCTGTTCGGTCTGTACTCCTCGCGCGACTACGACAAGTTTGCGGGAATGGAAGTGCGGCGGAGTCCCGAGGGCATCGCCGTCCTCCCCGGCACCTGCGGCTGGGCCGAATGCCGCGTCGTCTCCCAGCTCGATCTTGGGGACCGCATCATCTACGTTGCCGACGTCACGGCGCAGGAGATTGCGTCCGGACGTCGTCCGCTTCGTAAAAAAGAGGCGTTCGCCTTGCAGCCGGCCGAGGTGCGCGCCCAGCTCGAAGAGAAGCATCGCACGGACGGTGCGCGCGACCGCGTGTTCATGAAGCAGTTCACACGGTGAGATGTCCTCCTCGGCGGCATATCGCTGGAAGGGACTGTTGATCGCAGGCGCGGTGATCGCAAGCTGGAGCGTCGCGCTGTACTTCTCTCTGACCCACGATCTCTCCTTCATATCCGGCTTGCCCGCATTCCACTCCGGCTTACCCTCCTTCCTTCTCGTCCCTGCGTTCATCGTTCTCAATACGTTCCTTTACACCGGGCTGTTCATCACCGCGCATGACGCCATGCACGGCACCGTCGCTCCGGCGCATCCCGTGCTCAACCGCGTGATCGGACGGACGGCGACGCTGCTCTACGCCCTGTTCCATTTCGACATCCTGCTGCGCAAGCATCGCGACCATCACGCGCATCCGGCGAGCGAGAGTGATCCGGACTATCACGACGGCGCGCATGCGGGACTTCTCCGCTGGTACCTGCGTTTCTTCTTCACCTACGTTACCTGGAAGCAGCTGCTCGGCATGGCGATCGTGTACAATCTGCTGAAATACGCCGCCGGGATTCCCGACACAAACATCATTCTCTTCTGGGTGCTGCCGTCACTCACGAGCACATTCCAGCTCTTCTACTTCGGCACCTATCTCCCCCATCGCCAACCTGCCGCGGGCTACGCCGAACCGCATCGCGCGATTTCGAATAATTACGGCGTCGCGCTGTCGTTTCTCACCTGCTATCATTTCGGCTATCACCACGAGCACCACGCCATGCCAGCTGTTCCCTGGTGGAGACTCCCGTCCGCACGTCTGCAACGGTAACTCCTCCCGCTCCTTTCGCCCCTGCCGCTCCTCCCGCCCCTTCCGCATTTTGCTTCCTCGGCCATTCTCCCTACCTTTATTATTCAGCCATTATTCATCAACCGGAGCATTCCTTGGCAACAGCAACGAACGGCGACATGGTCGCAGTGCATTACACCGGTTCCCTTGCGGACGGTACCATCTTTGACTCCTCGCGCGAGCGTGAGCCGTTGACTTTCACCGTGGGTGAAGGCCAGGTGATTGCCGGCTTCAACGATGCCGTTCACGGCATGAATGTCGGCGATTCCGTGAAAGTCACCATTCCTGCCGTGGATGCGTACGGGGAGTACAACGAGCAGTTCGTCATCAGCGTACCGCCGGCGGACATTCCCGCCGAGATCGAAGTGGAAGTGGGCATGGATCTGCAGCTGCATCAGGAAGACGGCGGCGCCATTCCCGTGCGCGTGACCGAGATCACCGACGATGTGGTCACCCTCGACGCAAACCACCCCCTCGCCGGACAGGATCTCACCTTCGAAATCGAGCTCGTCTCCATCGGGTAAGAACACGAAGTCACCAAGACACGAAGACACTACATCTTTAACGGCGGCCCATGTCCGCCGTTTTTTATTTGTCCCGTGCCTTTGTGTCTTCGTGCCTTTGTGTCTACAAGGAGAAGGGGAGGATTTTTCCCTTTCATCGCGGGGCGGTGAATACCTAGATTTCACACATCGTCATCCTGAATGACGACAGGGAAACTTTCTTACCATTTTTCTTAAGGGAGCCATCATGAATGGAAACACCATGCGTGCATGCTGCACGCAGCCGCTGCGTTTTCTCACCGCAATCACCGCCGTTCTGCTGCTCTTCGCCGCGTGCGACGATCCGTCCGAGGAAAGTGACACACCCGTCATTCCTGTGCTCGCGATGCCCGGCGAGGCGGACATCGCCTACGGTCCGGTCAACGACGCCAATCCCTTCGAGCATGTCGGACTGCGGCACAATGAATGCGTGCACGCGGTGATCCGCGCGGCACAGCCATGGGATACGCTGAGCATGCCGACCATGTTTTCCCGCATTCAAAAGTCCATCCCCGACTGGGGCGCCGCGTCGTTGGACGTTCCCCGCGATCGCGGGATGATGCATGTACAGACCGCCTTCGCGATGAAAATCGACAGCGCCGCGCGGCACCAGCTGTCCGCATTCGATGCCGCCGGATATAGCGCGCGGGAAATAGGCTTTCTTCGGCGTATCGGTCGCACGCTCTGCACGGTCACAACTTTCCCATCACTCGAGGCCGAGTTGCTGGTCATCGAGAAAGACATTCTTTCAGAGACCTGGCCCGCGGGCGACAGCACCGAGACAGCCGCGCGCATCGCGATCAGTGTCGCGAAGCACTCCGGCGCCTACTGGAAGCGCATGTTCTGCGTTACTGCCGGAGTCGATCCCGGTGCGATGATGAAGACAGCATCGCTGCGAAAATCCACCGACCTGCTCATCCACCTCACCACGAAGGCGCAGATCGTCACGGCGGCGGACGTCATCGCCGCGGTTTCCGCCGGGGAGGCGTCCGCGATATTCGGTCCGCTCGCGCAGCTCCAGGCGGCAATACTCTCCGGCGGCGCGGTATCGATCATCGTCGCTACGCTGGTGTATTTCGAAGACATCGTCGGGTTTCTCCGTTCCGTCTGTCCCTGGGGCGATCGGAAATAATCCCATCCACATTCACAGGGAGAATGACATGAGACAGGTACTGTATTTCATCGCGTTTCTATTGCTGGTCCTGGTGTACATGTTCACCGGCAACGTGTAGAAAAACCACCAAGGCACCGAAGACACGAAGAGAAGCACAAAGGACCTTTCAAGGCGGCCGGTGGCCGCCTTGAATATGATATCATTATTTGATACTATACCATGCACGCCCGGAGCATCACACTTCTCTCGCGCATCGACGAGGGAAAACCCGTACGCTGGAACGAAGTCATTTCTCTCTTGCACGCGCACGGTGCAGAGATCAGTGGAGGCAGTGGAGCACGCGTGCGTGTCGTGCTGAATGGTGTGCGTGCCGTGTTCCACCGCCCGCATCCGGCTCCGGTCACAAGCCGGTCAATGACGCGTTCCATCAAGCGATTTCTGGAAGAAGCAGGAGTGCTAAACCGATGAAGTATAAAGAGTATTCCGCCCGCATCGAATTCGACGAGCACGACCGATTGTTTTACGGTGAAGTACTGGGGATTCGTGACATCGTGACCTTTCACGGACGATCCGTGCGCGAACTCGAGCGCGCGTTCAAGGACAGCGTCGACGATTATGTGGATCTGTGCAGAACACGCGGAGAAGAACCTGACCGGCCGTTTTCGGGCAAATTCGTCGTGCGCATCGATCCGGACATCCACCGCCGGCTGGCGATACAGGCCGCGGTGCGGGATGAAAGCTTGAATACGCTCGTGGCGCGGGTTCTCGGTATCTATGTTGCAACGGAAGGAGAAACCACGAAGGCACGAAAACACGAAGAAGAACACGTAAGACTTTTGAAACGCTTATGAATACATCAGCCGCGCTCTAAAAACTTTCGTGCCTCTTTTTCGTGGTTTCGTGGTTTTTCTTCCGGAGACTTACAAGGTCTTGACTGCGGCGCCCCTTGAATCGATGCGGGGAATATCATATAATGGGAGCATCTTGTATGATTTCATGCGACGCACCGGCTATTCCTCAGCGTCGGGAGTCCACATGCGCCATTCTTTTCGTTCGGTCCTGATTTTCCTGATCTCGGCGGGATGCTTTTTTCTCCAAGGCTGCTTTCCCAATAAAACCGCTCATATGGCGGAAAAGGACGGATTGGAAGAGTTCTTAACCGAACTGCGAAAAGACGCCACACCGCACAATGCTACCTTCTTCAACAGCAGTAAAATTTTCACACGGGATGGATGTATTTACCTCTTCCCCGAGGGATTCAGTGTTTCCTCCGATACACTTATGGGCCAGGGCGGGCGATACACCTTCGGGAACGAGACAGGACAGGCTGGATGGTATGCCATTCCCCGCGACAGCATCATCGCGCTGACCTACTACGAGGAGAAGCATACCTTCGGTGAGATCCTGGGAACAGGACTGCTAGGGGCGTATGGCGGTCTCATGAGTTATGGGGCGATTGCCTGTTTAAGTTGCCCGAAATGCTGTTTCGGGAGCTGTCCAACGGTGTATGTGGAATCTGATTCCATCAGCGGCATTCGGGCCGAGTGTTTTTCGTATTGCGTTTCGCCATTCGTGCAGCGTCCGGATCTGGATCTGCTCCTGCGCGATGCCGATGCATCGCAGCCCTTCCGCATGCGCGTGACCAACGAAGCGCTCGAATCGCATTTCCTCAACCGTCTTGAACTCCTCGCCGTATCGCATCCTGCCGACAGCCGGATTTATCCGACAGCCGAAGGTCGTGTCGTCGCTGTCCGCCATCTTGCTCCGGTGCGGAATGCGCACGCGGAGGAAGGTGTCGACATCGGCGAATTGCTTCGTGCCGCCGATGAGAATGCCTGGCGCAGCGGCCCCGATCGCTTTGCCGATTTCACCGATCGAGGCAAGCGCGATGCGGTTACGTTCGAGGTTCCCACGACACTCGATCGGGACAGTATCACGCTCGTTCTCCGGGCGCGCAACACACTGCTGACCACGGCGCTGTTTTACGATGTTGTGCTCGGCTCCCGTGGACTCAACGCGCTCGAATGGACCGCCCGCATGGCAAAAGACGAATCGTATGCGCGTTTTTTTTATGCACTGTACGATCAGTACGCGGGTTTGCAGGTCGAGGTGGAACGGGGCGGGAGATTCGTTTTGGTGAGCAGTGTCGGTGATATCGGTCCGATCGCATGGAAGGATTTCGCTGTGCGGATTCCCGCGAGCGACGGGATAACCCGCGTCCGTCTGTCCTTCTTTCCCGACAATATCGCACTCGACTATATCGCCTATGCCCGGGAAACACTCGACGATGGGGCGTTCACGGTTTCCGCGGTTCCGCCCACGTCGGTTGAGGATTCCTGGAACAGGTCGCGTCCCGAACTGCTTGCGGACATTGCGCGGCAGGACGAACGCTACGTGCACAGCACTCCCGGCGACAGTTTCCTCTTCAGCTACACGCTGCCGCGCAGCGCGGGTATGACGACCAGCGTGCTGCTCCGTTCGCAGGGATATTACTACGAGTGGCTGCGCGGGAATTGGGTGCGTAACGAAAACGTCCTTCCTCCTTTGAACATCTTCGATGTGCCGGGTATCCTCCACGACCTGCGATCGCGCTGGCTCAGCGACAGCCGTGTGATGGAGGACGAATTCTTCCGTAACCGTGTCCCGTTGAAAGAGAGGCGTCCATGAAAACCCTGCCGCTCCTCGCATTCCTTCTCCTCCTCACATCCGGTTGTGCGAACATTCATGAATTGCGTTACCGCGGTGATGCGATGGCGCTGCAGTACGAGGGGAAGGAGTTCACCTGCGAACTTCTTTCTCTTTCCGACAGTGTGATGTATTTCATTCCGATGGAAGAGGACAATCCGGAGTTGCTTCTCGCGCCCGGTAAGATTTACGCCGCTCCTCCCTACGTCTTCGCCTCCGGTGACGTACTCGGCTATGGCAACCACGACTGGGTCTACCCTGTGCTTGGAATGCAGCTGCTTCCGGTCCTCATGCTCGCGGTGGAGGCTTCGTTTTACAATCAAGACATTGAATCCTTCTTTGCATGGACAGCGGCTCTGAGCTTTATTCCGGCCCTCAATGTGCTGATCCTCTACTTGGGGACATTGGAGACACCGCGATTCGAGGAGACGCTCCTCCCCCCGAAAACATCCGAGTTCCGGAAATATGCCCGCTATCCACAGGGACTGACCGAAGAGCAGCTGAAGCTGCTGCTGGCGGTACGCAGCCAGACCGAACTCCTGACGCTGCCTGCCCCCCCAACGCGCATCTATCGCATCGACACCCCGTAGGAGAGAACCAAGCGGAAGAAACCGCGAAAACGCCAAAGCGCAAAGAAGAAACCGCGAAAATTGTTTGAACGCGTATGATTACATCCGCAGCGCTCTAAAAAAACTTTCGTGTTCTTCTTCGTGTGTTCGTGCCTTCGTGGTTTTTTCTTCCTCCCGGAAGTACTTTACTCCATGCTTATCATTCTCGCCGCGATACTCGCCCCGTATTTCATCTCCGGCTTCGTCGATTTCTGGTTGAAGGAACGCACGAAGCGCCGGTTGTACCGTGAAGGAAAGGGCTGGGCCGACATGCCCGCATACATGATGCACGAACAGGGCTGGCACTGGTACATCACCAGCATCTGGGTCGTGCTGCTCATCGTGCAGGTACTAGTGTTCGAGGGTCCCTGGCAGATCCTGCTCGGCGTGCTGATCTTCTCGACCGAGGACATCGCGTATTACGTCTTCACGTGGATCGCCTTCGGCGGCACCGAGAATCGCGAATTCCTCCCTGCCGAACTCCCCTGGCTGCACGGCGACATCGCCGTCTACCGCCGCCTCGTCGGCGATCTCTATCCCCGCCGGAATTTCCTCATCATCTATGCGGTGCAGTGGATTCTCTTTGCAAGTCTCCTCATCGCTTTTGTGTGAAGAAAAAACACCAAGGCACGAAGACACGAAGGCACAATAAATAATTAAATGGGCGGCCTAAGGCCGCCCGCGAAACAGATCTCGTGTCTTTGTGACTTCGTGACTTTGTGGTTTTTGCGGGTCGGGAGGGATTGATTCACACAACTGTATGTGTTACCATATGTGTAAAAACGGAGGATATCGTGCCCACGAATCTCGCCATCGACGACAAACTGATCACGACCGCGCAGAAGCTGGGGAAGTACCGCACGAAGAAGGAGGCGGTGACGGCGGCGTTGCAGTATTTCATCGCGCAGAAACAGAGGATGGAACTGCTGCGGCTGTTCGGCACCATCGATTTCGATGAGAGCTACGATTACAAGCGCGCCCGCGTGCGATGAAGGTCCTGATCGACACCTGTGTCTGGTCACGTGTCCTTCGTCGCCGCGATCCGGATCCCGCAATGACCGCGCGGGTTGCCGACCTGATCTCGGACGGCCGCGCGGTGCTCATCGGACCGATCCTGCAGGAACTGCTCTCCGGTGTGCGCGAAGGGAAACAGTTCGCTTCGCTGAAGAAGCATCTCGCCCCGTTCGAGGACGTTCCCCTGCAGCGGACGCACTTCGAAAAAGCCGCGGAGTTCTGCAATATGTGCCGGGCGCAAGGGGTGCAGGGATCGACCATCGATTTTCTCATCTGCGCCGTCGCGCACATCGAGGGCTTCCTCATTATGACGACGGACGGGGATTTCGGCCGTTTCGCCCGTCACCTGCCGATATCGTTGCATGAATGAGTGCTGAACGCGAAGAAGAAACCGCGAAAACGCAGAAGCGCGAAAAAGAAACGCGAATGCTTGTTGAAACGCTCCTGATGGAATCAGGTGTGATACTTCAAAATCGTTCGCGTCTCTTTTTCGTGTTGTCGAGTTTCGCGGTTTTTCTTACCGCTTCAGGATGAAGGGACGCACGCTCTGCTCGCCCTTGTCGGTCGTGACGGCGAGGAGGTAGTAGCCGTCAGGGACCCCCTCGAACGATACGTTTTCCTGCCAGGTGCCGGAATCGCGTTCTTCCGACACGGCGATGCTCCGTACACGCTCTCCCGTGATGTCGTACATGGACAACGCAACCCTGCATGAATTCTGGATTGTGTATTCTACGGTTGCGATTCCCGATGTGACGGGATTCGGGTGAATATTGGCCGCTTCGAGTATGCGCGACCTGGTATTGCGCTCGTCCGCTCCCGCGATTGCCCCCGCAGGGCTCTCATTCTGCCGCTCTTTCAATTCTCGCTGAACACGATCGGGAAGAGAGGAGATAAACGCATCTGTCGGCTCAAACCAGTACAGGTAATAATAGTCTGCTTCCGTCGACGGCAGTGTTTCATTATCCACCTGTACCCGAATCGGGATAAGCTCCCTTCCGTCATATTGTCCTGATCCAACCTCCGAGGGCTTCAATTTCTTTCCGTAAGGCTCCGCGTGGATCATTGAACGACCCCGGGAATTACTCACAAGTACAGGCGAGATGTATCGCTGTTTTTTAGGGATCTCAGGCGAAGTCGTGGGAGTCGCATTCCCACCTTTTTTCAGTTCTTCGAAGTGCCTGACGATTTTCGCACTGTCCTCACCATGCGCCATCCCTCCAAACGTATAGGTGACCATTCCGCTTGCATGGTCCTCCTTCATGCCCATGGGCAGCCCCGGTGCAAAAATGGTCCCGTCGGATTCAATTCTGAATCCAATGGCTTCCAGCTCCGCGCGATCAAGGAGGTAGATGGTACATCCTCGGATTCTCTCCCTCGTCCATGCGGCGAATGTTTCCGATCTCGCTCTGAATTCCGCCGTATCCACCGCGTGCGCTGACCGGTTCTGGCCGGCGGTTCCGCCCTGCGGAGACACCGCAACGGTGATACCAGGCCCTTTGGGCTGGCTGGCGGCTGTTTGATCGATTGCTCTACCCCGCTTGTTCCGGCTCTTGACCGAGTCATCGATCGCGGCAGACGCCTGAATTCTCTCCCTGGCAGGCCGCGCTTCACGAAGTTTCACTTCTGAATCCGAGCCCGAAAATACACCCATGACAAGAATAATTGCGGTGATCAACATCATAACTCCTCCTGAGATAACAATGAGGCGTGTCTGTTTTCTTTTTCCGAGTGTACGGGCCAAATGCTTGGAGGAATCGTGTGCGGCGAGAAAGTCCTTCGCGGAGTCGACGGAGATGACCGGCGGCGCGTTCCGGGCGTTCTCCAGCAACCAGTCAAGCATGTGTTCTTTTCTGTTCATCGTTCCGCCTCAAGCTCGATACTTACGATGTCGGTGTCCGTTTTTTCCGGCGACGCGATCCGCGGACTTTCATCCATTTTCTGCGTCAGCTTCCGCCTTGCCCGCGCGATCCGGGTTTTTACTCCTGACAGCGAGCCGCCCTGCAGTGCGTGGATCTCGCTGAGGCTCAGTCCGGAAAGTTCGAAAAGCACCAGGGCCTCGCGCTGTTTGGACGGCAGCCGCGCGATGCATTCATGAAGCAGTCGGATGTCGGGTCGCAGATCCTGAGAGGATGCAGGATCGATGACGAGATCTTCGTGCTTCGCTTCCATGCGTGTGAAAAGCGACGCCCATTTGTTCATCCGCCAGAAATGTCGGCGGGCGATGGCGATGAGAAAGAACAGGAAGGACGCGGGTTCACGCAGGGTGTCGAAGCGCTCGAGCGCGATAAGCAGGGTCTCCGCCACGATGTCCCGCGCCTGCTCGGTATCCTTTGTCATGGCACGCACGTAGCGGACGAACGCCGCATGGTGCGCTTCCAGCAGGAGCATGAAGTCTTCCTGCCGCTGCTTCGATAACGGACGTACTGCAGGTTTGTGTTGGGACATCAGGGTATCGCGAGACTCCACTTGTCATTCGGCCGTACATGGAAATAGAGACACATCCCCCCGAAAAGTCGCATAATCAGAAAGAAAAAACCTCTAAAACGCGAAAACACGAAAAAGAAACGCGAAGGGTTTTTGAAGTGTCGCACCTGCTTGAATCAGGAGCGTTTCAAAAAACCTTTCGTGCTTCTTCTTTGCGCTTTCGCGTTTTTGCGGTTTTTTCTTCTTCAAGTCAGATCAACGAAGGCAGCTTCGACCACTTCGGCGAGGTAGACGGGATTGATCAGGATCTGCGCGCCGTGGGCGCCGGCGCTGACGTAGATGCGTTCGTGCAGCTGAGCGGTTTCGTCGATCCAGGTGGGGTACTGTTTTTTCATCCCTATCGGTGAACATCCCCCGCGTATGTAGCCTGTGAGCGGCAACAGTTCTTTTACCGCGATCAGCTCCACCTTCTTGTTGCCGCTTGCCGTGGCGGCTTTCTTCAAGTCGAGTTCGAACGGGCCGGGAATACAGAATACGCACAGCCCGGTCTTGTCGCCGCGCGCCACGAGCGTCTTGAACACCTGCTCATGCTCGGCCCCGATCTTGTTCGCCACCGCGATGGCGTCGATCGCCCCGTCGGAACTGTCGTAAGTGAGCTGTTCGTGAGGGATGTTGCGGGATTCGAGGATGCGGGTGGCGTTGGTTTTCATGGTCTCAAGGCTGCATGTGCGTAGGGGCGCAGCATGCTGCGCCCCTGCAATGACATCGGACATCGACTGAGCCCTACCGCCACCGCCATACTCCCGGCTTGCGGGGACGCGCGACGGGCTCTTCGCGCTGAATGATGACGCGAGGTTCGGGCGCCGCGGGGGCGAATGCCGGAGCGGAAGTCACGCCGGCCTTGCGGGCGGAGACGTCGCCCATGGCGCGGAAGGAACGCTCGGCGGCGGCGATGATTTCGGGACGCAATCCCTCCTTCGCGATTTCCTCGAGGAAGGCCCGGCGGCCGCGGATGATGTCCTTGACGTAATGGTCAATCTGCTGATCGTTGTAGAGTTTGTGCACGTCCCACTCATCCATGCGCCGGCCGTCGGCTTCGACGATGGACATGGTGCCGAGCACACCCTTCTCATACACGTTGGTGCCGCGCAGATCGCCGCGCTGAATGGCGGCCATCAGATCGAGCGGCACGCGTTCGGCCTTGCGCACTAAAAGCTTTTTCGTCACGCCGCGATCCTCGGTCTCTTCGATGATCTCACCCATGCCGCCGGTGTTGTACAGGCGGAAATGCACCTGGCCGGGGAAGCGATTGACGAGACGCATGATGATGTCATAGAAGCGATTGACTTTCGCGCCGCGGCTGCCGATGATGAAGTCGTCGGTACCGACGATGCGCACGGAATCACCTGCTTTCTCCGGATTCGCTGCGAAACTGAGCGTGGATTCGCCGAAGAGATACGCCAGCACGCCCTGCTCGGGTGTGAGCATCTGCGAAAACGGCATGATGGTGTTGCGCCGTGTGATGAAGGCAAACCACAACGCGTCGTTCTTGTCGAGACTCGGCAGGTTGATGCTCGGTGCGGCGATGGAAATGAGCTTGCCCTCGCGCTCGATGAACAGCTTGTCCATCCGCACGACCGCGCGGCCGTTGCCGCAGAGCGACTCGTCGAGGAAATCGATATTCCCCTTCGCGTCGACCATGATGTTTTCGAGCAACGCGCTCTTGTGCGTCAACGCGTAAAACATCGCTTCCTGATCGGATTTCCGCGCGTCGGTCTTGACGTAGAAATTGTGCTCGGAACCGTAGGCGGAGCCGTCGTCGCGGAGAAAACAGATGTCGTCTTGCGACGCGTAGGTCATTTCGCCGCGCTTGGGATCCATCTCGAGCTGGTGGCAGCTCCAGGTGGACTTGCCCGTCGCGGTCATGCCGAAAAGAATGACGCCGTGCTTCTTCAGTTCGTTGCTCTTCGCGTCACGCGCCACCACGACCTTCGAGCCGGCGTGGAGTCCGAGCATGCCGCGCTCGTCCGCCAGCCACATGGCCTGACGGAGGAAGCCCTTCTTGTCCTCGCCGAGATAATCGCTGCCGAGACAGATGTTCAGGTTGAACTCCGGCATGGTGAGAATCTGCTGGCGGCTGGCGTGCTCTTCGGGAATGTGGATCATGGTGATGGCGGGACCCGGACGACCTGCCGGTTCGTCGAGCAGGTTGCCCCACTGGTAGGCGAGGCGGGAGTTGCGCCAGTCTCCGACACTCAGATACAGCGTGCACACGGGATTGAAGTCGGGGTTGTTACCCATCTGCCGCGTGAGTTTGATGAACGGCAAGGTCTTCATCCAGTGCAGCACCTTGTCGAGTTCATCCGGTGCACCCTTGACCACCTTTTCCTGGTACGGAAGCAGTGATGGGAGGCGGACTTTTTCGGTGCCCAGGTACACGGTCTTGGCCGCAAGGCGCGAGCTCTGCACCGAACGCCAGACATGCGATCCGTACACGGTCTTTTGCGCGAATTCCTTGACCCGCGGCTCGAGCCACTTCAGGTCGACTTCCTTGATGTTGGGTCCGTTGAGCAGCGGAACCAGCTGCTCATGGAATTTCTTGTAGGCGTCGTTGTTGTATATGTCTTTTGCCATGGGGATCACCTTCCGTTCGAGCCGACGTGAGACAACACCTGCGCCACCATTTCGGTGAGCGTGACCGCGCCTGCGTTGAGCTGATAGACGGCGGCGGACTGGAACAGTTTCGTGAAGAATCGTTTCTGCAGCTCCATGCGCTCGTCGGACTTGACAAGCAGATGCGGATTGTAATACGGCTGCTGCTTGCCGCCGACGGAGGTTCCGGCGGGATACCCGGCCTCGACCGTGTGCAGCGCCTCGTCGATGTCGAGCTTCTGCACGGCGGTGGTCACGGGATCGTTGCGGAGCACGAACACGTGGCGGATGTCGATGCGCTTGACGTGCCGCGCCATGCCGCCGAGCCAGTACGGATCGAGCATCGCGTGGCTCTTCTTCGCGCAGTCATAGCTGTACGGCGCGCCGCTGTTGAGGGGACACGATTCCTGCAGCTTGTGCACGTCGTTGCGGCAGTCCTCGACCTTTGTCGTGACGTTCTCGCATTTGCTCTTGTCGAACAGCTTCGCGAGCGCTTCATATGAGGCGACGGCGTTGGTCTGCATGTACATCTTCCGCTCGGGATTGTCGGCCGCCGCGTACCCGCCGCCGTAGCGGAGGAACACGTAATCGTTGCTGTGCATGGCGACCTCGTCGTTTTCCCCGAAGAGACGCCAGAAGAGCTGCGTCTTTTTCGTGCCTTCAGGACCGATCAGCAACACGCCCTCTCCGCCGATGTCGAGCGTGAGTCCGCGCACGGCATGCACGTCGAAGACGCGTTCGGCCACGTCGGTCACGAGACCGAGCGCGAGTGAACGCAGCGAACCGTAATGGTCGGCATTGAAAAGAATGCCGGTCTTGGTGTCGGAATTGTAGAACGCATGGGGTTCGCGTCCCGTCACGCCGTCCACCGCGTAGATCACGCCATGCGGTTCGATGTCGGCCTCAAGCTGCGCGGGATACCAGTTCTCGACCCAGAAGTCATAGAGGTGTCCGACGTTCGTGCGCAGCTGCACGATCATGCCGTTGATATTGGCGTTCCATTCGAAGTAGTTGCTGTAGCTGAGATGCGCCTCGGCCTCGGCCACCAGCGCGTCGCGCACGCCGACCTTCACGTCGTAATCCACCGGCACCGCGTGCTTGATCACGGTTTCGGTGTTGGCGAGCTTGATCAGCTTGCGCTTCGGCGCGGGTTTGAGCTTCGCGAGCGCGTCGGCGATACGTGTCATTCCCTCGGTGAGGTTGGCCATCGACGTCGCGTAGCTGATGCGGATGAAGTCATCGCTGCCGAAAGCGTCGCCCGGCACGATGGCCACGTTCGCATGCTTGAGCAGGAAGTAGGCCATGCCGTAGCTGTTGCGGATGGGCACGCCGTCGTATTCCATCCGATAAAAAGAGCTGACATTCGGGAATGCGTAAAACGCGCCGCGCGGCATCGGACAGGAAACGCCCGGCATGCCCTGCAACTTGTAGACCACGAAATTGCGGCGCTTCTCGAACTCGGCCGCCATTTTCGAGATTTCGTACTGGGGACCCTTGTACGCCTCGAGCGCAGCGCGCTGGGAAACCGAACTCGGGTTCGACGTCGCATGGCTCTGCACCTTGGCCATTGCCGCGGTGATGTCCTTGGGCGCCGCCGCCCAGCCGATGCGCCAGCCGGTCATGGAGTAGGCCTTGGAAACGCCATCGATGGTGATCGTGCGCTTCTTCACTTCCTCGCCCAGGGAGGCGAAGCGGGTGAACTTGAGGTTGTCGTACATCAGCTTGCCGTAGATTTCATCGGCGATGCAGATGATGTCTTCTTCGACGATGACCTCGGCGAGCGCCTCGAGTTCCTCGCGCGTGTAACCGCTGCCGGTGGGATTGCAGGGATTGTTGAGAAACACCGCCTTGGTGCTGGCGTTGATCGTATCGCGCAGCTGGTCGGGCGTGAGACGGAAGCCGTCCTCTTCCCGCGTCTGAATGATCACAGGGCGGCCGTTGGCGAGCTTGACCATCTCGGGATACGACACCCAGTAGGGTGCCGGAATGATGACTTCGTCGCCGTCGTTGACGATGGCCATCATGGCGTTGTAGATGGAATGCTTCGCGCCGTTGGAGACGATGATCTCGGAGGCGGGATCGTAGGAAAGGCCGTGCTCCTCCTGCAGCTGTTTGGCGATGGCCTTGCGCAGCGGGAGGATGCCTTCATTGGCGGTGTACTTGGTGAAGTTCTCGTCGATCGCGCGTTTGGCGGCGTCCTTGATGTGCGCCGGTGTCGCGAAATCCGGTTCGCCCACGGAGAAATCGATCACGTCGATCCCCTGCTCCTTGAGCGCCTTGGCTTTCGCGGCGACTTTCAGCGTCGGCGATGAACCGATGAGATGAATTCTATCTGCCGTCACGTTGCTACCTCAATTGATGTCGTTATCGAAATGCACCCGCGCCGCGCGATGGACTGTGATGCAGCGGACGCGGACTCCGGTCAACGGTTGCGACCCGCGGTGAATCAGTCCTCACTCGCGAGTTTATCCTTGAGGTATTTCGACAGATCGACGCCGGTCAGCGTCTTGACGAGGTCGGGCACCTGCGAGAGCACTTCGGTGATCTGGCCGGTGAGCTGCGAGGTACCGAGCTTGCCGTCGGTACCGCCGATGAGCGTGATCTTGTCGATGCGTGACAGCGGTTCAGCCACGTTCTTCGTGAGTTCCGGCAGGATGTCCAGCACCATCTGGTACATCGCGGCCTGGTTGTACTGGTCGTACGCCTTCGCTTTTTCCACCATGGCGTCGGCTTCGGACTTGCCGAGCATGCGAATGCGGTCGGCTTCGATTTCATTGTCGCGCGCGCGCACCTGCGACTTGGCGTCGGATTCCTTCAGCATGCGGAAGCTTTCCGCCTCGGCCTCGGAGATGATCTGCACCTTGCGGGCCTCGGCCGGCTTGATGATGTTCGCCTCGAGTTCCTTTTCCTTGCGCTTGATTTCCTCGGTCTGGACCTTCGCCATTTCAATGGTCTCGATCAGCTTGACCTTGTACTCTTCCTGCTTCACTTCCTGAGCGAGGCGGAAGCGCTCGAGTTCGTAGGAGGTGTCGGCCTGCGCGCGCACTTTGCTGACCTCGATCTGCGACTTGGCTTTCAGTTCCTCGTTCTTCCAGTTGCGTCCGGCGACTTCCGCGGTGGCGGTGAGCTTGGCGATTTCCGCTTCCTTGTTCGCCTGCGCGGCGTAGATGGCGGCGTCGCGGTCGTACTCGGCCTGCTTGACCACCGCGTCGCGCTTGGCGGCGGCGATCTTCGGCTTCGACAGCGCGTCGAGGTAGCCCTGCGTATCGGCGATATCCTTCAGCGCGAAGGAGATCATCACGAGCCCCATGCTGCCGAGGTCGCGCACGACGGCGTTGTAGACGCGGTTGGCGAATTCGTGGCGGTCCTGGTAGAGTTCACTCACCGTCATGCTGCCGATGGATTCCCGCACCTTTCCTTCGAGCACGGTCTGCGCGACTTCGCGCACGGAGTCCGTACCCCCGCCCATAAAGTTCTGCGTGGCGAGGAAGATGGAGTATTCATTGGAGTCGATCTTCACCTGGGCGGAAGATTCGGAGAGAATGGGAATGCCGTCCTTCGAAAGCACTTCCGGCGTCTTGATGGTCACCGTGACCACCTCGATCGGCAGGGTGGATGCCTGCTCGGTGAAGGGGTTGACGAAGGAACCGCCGCCGATGCGGAACTTGTACCCGATCTCCTGCTGGGTGCCGTCGGGTGTGAGAATCGTGCTCTTGCGGCCGGAGATAACCAGCACTTCATTCGGTCCCGCCTTGCGGTACTGCCGCGTCATCCAGAAGATGAAGCCGACGGCTGCGAGGACGAGGACTGCGATGACGATGATCCAGGTAAGCATGAAGCCTCCAATACACTTGGGATAAAAGCGAATCGATACTTTTTTTTCGGTCTTCGATGGACAGTGACGAGAAGGGCGTTCCCCGGGGCTCACGAACAGGCGCGAAATTCGGGCAGGCAGCTCGCCAATAAATACAAACGTACTTATCCTTTTTCTAACGAACAAATGCTCCAGAGGCGCCTGCGGCGCGCGGGAGCGCCTGCGGCGCGCGGGAGCGCCTGCGGCACGCGGGAGCGCCTGCGGACGCGCGAAGCGCGGACTCCTGCGGACGCGCGAAGCGCGGACTCCTGCGCCACCTTTTCGCTATATTCCATGCATGAATCCCTACGCCCTGATCATACTCGCCACGCTGATTATCACCGCCGTGCTCGATACGGTGGCGGAAGTGCTGAACCTGCGCGCGCTGTCGCCCGAACTGCCGGAGGAGTTCCGCGATGTGTATGACGCGGAGAAATACGCACGGTCGCAGGAATACACGCGCGTGCGGACGCGCTTCGGCTTCGTGACCGCGGCTTTCGATATCGCGCTGCTCCTCGCGTTCTGGTTCGCCGGGGGATTCAACCGGCTGGATTTGCTGGTCCGCGCGATCGGATGGCCGGAACTGCCGGCGGGACTTCTGTTCATTGCCCTCCTGGCTGTGGGTATGGGGATTTTCGGACTGCCGTTCCGCATCTATTCCACCTTCGTGATCGAAGAACGCTTCGGTTTCAATAAAACGACGGTGAAGACCTTCATTCTCGATCTGCTGAAGGGCGCCGCGCTGGGTGCGGTGGTCGGACTCCCCGTCCTCGCCCTCGTGCTCTGGCTCTTCGATGCCGCGGGTCCGCTGGCCTGGCTCTACGCCTGGATGGCGGTGACGGCGTTCAGCATTGTCATGCAGTACGTCGCCCCGACCTGGATCATGCCGCTGTTCAACAAGTTCACTCCGCTTGGGGAGGGTCCTCTGCGCGATGAGATCCTCGCCTATGCCGATTCCGTGAAATTCTCTCTGCAGGGCGTGTACGTGATGGACGGTTCGAAGCGTTCGTCGAAGGCCAACGCGTTCTTCACCGGCTTCGGAAAGAACAAGCGCATCGCGCTGTTCGACACGCTCATCGAAAAACACACGGCCGAGGAACTCACCGCCGTGCTCGCCCATGAGATTGGCCATGAGCGCAAGAAGCACATCATCATCAGCATGCTCATCGGCATCGTCGAAACCGGCGTGATGTTCTTCCTGCTCTCGCTGTTTGTCAGCCGTCCCGCCCTCGCCGAGGCCTTTTTCATGCAGCATGTTTCGGTGTACGCCGGACTCGTTTTCTTCGGCCTGCTCTACGAGCCGGTCTCGACGCTCCTGTCGCTCGGTATGAACGTCCTTTCCCGCCGGCATGAATTCGAAGCCGACCGCTACGCGGTGCAGACCTACCGCAAGCCCGAAGTGTTCGTCGGCGCACTGAAGAAGCTCACCGTCTCCAACCTCTCCAACGTCACCCCGCATCCGTTTTATGTCTGGCTGAATTATTCGCATCCCCCGTTGCTGGAGCGGATCAGGCATATCCGCGCGGTGGCCGGGGAAAAGGTGCGGCACCGGGGGAAGATGCGGGTGCGGGTGAGGGATGTGATGTAGGGTTTGGAGGCGCAGGAGGAGTAAGGGAGAGAGGGCAGGGAGGACGCGGAGAAGATCTTACCGCGGAGGCGCACAGAGGCGCGCGGAGGGTTTTTATTCGCCATCAGCTATCAGTCATCAGCTATTTTATTCGGTAGAACACCCCCCGTTCCCCGACATGCTGTTCGATCACGCCATCCCCGAGCAGGACGTCGAGATATTTCCCCGCATCGAGGACGTGCAGTCCCAGGGCGCCGGCGAGGTCGTCGAGTGTGCTGGGTCGGACGCGGATGGTGGCGAGGATGCGGTCGCGGGTGTCTTCGCTGAAAGCGGCGCAGCGCTGGCGGATGACGGGTTTGCCGATGACTTCGACTTCGTCGCCGAGCTGATGGGCGAGGGCCACGAGGTTTTCGCGCGGCATGGGTTCGATCCAGTCCACCGCGCCCGGACGATCGAGCGAGTTGAGCTGGATGCGGTCCACCCGCAGCCGCTCGAACACTTGCCGAAACAGCGCCAGCTCTTCCGGCGTGTCGTTGATGCCGGGAATGATGAACACCTCCAGCCACACTTCTCCCTCGAAGGTGTCGCAGAAGGCGGTGAGTCCTGAGATCAGCTGCGCGCTGGACAGTTCATGCCGGGGCCGGTTGATGCGGCGGAAGACGTCCTCCGACACAGCATCCAGCGACGGAATGACAAGATCCGCCGGCAGCAGCGCCGAGCGGACTTCCGGCAGATGCAGCAGCGTGCTGTTGGTGAGCATGACCACGCGGTACTGTGGGAACTCCCGCTTGAGAAAGGCGATGATTTCTCCCACGCCGCTGTGCAGCGTCGGTTCGCCCGAACCGGAGAAGGTCACCGCATCCAGTTCCGGATGTTGCGTCAGATAATGCCGTAGTTCGCCGAGGACCTCGGCAGTCGGAACATACTCCTTCCGTTCCAGCGTCAGCTCGTCCGTCTTCCCGCATTCGCAGTACACGCAATTGAGTGTGCAGGCCTTCTGCGGCGTCAAGTCGATGCCGAGAGAAATGCCCAGGCGGCGCGAAGGGACGGGTCCGAAGAGGTGTTTGTAGTTCATGGGGGTAAGATACGGTTTGCCGGATTGTCGTAGAAATGGGCGGACACGCGCGTGGGCAAAGCATTCGACTACTTTGGCAGTTGGCTATTGGCAAGATGGCCAACTGCTAATGTAGCGCAGCGGAAGGTGCCGCCGAAAACAGCCAACTGCCAAGGTAGCGAAGCGGAAAGTGCCGCCGAAGGCGGCAGTGGCGTCAGCCTCGCTTGTCCCCTTTCCCCTTCAGGACCGCCTTGACCATCTTCCCGAATTCCTTGTCGCGCTGGCGGCGCTCGAGGTAGCTGCGCTGGTAATGAGCGGATTCGCGCTGCAGTTTCATGTAATGTTCGTAACGGTCTTCGTCGAGTTCACCGCTTTCGATGGCGGCGAGCACCGCGCATCCTTTCTCCTGCGTGTGTGTGCAGTCGGAGAAGCGGCACTGTTCGATCAGCGCCTGCACGTCGCCGAAGGTCTCGGCGAGTCCCGCCTCCGCACCGATGTTGCCGAGTTCGCGCATGCCGGGGGTATCCACCAGCAGGGCGCCGTTGTCGAGACGCACGAGCTGGCGGCGCGTGGTGGTGTGGCGGCCGCGATGATCAGCCTCCCGCACTTCCTGCGTGGCGAAGACTTCCGCCCCGAGCAGCGCGTTGAGCAGCGTCGACTTGCCGACGCCGGAGGAACCGAGCAGGCAGGACGTGCTTCCTGAGCGGAGTCCCGCACGGAATTCTTCGACTCCCTCGCCTGTCAGCGCGGAGAGCGTGATGCAGCGTGCGCCGCCGGAGACACCGGCGACGGCGTCGAGCAGTTCCTGCCGAAGCTCGTCATCCACAAGGTCGATCTTGCTGATGAGCACGACGGGATCGATGCCGCCGTCGCGTATCATGACGAAATAGCGTTCGAGGCGGTGCAGGTTGAAATCGCGGTCGGCGGACTGCACGCAGAACGCCGTGTCGATATTCGCGGCGAGCACCTGGAAGGCGACGTTGCGTCCGGGGTCCTTCCGCCGCAGCCACGTTTGTCGAGGCAGGACTTCATGGACCAGCGCGAAGGTGTCGTCGTTGAACACCTGCACTCCCACCCAGTCGCCCACCACGGGCAGGGCCTGCGCATCCTCTGCCGCGAAAAGGAGATGTCCCGTGGGTTCGCCCCGCAGCGTTCCGCGTTCGCAGACCATCTCGTAGTTGTTGCGGTTCACCGCCGTCACCCGCGCGGGCTCGAGGTCGCTGCGGCCGAGCGCCGCGAATGCCGCGGCGGTCGGGTTGTCGTATCCGTATTCTATGAGATTCATGGGAGGTAAAGTACGGAGCGATGTCTTGCCAGTAAAGGGGGGGAATGGATATGGGATATGGGATATGGGATATGGGACGTAGGATTTAGGAAACGGGAACCATCCTTCGAATGAACTCTCCGGCCCGGAGTTCGGCCCCGTTCTCCGTGCTCGTGCCCCATGCTCGTCCCTCTTCGATGGCGCCTTGTGCCGCCCTTTCAGGGCGGTGGAGGGTGAGAGAGGCGGCCTCCCTGACCCAGGGCTGAGCCGTCTCCGCTCCGCTGCGCGGAGCTCCGCCGCTCTGCGCCCTGGGCTGCAACGGTTCGCGCTTTCAGCGCGAAGATCGTGCTCGTCCTCCGTGCTCGTGCTCGTGCTCGTCTTCAATTGCTATCTTCCGTGGATTCCGCTACCTTATGTCGTCTATAACCGCTGTCACACCGGGCACTCTCACGTATGGCCGATTCTTCCCAAAACACGACGGGACTCATAGCATTTCTGTTCATTTTTGCACTCGCGGTGGTATTCACCGTCAGTATGCAGCAAACGGTGATCAAGAATTCCATCGATGCGATGTTTCCCAATTACGAGTTCATCACGGACGTGATTCCGGGAGAATGGATCATTATGAGCCGCGATTTGGCGCCGAAAGACGAATTCGGCACGCAGCGCGACAAACTCAACGATATCGTTTTCAAAATCCGGAACCGGGAGTACGACGCGAACAAGACGTTCAACGTCCTGCGAGGGAAAAAAGCCCTGCGCGAATACACGATGAACAACGACCAGACGCTGTATTTCATTAATCCGTATATCGCGATTTTCCCCCTGCACATTTTTCTCGCCGGACTCATCGCCTTTCTCATTTCGATGTACCTGCCCGCAAGCAGCAAACTGGCGTGGATTCGCTCGAAACTCATGCGCGAATACGAGCGCGTGGGTTCGCTGCTCGAAAAACAGTTCGATGCGCACGGAGTCGATTTCAAGCAGATGTACAAGGTCTCCCGAACCGAACGCGAGCAACTCCTGCGCTTCACCACGCTCCCGCAGGTCGTAGTCACGGAGGTGGAAGACTACATCTCTCTTCATCGCTATGTGGAAAAGCAATCACGGAATTTCCTGATCCCGGTGCTGTTCTATTTCCGCTACCGGATCTCCGCATCCTACGGCAACCTGATTCAGGGACTCGTATCCGGCGGCGCGGCAATCCTGATCTTCGTGATCGGCCTCCGCGGACTCAAGCTTATCCCACAGGAAGAACCGTCGCTGATCCTCATGGCGCTGTCGATCGAATTCATTCTGCTGATCGTGCTCATGATCACCTTCGCCGGATCGGCACAGGAGGAACGCCTCGACCGCGTGGTCAAGGAACTCGAGGCCGAGCAGCGTGACGCGATCAAGCATCAGACAGACACCATCCAGGAAGTGCTTGGCGAAACCCGCGGATACGGCGGAGGAGGAACGTCGTCAGGCGACAGCATCTCCGACTACGAGGAGCAGCGCCTGCTCGACGAGGTGCTGAGCCTGATGCTGAAGGAAGCAGAACGTAAACGGAGCGTGTAAGTGGATAGCGACCAGATTTTCATTCCGCGTCCCGATATCAAGGATCAGTTCGACCGCGTCCTCGCGCGCTGTGCCAACGAAGGACTCCAGATCCTCTGGCTGCAGGGAGACTCGGGGCAGGGAAAAACCTACTTTCTCCGTAATTATCTCGAACAGGCGCGGCAGCAGGTGCTGGTTTCGTATGCGCATTGCTCGTCGCCATTGGGAAATCAGTCCACGAATATCCTCAAGCCCTATCAGCCGTTGAAGGACCTGTTCGAGGATCTGCTGGCCAACCAGGCCAATTCACGACGCAAGCTCAATCTGATCAAGAACATCTCGCTTACCGTGCTCGCCATCATTCCCATCGTGGGTGAACTGGCATACGGTGTCAAGGAAATCCGCCGCGATCTCAATGAATTCAAGAAAGGCCACCGCGAGGTGGATTTCTCGAATTTCGTGCGCGAATATCTGCAGGATCTCCGCGCCATCGCCGAGGAGACGCCGGTGATACTCGTCGTCGACGACGTGCAGTGGGCGGACCTTCCCACCATCGAAGCGCTGCACAAGCTGTTTGCCGAAGCGGAATACCGCAACGCCCGACTCATGGTCGTGCTCAGTTCCCGACGTGACGAATTGCAGGCGATGCCCGAGCTGCTGTCGGTCTACACGCAGTTTTCGCAGGAACGCTTTTCCACCGATGTCGCGCTTCCGCCTTTCGATTCGGGGCAGATCCGCGATTTCTTTCATTCCCGTTTTCCGCAATGCCCGCAGCAGCCCGACCTCATGCTCTGGCTTGAGCAGAAATCGGGGGGGAATCCGTTTTTCCTGCAGTCATACATTCAGCATTTGCTGATTGAAAATCTGCTCGACGTACGCGGACGCGTGACCGGCGACATCGAATCGTATCGCGGGCTGCCCGCTGAAATTCGCCTCGTTACGAACTGGCTGATGAAGGCACTTGAAGAAAGTGACCTGACGTTGCTGCTCACCGCATCCGTCCTCGGATACCAGTTCTCCCTGCATGAACTGATGCATCTGACGCAGCGATCTTCCCTCGAGCTTATCCGCGGTCTGCGGCGCATCAAGGTTTCGCATGGCATCGTCGAACCGATCGGTTTCCGTCTGATCAACGGGAAGGAATCCACGGTCTACCATTTCACGCAGCACGCCGTGCATACGGCACTGTACAACGAACTGACGGCGGAGGAAAAAGAAGCGCTGCACCGCATGACCGCGTTCTATCTCAATGATCTGCGTCTCGCGCATCGCGACGATTCCGACGTACAGAATTCAGTGGCCTCCGCGCTCATGCTGCATTCGCGTCTGGGACACGAACCCGAGCTTGAGTACCAGTCCATCCTGATGAAGGCGCAGAATACCGCCGAGGATCTGGATGAAGCGGAAATCATGAAAGAGCTGCGCCAGCTGTCTCCCGCACTCGGCCTGCCGATCGAGCAGATCATGGAAACCTACCGCCAGGCCACGCAGCTCGCTCCGTTCAAGACCCATCACGCCGCGCGCGAGTCGATGGTGCTGAGTCTGCCGCAGGAGGAACGCGAGGGCGAGACGCTGAGCACATTGATTTCCCGTGTCATCGCCATGCTGCAGCGCAACAATCCGGCCGAAGCGAATGTGTTGCTCGAAATGCACATCAACCGGGGAGAACGGCGCGGACAGCTCATGCATCCGCTGGTGTATATTCTTTTTGCTCTCACGAGTGAAATGCTCGGGCGCAGTACCGAACACGCGATGCGTTCGCTGCGCGCTGCTTCGATCAGCAGCGCACATCCCACCTACGCCGCGTTCGCGCGTCTCGGACAGGCGCTGTTCGTCCCGGATGACGACACGCACGTGCTGGAGGCGCTAAAAGAAGCGGCCGCGTATCACGGCCGCCACAGGGAAGTGATCCACACGCTCACCGCATGGATCATCAAAACACGCTTCAGTCAGCGGGAGGAGTTTGCCTCCATCCTCGCCTCGCATCCGATCACTCCGCACTTGACGGATACCCTACAGCAGCAGTATCCCAAAACCGCCGCGGTGCTCCGCAAGCGGAACTGATCCCTGCGTCCGCACGGATGCCTCCATCGTTCCTGATGAACGCATCCGTCACGCGACCTACATCAGTTCGGTACCCGTAAAAAAGTAATTGACCTCGAACGACGCGGTGTCCTCGGCATCGGAACCGTGCACGACGTTGCGCTCGATGCTGGTCGCCATGTCGCGGCGAATAGTGCCCGGATCCGCATTTTCGGGATTCGTCGCGCCCATCAGCGAACGCCAGCGCTTGATCGCATTCTCGCCTTCGAGGGCCATCAGCACGACGGGACCCGAGGTCATGAATTCCATCAACGACCCGAAAAACGGGCGCTCGCGATGGACATAGTAAAATCCTTCCGCCTTGGTCTGCGTCATGTGCTCCATGCGCATGCCCACGATGCGAAGGCCTTCCTGTTCGATACGCTTGACGACTTCGCCGACGAGTCCCGCCGCCACGCCATCCGGTTTAACGATTGCCAGTGTTCTTTGCATGTTGTGTATCCTTCCAGTTTGAATTGAGTGATTGTCGTTTCACATGGCTCACGACTGATCGCTGATCGGAAATCGGGGATTCGTATCAGCCATCAGCCATCCGCTATTTCCTCGCTCCGTGGGTGAAGCCGCGATACAGCATCGCATTCTGTATGGAGATGAACGCGGTCGCATCGATGCCATCAATGATTTTCTGGAATTCCTTCAACCGGCTGCGCTTGATCATCGAGGTGATGATCGCCATGCCGCCGGTACCACCTTCACCCGGGATGATGGTCACCCCGAACAGGTTCTTGCGCAGGGCGTCGGCAATGCCGTCGGTGTGATGACGGGAGATGACGTAGATCTGATGAAAGCCGATGGCCAATTTCTCCTCGATGAGAATGCCGATGAGCGTCCCCGTCGCGAAGCCCGCTCCATACCCCGCGATGTTCCACGGATTGTCGAGTTGCGAGAAGATCTGCCTGATCGCAATTACCCAGATGAGCGATTCGAACAGTCCGAGTACCGGCGCGAGCTTCTTCTTCCCCTGCACGGTAAACAGCGTACGCAGCGTGCCGATGGAGACATCGCCGATGCGGAGAAAGAAAATCAATAAAGCGCTGAATACGAGTTCCATGTTCCAATTTCCTCTGCGATAAGTCTAGCCTATAAATTACGGAGGATTCACGGAAAGAGGAAATCGGGGAGGAACGGGGAGGAACGGGAGGAACGAAACACGCCGGGATGCGTGTTTTTTCAG
>JACZJN010000064.1 GCA_014860565.1 Bacteroidota bacterium
CTACGATCAGACGGAACTGGTCAACAACACCATCGCCACGGTGGAGAAAAACCTGATCGAGGGAGGTATTCTCGTCATCGCCGTGCTGTTTTTCTTCCTCGGCAATTGGCGGGCGGCGGCCATCGTCGCGCTGGTGATTCCGCTCTCGATGCTCTTCACCTTCATCGGCATGGATCGGCTCGGACTCTCCGCCAACCTGATGTCCCTCGGCGCACTCGATTTCGGTATGATCGTCGACGGCGCGGTGGTGCTCGTCGACAACTTCGTGCGGCACATGCGCGACAAGAAGAACGAAGGGAAGGACCCTGTTCGGCTGATCGGCGACAGTGCCAAGGAAGTTGCGCGGCCTATCACCTTCGGCGTCATCATCATCATCATGGTGTACGTGCCCATTCTCACCTTCGAAGGCATGGAGGGAAAGATGTTCGCCCCCATGGCTTACGCCGTGGGCTTCGCCATACTCGGATCACTGATTCTGATCTTCACCTTCGTACCGGTGGTGTCGAGCTGGTTCCTGAAAGTGGCGAAGAATCCGAAGGAAAACATCGTCATCCGCTGGCTGGCGCCGCGCTACCGCTCCGCCCTCCAGTGGTCGCTGGCCAACACGGCAAAGACCGTTTTCGGCGCACTCGTCGTGCTCGTGGCTTCGCTTTCCCTCGTGCCGTTCATGGGCACTGAATTCCTTCCCGAACTCGACGAAGGTTCCTTCCTCATCGAAATCAAGCGTCTTCCCAGCGTCGCCCTCAGCGAGTCGGTGGAATCCGGGAAGCACATTCAGCATGAAATCATGCGCATTCCCGAAGTACGCACCGTGGTGTTCAAGACCGGGCGTCCCGATCTTGCGAACGACTACATGGGACTGCACGAGACCGACGGTTTCGTCATGCTCAAACCGCGTGACGAATGGCGTGACGGCGTGAGCAAGGAAGACATCGGCCGTGAACTCGAGGAGATCGTCGCACGCTACCCGGATATCAACTACGGCTTCACTCAGCCCATCGCCATGCGTGTAGACGAACTCGTCGCCGGCGTGAAAAGCGACGTGGCCATCAAGATATTCGGAGAAGATTTCGATGTGCTGCGGCAGCGGGCCTCGGACATCGAACGGCTGGTGCAGGACATCCCGGGCACCGGAAGCGTGATGGTCGAGCAGGTGTCCGGCCAGACCTATCTCGACATCAAGATCAACCGCGGCAAGGTCGCGCGCTACGGACTCAACGTCGCCGACGTGCAGGACGTGATCGAAACCGCCATCGGCGGACGCACGGCCACCGAGATGTACGAAGGCACGCGACGGGTGGACGTCGTCGTCCGCTACACCGCCGAGAGCCGCAACGACATCGGCGTCATTCGCAATCTTCTCGTTTCCCTGCCCGACGGCAGCCGCCTGCCACTGTCGCAGTTGGCGGACATCGAGGCGGTGGAGGGTCCGGTACAGATCAGCCGCGAACAGGGACAGCGGCGCATCGTCGTCGGCGTGAACCTCGACGGCCGCGACGTCGGCAGCTATGTCGAGGAACTGCAGCGGCGCGTCGACGCATCCATTTCGCTTCCCGCCGGGTATTATCTCGTGTACGGCGGGCAGTTCGAAAACCAGCAGCGCGCGATGGGTCGGCTCTACCTCGTCGTGCCGCTCGCGCTGTTGATCATCTACCTGCTGTTGTTCACGATGTTCGGCAACCTGCGCAACTCGCTTCTGATTCTGACGAACCTCCCGTTCGCCCTCTCCGGCGGCATCGTCTTCCTCTTCCTGCGCGGGCTGAACATCTCCGTCACCAGCGCCATCGGCTTCATCGCCCTCTTCGGTGTCGCGGTGCTCAACGGCGTCGTGCTCATCGAGCACCTCAACCACAAGCGCCACGAGATCCGCGATCTCGACGAAGCCGTTGTGGAGGGTGCCGTCGACCGATTGCGTCCCGTGCTCATGACCGCGCTCGTCGCCTCGCTCGGCTTCATTCCGATGGCGCTGAACACGACGCAGGGCAGCGAAGTACAGCGTCCCCTCGCCACCGTCGTCATCGGCGGACTCATCACCTCGACGCTCCTGACGCTGCTCGTTCTCCCCACCATTTACGCGTGGATCGAACGACGTCTTCGACCCGAGCTCGGTCCCATCGCATGCATGAAGCGTATCATCCTTCCGCGAAAGTTCTGGGGGGAAGATGACAAGGGATTGATGGAACTTACTCCCGAATCCTGACCGAATCCTGTAGGGGCGCAGCATGCTGCGCCCCTATAATTTCCGGCTGCGCCCCTATAATTTCCGGCTGCGCCCCTACACGTGTTGGTGGTGCTATTGCACTCGCAACCGCCATTCATCGATGGCGAATTTCGTGGCGATGCGCGCGTGAGCGTCTGACCATTCGTCAGGGGTGACGGCGGAGGGGCGCGTGCAGTGTATTCTGGACTGTCTCGGCGTGAGGGTCTGCTTTGAAGTTCAAATCAATTCGTTGAGTACCAGATTACGGAGTACAGTTACCGTACGAAATTTACAGTGCATGGATTATTCCCTTGCGTTTGAGTGAATCGATCTGTAAGGTGTGTAGTTAGTCATCAGGATATTACAGTCTTATTATATTATGGAGATCCATTGCGTACGATTCGATTGATCAGGCGATGGGCGTGCGTTGCTGGATTCATTGGTGTTCTTTGTAGTGGCAACCCGCTATTCGCCCAACAGTGGGAACGACTGCCGCTCAACGTCGGGTATCTCGACAAGCTTGTGCAGAATCCCTACAACCCAATGGAGATCGTGGGGTATATCCAGACTGGTGATTTCTACCGATCGATCGACGGAGGGTTGAGCTGGAAGAAGATCG
>JACZJN010000065.1 GCA_014860565.1 Bacteroidota bacterium
CGGGGACGGCGGCGGCGGGTACGGCGGCGGCGGGACGAGGCATGGCGGGAGTCGCACGCACAGGCAGCACTGGGCGGCCGACGGGCGTGGGAAACACCGCGAGCTTCTGTATCGGCAGTTTGGTGAATAGCGGGAGGACCATGCTCACTTTGGGAGCGTCGTTCCGCCGCGTAATCTTGATGTTTCGCGCAACGATCATGCTCGTCACAAATGCGGGCAAACGTCCGCTGCCTGGAACCTGGCCATCCGATACCACGCGCGCATCCGGAAGTTTCCAATAGCCGGAGGAGAAAAATTCCGGTCTGAACCACGGTCGGATGACAACGACGTTATTGTACTCGAGAGAAATCGATTCGATGTCGATGCTTCCCTGGTCCACGCCGTACATGTTTTTCAGGTCCGGTGGCGCCTCCCGTACGAGCCCTTCGGTTTCGGCTTTGGTGAGCGTGATGCTCGGCCATTGCAGCGTCGTATCGAACGCATCCGCGGGGCTGAAGAAGGTACCGAGGAATCCGATGCCCGCACCGTTGAGATCACTGAGTTCGGATATGGCAAGCTCGTTGAGACATTCCTGCTTGTAGAGATCCAGGTACTTCCTCAACTCCAGGCTGTTTCGGAGGGACTGGTTGTGCTCCACCTGCAGTTTGAATCCCAGCGTCTTCCAGTCCTCCATGGCCTTGTCCATGAGATCCCGTAGTTGCTTCTCCCTGTAGGATTCCCATTGCGCACGCAGCAGCGGGGCATTGCTTCCTTCGGCGAATTGTATCGAGAGTTTCTCGTCCAGGTACGTCTGTTCCGCGACCTCGTACAGAGTTTTGTATTCGTAGTACTTCGTCACCTTGGGAGAATTGACGGGGACGATCTGACCATCGTCATCAACGAGATCGTCGGACAGGTAATCGATCGCATCCGCGAGCTGGCGCTCCTCGTCGGCCGTCAGGGCGCTGGTGGCAAACACACTGTCGACCAGTGTCTGCTCGACCTCATCCCAGAGAAACCGGCTTGCATCGGGAACGAAGACGGGGGAATCCTCCGGAATGATATTCATCTGTCGAGAAAAATCCGCCTTGAAATTGAGCTGTTCCTGCGCGGAGAGCGACGTCCTGGCGGGATCGTTCATGAATTCGAGGTATGCATAGGAAAACCCCATTCCTGTCGGGAATGTGAGGAATTTGGTTTCCTTTTCGAAAATCTTCTTCAGTTTTACCGCCAGGGCGAGCGAAGCCGTTGCGGCAATTGCTTCAGGCATGTTTTCTCCTTTGTGAAATGCCGCGAGGGAGGAGCGCGGAAGGGCGCCCCTGCCCCGGCGGCGTGTCTACAGGATGAAAGAACACTCTCGATCAGCCGCCCACGAATTGGTCGGGCTTGATCGTCGGATTCGGATTCGGAGATTTCGGGATGATGTTGTTGATGAAGCCGATGAGCTGCATGCCGGGAATGCGGATCGCCCCGCCTTCCCCGTGAGACGTGAAGTCGTACTGTTCGCTTCCACGTGAATAGGATCCGCCGAGCGAGAAGGGGCCCCAGCCGACTTTCGCACCCGCGGATACCTGTTTGTTGACGTAGTTCATCTGGCTGTCCGATTCGTCGAGTTTCAGAAGGACGTTGCGCACAAACAATGCGGTGATGGGATAGGCCACGAGCCGGCCGTCCGGCTTCCCGTCCGCTTTCCCATCGCCGCCGTCAGAGACCTTTTTGGAAAAATTAAGATCCCAGAGTTGATCGAGTGTCCACCCGCGCATCGAGAAGAAGCCCGGTTTGAACCAGGGACGAATGATCGGTACCTGCGTGAATTCAAGTTCCGCCCGGAAATTCGTGGCCTTCTGATTTCCCGACATCTCCATCTTTGACCCGGAGGCTTTCGCGCCGATCGAAAACAGTCCGAAACTCGCGCTGCCGCCGGCGCTCCATTGGCTGGTGGTCTTGCTGCTGTGCTGCTCGTAATCATTTTCATAAAAGGAGAAACGGGTCCAGCCGGGGCTTGTCGCAAAGTTGCCGGGAACGATGGTGGTGTAGTAGAAGTCGCCCGCGGTGCCTGCCTGCGGGTTGGTGAGCAAGCCATTCTTGAAATCTTCCTGAAGCTGGTGCTTGTACAGCACCATGCTCTTCTCGGTGACCTGCTGGATGTAGGCATTGATCTGCTCATACTCGTTCTTGTAGCCCTGGGAGATCCAGGCCATCCAGGCCGCCTCCACTTTCTTGCGGAGGAACTTTGACTTGTTGGCGAAGGCCGCGACCCGTCTGATGGCTTCGGGGTCGTTTCCCTTGGCCGCCTGTGCGTCGATGACAAGATTCATATACTCGTCGGCGGCGGTCAAATAATCATCCATTTTGGCCGTGTAGGCCAGGACGAGCGGGCCGGGCTCGGTTACTTCCTTCTCCTCATCCGTGATGATGTCGACTACCTTTTTGGTGACGGTGAGGGCGTTGCGGAATTTCTCGAGTTTCGCCTTTTCCTTGTCGCTCAGCTGGATGTCGACGACTTTGCTGTACGTCAGCACATCCGAGTACACGGAACTGATCGAGTCCTGCGTCGACGTGAAAATCGTCTGCTGCATTCCGTCGGTGAGGAACTGGTTGCTGATGTCGGGGATGAAATCGAATAGCTTCGAGAGGGCCCACGCCTGCTGGTACCGCTCTCTGGTTTCCTCGGCGGTATCGGCAATCAGACCCTTGGCACAGAACATGAAATCCTGAGGTTTGAACGGAAGACCCGGCAGCATCCAGGTGACAAACTTGTTTCTTGGCAGCTTGATATCCGGGCTGTCGCCGGTAATCGTCGCGTACAATTTCGCGATGAGCGCCCCCATCATGTCGGCGGATACATCCTTTGGCATTATGCACTCTCCTTGTTGATTGGTGAACGAGAACAAATCCATTGCGACGTGCGAATCACGAGAAGCTTCATAATCGCTTTTCAGGTGTGATAACCACTCCGGTCCTCACGTGTATGAAATCAAGACGTATTCATGCGGTGTCGATATGAATGACAAAGTACGCGCGCGCGCTCCTCCGTTGTCGTCGTGGAGAGGGACACAATGAACAAGGAGCAATCAACGGGGGATCAGGCGATTCCCGTGGAAAAACTTCACCGATGGAAGAGTCGTTGGAGATAACACAAGAAAAATAGTACTCTGAAGGAAAAAGTCAAGACCCTGTGACGGATTATCGAAAATAAAATGACATTATAGTCTGGAATTATTTCCCTATTTTGAAATATCCGCGCGGGGGTAGGGAGCAGGGTCCCTATCCGTTGTATCGAGGGAAGCACCGCGCGACTGTCGTTCGCTTTTTGTGATATGCTTCGCTATCCTTCGGCATATGAAAAAAGCAAACGGCGACGCCGGAGGCCGACTCGAATTTATTGATGGGATGCGGGCCTATGCCATTCTCATGATGCTGCAGGTGCATGTCATTGGATTGACGCTGGCCGACCGCTGGCGCGATTCGGGAAACGCGCTGTATGCACTCTGGCGGCACACGGGAGGCGCGATCGCTCCGGCGTTCCTGTTTGCCTCGGGACTTGTCGTCGCGTATCTGCTCTTCCGGGATTCCGAACGGATTGACACATCCCGCCTGAAGAAAAATTTCCGGCGGGCGGCGCAACTGCTGATTCTCGGGTATGTCCTGCAGCTGAACCCGGAGATTCTGGTTTACCTGTTCACCGGCGACGGTTCGTTCTGGCGCTGGCTGACGCACACGCACGTGCTGCATGCCATCGGTATCGGGATTTTCGCCGTCACGGCGCTGGCCTCCCTGACGCGTTCCGTTCGCTGGCTGTTTCCCGTCGCCGCCCTCCTGTTGATGCATGCCTGCTTCGCCTTCGGTTCCATCGTCGCCGTGCAGGACGATCTGCCCGGCGCGCTGCGGCTGTTTTCATCCTACGTGCTGCTCTCCCATGCATCCTTTCCCGTGCTCGTCTGGACGGGCTTCGCGCTCGCCGGCGCTGCGTTGGGATTTCTCGTGGTCGCATGGCAGCTGCACAGGCGCGTCTGGGTGTTCCCGTTGCTGGCCGTTCTGGGGTATGTGATAAAGGATCGTTCCTGGCACATCCTCGACGACACCTACGCGCTGTGGTGGACCGACTATTCAGAATGGCTGAACTACAGCGTCTTCACCTACTACCGTCTCGGTGAAGTGCTCATGGTTGCCGGGATCATCGGACTGTTGACACGATTTGTCACGATGCCGAAAGCAATCCATGCGACGGCGAAGGAAACGTTGGGGATCTATTTCCTGCATTCGATTCTCGTCTACGGATCCGTGACCGGTATTGGTATGGATACCTTCATGCACCGCAACCTCGACGGGTACGCATCCGGAGTGCTGGCAGTGGTGGTGATAGTCCTCTTTATCCTCTACGCCGTGAACGCGCCCGCCATCCGCGGTCGGCTTCCGTTCATGAAATACCTGAGATAGACAGGTCGGAGAAAAACGTCTCTTGCGGGCTTGAACATCACTGCCGCTTCGGTTTTCCGACGAGCAATTGCATTTTACGATGTCAGGTATTATCTTGCAATTTAATAATGCAAGATAATCAAGCGAAGGACTCATAACGATGACAAATCCTTTCATCGGAAGGCGCATTGCCCTGCTCCGTGAGGAGATGGCAATGACGCAGGCGGATCTGGCGGAGAAGCTGGGCTTCCGGCATCGGCAGTCCCTGCAGGCGATCGAAGCGGGAGAGCGGAATGTGAGTGTCGATGAACTGATGAAATTGATCGAAATCAGTGGCAGGTCCATTGAATTTTTTACTGACCCGTTTCTCTGGGTTGGCGAGGGTGCGTTCTCTTTCCGTGCCGAGTCACCGTCAACCTCCGTGGTGAGGGATTTCGAGAAGACTGCCGGCAGCTGGATCATGATCTGGCGCTGGCTGTGTGAGATTAATGAACTTCGTCCCACATCGCGACCTGATCTCGGGATACATACGAGGAGTACGTTCGAGGATGTGGGAGAAATTGCCGGACGCATCGTTTCATGGTTCGGACTGGGTGAAGTCCCCGCGATGAAGCTCGGTCCACGTCTCGAATCGGAATTGCTGATTCCGGTATTGTATGTTGATATCCCAGACGGTATCTCGGGTGCCACGTTTCACAACGGTGCCATGAACGCAATACTGATCAACAGGAAGGATGCGGCCGGTCGGAGGAATTTCGACCTCGCGCACGAATTCTTCCATGCGCTCACGTGGGAAAACTTGCCTCCTGCTCGTATGGACAACGATCAGCCAGAGGATAAAACCTCGAAACGCAGAGAACAACTCGCGAATGTATTCGCAAGCGCATTACTCATGCCTGATTCTTCTGTTCGGAAGTCCTGGCGAAATGCACTGCCTGAAAGCAACGACACGATTTCAATCGCAACATTCGTTCACGAAGGTGCGGAGCATTTCCAGGTTTCCACTTCAGCATTTGCATGGCGTCTCGTTACGCTGGGGCTGATCGAAGAACAGAAATGCAAGGAGTCGTTGAGTATCATCGATTCGGATTTGAAGTCCGATGCGCGGACACCATCCGAACCACCACTCTTCTCTATGTTTTTCCTTGAGCAACTTGCCAGAGCGATCGGTAACGGAATTATATCCGCGCGCAAAGCCGCATCGCTGCTCATGCTCGACGTCGACGAACTGGAAGTGGCATTTGAAAGTCATGACATAGCCGTTCCATTCGACCTTTAGAATCGATGAGCAATCCGAAACCGATTGTCCTTGTTGATACCATGATCATTTTTGAGGCACACAGAACAGGTTGTTGGGCCAGTCTGACGGGGTCCTACGATATCAGGACGGTCGAGAAGGTTCTCGAAGAGGCACTTCGGGGGAGGAAAAATCGTGAGGGGTATATTGAAGTCAACGCTGAGGATTTTGGGACGAAAGTGATTGTAGAAACTGTGACGGAATTGCAGCTCCTCCAGGCATTCATTGAAAATGAACAACTCGCGTACCTCGACGATGGGGAAAAGCACTTACTCACGCACCTGCTGTCCTTCGATCGATCGACGTCCGAATTCCAGGTCTCAACAGCGGACAAGGCTGCAATCCATGCAGCGTGCAGGCTCGGTCTGACTGATCACCTCGTTGCATTAGAGGAACTCGTTCGTACAGGTACCCTGCAGATTGCATTGAAAAGCCAGTATACACGATCGTTCCTCAGTGCGGAGAAGACGAAGTTTCTCCTGAATGCCTGAAAGCGTATGCGGAAAGAATAGTGTTCGTTGGTGAACCCGGGATCTATGCCGTGGCCGTTGGCATGTGGACCAAAACGGAGTTTCGGCAACCGCGGCTATCAGCCGTGGGTTGCTTCCGCCCTCGATTGTCCAATGCTCGATTCTCCAATGCTCGATTCTCCAATGCTCCATTCTCCAATGCTCGATTGTCGAATGCTCCATTGTCCAATGCTCGACTGTCCACTCTCGAATGCTCGCCCCTCGAATTCTCCTCTTGCATATCCCCTCAAAAAGTCCTAATTATCCCGAACAGGATATCCGGCTCTGATAGTGTTTCCATCCGTTCTCTCTTCGCAGCTCCGCCGGGGGTTGTCCGACTTTCTCGCGACCACCTTCCCCGTGACCACGCCGCTCTTCCAGCGAACGGTGGGGGATCTCCTGCGCCGTGACGATGCGATATTCAAAGGACCCTACCTCTCCCTCCGCCTCCCGTTTCTGAAAAGCGCATCGCCGCGCGAGCATTTTCCCGACGTGCCGATGGGACTCACCCCGTTCCGCCACCAGGAACAGGCCTTCCGCCGACTCGACGGGTTCTATCCGCGGTCGACGCTGCTGGCCACGGGCACGGGTTCGGGAAAAACCGAGTCCTTCCTTTTCCCCGTGCTCAATTACTGCCTGCAGATGCGCAAGCAGGGCGTGGGCGGCATCAAGGCGATTCTCATCTATCCGATGAACGCCCTGGCGACGGATCAGTCCCGCCGCATCGCGCGCATCATCGATGCGAACGAGGCGCTGCGCGCGCATGTGTCGGCAGGACTGTACGTCGGACAGAAGGACGAAACCCCGGTTCCGCTCATGACGCCGCAGTCGATCATCACCGACCGTGACGTGCTGCGGCAACATCCGCCGGACATCCTCCTGACGAATTACAAGATGCTCGACTACCTGCTGATTCGTCCGCGGGACGCCGAGCTGTGGAAGAACAACGGTCCGGAAACCCTGCGCTTCCTCGTGGTGGACGAACTCCACACCTTCGACGGCGCCCAGGGCACGGATCTCGCCTGCCTGCTCCGCCGGCTGAAGGCGCGGCTGGGGACGCCGCCGCAGCATCTCTGCTGCGTGGGGACCTCGGCCACGCTCGGCGCGGAACAGGACAGCGCACGCCTGCGCGACTATGCCGGTCGCGTGTTCGGGGAAGCCTTCGATGCCGATGCGGTAATTACCGAGTCGGTGATGGATGCGGAGGAGTTTCTCGGGGGGAAGGGGAATGAGGAGAATGCTGGTGTGATTTGGATGCCGGGGGAGGAGGCGCTGGGTCCGCGTTCGGGCGAGGCGCCGATGGAATATGTGCGCCGGCAGGCGGCGTTGTGGATTCCGGATGTCGATGCATGGCCGGAGAAGGATGAGGAGTTTGCGTTCCGGCTTTCCGAAGCGTTGAAGTCCGTGCCGTTCTTCCGGGCGCTGCTGCGTGCGCTGGACGGGAAACCGCGGGGGATCGATACGTTGTTCGAAACGATGTTCGGCTCTCATGAGCATCCAGAGCCGGCGCTTCGCGAACGGTTTGCCGCCGCGGTGGAGAGCATGGCCGCGTGCGTGTCGGCCGCCCGGTCGATGGAAAACGGAATCGCGCGTCCGTTTCTCCATGCCAGGATGCAGCTCTGGTTCCGCGAACTGCGCCGCATGGTCTGTACCGTCGGCGCTGAACCGCGACTGGAGTTTTCCGACGAACTCCCGGCCGACCAGCTCCAGCGGTCGCTGCCCATGCTGCACTGCCGTGAATGCGGCGCCACGGCGTGGGGCGGCGTGCTGCCGGCGGCGGAGCATCGTGTGCGGGCGGGACTCCAGGCATTCTACCAGCGCTATTTCAGCTTCGCCACGGATGTGGTGTTCCTCTTCCCCGAAGGAGACGCTTCCGCCATGGGCGAACAGCAGCAGTACTTCTGTCCGTCCTGCCTGACGCTGCACGCGCGGGAAGAGGAGGTGTCGTGTTCGTTCTGCGGCAGCGAGGATGCCGCGATCCCGGTGCTCGCATGGCAGAAAGTGACGACGTCGACCGAGAAGCGGAAAGCGCGGCATGACTGTCCCTACTGCGAGGGACGCGACAGCATGACGATCCTCGGTTCGCGCGCGGCCAGCCTGATCGCGGTAGTCAACGCGCAGATGTTCGCCTCGCCGTTCAACGACGACAAGAAGCTGCTGGCGTTTTCCGATTCGGTGCAGGACGCCTCGCACCGCGCGGGCTTCTTCACCGCGCGCACCTGGCGCTTCAATTTCCGCACCGCGCTGCTGCAGTTTCTTCAGGGATCGAACGAGGAGCACGGCCTAGACCAGCTTCCCGCCGCATTCATCCGCCACGCGCGCGCCAGGTGGGATCTGGAGCACTTCATCGGCATCTTCCTTCCACCCGACATGGACTGGCTCGAGGATTACGAGCATTTCAAGCGCGTGGGGACGCTGCCCGCGGACAGCAATCTGCTCGACCTGCTCGAACGCCGTATCGACTGGGAAGTGTGCAGCGAGTTCGGCTTCAACGCACGCATCGGCCGCACACTGGAGAAAAGCGGCACGGGCGTGGCGGGTCCCCGCGCGGATGCGATCGATGCGGCATGCGCGGCATTGCTCCCGCGAATGCGGGATGAGATCGGTGTGCTCCGCGGAATGACCGACGGCATGCTGCGCGGCATGCTGCTCGGCCTGATCACGCAGATGAAGAACCGGGGCGGTGTGGAACATCCCGAACTGCGTTCCTACGTCGAGAACTTCGGCAGCACCTATTTGCTCAATCGCGGTGTGCACATGCCCGGTTTCGGTCCCCACAGCCGCACGCCGGCCTTTCTCACCGATGGACGCAGCGATCGCTTCGACCGGCTGTCCGCCACGGCGGGACGCAAAAGCTGGTATGAAATCTGGGTGCTGAAATGCCTGCTTCCCCTGAATGAAATCGTCGAACCGTATGTCGAGGATATCCTCCGCATGGTGCTCGAAACCCTGGAGGCGCATAGTGTGCTGCGGCGCACGGATCTGAGACAGGGCCACGTGTGGGGACTCCTCCCCGAAGCGATCACCGTCACCCGTGCGGTGCAGCAACTGCGCTGTGGCGCGTGCGGACATGCCGCGTCGGTTCCGACCGCGCAGCGGGAGGCGTGGACCGGCGCCCCGTGCATGCGTCCGGGCTGCGCGGGTGCGTATGCTGCGGAGGAGCAGCGCGACGATTATTACGCATCGCTGTATTCCACCGGCGACGTCGCGCGCCTGGTGTCGCAGGAACATACCGGACTGCTTTCAAGCGGCGAACGCAAGGATGTGGAAGAGCGCTTCATGGCGGGCACGAAACCGTGGGACCCGAACCTGCTCAGCTGCACACCCACCCTGGAGATGGGCGTGGATATCGGAGATCTGTCGTCGGTTATCCTCTGTTCCGTTCCACCGTCGCAGGCGAATTACGTGCAGCGCATCGGGCGCGCAGGACGACGCGACGGCAACGCATTTACCGTCGCCGTGGCGGAAATGCGTCCCCACGACCAGTATTTCTTCTCCGATCCACAGGACATGATCAGCGGGGCCGTCACGCCGCCGGGCTGCTTCCTCAACGCTCCGGCCGTGCTCGAACGGCAGTTCGTCGGCTACTGCTTCGACCGCTGGGTACAGGCCGGCGCACGCGAGACGGATCTCCCTGCCAAGCTCGGCGCGGTACTCAAGGCGCTCAAACAGCAGCCCGTGCTCCCGGATGAAGGCAGCGACGCGGCACCGAACGCATTTCCACAGAACCTGCTTTCGTTTATCACCGCGCATCGCGACGAGTTGTTCGAAGCGTTCACCCGCATGTTCGCCGCCGAACTCGACACCCGGACGCAGGACTACCTACGCATGTATGTCTACGGCACGGAAGGGGGCAGCGACCTGGCCTACCGCGTCATGGAGCGCCTGCATCTGCAGCTGCGCGAAGTCAGCGACCTCGAGTCGCGCGTGAAGGCGCTCACGAAGCTGATCAAGGATCTGAAAACCGATCCCGCCGCCGGCGAATCTCGCGAGGAGCGGCTGCACGAACTCACCGGCGAACAGCTCGGACTCAACGCGATCCTCCGTGAATTGCGGAACAAGCATGTGCTGCAGTTTTTCACTGACGAGGGTTTTCTTCCCAACTATGCCTTTCCCGAAAGCGGCATCATGCTGCGTTCGATCATCTACCGCCGGTCGATGAAAAGCGGGAAGAGTGCGGATGGTGGCGGCGCTATGCAGAGCTGGTATTATGAATACGAGCGTCCCGCCGCGACGGCGCTCAAGGAGCTGGCGCCGAACAGCAGCTTTTACGCGGGCGGACGCAAGGTTACCGTCGACCAGGTAAACATGCGTCTTTCCGAGCCCGAGGAATGGCGGTTCTGTCCCGTCTGCGCGCATGCCGAACGCGACAGCGCGGAAGGGAAGCAGGGCGGGTGTCCCCACTGCAACGACAGCGGCTGGCGCGACGCCGGACAGAAGCGGCGGCTCCTTCGCCTGCGTCAGGTGATGGCCACGGCTTCGGACCGTGAAAGCCGTTCCCGCGACGAGAGCGAGGAGCGCGAGCCCTCCTTCTTCGTGCGCGACACGCTCGTGCATCCGGATCCCTCGACCATCAGCAACGCCTGGGCGCTGGAAAACGACGACGTGCCTTTCGGCTTTGAATTCGTCGGCCGCGCACGCTTCGTCGACATCAATTTCGGTGCGGAGAGCAGCGAGGGGGAAACGGTGCGCATCGCCGGACGCGAGTTGCGTCGCCCGGGCTTCGCGGTGTGCCGCGAATGCGGACGCGTGCAGAACGAACGCAATCGGCGCAAGCATACCTCGACCTGCAAATTCCGGGACAAGGACGATGCGGCGCTGTTCACAGAGACTCTCTACCTTTACCGCGAATTCACGACCGAGGCCATTCGCATGCTGCTGCCAGCGACCACCACGGCCGCGCCCGGAGGCAAGCTGCACTCCTTCAGCGCCGCGCTGCTGCTCGGACTGCGCGAGAAGTTCGCCGGCAACATCGATCACCTGCAGACAACGGTGATGCAGGAGCCCGTGCCCGGCAGCGGCATCTCGAAGCATTATCTCGTGCTCTACGATACCGTGCCGGGAGGGACCGGGTATCTGAAGGAACTCATGCAGTCCAACGACGTGCTGCGCGAAGTGTTTACCCTCGCCCTGCGGCGGATGAACGACTGCGACTGCCGGCACGACCCCGGGAAGGACGGCTGCTACCGCTGCGTCTACGCCTACCGGCTCAGCTACGCCATGGCCGATATTTCGCGCAATACCGCGATATCCATGCTGGGTGACATTCTGCGCGGGTGGGACAGCCTGCACGCGGTGAAGACCATCGACGAGATCACCATCAACCCGCTGATAGAAAGCGAACTCGAAGGACTGTTCCTCGAAACGCTGCGTGATGCGCGTGTGGGTGACCGGCCGGTGACGCTGAAGAAGGCATTCCTCGGACACGACAGCGGCTATTCGCTGCGTGTGGGGGAGAGGGAATACGGCATCGTGCAGCAGAAGTCTCTCGGCGAGGCGGAGGGCGTCACCGTTCCTTCCCGGGCGGATTTCGTGATCTTCTCGACAGAGGAAGGGCGGTTGTTCAAGCCCGTCGTTGTGTTCACTGACGGCTACGAATATCACGCCCAGCAGAAGAGCGGCGGAGGACGTGTCGGTTACGACCTCAACCAGCGCATGGCCCTGCTGCGCAGCGGGCGCTTTCATGTCTGGTCCCTCACCTGGGACGATCTCCTTCGCTACGGGAAAAAGATAACCCCGGAGGTGAATCCGTTTCTCGGCATACGTCCCGCGACGCTGCACACACTTCTTCATCAGCCGTCGGTCACCGCCGGGGTGCGTGCGCTCGTCGACGCCCCCGCGCGCAATCCGTTCTCCCTTCTTCTCGACTACCTCGCCGGTTCCGGAGATGCGGAGTGGGAGCGCTTTGCCGTGCTGCATGCGCTCGCCGGTATAGAAAACAAGTCATTCGTATCCGAAAAGGACGTCGACGCGAGACGTGCGTTGTTGTGGGAAGCGCCGGATGCCGATGCGATCACGGACGTTGTGCCCGCGGGTTCGGGACAGATGCTGTACGATGAGCGCAAGGCAGGTGTCGGGATTGTGTCCAGAAGCCTCCAGATCACCGCGGCTGCCGATCCCGCGCGTCAGGCGGAGATACGTGTCCTCCTGCGTTTTTTCGACTCGATGGATCATGCGATGAAGGATGGGTATCGCATTGCATGGAACGCCATGCTTTCGGCGCTGAACGTGTACCAGTTCATTCCTGCCTTCGCCATTGTCGCGGACAGCGGCGTGGGTGACGGCGATCCTTCCTGGCTCGATGGCGACCTATCGGGGTCCGCACAAGATGTCCGCGCGGGAGTGGCGGAGTAGCGTATTCTTTCCGATAAATATCACCTGGAGTTTTTATGAAACACCTGATCGTCATCGCCGTCCTTCTCGTGGGTTTTGCTGGCTGCAGTGCGCAGGAAGTCTCGAAGTCCGGCATCCCGAGTCTGCGTCGCGCGGCTGTGGTGGAGCGCATCTCGCGGGAGATGCTGACGTCCACGCAGTGGGACCGGCAGCGCTATCAAACAACGATGAAATCTTACCGGGACGGACTTACGCTCGACGTGACCATCAAGGGACCCAAAAGCCCCGCATTCGATTCCGAGCGTGCCGATGTGAACAAGAGCGTGGAGGCATTCGCCTTCCTCGACAGCCTGCTGTCGGTGGCCGCGATCGATACGGTGCTCGTCGAACTGCGCACGAATCCCGAGGTCGGCGACGTGATCGATAGCCAGCCGTACCTGCTCGAACTCGTTGCGGTACCCTACGAGGGCGCCGATCCGCAGCGGGCGGAGGACTGGCTGCGCGAGGTGTTCATGCTTCCCGAATCCCGCATCACCATCGGACCGGCCGAATTCATCCTCCGCGCTCCGTCGGATAATGCGCGGGTGTTGATCATGCGGCGGGCGGGCTAGCGTTCGCGTCCCTCTCGCACGGCTTCGATGATTTCATCGGCCGTGAGATCGAGGTCGATGCCTTCCACGTCGAGGGGGGACCCTTCGTCTTTTTCGGGGACGAGGATGAACACCTGTCCGTCGCGGCGCCGGATGCGCACTTGTCCCTCTCGCCGTGCGCGGTCGAGTACTTCAGCGAATTTCTGCCGTGCCTCGGAATAGGTGTATGTGGTCATGATGCAACCTCCACGATAGGAATACGCATTTTTCTTGCCGCCTCCTTTAAGTCGCGATCGAGTGTGAGCAGCGGCGCGCGGTTGGATTGCGCGCAGGCGAGAACATAGGCATCGTAGGCGTACATCCCCGTCTCCTCCACGATGCGGAGCGAGACCTGCAAGTCCACATCAAGCAGCCGCAGCGGAATCTGCTGATACGCCTGCACGGCTTTGATCGCATCAGCTCTTCCAATTCTTCCCCGTCGCATCATCGCGGAGAATGCGTTCCCAACTTCCCAATGCAGTGACGCGGGAGCCAGCAATTCGGCCCCACGTGTTGACCATACGATCGCAGTCCTGTTCGGCTCATTCGTGATGACGGAAATCACAGCCGATGTATCGATGACGAAGCGCATAATCCATCCTATTGTACAATTGTACAATAACAATAGCATGTTGAGTCATCGAAGTCAATACCAAAACCGCGTCCCGATTTCTCATTTCCGACGCTTTGGCTTTTTCTTTCCCTTTTTACCGAAGTGCTTTTTATTCGTCTGCGGTCGGCCGGATCCTGACGTTTGCGCGGCACCGCCGGGCATGAAGCGTACGGTGGGAATGCCCACGTGTGAAAGCAACTGGTCGAGGTCGTCGCAGAGTTCGTCGATGTTTTCCATTACTTTTTCCCCCTCGAGGTATTCACAAATGAGGTCGTAGAGATTTGCGAACGCCTTGCGATAATGCGCTTCGGAACCGGCGATGCGCATTGCCACCAGGTGGCCGATGACGGACATCGTGTCCTGAACATCGGTCAGGGTCTCGCTGTCTGTCTTCCCCTCGAGGAAGTCGTCGATACTTTCGAGCGGAATTCCCAGGCGCACCATGATATTCGGAATGAAGACCGCGAAGGGCCGCAGGAGACTGGAGGACTCGAACAACGGGTGCGCGAACAGTTCGGCGCTGCGTTGCATGAAATGCGCGACTGTCTCGCGTTCCTCTGCCGTGATTTCTCCGAGATCGAAGTCCTCGTCCCGCCTTTCGTCCGTCTCCCCTCCGTCCATGACATCGATAATCCCATCATAAATATTCTCGAGAAATTCTGTCTTGTCATCATCCGGCATCATGGCGTAGGGCAGGGGTTTTTTGTCCATGGCCAGGTTCCATGACACCTGGAACGCTTCGAAAAATCCCTTCGCCTCCTCCGTGTCCTCGAATGCACCCATACCGCACTCCATCAGGTAGCGGTCCATCATTTTTCGCCGCACCGCATGCAGTTCGGCCATCGGGGACTCGTCATTCGGGTCGAAAGCGGCACGCAAACGGGAACGCAGCGTATCGAATTCCGGGAGCGGGATCGCATCGCGCGCTTCGTCCACCACATCGAGGGCCGAACTCCCCCTGCCCGATGCCATGAAGGCCTCGGCCATGACCGTTGTTGCACGGATCACGGTATCCATCTCCAACACGGCCGTCGCGGCTGTCTCCGTCTCCACGACGTCCACCGCTTTCCAGAGTATTTCCTTCCAGCGGATATCGAGCAATGCCTCGACCGGGCGCGGTTCGCCCTCGTCGATGAGCAGCTCGCAAAAGCGGAGCAGGGCCTCCGTTTCCTCAGGTGCCGATTCCAGGAGGGAGTGTAGCTCTTCACTGCTTTTTTCGTCGAGGATCTCCCCGCTTGCCAGCGCATGCATCAGCAGGGCGTGCGTCTCGAGGGATGAGGGATGTTTTTTGTGCAGCGCGCGCAGCCGCTTGACCGCATCGCCGTTGCGTTTGGATCCGATCATGGATCGAAGTTCGTCAAGGAGATCAATCAGGTTGTCAGAGGGATGTTCGCTCATCGGTGGATTCCGGATTATGTATAATCGATGGTATCGTGATTTCGCCCTGCGTTGTACCCGGCATCATGCGTCTTTTCGACGGTCGGGTATGCCGCTCAAGATTTACTTCCGGCCGCGCCCCTGACGGCGTTCAAGCTCCCGGAATTTCCTGTCCACCGTGGCGACGATTTCCCGTGCGGCGGCAGGATCGAGTCCGACGCTGCGCGCGGTTGCGTCGATGTCGCAATCGGTGCCGTCGTTCCGAGACTGCACGTAGAGAGCGAGAAAACGATTGATGCGCTCGGATTCTTTTGATTCCATTTCGGAAACAGGTTCGGCGAACAGCTCCTGATATGGGTGATCGGTCGGGTCGTACCCGAACACCTTGCTGATCATCGATACGGCAGCCATGCTCCCACGGCGGTGCGCGGTCGCCGGAAGTTTCACGTTGCATTCCGCGAACGCCGCGACGAGTTTTTCGTATCCGCGATTGGTCATCGCGGTGACGAGGAGATGACGCCGTTTTTCGTCGTAGAACGCCTCGGCGAAATGCGGATGCTTGCTCCAGTATTTGAGAGACAGATGCACGACACTTCCTTCCTTCTCGATGCGGAAATGCGTGCGAAGCAAATCCAGAGGGATATTGACGCGATGCAGATCCGTTCTGTGATAGACGAGGAAATCCCCGCGATGTACCATGGCAGGGAGGTTCCCCCCATGCCAGAGCATGGCGAAGGGGAGAGGGGAGCGGTCCATCACCGCCGGAACCTCGTCCATTCGGTGGGCAAGTAAATTGATCTGTTGCGCGACAAACAACGGGTCGAAAGCGAACAGTCCCATAAAGGGCATGATCGTTCCGTAGGTCTGCCAGCATGCGCCGTTGTTGCCGACGAGAAGGAGGGTGATCATCGGAAGCCCGTCGGATTCGATCTGCCGCGTCATGCCGGGCGAATAGAGGAGGAAAATCTCCTCTGTGCAGACGTCCTCCATTTCGAAGAAATCCTTATGTGGCCGCTCCAAGACGCGGCTGAAGCACCAGCGCCAGGGATGCGTGATCTGCGCTTCCAGATACGCGCGCTCGTTTTTGCTCCGGCTGAGGATGGCGGGATGCGTCCGGTATTTTCGTGCAAGGCCGCCATGCCTGAACAGGCGGTGGGCGATGTACTGCGAGAGCAGCATCTGCGTCCATTGCATGGGCATCACACGCACGATGTGCTCGTACGGCTCGAATTCCCGAATGAATGCCTCTGGCAGCCGCTCGCGATCCGCGCAGAAGTTCAAGAGAAAATCATCGACGAACTTCGCGAGGACGGCACTGTTGTCCTTGCAGAGGCCTTCGATTTCGGCGTAGTCGATCATCGGGAATCTCCGGGAGATTGTTATTCCGTGATAATAGCAAAACAGAGTTCCCCATGCCAACGCCGAAATTCCGCGGGATGCATCCCCGATTGCTCGACTCTCGAATGTCCACTGTCCGTTGCTCGACTCTCGAATGTCCATTATTCGCAAGGGCAGTGTTTCATCCCTGACACAGCAGTGCCCTTGAAACGGGACAGTTTCCGTCCTGCAGGGCGTGTACGCAGCGCTTCCCGCGCCGCCGTTCGCCTGCAAAATAGGGAGATGCGACTCCTGAATCCGAACCGGCATGTTTCTTGTTGTGTGTCCTGCATCCCGTCTGCCGGTATCGAACGTATGGGGTGGCGTCCTTCCATCCCCGTCGCCGGTTGATTCCACATCCTGGAGGTGCTGCCATGACACCGATTGCTTCACGCGTTCCATCCGCTTTCCTGCTGCTCGTCGCCGGCGTCCTCGCCTGCGTCGCCTGTTCCGGCATTCCCCCCGCGACTGCGTGGCGGCCCGAGGTGCGCAGCGCGGGAGAGGCCGGTGCGGTGGTGCCCGGACCCTACACACTGCGCGTGGAGATGAGTGATTCGTCCACGGCGGGAAGCGGCGCCGCCATCCGCCGGCAGCTCGGGGGCATCGTCGAGGACATGCTGGCGCGAAGGGGATTCATCCGTGTCGCGGAGTTGGCGGAATACACAATCACGTTCTCCTATCGCGGCGGGACGCGGTATTTTCAGGAGTGGAGGACGGAGGTGAACAACGTGTCCACCACCACCACATCATGGAAGACACAGGAGAAGAGGCGGAAGGAGTCGGAGCAGCGGAAGGGTGACGGAAAGGGCGAAACGGTCAAGGTCGGAAAAACGGAAAACACGAACACAAGCACGTCGGTCACGTCGAGCACCGATGTGACACGGCATCCGTTCGTCGCGACGCTCGAGGTCGCCGGAGCGGACAGCGCGGCGATCTGGCAGGCGGACGCGCGATGGGAGTCGGCCTCCCCCGATATCCTCACGC
>JACZJN010000007.1 GCA_014860565.1 Bacteroidota bacterium
GAGTGGACCGATTACGGCGGCGCCATCCGCGAACCCGCGGCGTTCCAGGCCTACCTGGATCTGCTCGAATACGCGCAGGAGGCGCTGCCCGTGCTGCCGTACGGTGTAACCTACGACGAGGCAGCGGCGGGGTGGCGTGCGGAGTCCTACGAACTCGGCGGGGAGTATTTCCTCGGCGACGCGGAGGAAGCGGTCGCGGTGCTCGTGACCGTGGAGGATCGCGGTACGGGCAGCTATCTCGTGACCGACGCCCGCGTCGTCGCACGCGGCGTGTACTTCGAGCATCTCTCGGAACTCGAACGCTGGAGGGAAGCGCGGCAGCGGCGCGTGGATGTGTTCGAATGAGATCGTGAAACTATTGACAATTAATCGAAGAATTCGGAGATTGGGGTATTCATAACACGTTCTATCCGCCTTCCGTATCAGGCCAGGCGCCGATGCGCCGATTTTTCGATGGGAGGGCCGCGTGCATGGCGGGAAAGATGTGTGCAGGGTCAATGTCAGCACATTCAGAGAGGTCGTCATGGGTACTTTGCGATTGGGGATTCTTGCTGCCGTATTCTCAGTATTCTTCCTGATGTCTTCTGCCGCGGAGGCGCAGTGGACACAATCCGCGGGACCCGAAGGCGGCGTGAAATATGCGCTCGCTTCCGTGGGGTCGACGATATATGCCGGGGGCTGCGATGGGGTGTACCGTTCCGTCGACGATGGAGAGCATTGGATCGCCGCGCACGACGGTCTCACGAATCGGGTGATTTATTCTCTCGCGGCGGCAGATGGGCAGCTCTTTGCCGGATCGGAAGCCGGTGTCGTGCAATTTTCCTCTGACGAAGGAGCAACCTGGAGCCGGGTGCTCGCCGTGACCGAGTACGGCAATATCGAAGCGCTGGCGTTGCAGGGCGGTGTCGTATTTGCCGGAACGAACAAGAAGGGAGTCGTCCGTTCGAGCGACAATGGGGTCAGCTGGACGGAAGTGAACACCGGGCTTGGCAGCCTGACGGTGCACGCACTGACATCCTCAGGAGGGACGCTGTATGCAGGGACACTCGGCGGCATGTTTTCCTCCACCGACGAGGGGTCGTCGTGGCAGGCCCTCGGCAGCCTCCCGGAGGTCTGGTCGCTGATGGTTTCAGGTTCGTCTCTGTGGGCGGGCTGCTACCAGGCTGCGCATGTAAGCACGGATAACGGCGTGACCTGGAATGGAAAAGGAGGCGGAATCTTTAATCACCGCGTCCTGAGTCTCGTGCATACGCCAGGGTATGTCTACGCCGGCGTTTTAACCGGAGGCGCCTACCGCTCGGCGGACGATGGAGCGACATGGACGTCACTGCATGCCGGCATGCCGGAGGTACGTATCCAGGCCATGCTTGCGAAGAGTGCGACGGTATTCGCCGCGACGAATGGCGACGGCGTGTTTCGCACGAGCGATCAGCTCGATTCCTGGACCCCGGTGCACCGTGGGATGCACGCCTCGGCCGTGCAGCGAATACTCTTCTCGGGCTCCAGCATTATCACCGGCTGCTACGGATCGGGTGTTGTCTTCTCCGACGACGATGGGGCGACCTGGAGTGCCCGCAATACGGGCATCGCGAATCAGCTGATCTATGCACTCGCCGAATCCGGTCCGGCACTCTTCGCCGGCAGCTACGGGGGGGGGCTGTTCCGTTCCTCCGACCGCGGGGCGACATGGCAGCGGCTCGAAAACGGGTTGACAAACAACAATATTTTTTCCCTTCTCCCGCTTGGCGACAAACTCTATGCCGGGACGAACGGCGGCGGCCTCCATGTCTCGGCGGATAACGGCGAGAGCTGGACGGAAGTAAGTGGGGGCTGGACGAATCAAGCTTTCTACGACCTGGCCGCGCTCGGATCGAAGCTGTTCGCCTGTGTAAGCAGAACGGGTATCTACATGAGTGATGATAACGGTGCGACGTGGACGCTCTCAACCGAAGGACTGACCAGTCTGAGCGTGCGCTGCTTATCCGCGCACGGATCGATGCTGTTCGTCGGCACTTCCAATAGCGGCAGTTTCCGGTCCACCGACGAAGGCATCTCCTGGACACTGATGAACACCGGGATGGACGCCGCCGACATCCGCTCGTTTTGTTCCGTCGAAGGAGGACTCTTCGCGGGCACCAATGACGGACGCGTGTTTCTCACGACGGACGATGGGGAAAACTGGAGCGACGTGTCGGCAAACATTGTCACCACTGCTGTATACAGTATGCTGGAGAAGGACGGCATTCTCTTCGCCGGCACATGGGGCAATGGAGTCTGGCATCGTCCCGTTTCGCAAATGCTCGTCTCCGTCGACGCACCCGCCGGTGCGCTCGCGGACTTCCAACTTCTGCCGCCGACACCGAATCCCATGACCACCAGCACGCTGCTGCGCTTCTCACTTCCCACCGAGTCGCAGGTGCTTCTTACGATTCACGACCTGCTCGGCCGCCGCGTCGCCACAGCCGCCGAGGGCCGCTACGTTCCCGGTACGCACTCCGTCGCGTTTAACGGCCATGATCTCCCCGCTGGAAGCTACCTGCTGCGGCTCACGGCAAACGGCGGTGCGCAGTGCTCACAGAGGATGGTGGTGCTGCGGTAGCAGCGAAGCTGCCTTCGGACACACCGCCGACAAAAACTCTTGATTGCGAGAATGGACGGCAGTAAAATGCATACGTAACGCCGTCTGTTCTCGCACAATGATCAGGAGGTTTTTTACATGACTCCGTTCGGAAAATCCATCGTATCGATTCTGGCCGCGGGAGCCTGGATCACGCTTTCGGAATTCGTCAGAAACGAACTGCTGCTGAAGTCGAAATGGATCGAGCATTACCAGGCGCTCGGGATGACATTCCCTTCCGAACCTGTCAATGGTATCGTCTGGATGGTGTGGAGCTTTCTGTTCGCCGGTGCGGTGTATGCGATCTCCCGGAAATATTCCCTGCTGCGGACCTTCCTGCTCAGCTGGTTCATGGGGTTTGTGCTGATGTGGCTCGTCATCGGGAATATGAACGTTCTGCCGCTCGGAATCCTTCCTTTCGCGATTCCGCTGAGCCTGCTGGAGGCCTTCGTCGCCGCCTATCTCATCGAAAAAATCGCACCCGCCGGCAGCCGTCCGGTGTAACCGTGGAACCGGCAGTTTCAGATTTGATCTCGTAATCGCATTTCTTTCAACAAGGAGAAGAGGTCCGCATGTCGCGCCATGATACAGAGCCCTATGACGACGAAGACGAAGAGGACATCGCCGACGACGTTCTCGAAGAAATAGTCACGAAATTCAGCGACGCCGGAAAGAATGCGGCGCTGCAGCATGAGGCGGTGGCCGTCGTCTCCAGCTATTTCGAATCCGAAGGCTGGACCGTGGTTGCCGCCGGATCGGATCGCCCGACGTACGATCTGCTCTGCACGCGGGAGGAAAAGGAACTGCATGTGAAAGTGAGAGGCACGTCTGACGAACAGATTCGCTTTATCATGTCGGATCAGGAATTGGAGTCCGCCTCGGATGACGACGATTACCTCGTCTGCGTCGTCACCGGCGCCGGCACGGATGATGCGGCACTGTCGGTGTTCGATCCCGACGAACTCATGGACGACTTTCTCTATCGGCCGACCCACTGGGCCTTTCAGCACAAAGACGAAGTGGACGAATGACGTCCACGGCATCGCTTCTCGGTCGCGACGACACCGGATGCCGACTGAAGCCATGAGCGGCTCCGTCGCATGAAGCATTGCCCCGTCATCATCGGCATGGTCGCGCTGCTGTTCTGCACGGCAACGACCCGGGCTCAGACGTACTACGTCTCCTCCACCGCCGGCAATGACGCCAATGACGGACGGACGCCGGCATCCGCCCTGCGCAGCGTCGCGAAAGCGAACACGCTCGCGCTGCAGCCCGGCGACAGCGTGCTGTTCATGCGGGGAGATTCCTTCGCGGGCGAACTGACGGCGAAGCCGGGGAGTGTCGGGAGGCCCGTTGTGTATGGCGCATACGGGAGTGGGAATCGTCCCCTCATCGACGGTTCCGTGCGCATTCCCTCGAGCGGATGGGCGGTGCACCGCGGCGCCATCGTGGTAAAAAGCGACGTGACCATGCCGGCGCTGACGGAGGCCGAACCCGCCATGCTGTTTTTCAACGGCAGGACCATGCTTCCCGCGCGCTATCCGAACCGCGGATTTCTGCAGGCGCAGAACGTGCGAGGCGGCAATCCCGGGAGTCATTGCTGTGAATTTTCCTTCGCCTTCACCGATACGGCGCTGGGCGGCGTGTTCCCCTCACAGACCGATCTGACAGGCGCACTCGTGACGGCCTACGATCCGTACGGGGTGTCGACGCGGCAGATACGCGCGTACGATCCCGGCAGCGGTGACGTCAGCATCGACACGCTGCGCGGCGCGGCGTTTATCGGACATCGACTGTATTTCCTTTCCGCGGCGCTGCCATTGCTTGATCAGGAAGGCGAGTGGTGCTACGACGCGGCGGCGAGGAAGCTCTATGCCTGGTTTCCCGGGGGCGTGACGCCCGGGATATCGGACACCATCGCCTGCAGCGGCGCGACGCACGGCATCAACGCCTGGCAGGTGGATGATATCGTGGTGCGGGACCTGGAAATCCGCCGCCAGAAAATATCAGGCCTTTTCCTCGTGCGCAGCGACCGGGTGACGGTCGAAAACTGCCGCTTCGGTCAGATGAAGAACGGCATCATTCTGTGGGGAACGACGGGTCCGCCCGAAATACGCAACCGCGAGGTGCGCATTGTATACAATGAATTCACGGACATTTTCCGCACCGCGATCAATGCGCGCAATCTCGAGGAGTGCACGATCAGCGGCAATGATTTCCGCGATATCGCGGTCGTGAATGCGCTCGGACAATCCGGCCGCGCGGACCAATGGGGAGGCTACGGCTACTACGAGTACGGCGTGGGCATCCAGGCGTCGGGGATCAATTCGTTGGTTCTCTACAATCGCTTTTTCAATACCGGCCGGCAGGCGCTGGCCGTGGGCGGGCAGGGCGTCGCGGTTCGATACAACGTGGTGGATTCGTCCTGCCTGAATTACAACGACTGCGGCGGCATCATGCCGCTGGGGTGGAGCAGGGTGGAGCACAATATCGTCCGCAACAGTACAGGACCCATCGAACAGTACCGCTCGACCGGTGCGCGGGGGATTTATCCCGACTTCCGCGTCGAGGATACGATTCGACACAACACCATCGTCAATACCCGGGTCGGCATCGGCCTGACGAACTCGAAAAATGAAATCGTGGAAGGGAACACGATCTACGGTTCGCTCGAATCACAATTCCGCATGAACAAAAAAAACGCCGGGGTGCTCGACAACCGCATCGTCGGCAATGTCTTCTTCGGACTCGACGCCGCGCAGCATTCGGTGAACTGGGACAATCAGATCATGGAGCCGGATGCGGGCATCCTCGACAGCAATCGCTACTGGAATCCGTACGTCGGTTTTCCCACCGTCAAGTTTAAAAAGGATTCGCTCAGTGGCGAAGCGTGGTACGACCTTGCCGCATGGAAAACCACCGGTCATGACATGCATTCGACACAGGAATTTCTCTCATACGCGTCGCCCTATGTCGTGCGTGATACGGTAGGGAACAATCTCGTTTCCAACGGCAGCTTCGAAAGCGGGGCGGCGGGGTGGAGTTATCCCGACAGCATGACCGTCGTCTCCGGCGTGCTCGACGGCAACTGCCTGCGATTGAAGAAGAATTCCGGCGGCAGCAAGACGCTTGTCACCATCCTGACGAAACAGTTGGATTCCACTCGCACCTACCTCGTGCGATTCACGATTGCTGATCCGTCGAATATCGGACGGGTGAATCTGCGGTTGCGCGAGAACGGTGGCACGTACGCCGCGTCCGTCGACCGCTGGTATTTGACGAAATCCTCCCGGCGGGAGTATTACACGGTATTCAAGCCCGTAGTATCGGCAGCGACGCGGCTGGAATTCGTCAGTTCGAATTCGACATGGTGGATAGATAACATCGCGCTGTTCGAAGTTGACGCGCAGTACGTCGATCCCAGTGACGCCTTCCCGATTTTCGTGAATGACAGTGACCAGCCGCGCAGTTTCGCGCTGGGTGAGCGATGCTACCTCGACCTCGACAGCAGCTTCGTCACGCAGTCCGTTACCGTCCCGCCCTGGTCTTCCAAAATTCTCATCGCGCTGGATTCCTGCAGTGCCACGAATACAGCGGACCCTCCCACGTCTGCGGAATTGCAATTCGACATCTACCCGAATCCATGCAGCGGCACGCTCACCGTGATCTCTGACGCGACAACTCCTGTGGATCTTTGGATTACGGATGTGCTCGGGAGAATCGTCGATCGGCGCGGCGTCTGGGAGCAGGGGGCCGTAACCATCAACCTTTCTGGATTGGCGCCGGGGATGTACCTCGTACGGTTGTGCACCGCGGATGGGATTTCCCGAATCCGGAGACTGCTCGTCCGGCGCTGAGCGAGGGGGACATTTCTCCCTGACACACAGTGCAGATACGATTCCATTGCACTTGATCGTGCCGTGAAGGATATTATATTCTTGCACTAAAATTCCGGAGTCTGTTCATGCGTTTGTCCGCTGTATTTGTTGCAGCCGTGCTGCTGACATTTTTCCCGGCACAGGCGCAGCTGCGCTCTGTGGGATTGCAGAATGACGAGATTGTCTCGATCACCGCGGAACAGGGCGACCCCGGGGAGCAGTGGTTTCCCTACACCGCCAACGCGCTGTTTGCCGCCACGAAGACCGGCATGGTGTACCAGGGACTCACATGGGACGACGGGAAGTCCTGGACGCCGATCGGCCCCTTCGTCGATCCGCCCTATGATATTGTGACAATGACCGTGCAGCACTGGGGCGCGGGTCCGAGAGACGGTCTGCACCTGATGACATCGATTCGTCCCGGCACCGTCGCTGGTTCACCAGTGCTTCTGCGGCACGAAGTCTCCATGTTCGGCGATGTCGACAGTGTCTGGACGCGCGCCGACAGCGGGCTTGTGCGAGGTGATACCATGCCTATGCTGTCCGCGCTCGCGGCCACGTACTACACCGGGCATACCATTCCGCAGCCCGTGCTGGCGTGGACGGAAGACGGTCCCTGGTGCGGCTGGCCCGCGGGAAATTTCTGGGAGGAGGTGTCGGGCGTCGGGGGTAAGGTCGTATCGATGGATGTCACACCGAAGTGGTTCGGAACGGATGTATGGGCTGCAGGGGTGACGCAGGATGGCGTCGGTGATGCCGCGGTATATCGTTCGAAGGACGCCGGTCTCAGTTGGGAGGCATTTGTTTTTCCCCGCGCATTGGCGTCCATGGCATATGCGGTCGCCGTTGCGCCCGGTCATCCCGACACGGCGTATGCGAGCATCGACGGCTCGGTGCGGCGCACGCTCGATGGAGGCGCGAGCTGGGAACAGGTGTACTCCCCACCGATCGGTAAGGTGATAGCGCTTGCCTGTGATCCGTCGAATCCGACGCATATTTATGCCGGGTCCGACGACTCCGAATTCTCCCTGCAGCGCAGCACGGATCTGGGCGAATCCTGGCAGCGCATCATGCCGGCCGAGGACCAGCATCCCGCCGCCATTACGTGCATGACCGTCGCACTTCTTGATACCGTGCCCGTGGGACCTCCCGCCCGACGTGGTCTTTTTATCGGCACCGCGGGAACGGGCGTGTGGCTGTACGAGATGGACAGCAAACCGTCGAGCCTGGAAAGCATGCCCGTGCCGGAGGGAACGCGGATCCGGGTGTACCCGAATCCCACCTATGCGCAGGCCACCGTCGAAGTAACGGTTGGGGCTCCGCGTACATTACTTCTCGAGATGCGTGATCTGCTGGGCAGGCGCGTCTGGTCGATGGATGCGGGTATGGTTTCCGCGGGTTCGCATCAGTTTTCCCTCCCCGTCGCCGACCTTCCGGCCGGCGCGTACCTCATTCTCGGCGCGGAAGTATCAGTTCAGTTCCGTCTCATACGGTAGATGGGGGCCGGGTCGCCGCGCGGCAGCACATGGGAGCATGCGAGACCGTGGAAACGGGATTTTTGAATCTCATCCTCTTTTCGCACATTGCAACGCACAGCCTCCCACCAGCTACAACAGTGTATGAGCAGCCGTTCGATCGTTCCACTTCGGCCCTACGCGGTGCTTATCACCGCAGGGATGTCTCTGCTCGTCCTGACCAAATTCATCGTTGTCGCAACCGATGTATGGGCGCTCCGCGTATTCGGGAAAATCGATGCAAGCCCCTTCTACTCTCCAATGTCGACATCACTCGACCGTGAAGTTTCGCGCCTCGATCGCTGGCTCCGCTTCGCCGATGCCGCGGATCTGCTGTTTTTCATCTATACAGCAGTGGTGTTTATCGTCTTCATGCACAATGCGTATCGCAACATCATGCAGCCGGTGATCGCCAATCGGCGCTTTTCGCCCGGGTGGACGATAGGCGCATTCCTGATTCCCGTCGTGAATATTGTGCTGCCATATTCCGTGATGCGTGAAATCTGGCAATGCAGCCGCGCACTGATCCGCTCACACGTGGATGGACATTGGCGTGAGGAGGAACGTCCCCTGGTGCTGCGACTGTGGTGGCCGACGACGCTCGCGGCGTTTTTCATCATGGATTTCAGTGAACCGCTTGCTCCCCTTTTTCCACGTGTCGGCGTGGTTGTCATTTCGACGTGGATGCATATTGTCGGTGTGGCATTGTACCTCATCGCGGTCGGGGTCACACTGGCGATGGTCTGGAAGCTCTCCGCCATGCAGTGGCGCATGCTCGTCAACATGCGCAGGGAAGAGACGCTCAGAGGGAGATAACGTCAGCCCGATGCGGGCACGTTTTTTTTTACCGGTACGACGAAACGCTTGCGTTTTACGATGATGAAATGCAAATTGCGCCATACAGATATTCAGAGTCAGATGTCTTGATATGCCGGTGCATATTTTCAGCCTGATTGCCTGGGAAAGGGGGGGTGCGAAAGCTATCATCCAATGAACGCTTGAATCGGAGCGGTCCGTTCAGCATGGACCGCGTCTTGTCATTTTCGAAGCACATTATTGAGGAGTCCTGACATGGTGAATCGACACAGGGTTTTCGGAGGACGCGTGGGGCAAGCCTGCTTCTTTGCAGCAATGGTGACGTTTGCCATAGCGGTGAACGCGCAGAATTTTCGCGAAGTCGACGATTACGGTTGGTCGCGTGGGATTAATAATGCCGCCCCGGCGATCATCGACATCGATGGCAACGGGTTACTGGATCTGATCGTGGGAAGCGAGAATCACGGACTGGGCCGCTGGGAGCAGACGTCGGTCAATTCCAATGATTTCCGGAGAATCGCGCGCGAGTTTATACCGCGCACGCACGACTCCCAATGGGCGCCTCTGTTCGTCGATCTCAACGGCAACGGACGGCGTGACCTGCTCCTGGGTGTCAACGGCGGGTATGTGCCCTGGTATGAGGAAACGGATGTGGCCAGCGGAGAATTTGAGAAGGTCATGAACCAGCTCCCGGAGATTACCTTTGGCGCGGTCGGCCGTCTTTGGTTCGGCGATCTGGATGGCGACGGGAAACAGGATCTGCTTATCGGAACCGCCCAGCGCATGACGCATCATTTTATTCAGAGATCCGCGAATTCAGAAAACTTTGACAGGGCAAGCGACCTCCGCTACTCCGATCCACCGCAGTATTATCATCAACCTTTGATCGCGGACCTCGATGGCGATGGGCAATGGGAGATGCTGACCGGTGGGCAGGATCGAAAGATACGGCTGTACCGGCAGGATGCGGCAGTCAAGGACTCGTTCATCCTGATTAATGCGGAGTGGAGCGGGATCACCGACGCCGAAAACACCGTATCTGCAATCATCGACATTGACGCCGACGGCCTTCTGGACATGTTTGTGGGGACCAAGGCCGGGCTTGTGCGCCAATACGAGCAACCCTCCGCCGGTGCGCTCGACGGTTGGCAGCTGCGCAACGAGAACGTTCTGAATACCTGGGATTTTGGCTTTCGCAACACCGCAACCATCATTGACCTGGATGGTGACGGTCGGCTCGATATACTGCGGACGGAGGTTCCCATTGAGGTAGAGGGCAACAGACTGCCAATTCAGCTTTTCCGACAGCGCAAGCAGGGTACCTTTGACGTCGCGTACGTGGGCACGTTCAGCGGCGTTTTCGCGGGAATCTACGAGTACCTTGCATTCACTGACCTCGAAGGGGACGGACTGCTTGATTTCTTCGTCACGCGCCTGAATGGCGGTATGGAGCATTACCGTCAAAAGTCGGGCGAACCGTTCACGTTCGAACTCGTGACCGATCACTTCCTGCCGTCCGTCGAATTCGTTTTCCCGCCCTTCCCGGCATTCGTGGATCTTGACGGGAACGGAAGGCTGGACCTCATCCTCGCACAGGAGAATAATGTCATCGATCGTTATGAAGCGGATGCGCCGGGATCGCTCAATTTTTCCCTCGTCATGCAAAACTGGCGACGAGCGAGGTACTATCAGCCCGCAATCTGCTTCTTTGACTATGACAATAACGGCAAGCTGGACATGCTCGAAGGCGGGGCCCCGGGAACATTGACGCATTACGAACAGGATGATCCTGGCTCGACACAGTTCAGCTCCGTGCAATCTCCCCTGAGCAACATCACCACCGGATACCAATCACAGCCGATGGTGCACGACGTGAACCACGACGGCCGTCTCGACGTCGTTGTCGCCGATGGCGCAGGCGGAATATCGCTGTTCATCGACGAAGGTCCCGCCGCCGTCGAGGCGCCGGGCGCCGCTGCGACGGTTCCGCTGCTCCTTGCGCCCTATCCGCAGCCGGCCTCGTCGCAATTGTTCGTTCCCTTCCTCGTGTATTCGGATGCACCGGTTCGGATATCCGTTCACGATCTGTGGGGCAGGGAATGGCTGCGGCCGGTCGATGGCGGCATTCTCACCCACGGCAGGCAGCTTGTTCAAGTTTCCACGGCCACGCTCGCCGGCGGAGTCTATTTCATCCGGATGCTGCAGGGTATGCATATGCAGCAGCGTGCGATCATTATCCGCAGGTAATCCCCGTAAACGATCCATCGCAGAAAGGAGTATGGGCGCGAAAACCGCATCAGGTCTTCGCGCCCATACGCGTTATCCCGCTGCTACTCGTGCACCGAGAAAGTGAGCACCGTGGGCTGGACGAGGCGCGAATATTCCGCGTACGAAAGACGGATCAGTTCGCGGTGTGTTCCCGCGTTGAAGGCGATGGTTTCGTCTTCCGTCAGCCGCTTCGCGACGTACACCGGCATGCCGTAGAGGTTGCCGAAGGGGGGCATGGCACCCAGTTCGCACTGGGGGAACATGTCGGAAAACTCGCGTTCATGCGCCAGCGTCACGTGATCCGCGCCGATCGCTTCGCGCAGCAAGCCGAAATCCACCTGATACGAAGCTGGCAGAACGGCCATCGCCACTTTCCCGTCGATCTTTATCATGACGCATTTCGCCATCTCATCGCCGGAAATATGTGCGGTCTGCGCCACTTCCTGGGCGGTGTACGCTGCTGAATGCAGGATCGACACGTACTTGACGCCCTCTCTGTCGAGAAATTCCTTGAGACGTTGAACGGGCATGGGATCCTCCGTTTGAATACCCGCCACCGTCCCGCACGCACGAATGCGCCCGGAGAAGGGAGGGTAGTGGCAAATAAGAGTGTATGGTGCGATACTAGCGAGAATTTTCCGCAAAGTCAAGGGGGAAGGAACGGGAGGAGCGGAACTGGAGGATGAGCCTTTAGGCTCGTCCACGGGAGGAGCGCAAGGAGCGGGCCCGCCGCGCCGAAGTCGAGCGCAGCAAGACGAAGGCGGGTTGCTCACAAGCGGGCTTCACGCGTATCTTGTGCTATCTACCACAGTGGAGTCTCCTGATGTCTATCGCGTTCCGTTTCCCGGTCATCCTGTTCATCCTGGCCGTGTTCGCACTCGCCACCGTCTCTTCATGCAGTGAGGACGATGGACCACTGCAGCCGACAAGCTACGGACTCCGCATCACGAACAAGACGCCGAGGGATTACAATGTCTACCAGAGGCCGTCTCGCGAGGGCGACGTATTTGCGAAAGTCGGTGTGTCGGTTTCAGGCGTCATGTACCGGGTCAATCCGCTCAACGCTGGTACGGACTATACGTTTCGCCTCATACGGGACGGCAACAGTGTCGATGAATTCGATTTTGAAAAGCAGATATCCTCCCGCGGCGGTATTGACGTCGACTGGGAAGTGAAGTAAGGACTCTTCGTATATTTCCTTTTTTTTGCATTACTCGAGGCGAAAACACTATGTCACGTTTCTTCATGCATTTCTGGTCCGATGAACTCTGTGATGTGCATTACCGTGCGGGCTTCAGCGGATCGCCGATCGAGTTCACGGCGGGTGACGGTTTCGTGCGCGCGGGCATACAGCCAGGGGATGTCGTGTACATTATCAGCGTGTACGACGGGCAGGTGATGCTGATAGGAAGGATGACCGTGGGGAAGGTTCTTACTTCATACAGCGAAGCGGTCGCGATGATCGCACCGGAGGTTGAAGAGGCACCGGAGTACCTGCTCGCGGCAGAGGGGATCGCAACCGAGCAGTATTTCACACGCCAGCTGATGATGGAGGAAGCGGGGGATCTGCGTCTCCTCACCGCCGACGGTAGCACGAAGCCGTTGAAGTTCGCCGACGACGAAGAGGTGGACGAACACGCGCTCACCGGCGTGCACGAAATCGCTCCCGCATCGGCCATCATCCTCGACCAGGTGCTCTCTCAGCCGTTCCATGACCAGCATCCGGATACCGAGGACGGTGACGACGAGGATGAAATCGATGACGCCGATCTGGCGGCGATTTCACGAAGCTTCGGGGACGAGGATACCAACAGGCGCGTGCAGTCCGCGGCGATGGATTTTGTGGTCGGCGCCTTCGAGGAGAAAGGGTGGACGGTCATGCCCGTCGACGACCCCGAGGAGGGCTACGATCTCCAGTGCACCGTGGGGGACGATCATCTGCATGTGGTGGTGAAGGGGAACGCGAACGATGCGCTCGAATTCATGCTGACGGAGCTCGAGTATGCGCGCGCGGAACGCGACGGTCATTTCGCCCTGTGCCTTGTTTCCGGAGCACTTTCCGGAAGTCCCTCGCTCACGACATTCAGCGGCGACGATCTCTACGATCTTTTTGACGCGCGTCCGGTGAAATGGGCCTTTCGCTATCGTGACGAAGAAGCGTCCGATACCGAGGATTTCTGATGCACGGCATTGTCCACAAGGAATGAACCCAATGGGATGAACATGCAGCGGGGAGCCATGCGGGACCGGGGATGGTCCGATTCGTGAAAAAAAGAATAATACGCCGAAACTTTTATTCTTCGAGGACGTACATGGGTTGTCTGTCACAACCCATGTTTATTTTCACAGGAGAATCATTCCCATGTCTTCGGTCGATCTTTTTACCGGAATCCACAAGGGCGTGCGCGGCATGCTGTTCGAGACAGCGCTGACGGTACAAAACCTGGACGTCGAAAACCCGGCTGCAATAGCGTCCCTTATCGACGACATCCATACGGTTTTCAGTTTTCTGCAGGAGCACGGGGAGCATGAAGATGACCGCATTTTCCCAACCGTCGCCGGAGAAGAACCACAGCTTGCGGCGGCTCTCGACGCAGAACACAAATCGCACATGGCGCTCGCCGCACGGCTTGAGGACGAACTGCAGTTCCTGGCGGAGGCCGCCACGCCCGTGCAGCGGGCGGATGCGCTGGCTGTCGTGCGCCGCAGTTATCATGATTTCGTGGCCGGACAACTTCTGCACATGAATCACGAAGAACGCGAAATGCTTCCGGCGACACAGCGTCTGATCAGTAACGGCAACCTCGCGGAGATTCGCCGCGGCATCGTCGGCAGCATTCCGCCCGACAGATACATTCAATGGCTGGGATGGATGCTTCCCGCGCTTACCCCGCAGGAACTCACCGAGATGTTCGACGGCCTTGCCACCGCACCACCGCAGTTCGGACAGATGGTGGAAGCTGTCGCAGCCGACGTGCTGCCTGCCGAACGCTGGAACGAACTGCACGCGATGACCGAATCCATAGTTATGGAGGCGGCATAAGGAAGAGAATGAAGCTGTGAGAGGCGCAGAAAACCCCGTCCCATGACGGGGTTTTCTGTAAACGCGAATCCAGTCGCGTCGACCGTTCATAATGGATATCCACGAGGCGAGAGCGTATATTCTTCCCCATGAATACTTCGCTTCCTGAACTCATACTCAAGCACGGGCGGGAAGACTCGGTCATCCGTCGGCATCCGTGGATTTTCTCCGGCGCGATCCATCGCGTGGAGGGGACGCTCGCAGCCGGTGACACCGTGCGCGTGCGAGATGCGCAGGGACGTCCGCTCGGACTCGCCGCCTGGTCGCCTGCATCCCAGATCCGCGCTCGCATGTGGACGTTTGACGTCGATGCAGTGATCGATGACGATTTTTTCCGGCGGCGCATCGTCGTTGCGGCCGCGCTCCGCGCCACGCTTTTCGACGAAACCGAAACCAACGCCTACCGCCTCCTCGCTTCCGAAGCCGATCTGCTGCCGGGCGTGATCGTCGATCGCTATGCCGACGTCATCGTGTGCCAATTTCTTTCCGCGGGAGCGGAACGCTGGCGCGAGACGATTCTGCAGGCACTGCATGAACGCTTCCCTTCGAGCATTTTTTATGAACGTTCCGACGGTGAGGCGAGAGAGAAGGAGGGACTGCCCGTGCGCGTGGGAGTCATCGGAGATCAGGAGCCTGATTTCCCCTGTACCGTGCGAGAAAACCGTCTGTTGTTCGCGGTGGATCCCGAGACCGGGCACAAGACGGGATTCTACCTCGACCAGCGTGAAAATCGTGCGCTGCTCGGACGCTCCGTTCGCGACGCCGAAGTGCTGAACTGCTTCTCGTATACCGGCGGATTCGCTGTTCACGCGCTGGCCGGCGGCGCCGCGCATGTCACCGACGTGGATGTCTCGGCCGAGGCGCTTCGCCTCGCGCGGCGGAATATCGAGCTCAATGCCCTCGATCACGCGCGCTATACGCAGCAAGCAGCCGATGTATTTCACTATCTCCGCCGCTGCCGGGATGAAGGGAAGCAGTTCGATGCAATCGTTCTCGACCCGCCGAAATTCGCCGCTTCGAAATCGCAGGTTGACAAGGCTGCGCGCGGCTACAAGGACATCAACCTGCTTGCCATGAAGCTGCTGCGGCCGGGAGGATTGCTGTTCACTTTTTCCTGCAGCGGGCACATGCCCCTGCCGCTGTTTCAGAAGATCGTTGCCGATGCGGCGCTCGATGCGCGGCGCGACGCACGCGTGCTGCACGTGATGACCCAGGCCGGCGATCATCCCATCGCGCTCCCCATACCCGAATCCTGGTACCTGAAAGGACTTGTCTGCCGCGTGGAGTAACCGGGATCGAAGACGGATCTGATTCTGTCCGCAGCCGTCGCCCCGGCGGACCGGAGCAAACAAAAAACGAGGAGAGCTTTCGCTCTCCTCGTTCCACATACACACACAACAAGAGAGGAGGTACTTCGATTATTTTCCGTCTATGACAATTCTTTCTTCGTGTAGACGATAACAGCAGGGGTTCCGTCATCGGTCATTCCCGTGCTGGTACCGATCACATCGTGATTTTCGAGGAAACGTTCCGTATTGCGATTCTGTACTTCCATCTGGACGAGGGTTTGATCTTTTCCGGGTCAAACTCTGCAGGACAAGTTATCGGCCGTACCTTTCAGCCGTCTGAATTCCCGATTACAGAATTGTCATGTTCATTCCCGACCCATGGAGGCGCGGGGTGCCTTCCGGTCGAGGCTCGACACGCAGTCGGCAGTCGGGTTGCTCCACGACGCATCGCGATCGCACAGCGGCTGTGGTGTTTGTCGGGAGAGGCGGCTTCCCTATTTTATAGAGACATGCGAAACGGGATTTCAATAACGATACTTCTCCTCTGTGCGCTGGCCTGGCCGGCGGCAGCGCAGCATCTCGATGCCCCGGGCTGGGCTCGCGGCATGATCTGGTATCTGGTCATGCCCGATCGCTTCAGCAACGGCGACACGCTCAACGATCCCCAGGCCGAATACATTTTTGATGAAGCTCGGCTCCCCTGGAAAGTGTCGCGCTGGACGGACAACTGGTACCAGCGCACCCTTGAGGAGAAGATGCTGCATGAGAGTTTCTACCCTGCCGCGCTGCTCCGGCAGTACGGGGGAGATATTGACGGTTTACTTGCGAAGCTCGACTACCTCCAGGATATGGGAGTCGAAGGGCTGATCCTCACGCCGATGTTCGAGGCGCGGTCGTCGCATAAATTCGACGTCAGCTCCTTTCACCACATTGACAGGTATTTCGGCCCGCTGGCGCCGGTCGATACCACATTTCTCAGCCGTGAGGTGCCGCATGATCCACTCACGTGGTATATGACCTCTGCCGATCGCCGATTTGTCGACCTGGTGGCTGAAGCGCATCGACGGGGAATGCGGGTGCTCATGATGGCGCAGTTTGCCCATGTGGGTGTGCATTTCTGGGCGTTCCGCGATCTGCTGAAAAAGCAGGAACAATCCGCCTACGCGGGCTGGTTTGGCGTGCAGCAGTGGGACAGGCCGGAAACACCCTACGACTCCGAATTCCGCTACGAGAAAATGTGGGGCATCGACGCGTTTCCGAAACTCCGGCAGGATACGCTCGGTCTCGTCCCAGGTCCGAGGGACTACATCCTCGCCGCGACGAAGCGCTGGATGGATCCCAACGGCGACGGGAATCCATCAGACGGCATCGACGGGTGGTGCCTGGATTTGACCCATGAGCTGCCTGAGGTGTTTTGGACGAACTGGACAGCGGCCTGCCGCGGTCTCAACCCGAACGCGCTGCTGGTCAATCTCGGCAGCGGCTGGGGCAATACCGCCACTCCGTTCGATATCGACCAGCCACGCCAATTTGGCCGGGCGATCAGCGATTTTCTGCTCAGCCGCCTCAGCACGAGCACGGTATTCGACAGCCGCATGATGCATCAGCGCAGCCGAACGACCCTGCAGGGAAGCGACGTTCTCTGGAACATGATCGATTGCCATGAAACAGACCGCATCGCCTCGATGTGTGTCAACGACACGCTGCCGTATGATCATGCGAATGCCTTGCGGGTCAATCCGGCGTATCAGGTACGTCCCCCAGACGAATCCGAACGCGACCTGCAGCGCTTGCTGATTCTGCTGCAGTTCACGCTTCCGGGTTCCCCTGTGATCTATTACGGAGACGAAGCTGGCATGTGGGGCGGCGATGATCCGGACAATAGGAAGCCCATGCTCTGGCCGGAAATGAACTATGCGCATGAAATCGCCTTCGAGGTGAACGGCGATCCCACCGGATATCCCAACCGCTTCGACAGCAGCCTTTTCACCTATTATAAGGAACTGATCCACCTGCGTAACACCTGGACGGCCCTGCGCAGCGGAGCCACCCAGACACTGCTCCTTGATGATTTTTCGTCATTGTTTGCGTTTGTGCGCTCCGCGGGAATGGAAAAGGTCTTTGTCGTCGTCAACGCAAGTGATAATGCGCAGCCATGTGTGCTTCCGTACCTCGGACTGCCCGAAGGGAGCCGTCTCGACGACCCATTCCTCGGAACAAGCTTCTACACCCGGCGGGACGCTGTGTCCTTCGTCATCCCTGCCCGGACAGCCACAATCCTGTTTCCAGCCCAGTAAGACTGTCTTCGGGGGAACCCCGGGCGACGCTCCGGTTGTTGTCTCCATGTTGGATTTTTTGGCTCGGGTCACTATCTTACCTTCTATTTCATAATCGTATTTATCCATCAGCGAAGATCACAGGAATGAATAAGGGCAGCATTGTACAGGTTATCGGACCGGTTGTTGACGTGGATTTTTCCGGAGGGCAGCTCCCGGCCATCTATAGCGCGCTGAAGATTCCACGCAAGGACGTGGAAGGGAACGATGATATCCTGATCGTAGAGGTGCAGCAGCATCTCGGCGACCAGCGCGTGCGTACTGTAGCGATGGATTCCACCGACGGGCTGGTCCGTGGCATGGATGTTCTCGACACCGGCGACCAGATCAAGGTTCCCGTGGGTCCATCCACACTCGGCCGCCTGATCAACGTCATCGGAGAACCGATCGACGAAAAAGGTCCTATCGTTACGGACACGCATTTCCCGATTCACCGCCATGCGCCTGATTTCGACGAGCTTTCCACGAGCAAGGAAATGTTCGAAACCGGCATCAAGGTCATCGACCTTCTCGAGCCGTATTCGAAAGGCGGCAAAACCGGCCTTTTCGGCGGCGCGGGAGTAGGCAAGACCGTTGTGATCATGGAGCTGATCAACAATATCGCCATGCATCATGGAGGGTATTCGGTATTTGCCGGCGTGGGCGAGCGCACACGCGAGGGAAATGACCTGTACCTCGAAATGACCGAGTCCGGCGTTATCGACAAGACCGCGCTGGTGTTCGGACAGATGAACGAGCCCCCCGGTGCCCGTCAGCGCGTGGCGCTCACGGCTCTCACGATGGCGGAATATTTCCGCGACGTGGAAGGGAAGGACGTGCTGCTGTTCATCGATAACATCTTCCGCTTTACCCAGGCAGGTTCCGAAGTGTCTGCTCTGCTCGGACGCATGCCCTCGGCCGTGGGTTACCAGCCGACGCTGGCCACGGAAATGGGCGAATTGCAGGAGCGTATTACATCGACGAACAAGGGTTCGATCACCTCGGTGCAGGCGGTGTACGTGCCTGCCGATGACTTGACGGATCCGGCGCCTGCAACGACCTTCTCCCACCTCGATGCGACGACGGTGCTCAGTCGCCAGATCTCCGAGCTGGGCATTTACCCGGCCGTGGATCCGCTCGATTCCACCTCGCGCATCCTTGATCCGAACATCATCGGGCAGCGCCACTACGATGTGGCGCAGAACGTGAAGAAAGTCCTGCAGACCTACAAGGATCTTCAGGACCTTATCAACATCCTCGGTATCGACGAGCTCTCGGACGAGGACAAGCTCACCGTGCATCGTGCGCGCCGCATCCAGCGCTTCCTCTCGCAGCCGTTCTTCGTCGCCGAGCAGTTCACCGGCTACAAGGGCAAGTATGTGAAGATCGAAGACACCATCGAGGGTTTCGAAATGATCCTCAACGGCGGCTGCGACGAGCTTCCTGAGAGCGCCTTCATGTACATGGGCACCATTGATGAGGTTTTCGACCGCGCCAAGAAGATGCAGGAGGCCTGAGTAGCAGACCATGGCCAATCTTTTCGAGCTGGAAATCGTCACGCCGCGGAAAAAGGCATTCAGCGGCAATGTGGAATCGGTTAGCTGTCCCGGCGAACAGGGACGCTTTCAGGTGCTGCACAATCACGCGCCTTTCCTTTCCACGCTGGCTGTGGGTCTGGTAAAGATCATCGACGAGCAGGGCGCGGAATGGCGTTACGCCGTCAGCGGCGGGGTGGCGCAGGTGTTTCACAACCGGATGAACCTGCTGGCCGACACCGCCGAGCGGGCCGACCAGATCGACGTTACACGCGCCGAGCGCGCGCAACAGCGCGCCGAGGAGCGTCTCCAGCAGCGCAGCGAGGAAATTGACGAGGACCGTGCCCACGCGGCCCTTCTCCGCGCCGTCAATCGATTGAAGATCGCGAAGCACATATAGCACTGCTTCAGGAGTATTCCCCCGCTTCCGCGGAAACTCTCGGAAGCGGGTTTTCTTTGACCAGCCGTATTTCACGGCGATGAACGGATGAAAACCTGACATATGGACGTTTACGCATTGATTATCGCGGGTGGTGTCGGCGCACGGTTCTGGCCGCGAAGCCGCGAACATTCACCGAAGCAATTGCTGGAAATTATCGGTGGCGGGACCATGATCCAGAACACGGTATACCGTCTCGATCCGATTGTCCCCCGGGAAAACATTCTCATCGTTACCGGCGCCCTGCAGGCGGACGAGGTGCGCAGGCAGCTGCCGCAGATTCCGGCAGAGAACATTCTCGTCGAACCCACCGGACGTAATACCGCGCCGGCGATCGGTCTTGGCGCACAGATTCTTCGCAAGAGGGTCGGCGACGCGATGATGGTGGTGCTCCCTGCCGATCATCTCGTGCACGATATCACCGCGTTCCAGGAAACACTGCACAACGCGATCGCAGTCGCAGAGGAATCGCGCGGCTTCGTCACCATCGGCGTCACGCCTTCGCGTCCCGAGACGGGATACGGCTACATTCAGTTTCACAAGGATGAGCAGGATCGTCCTTACGCTGCGCATGAAGGATATTCCGTCGTGACCTTCGCTGAAAAACCCAATCTCGAAACCGCCCAGCGTTTTATCGAGAGCGGTGATTTTGTCTGGAACAGCGGCATGTTCATCTGGCGCGTATCGACGATCTACAACGGTATCGTCGACCATCTGCCCGAGCTCGCGGACGAACTCGAAAAGCTCGAAGAAGCCATTGATACCCCCGCATTTCCGAAGGCGCTCGAACGCGCCTACAGTGAGATGCGTCCAATTTCGATTGACTACGGAATCATGGAAAAGGCGCAGAACCGCTACGTGATTCCCGCCGATTTCGGATGGAACGACCTCGGCAGCTGGGACGAAGTGGCCCGGCTCTATCCGAAGGATGAAAAGGACAACGCCGCATCGGAAAATACGTTTCTTCGCGATGTCAGCAATTGCCATGTTTCCACGACCGGGAAACGCCTCGCCGCCGTCATCGGGGTCGAGGATCTGATCATCATCGATACCGACGATGCCGTGCTTGTCTGCCGCAAGGGCAGGTCGCAGGAAGTAAAGGAAATCGTGGACATGTTGCGGAAAAAAGGACTGAACGAGTACCTGTAATGGACATTGGCCGTTGGCTATTGGCCGTTGGCTATTGGCCGTTGGCTATTGGCCGTTGGCAGGAACCCGGAACGTCGGGTGACGGTCGAAAGCCAAAAGCCAAAAACCAAAGTATGTATCACAGTGAGCGTGCCATGAATGGAATTATTCAAGAGAAAAAGACTTGCCGGGCTCTTGATACTGGTGGTCGTCCTCTCTGCGTGTTCCTCGACACGCGAGACGACGGACTGGCATGACATCAGGAATTACCCCCCACGTGAAATTCTGGAGACAGAAGAGGGGGTGGCGTCGTACTACCACAACAAGTTTCACGGACGGCTGACAGCCAATGGTGAGCGCTACGACCGCCACGAACTGACTGCCGCGCACCGCGACTATCCCTTCGGGACCTGGCTGCGCGTCATTTCCGTCGACAACGGCAACTCGGTCATTGTCCGTGTCAACGACCGCGGTCCGCATGTGCGATCGCGCATCATCGATCTGAGCCGCGCCGCTGCCGAACAGCTCGACATGCTGCACGACGGATTGATGGAGGTGCGTGTCGAAGTGCTGGCCTGGGGCGATTCCTGACAGCGTGCCGCTTTTCCTGACGGCGAAGCGCGATTTCTGAAAACCCACATTCATTCCACACTGGAGTACACCGTGCTGCCGGAGCTGCGCATATCGATAGACTGTGATGCGGCCTTCCGGCAGCCGACGCAATATACGCTTGCCACGCTTGCACTGATCGCCGGAAGGCGGGTCCGATTCGTGAGCCGAGGAGCCGACCTGCACTATGGCCCGTCGTCCATTCCCGGCGCCGCCTGGCTCCCTGCGTCTTCCGCTGCTCCAACCCTGCTACGCAGGGAGTCCGCGCCGACAGAGGTGCAGGATCTTGAGGCGTTCGGACGTCGCTTCCTGAGCCTGTTTCCGGTATCGACGGATACCGCGCCAGCCTCTGACATCGTCGCCGCTACGTTTTTTTTCCTCTCGCTGCATGAAGAATGGACCACCGCGCGGAGGGACCAGTTCGGCCGTTTCCAGTCTGCCGACAGCCTGCTCGGAAAGAGGGGAGAGGTCGATCGTCCGGTGGTCGCGGAGTACGCGCGCGTACTTGCCGCGCTGCTCGAACAGCAGCAGGGAGCCGTTTCCATCGAACCGCGCTTTGCCGGACGCAGCGCCGCCGCGGTGATGACGCATGATATCGACTATCTCTCCAAGTTCACACCAGGACTGCTCTTCCGTGAACTTGTGAAGAACTTTCTCTTCAATCGCAGACATGTCTCCACGGCTGATCGCGCACGGAGGTTGCGCGAGTATCTCGCGTATGCCCGGCGTCGGCAGGATCCGTACATCGTCTCCATCACCCGCATGCTCGAGATCGAACAGCGTCATGGAATCATCGGTAGTTGGCTGTTCAAGGCCGGAGGCAGCGACAAGCGCGATGTGACCTACAGCCTCGAATCACAGCGCGCCCGTGATGCCTTGGCGCTGCTGCGCGAGGCCGGGCAGGATATCGGATTGCATCCAAGCTTTCATGCGCATACGGACGCCGCCATGCTCGCCCGTGAAGCGGCGCGTCTGCGAAAGGCTGCTGGAACGGAGTTGCGCAGCATCCGGCAGCATTATCTTCGTTTTGTGTATCCTCTCACGTGGAGGCAGCAGTCCGCGGAAGGTTTTTTCGCGGATTCCACGCTGGGTTTTGCCGAGCAGGAGGGTTTTCGCAACGGCGTCTGCCATCCGTTTTTACCCTGGGACCTCGAGGCCGGCGAGGCGCTATCCATTTGGGAGCTTCCATTGACCGTGATGGACGGCACGCTCGCGCATTATCGCGGACTCGATCCTGCGACTTCGAGCGCCCGGATCTCCCGTCTTCTGGAGGTCGTCGCCGGGCAGGAAGGCGTCGCGGTATTGCTGTTTCACAACACAAGCTACGATGTACATGACTTTCCGGGGTGGGGCGGGGTGTTCGAGCGCGCAGCGGAGGAGATGTCCGATGGACGTTTCATGACCGATTCACTGCATTCCGTCACTCTTGAGTGGCTTCGGTCAGGGGGTTACGCCTCCACCGGAGAATTCCTGCAGGTCATAAATTCGGTACCCACGGAATAATACTTGCTTTTCGGGTACGATTGCCCTATTATTGAACGAAATTCCACAAAACACCGCTCTATCGACCCCTCTTTACAAATTTATCGCGAGCCTGAAACCAAACGCCCCACCTCTGCGTTTAGATGTATGCTTGGGTAAATATTCGTACGGTCACGATTTTGTAACTTTTTTGATGTGCTCGTGTCTAATTCACAGAACGAAGCATCCAAAGGCAAGGAGACTTACGTATCGACAGCTGTTGTTAGTGCTTCACGTATCTCATCCGTTCAACAACACTCTTAGGAGGCACTATGCAGAACGACGTTTTGAAGAGCGACAATCCTCTTCGCGACATCATTGACGATGAGACCTATTTCGAGCTGGAGAAGCACAATCTCTTCAGCGAAAAGGCCATCCGCGATTACAAGATCCGCCGCCTCTTCCGCAACATGCGCAAGGACATGAGCGCGGGCGATGCAATCGACAAAATCCGCGAGATGTATCCGTATCTGCAGTTCGACACGGTCCGCAAAATCGTCTACCAGATCAATAAGTGATAACCCGTCGCTTCCCGATAGAAAGTCCCGCCCCGCGCGGGACTTTTTTTCGCTCCTTCCGTCCCTTCCGTCCCAGTCACATCTTGCGTTTTCAAGCGAACACTCGTATTTTATCAATTCTCCCGGAGGGTTGGCAGAATGGTAATGCAGCGGTCTTGAAAACCGCCGGGAGTAATCCCTTGTGGGTTCGAGCCCTACACCCTCCGCAATACGCAAAGAGCCGGATCAGATGATCCGGCTCTTTGCGTATTGGTGATCACTGTTTCCGGGTGATCATTGTCTGAGTCGTAGCAGTTTTTGTACCTGCGATTCCCCGTTCGATCGTGAAAGAACCAGGAAATAGCTGCCGTCGCGGAGATTCGCGGTGGGGAGTGTCATGGTCGCGGCGCCCTCGACCTGTCCCTCAAAGAGCATGGCTACTTTCTGCATCGCGCTGTTGTACAGGCTGAGTGAAATGTGTTCGCCACCTCCCTGGGCGCTCAGAGCGACGGAGAGGTTATCATTGAACGGCTGGGGATACGCGGAAAGCGAAACAGTGGATGGTGTGTTCAGCGCCACGCGAAGTATGGGCGAGTACTCGGTTCTGCCGTCGAGATCGATCTGTTTGAGGCGATAATAGAGCAAGGGGTTTGAGCGATCGAAACGGGAATCGCTATAACTGTAATCACGTGGAGTCCACCGCGTCCCCGACCCGCTAATGAATCCAATCGCTGACCATTCGCTTCCATCTCCGCTCCGCTGCACTTCGAAACCATAATTGTTCAGTTCCGTGGCGGTTGTCCACTGCAGTTCCACCGATGCGTCCTTCAAATAGGAGCGGAATGAGGTCAGCTCTACCGGGAGCGGACTGCCGGTTCCTGATATCACATCAATGAAGAACCGGCGGAAGTTTGTGACGGAGGACTTGATCTTTACGTATCCGTTCGCCGGGACCAGTTGGCTCAGATTGCAGAACTGCATGCCGTTCGCCGGGCTCGCGTTGCTGACGGAAAAGGACTCTGTGCTGCCCAGCTGTACGCCAAGGCTGTTATACACCTGCGCTTCACAATCCGCCGAGGCGTAGTTGTTCGCGCTTCCTGTCGATTCGGTAAGCATCATGAAGAAGAACGAGCCTTCGGCCAGCGGACCGAACTCCATCCATGATCCACTTGCATCGAACGATACCACGTGATTGAAATCGATGCCATTCCGGGTGACGCCGCTGACGATCTGGAAATCATCGTTCCATTCGGAGATCACCGTGTAGGCGCTCTTCAACTCTATCCCTGCCTGTTCGGGACTGGCGAAGGTGCCAAGATTACCGGGGAGGAGGCCCGTGAGTTCAAAATCGATGGGTTGGGCAGATGTAATCGACACCCCAATCAACATCAAGATGCAAACACAAAACAATCTACTCATATATATCACTTGGCTGGAAGAGAGATGGACAATATGTTTGATATTGCATCAAGAATCATGCCAATATGAGTCCTAGATGAATGTAAAAAGAACAATGGCTTGGATTTCACTCAATTACACGTTTTCAGAAGAATGCCGCCGCTCGCATTTACCTTCTTGCCGTTCGGAATCCGTGCACTTGCCGCGCGGATTCCGGACGGCAGGAAGGTAAACCATGATTACCTATCGGCTCTGCAGGTGGAGCAGTTTCTGCACCTGTGTTTCGCCGTTTGCATGGTTGACGATCAGGAAGTAGCTGCCGTCGCGCAGGTCGGTGGTCGGCACGGTCATGGACATATTGCCATCAACGGGGCCCGTATAGATCGATTGGACTTTCTGCATCGCGCTGTTATACAGCGTCACACGGACCTCTTCGCTGCTCGTTGCGGAAAGGTCAATATTCAGATTACCGGCGAAGGGCTGTGGATAGGCGTTCAGCTTCACCGATGTCGGAGCGGCAAGCGCCACGCGAAGGACATTGGAATACTCCGTCGTGCCGTCGCGATCTACCTGCTTGAGGCGATAGTACAGTTCAAGGGAGGAACGGTCGAGCGTCTCATCGCGGAAGGAGTATTGCCGCGGAACGAAACTCGTACCATGGCCTTCGACAAACCCGAGCATGGACCAGTCGTCGCCATTCGTGCTTCGTTCGATCTCGAAACCAAAGTTGTTGAGCTCCGTCGCGGTGGTCCACTGCAGTTCGACCTGCTTATCCTTGACGAAGGAGCGGAATGAGGTGAGCTCGACCGGGAGCGGGCCGCCGCCTACCCCAAAGTTGATATTGTCAATGTACACGCCGGGATTCGAAGTATTCCCTACATTTGTCACATAGATACGAAAGTAACCGTTGACAGGTATTGGTCTGGTAAAATACTCGGTGTAAGTGGTCCACGAACTCGACCCGATCGCAAATCCTCCGGTATACACCACTCCTCCATTGTCATTCGCGGGAGGAGGGCTGGTGTAATACTTAATGGTAACATAGGGGCTGCCCATCGTCCCGATCCGCCTGGCGGAAAAGGAGAGCTGCCCAGCCATGCATGGACCGAATTCAATATAGTCAAATGAGTTTGGCCACTTTGCCGTATATGCCCAGCGGAGTCCCAGAGCCTTCGTCCCGCCCACATTAAAAATCTGCGGCTGATAGTTGGCATTTACCCCCTTCCAACCAGATACGACTGATGTTCCAGGCAGGATGCCTGGATAGGCGAGCTTGAGATCGCTTCCTGCCCCGTTTGGTGAAGAATAATTCTGTCCGAGGGTTCCTGTTTGTATTGTGTGATTCGAATTATCTTCAAAGTCAATGATGTATTGTGCGGTCGCATTGTACGCACACGACAACAAGAAAAAAATAACAACGTAGAAGCGACTCATCTTTTCTCCATGGGGTTTTGGATTTGTATGTTGGAAAGGGAACGGCGTTTTTCTCAAGGAGGGGAGATTTTTTCTGTATTGCACCCCGACTTTGCAAGTGAAGCAGTTTCTGAACCTGGGTCTGACCATTTGCGTGGTTGACGATCTTGATATATCGATCGTCATGGTTGATGTACAAATTTCCCCTGAGATTTCAGAAATATGGCAATGCATCAAGAGAAGCAACAATCGGGCCAAACTGATTTGCACCTCGTAAGTTGCTGTCATTGAAGCATTTCTGCTGATTTGATTGACAGCAAAAGCCCCTAAAACAGAGTAAATTTGTCGTATTGTCAGTGGAATGCGAAGTAGGAGGCGAGTGCGTGCCGATGCGGCTCCTGGAGATGGCGGGCGGAAAGCCGAGTTCATGCTTAGCTGATGTATGCATCCGATTGCATATTCAGGTATTTGGTACCTATGATACTGATGGTATCCGGCTCGTAATCTTTTCAGGGAGTTGATGAAGAGTCCGCAGTCACAAGGCGGGAGGAGGAAGAGTCGGATAGCGGTGTGTTGAGAATTAAGGTGATGCGGGCAACAGTTGATGGGAAGTATTAATGCGGATGTCAGCGATCGGAAGTGCGCTCCAGAAAGTCTTCAATCCATTACCTATTCAGTCTGCTGTATAATGGGGTATGCAGCTGATTGAATAATCGGTTGGGAAGAGGGAAAATCAGGACGGCAAGCCTGATATTGAAAGAAGGTTTAAGTGAATACTGGCAAAAGCTGGAGGATTCCGACCATCGTCAGGCAGCCGAAAAATGTGGACGAACCTATAAAAAAAGCGCCGATCCTGGGAGGGAACGGCGCTTCATCTCAAAGCATAAGGGAATCAGCTGATATCTATCGGCTCTGCAGGTGGAGCAGTTTCTGCACCTGTGTTTCGCCGTTTGCATGGTTGACGATCAGGAAGTAGCTGCCGTCGCGCAGATCCATTGTGGGAATGGTCATGGTCATGCTGCCGTCGGCAACGCCCTCGTAGAGCGTCGCGACCTTCTGCATGGCGCTGTTGTAGAGCGTAATGGTGATCTGTTCGCTCGTGCCTGATGTGATATCGAGGTTCAGGTTGCCTGCGAAAGGCTGCGGATAGGCCGTCAGATTCACCGACGACGGGGCCGTGAGCGCCACGCGAAGGACATTGGAATACTCCGTCGTGCCGTCGCGATCTACCTGCTTGAGGCGATAGTACAGTTCAAGGGAGGAGCGGTCGAGCGTCTCATCGCGGAACGAGTATTGCCGCGGAACGAAACTCGTGCCATGGCCTTCGACAAACCCGAGCATGGACCAGTCGTCGCCATTCGTGCTTCGTTCGATCTCGAAACCAAAATTGTTCAGCTCCGTGGCCGTCGTCCACTGCAGTTCCACCTGATCATCCTTGAGATATGAGCGGAAGGATGTAAGCTCGACTGGAACCGGGCCGCCTCCCGCGACAATATCATCGACATAGAAATTGTAAAAATTATTGCAATATATCCGGATATACCCTCCCGTTGGTACCGCGGTAGGGACGACATATGTTGCCCAGGAGCTTCCGAGATTCTGCGTGTAGTCGCTCCCTTGTTGATTGTGGGAGCTGTTGTAGATTCTCACCGTGAATTGTGGAGGATAACCCCACCAGTTCGCCTCTCGGGCTTTGAAAAGACAAGAACCAGAATTGAGCGGGCCAAATTCGATGTAGGTACCACTAACCTTCATCTCAAGCACGTTACCCTGGCCCGTGAAGGGAGATATTGCGTTGCCGAAATTAAGAAGAGTAGGATAATGTGGCATCCAATCCGAGATTGTATTCGGGTAAGCGCTCATCAATTGTTGTCCCGTTTGGAATGGGAAAGTGTACCACCCAAGATCCCCGGGAGTCGCCACTGCCTCGAAGTCTATTGTTTGACCCACGGAGGTCGTCGTAAGAACGAGAGACAGAATCAGTAATCGAAACATCGTATTCATAGCTTCTCCTGAGAGTGATTTTAACGCACTCTCGTATTAAGATGCAATAATCGTGCCAAAAAGTCTCGATTTGCGAATCTGAATCGCAACAGATACTCATTTCAATACGTTCGCGGTCACTTCCCCGAATCCGTACTGAAATGAATGATTTCCTCAATGGGATTCGAGGATCAACTCGATTTGATAAAACTCATTTCATTGCGGAATCCGAGCAGGTGTGTGCTCTGATATGCAAAACTCTGATGTATTTTATGTCGGGCTGCACGTCCCGTCTCTGTTAAAACAGAGTGCGTGCGAATATCGGACACATTAAAACTCAGATAAACACATCGCGGCCTGAATTGAACCTCCAACTAGGTAACGCGTTACAGCCCTCGTTTGAAGTACGGGTTTAAACGAAGGTAAGAATGAATCCAGGTAATGGAAGCAAGGCTATTCAATGAATTCCCTATGCAGTGAAATGATCAGCTGTGTGCAATTGGTTGAATACTTTTTCCGGAGGGCGCGGAATTGCTCGGAAATGGTCGAAATCGCACAATATGGGGGTGCGACATGCCGAGCGGCCAGTCGATTCCCGGCTGGCCGCTCGTATATGCAGAGAATGGAAGGGGTTGAATCAGCGGATAACCATTATATGTTTTCGTATGACTTCTCCCTGATTCCTGTATTCGAGGAAGTAATTTCCTGGCGCGGCTGAGCTGAAAGAGAGCGGCAGCAGCTGCATGCCACTGCTCGCTGCGACGGATCGCGTGAATTGATCCAGCCGTTGTCCGGAAGCATCATACACGTGAAGCACGCCATCGCTGGCGTCCTGCAGTTGAAGCTGCACGGTCGCTTCGCCACGAACGGGCTGCGGGTACACCTGCATTTCCGTCGCCACCGGCCTCGAGGTGACCTCAACGATTGCGGAATAATCTGTTGTTCCGTCGGCATCGACCTGCATGAGCCGGTAATAGATCGTGTTTGCTCCGAACAGGTCGACTGCTCTGCGATCGGAATAGCTGTAGCTCCGCGGGGAGAAAACCGTGCCACCGCCAGCCACGAAATCGAGTTCTTCCCAGTTCTTCTTGTCGCCGGAGCGCTGGACGTAGAAGCCGAAATTCTGCAATTCCGTCGCGGTCTGCCATTTGAGCTGTACGTCTTTCTCCTGCAGTCGTGCCGAGAATGAAGTGAGTTCGACAGGGAGCGGATTGTTGACGTCGTCATCGACCTGCACGTTGAAGCGGGAGAGAATCGGACCGATGGGATTGATGAACGTATATCCGCCGGACTTTCCGAATACCAGACCGACCGGACGGTTCTGGGAGGTGTTGGTGACTACCAGGGAGCCGGAATCGCCGACATCCACGAAGGTCGAACTGCTGAAGGTGACAATCTGGTTGATGAAACGGGTAACCACACCGTAATTCATATTGATGGTTGCGTTGATGGCGACGACAGAAGTGGTGGTCAACCCGGTTGTCTTCCCGTACTTCTTCAGGCTCATGCTGACGGAAGCGACCGCAATGGTCGCGGAAGGAATGCCATATCCATCGGTCGGCGTTCTGTTTGAAACGATCCAGGGATCGACGCGCACCATCGCGGCATCCATGAGATTGTTCGCGCTGGTCGAATGAATGATGGTTTCATAATCCGCCAGAAATCCGATAGTGTCGGCCGGGTATAGGTTGCATGACACGTCGCCGCGTCCGGGCTGAACCACTTTTTCATTCAGCGCTGCGTAGTTGGTCCTCGCAAAGACATGGTTGCAGGACAGTATATAGTAGTTATTGCCGTTCCTGACACGCACGCCGATCGTCCCGCCGCTGCAATCGTTCCAGTTGCCGGTGGAGACGCCGATGGGCACGGGACGCTCAAGACGGCTCGTGCGGTCGACCGTTTCCTTTCGGAGTGCGAAGGATTTTGCGTAATCCGTCGTTGGCGCGGATGCAGCCAAAGGTTCGGGCGTGCCACAGACGTAAGTTACGACGGGTATCCCCGCGAGTTCGTGTGGAAGCGCCTTCGCCGCTTCTTCGGTCTCGGTGAAAATCACGAGCGCCGGAACTTTCTCTAATGTCATGCCTGTACCGAGGCCAACCACCCCGTCGATTCCGAGCACCACGTCGGTGATGACATCCTGGATTTCCATGACATGACGAACCGCGGGATCATCGGGCGATAACGTGAATTCCGCTGCTTCATTGCCGTCCGACTGCTGAGAGAATGTCGGCAGGGGGCCTGTCAGAAAACACAAGGACAGTAACGCCGCGAAAAACAGTACTCGGCAGGAGGGTCTATCCGTAACACTCCACGTCGTCCATTTCCTTTTCATACTTCCTCCAGAGATACTTCCTGTTCTTGAGAGCTGTCAATGAGCCGCGTGTCGCGAATCATTGTGTACAGCGCTCAATCTAGCGGCGGTACCTTTCGAGGGACTGAATTCTGGATTACAGCATGCTTACGAATCGCTTACAAGCTGTTCAGAAAGAATAATGGGGCGTAATCAGGCTGTTTTGTTGGGTTTTTCCGAGGACAGAGATAAAAAAAACCACCCGCGTGCGGGTGGTTTTGATCGTCCGAGGCAGAAATATTATCAGCGGTTGGTCATCTTTATGATCTTTTTCACCACGGGAGCCTCTGCACCTGCACGAACCACGAGGAAATAATTTCCATCCATCAGGTCGGCAGTGGGATAGGAAAGAGTCATGATACCCTGAACAGGGCCGTCATGCAGTGTTGCGACATCCTGCAGCAAATTGTTGTACAGTTTGACGCTCATGTACTCCTCTTCCTTTGCGCCGATTTGAACCTGCAAGGAATTATCGAAGGGCTGAGGGAAGGTATTCAGCAGGAGCGAGGCCGGGGTTGCCGATGCTCGGTCTGCCCTTACAATGGCTGAATAATCGCTCGTTCCGTCACGATCGATCTGATGCAGACGATAGAAAACCGCCCCGGAAGACCAGTCTGGTGTCCCATCCAGATACTCGTATTTTTTCGGCGAGAAGGTAGTCCCGAATCCCGCAACGAAGCCGATTTCCTTCCAGCTGTCACGATCCGTGCTGCGTTCGATCTTGAAGCCGTAGTTATTGAGTTCCGTGGACGTAGTCCAGTTCAGGCGCACGACGTCGTCGAGCACCGAACAGCGGAATGAAGTGAGCTCGACGGGGAGTGCATTCGGCTCGAAGGAAATGTTGTCGATCTCGAAGTTGCCACTGGGGCGATTACAATTACTTGTTCCGCCGTACAGTGAACTGCGCGTGAGGCGGACGTATCCACCGTTCGGGACCGTGGAGTTATAGAACGCGGTAGTAGAGCCGGTACTGCCCACATCAAAAAATTGACCGCTGGAGTCAGGATAAAAGAATGGCGCACCAAGGATCGTTCCAGGGTACGGGTTTTTGTTGGCATCGAGCGTCGTGACACGCATGGTGCCATGAGCGCCGCCTCCAATACCGTACATCGTAAAGATGAAGGACCCATTCAATCCATAGGGAAAGGGTCCGAACTCGATGAAGTCTCTCGGGTTTTCAAAGAATAAACGGCGATCCGGACGCCTGTTAGAGCCAGCGTTTGAGATGCTTAATTCACCATTCGCCGGGAACGTCCCACTATAACAAAATTGAGTATGCGACTCCCCACCAAATCTGGAAATGATGGGATGCGCAGCGATGAGACGCCGCCCATTTGTCAGATTTGGTTGCGTCATAGCTGGGGGATACCATGCTCCGAGAGACCCAGTAGTCAGGTTGATCCCATCAAAAGTAATCATCGTCGTCTGCGCGGACAGAGGACTGGCCATTGCCGTGAGCAGAACGAGAGCTATTATCAATACAGAAATGCGCATTACTGTCTCCTCTCAAATGCTTTTTTATGTGGAAAAATCGAATTATCCGTACTGATGCGAATTCCATGCCAACTTGTGGATTTGCCGGGGTTGTTTCTCTAAGCAAGCACTAAGTGCTTTATTATCAAGGATATGTCCGGAGTCTTGGGATGCCGTTGCATCGATGTTTGCGTGATTTTATCGCGCACCTCGAGCTGAAGCTCCCGCGTTTTATGCAGTAGATTGCATACTGCCTCCCTGAAGCCGGGTAACCATGGAGATTTTTCGTGATGCTGAGACCTAATATCGTACAACAAATCCGATTTCATCCTCATTTCAGCAGCCGACATCCCACGCCAACTTCATACAGAGTAGCGGTTTGCCAGCATCTTTTCACGAGGAACGTGAAAATGGCACTTCCGTGGACTATGCAATCTGTTCCCTATTCATTTGGTTGAATAGCATGTAGTCGGTTCAGTGAATAGCTACAAAATCTGAATAAGGAAGGAAAAACAACCGGAATGAGATGGAATCCAGGCTGACGACTGAATTCTGTTCCAAGCGAATCTGCATTTGATCTGAAATGGAATGTGCGTATACTCCAACTCATCAGAACTCACCCTGGAACTGTATCCGAAGAGCCGCGCACCGGCCGGTGCGAATCTTTCCATATTTCTGTCGCATTGCCCGATCCATGGTCGGTATCGCGTCGGATTGATGATAGTGAATGACCCGAACGCCTGTTTTTTCCAGAGCATGGACAATATTTCTCCTCACCTCCCGACTGCTGGTCCCGGCAGCCGTGGGGGCGCTTTCGTTTTCCGCACAGGCGCAGAATCTCCTCGAACCCCACGGCAAGGTTGTCTTCGAGAGGCTTTCGGTGGAGGAGGGACTCTCGCAGGGGACCGTGCGATGCATGCTTCAAGACAATGACGGATTTCTGTGGGTGGGGACGGAAGACGGTCTGAACAAATACGACGGCTACACCTTCTCTCACTATCATCATCACCTCAACGATCCCCGCAGTATCAGCGACAACACGATCAACGCGCTGCTGCTGACCGCCGATGGAGCGTTGTGGATCGGAACGAATGACGGATTGAATCGATTCGATCCGGTCACCGAACACTTCGGGCATTTTCGCCACGATCCAGCGAACGATGGCAGCCTGAGTGATAACCGTGTGTATTCGCTTCTCGAGGGGGTGGATGGCGCGCTCTGGGTGGGCACCTTCAACGGACTCAACCGGCTTGATCGTGCCACGGGTCGATTCCGTCGCTATCAGCACGGACTCGGAGAGAGGGGTATGCCCGAATATGAAAGCGTGACCGCGCTCGGTCTCGAACCGTCGCAGCACGGAAATACGCTGCTCGTGGGGACCTGGGGTTCCGGCCTTCTGCGATTCGACCCGCGTGGGGGCCGTTTCGAGCGCATATTCAGCGACCTGGCGCCGCGCTCGGAGCAGGAGCGCTCCTGGGTCAATCAGATCTATACCACCAGAGAGGGCGAGGTACTGGTGGCCGACGGGAATCTGTCCACCTATGATCCCGTGAACAGGCAACTGCGCCACCATTGGCCGCGGCGCGATGCGGACGATGATCGCGGCGTGCAGAGCATTCTGAAAACCAGCGACGGTTCGCTCTACGCAGGTCTGCAGCATGACCTGGGCCTCGTGAAGTTGGATGCGTCGTTCCGCTTCGTCCGCGGCTTCAGTAACGACGTCCACGACGCTACCAGCCTGAGCCAGGGATGGGTGTTCTGCCTCTTCGAAGATCGCGGCGGCGTGATTTGGATCGGAACAGGCGATGGACTCAGCAAACTGATTCCCTCGCAGCAGCGATTTCTGAATTACGCGCCCGATCCGGCGATCGCCAACAGCCTCAGCGGTGGACAGGTTACGGCCGTGCTCGTCACCAAAACCGGGGCGGTCTGGATCGGCACGCGACGCGATGGCATCACCGTCGTGGACAAGGCCCACGGCAAGGTCACATATTACCGCGGACAGCCGGGACGCAAGGGAGCGCTCAACACCGATGAAATCATTTCGCTCGCCGAAGACAGCCGCGGGCACATATGGGTAGGAACATGGGGCGGAGGTTTGAATCTGTTCGACCCGAAGGCGGGCGCGTTTCGGGCCTATAGGATGAATCCGACCAAGCCTGCGAGTGTGCCGGACGATTTCATTGGAGCGATATGCGAAAGCCGGCGTGGCGAACTCTGGATCGGGACACCCAATGGCGTCGGCGTGTTGAACCTCGATTCCATCGAGGCTGGACAGTTCCGCGTGTTCCGCCATCGTCCGGGCGACAGCACGTCTCTCGGCGACCGACGGGCCGATGCCATATTCGAAGACAGCCGCGGCGCGATCTGGATCGGGACCTGGTCGGGAGGACTCAGCCGATTTGACCGGGAGTCGGGGCGATTCACACAATTCAGACATGAACCCTATGATTCGACCACCCTCAGCAGCAACAAGGTGCTCTGTTTTGCCGAGGACCGGAAGGGGAATCTCTGGATCGGGACCTGGGGTGGCGGACTCGATCGGTATGATCGCAGCCACAACCGCTTTATTCACTTCACCGAGGATTCCGGCTTGCCGAACGCTCAGGTCGTATCCATCGTCGAGGATTGGAAAGACCGGCTCTGGGTAGCGACCAACAACGGACTCTCTCGCTTCGACGCGGATCGGCGTGGCTTTCGGAACTTCGACCTGAGGGACGGTCTTCCCGGCTACCGCTATGGACATGAGGCAATGGCCGCTGATGCGCGCTCTGGCGAAATATGGGTCGGAGGCCGCATCGGCGTCACCATGTTTCATCCAGACAGTATTGAAGGTCCTGCAAAACCGCCGCCCGTTACCCTGACCGCGATTCACATCACCCGGTTGAGTGAGGGTCAGAGCAGGACGATTGCGTTGACAGGAAGTTCGGCAATAGACTCACTGATCCTGACTGCCTCAGATAATATCGTATCCATCGAATTCGCCGCGCTCGATTTTCGCAATCCGAAAAAAAATGAATACGCGTGGAAGCTTGAGGGCTTTCAGGAGAGCTGGGTGCCGATCGGGACGCGGCGCGAATTGACGTTCACCGACCTGAGCCCGGGCACGTATATGCTGTACCTGCGAGGTGCCAACAGCGACGGCGTGTGGAGTACGTTGGGGCGAGTCCTGACCATCACCGTGCTGCCACCCTGGTGGAGAACGACCATTGCATACCTGTTATACATCTGCGTGTTTCTCTCTCTGATCCTCCTGTTCATAGGCGGTATGCGTCGGCGCATCATGCGGAAGGAACGTGCACAGCTCGACCTTCTCGAATCCGAATTGCGCTTTCAGACAATCGCGGCGCAATCGCGGGCGCTGCAGTCGGAGAATGAGCGCAAGGAACTGGAACTGCAGAAAGCGGAGGAATTACGCAGCGCGTATCAGGCGCTCGAGGACGCCCATGAATTTCTGAAGTCCGCGCAGACAAGGCTTTCGGGCATCCTTGCACTCGCATCCGACGCGTTTATTTCCGTTGATGGAAATCAGCTGATCACGCTCTTTAACAGCACCGCCGAACAGGTGTTCGGCTACAGCGAGGCCGAACTCCTCGGAAAGCCCCTGCAGCAGCTCCTCCCCGATGCATTCGTGTCCGAACAGGTGAAGCTTGCCGCCGCGGAACATGCCGATGAAGCCAGCCGGCGAATCGCGGAGAATCTGCGTCTCTGGGGGCGGCGGAAGAATGGCGAGACCTTCCATGCGGAGGCGTCGATTTCCCGACTCGAGCTTGCCGGTGAGGTGATCTTTACCGTGATGCTGCGCGACATAACACGAAGGCTGCGGACGCAGGAGCAGCTTGAACAACTCTCGCGAGCGGTGGAGCAGAGCCCTGGTATCGTCATCATCACGAATACCGCAGGGGATATCGAATACGTGAATCCGAAATTCACTGAGGTGAGCGGCTACACTTTCGAAGAAATCGCAGGACGGAATCCGCGACTGCTCAAATCGGAATTCACACAGAAAACAGTTTACGTCGACATGTGGCAGACGCTCCGCTCAGGGAAGGAGTGGAGGGGAGAATTGCGGAACCAAAGGAAGGACGGTTCGGCGTACTGGGTCTCCAGTTCCGTTTCCTCTATCAAGAACAGTGACGGGGAAGTGACGCATTACATCGGTATCCAGGAGGATATCACTTCCAGGAAGGAAACGGAAGAGAAGTTGCTGCAGCACACGGAAGATCTCGAGATGATCAACCGTATCGTCAAGACCGTGAATCGGGAATTCGATTTAATGCGCCTGATCCGCATGCTGCTCGAGCAGGGAATGGCCCTGCTGCCGTGGGCCGATTCAGGCGCAGTGCTGATTCGTGAAGAACCAGAAAAACCATTCCGACTCGTCGACGTCATAGGAATGGACCGCGACGCGTCCTGGGAAGAAATCTCCGAGGAGGACATCGCCGAGGGGCTGCTCTCGGGTGCCTCCGCGATCAAGGAAGGGCTGTACATCGTCGAGGGGCAGTCGACTCCGCAGGAGGATGAGAAATGCGGTCTGGGAGGCCTGTATACGCTGCTTGCCCTGGAAGTGCACTGGACCGGCGTAGAGCAGGAACTGCAGCACGCCAGTTATATCGTTTTCGGAAGCCACGCGGAGAATACCAGAATTACGGGAAAGGATGTGGTTCGCATCAGCCATTTCCGGGAGCACGCCGTTTCAGCGCTCGCGAAAGCGTCGGCCATGCGTGTGCTGCAGGACAAGAACAACGAACTGCTTCGCACGCAGGAGCAATTGATCATGCAGCAGAAAATGGCGTCGCTCGGGCAGCTGACGGCAGGTATTGCGCATGAAATCCGTAATCCTCTCAACTTTGTCAACAACTTCGCCATCAGCGCCATCGAGTTGATCGCGGAGATTCAGGAGGCAACGGCGAAAGGGGAAGAAACCCACGAGATGTTCGAAGACCTGCGCCTCGCCTCCGAACGCATTCTCGACCACGGGAAACGCGCCAACAGCATCGTCGATTCCATGCTGCTTCACGCCCGGAGAAACACCGGCATTCGTCAGAGCATGAATATCAACGCCATGCTTGAGGAGGCGGCGAACCTCGCGTATCACGGCATGCGCGCCCGGGTTTCCGATTTCACCGTCAACATCGTCCGCCAATTCGACGACAACGTCCCGGAGCTGCACGGCGTGCAGCAGGATATCAGCAGGGTGTTCCTGAATCTGCTCAACAACGCTCTGTTCGCCGTGCGGGAGAAAAAGGAAGTCCAGCCCAGCGGGTCGCCGTTCGTGCCGGAAGTCGTCGTCAGGAGCACGGCGGACGATCGGTACGTCGAAGTGCGGATAAGCGATAACGGGATGGGAATATCCCCAGAAGCGGTCGACCAGATCTTCCAGCCCTTTTACACCACTAAAACTTCCGGAGAGGGCACGGGCCTCGGCCTCTCACTCAGCTACGACATCATCGTCAACGGTTATGGAGGGGAACTGTTCGTCGACCAGGACTATAAGGACGGCGCCGCGTTCGTCATTCGTTTGCCGATCCGGGGGAGTGCACACCCGTCGTGACGGCGTGCTGCGGGAAGCGGCGGAAGTGCTGCGATGACACGCTCTTCCTATGAAAAAAAAACCACCCCGGTTTGGGTGGTTTCTTCTTCAATCGATGCGCGGGCGCGGAAGAGGCCGATTACTTGACCGTAATATAGCGGTCTTTCCCGGTCATGCAGATTCCGCAGCGGGCGGGAGCATTCCCTTCGTACGTATTTCCACAGGTGGGGCAAACGAGATACTGTCCCGACAGCGAGGATTCCTTTTTGGAACCCAGCGCCTGGAGCGCCTTCTCATACAGTGCCTTGTGCCGCTGCTCGGTGCGGTACGCGTAATTCATCGACACCGAGGCAAGGGTGGCTTTTTCAGCAGAGGCGGTTTTCAGGAATTCAGGATACATGGTCGTGACTTCGTAGGATTCGCCCTTGATGGCATCTTGCAGATTTTCCTTTGTGGATTTGACGGTGAATTCAGGTTTGACAACCGCCATCGATTCACCCATATCCTCTAGCACGGCCCGATGGTTCGCGGCATGGATCCCTTCCGATTTCGAAGCTGCTTCGAAGAGGACCGCGATTTTCGAGAAGCCTTCCTCGCGCGCTTTTTTTGCATACGCGGAGTATTTCGCGCTCGCAGTCGTTTCCCCCTTGATGGCATCTTTCAGATTGACAGTGGTCTTGGTCGGCTTCGCCGACGCAAAGGATGCAGCGAAGGCAAACAGGAGAAGTGTTGAGAGGAAAAAACGGAATTTCATTATCAGGACTCCAGAAGTGAAGTGAAAAATATTGCATGCAACTTACGACACTCAACCTCTGAGCGAGATTAAGGGAAACTTAAAAGTTGCTTAGAACCGGGAAGCGGATGATCATCGTCGTTCCCTGTCCCGGAGTACTCTCGGCGGATACCTGAAGCCCCTGAAGGTCCGCCAGGCGCCGCACGATAGTGAGACCGAGGCCGGTTCCCTGAATGGACGACGCACGTGATTCGTCGCTGCGGAAAAATCTATCAAAAATAAATGGAAGGTTCTCCGACGGGATGCCGGCACCCTCATCGCGAATGCGCAATCGTGTTTCATCGTTATCTCGCGTGCATTCGATGAAAAGCCGCCCGTTCATTGGCGAGAACTTGATCGCGTTGGCCACAATGTTTCCGATCATTGCGTCGAGCATCACTGGATCAGCGACGACCATGATTGCGTCCGTTCCTTCATATACAACGTCGATGCTTCGGGTTTGTAGGAGAGGCTCCAACCGACGCAGTACATCGGTGATCACCCCTGCAAGAGGAACGGGTCTGCGTGAACTGCGGGCCACGTCATCCTCGAGCCTGGCGAGCAGGAGCAGCTGATCCACCATACGAGACAGGCGATCCACTTCGCCGATCAGCCCCCGGATTTTTTCTTCATAGAGCTCTGGAGTACGCGGTTTCCGGATGAGGACCTCCATTGTGCCTTTCAGTACCGCGAGTGGCGTACGCAATTCGTGCGACGCATCGGCGGTGAACTGCCTTTCACGATGTACTGCCTCGCGCAGCCTGTCAAGAAGCTGGTTGATGGTAATCGTGAGGCGATAGAGTTCGTCCTTGCTTCCTGGAAGCTCCATCCGTCCGTCGAGGTTCTCCGACGTAATCCGCTCGGCGGTCTCGATCAGGCGTTCAACGGGCGCCATGCTGCGAACGGCGATGAAGCGTCCGACGAGAAACAGGAGGAGTACGGCGACAGGGTAGGTGATCCAGAGTACCATGCGCAGGTTTCCGAGAACCTCTTCCGCTTCCGCGCGAGGCATGGCCACGAGCAGCCAGCCGTATGTCCCGCCTTGATCATCGTGTATCATTGCCTGCCGCTGCCGGATGGGTGCACCGGAAAGCGACGTGTTATAGTGGTAATCGTCCGATTTAGCCGGATCGGGATACAGCCTCTCCCCGCGCATGTTGGGCGACTGTTTCAGGATCTCGCCCCGAAGGTTGGAGACCTGCAGGAATCGCGGATTTACCTCGACCTGGCCGTGTTCGGGTTCGGTCCACTCAGGCAGATTGACGAATACGAGAGTTCCGTCGAAAACCGAGAACCCATTGGAGACTTCCTCGGCTTCCAGGTCGAGGTCCCGGTCGAGTTCGTTGAAAACGGACCGCTGAACGACCAGGTAGGCCAGCAGCAGGAGCACGCCAAAAAGCAGCGCGGCAGATACTGCATAGAACTGCGCGATTCTGCGCCGAAGACTGCGTTTCATTCTTCGTCCTTGATCAGGTACCCGACGCCGCGAATGGTGTGTATGAGCACCTTCCCATCGTCTCGATCCAGTTTCTTCCGCAGATAATTGATATAGACGTCAATGACAGAGGTGTCCGAATCGAAATGCATATCCCACACATGCTCAATGATGCGCGTGCGCGTGCACACCTTCCCTTTGTTCCGGAGCAGAAAGGAGAGCAGCGAAAACTCTTTCGGGGTAAGCGGGATTTCCACCGCTCCCCGATGGACAGAATGCGTATCGAGCATCAATTTGATATCGCCCAGACGCAGCGTTGTTTCTTCATCGAACTGTGGGCGCAGCTGGACCCGAATTCGGGCCAGCAGTTCTTCGAAGTGGAAGGGTTTTGTGATATAGTCGTTGGCTCCGACCTCCAGTCCGAACACCGTATCCTGCACTGCGTCCTTCGCCGTCAGGAATATGATGGGGAACCGCCTGCCGTGGGCCCGAATCTGCGTACATACTTCGATGCCGCTTTTCCCGGGGAGCAACCAGTCCAGCAGTACAAGATCGTAGTCGTTGCTGAGCGCCAGCTCGAGACCGGTACTCCCGTTCAACGCGACATCGACCGCGTAACCCTCTTCCGCCAGTCCATCATGAACGAAATTCGCGATTCCCGGTTCATCCTCTACGATCAGAATTCTCATACGCTGTCCTGTTGCCTGTGTGACATCGGCAATATATCAATCATACGCTGTCCTGTTGCCTGTGTGACATCGGCAATATATCAATCAGCATCCGAAGGCACGGTCACCGTTCCGGAACCGAAACCCAGATCGAGCTGCACGCCGGCGGCGTGCTTATAGACCAGGTCTCCGCCATAGTAGCCCGTGCGCACGACTGCGGCCGTAGCAACAAGGTAGAGCGCGAGGGGAAGCATGCGGACCCAACCTGAGTAGCGTTTGAAAATGACGAGGCCCGTCCGCACGACCGTGGTCGCAACCAAGAGCCAGAGCGCGAGAATGGCTGCGGCCTCATGCGTCTCGAGTGCGGCGCCGAGCGCTCCGGCTTCGGTCACGCCGTCGCCTGCGAGATCTCCCGAAAAATACGCGGCCACCGCGCCGGCCGTCCCGAGGAGTAAGAGCAGCAGTCCGCCTTTCGAGTACGCGTCCTTTCCGGTTGCGATACCGATAACTTCGAAAAGAAGTCCGACCATTACGAGCGCGATAGGGAAATGTACGATCATGGGATGCAGATGGCTGGTGTCAAACATGAAAAGCTCCTTGCTGTGTTTTCTGATGCAAGTTACGCAGCAATCCTTAAGCCAGTCTTAGGTGAAGCTAAGAAATTCCTAAGAACGCACTTATGCCTGGATGCACAACGTACGTCGCGGCATATATGATCGGATGTCGTGGAGTATCAGCGGCTCTGCATGTGGAGAAGCTTCCACACCTTGTTTCCTTTCACGAATGAACGAAATGAAGTGCGTTCGACCGGCAGGGGTACCCCCGAGCCGAAATCTGATCAATAGAATAGTCATCGCTGTCGACGGAATAGATCCGGCAGCAACCGCCTGACGGCAGGGTCTAAGCCACCGAACAATACATAAAACCGTTATTCGACCAGGAAACGGAGAAATCTTCGTCGGAACCGACCTGACTCGAAGACGTCGGAGGGCCGCTGTATACGCGTACATGCGATTTCGAGTTTTTGTGTGCGCGAGATTGAATGTATTTCAGGAAGGCAAGACCGCAAATCGTTGTGATTGGGAATAAGCAGGGAAAAATGCTTTTGTGTATATTTACATACTCACCACGAACTGCGAACCCAATGCCCCAGCACAGCGTCCCTCAAAAAGTGGAAACGAGATCTGCGTCTTTCCTGCGCTTCCGGTCACTGATGATAGTCGCTTCACTCAGTGTAATGGTCTGCCAGTGTGTTGCCCAGGAGCGGCTTTCACTCGATTTGGAAGAGGGAAAATCCGGTGCAGTCTGGAATCTCGTCCTGGGCGTGGACGGCAAAACGCTTTTCTCATGCGGGCGCGATTCCACAGCCAAATCATGGGATCTGGCGACGGGCGAAGCCATCCGGATGTTCAAGGCGGCGCAGCCGACGCTGATCACCTCCCTCGCGCTCGATCACACGGGCAACTGGCTGGCGCTGGGCGATATGAACGGCCGGTTGACCTTGTGGAACGCCCATAGCGGCGTGCAGTATTATGACCTTCCTGCGCACCAGCAATACATGACCTCCCTCGCCATAACACCGGATGCTGCGACGGTGATCACTGCCGGACGGGACGGCAGCATCAGCTCCTGGAAACTCGACGACGGGAGTGCCCGCTGGAGCATTGACGCGGCAGCGCTTTGGATCAACGCCGTCGCTGTCTCCCCTGACGGTGCGTTCCTCGCCTCGGCAGGACAAGACGGTAGCGTGAGCCTCTGGCGCATCAGCGACGGCAAAAAGGAAGCCGATCTGGGGCGCCACAGCCGCTTTGCCCGTACGGTGCTGTTTTCTCAAGACGGCAAGTATCTGTTTTCCGCGGGGGCGGACGGACGCATCCTGGTCTGGGACATGCAGACGCGGGCGCCGTTTCGCGACATCGAGCTCGACGGTGGATATGCGCATGGACTCGCCCTCGATCGCGGCGGCGACGTGCTGCTGGTCAGCAAGATGAACGGGCTGCTGGAGCTGTGGGACTGGAAGCGCCGCATGATCAAGAAGAAACTTTCCGGAGATTCATACGGTACAATGTCCGCTGTTTTTTCTGCCAACGACGAGCGCCTCTACAGCGCGCATACCAGCGGAGCGATCAAAGTGTGGACGACCGAAGACGGTTCTCTTCTTCTCGACATGGTCGGGTTCAGCGACGGACAATGGCTTTCGTTTACTCCTGACGGCTATTATGACTGCTCTTCGTATGGAGACCGTTATGTGCGTTGGCGGCGGGGCGAGGAGCTGTTTCCCCTCGAGCGCTACAGCGAACTCTATCACCGTCCCTCAATCATCGAGGACGTGCTGCGCGGCGGGTACAAGCCCGCGGGCAGCCTTGAGACCGTCGTCGATCCTCCCGTCGCTGAGATGCTCTCGCCCCGCGATGGCCAGCTGTTTGCCTTCGGGAGCGAGGCGTTGGAAGTGGTCGTGGAAGTGGTCGCCACGGATATCAGCAGCATCGAAAACATCGCGCTGCTGCTCAACGACCGTCAGTTGACGCGCGAGCAGCTCATCGATTGGACGGTTGTCGAAAAAAGCGCGACGCAGCTTCACGTGCGCTGCCGCATGCACGTGCTCCCCGGGAAAAACAGCATCGAGGCCGTGGCGTTCAACGCATCGCGGGGGCGCAGCGCGAAGGTCCGTGCCGACATCACGGTGGAGACCAGCACGCGCATCAATCCGAGCCTGTACGTGCTCGCGGTGGGTTCCGACAGTTACGCGCCGGCATACCCCGATCTGCAGTTCGCCAGTGTCGACGCCGAGGCGCTTGCCGACGAGCTTGCGCGTCAGGAGGGCGGCATGTACGCCCGCGTCTATACGCGCGCAATTACGGGCAAGAATGTTACAAAGGAGGGGATATTCAGCGCGCTGAAGGAATTCGGAGAAATGAAGCCGGAAGACGTGCTCGTTCTTTTTTTCAGCGGCCATGGCGTGCGTGAGCGTGACAAGAAGGGCCGCACGAAGTATTATTACCTCCCGGCCGGGACGACGAAAAAAACCGTGACGAGCCGGGGGCTTGCGTGGGAAGATTTCTCCGCGGAAATCGCGCACCTCAACGCCGGGCGCATCATCCTGCTGCTCGACGCCTGCCACTCGGGCGATGTGAGCAGCGGCGCCTCGAATGAGAAAGTCGCCTCGTCGCTTGCCGGACAAGTGGGGGTGGTCTTCACCAGCAGTTCGGGCAACGAATATTCCTATGAAGACCGGAGCTGGGGACATGGCGCATTTACAAAGGCGCTGCTTGACGGCATTCGTGGCGCCGCGGATTTCACTGCGGATAAAACCATCGACTGGGGTGAACTCCAACTCTATGTCGGAACAGCAGTGCGAACGATGACCAAGGGCGGTCAGAATCCGATGGTACCCCGCCTCGAACAATTTGCAAACTTCGATTTTGTGAGAGTACGATGATGCGATCCATACGCTTTCTCCTCCTTGTGACGATTTCCCTCTCGGCAATTTCCTCGCTCCATGCCGACGAACCCCGGAAAGAAGTCGCCCTCGTGACGGCTGTCAGCGGCAGTGTGACCGTACGAAGCGACGAAACCGAGAAACCACTCGCCCTCGGCATGCGCCTCCTTCTTGGAGATGAAGTCATTGTGACGAACGGCAAGGTGTCGCTGGTGTTTTTCGCCGGCGATTTCCTTTCGCTCAAGGATGGCGAGCGTCTTGCGCTTGGTGCGACGCCGAAGGAAAGCATGCTCACGACGGGAGGTGCGACACGTGGACTCGGTCCCGACGACGCCATGACGGTCACGGACAAGGGACTCAACACCAACGGTGACAGCCGTGTCTGGCAGGCGCAGCTTGCATCGGTTTCCGGTATTCGCGGCGACGGCATGCCGATCGCCGTCGCGCCGCGCCTCGCTATCGCGGGTGAAAACCCCACATTCTACTGGTTCGACACAGACACCAGCGGCGCGGGGGGCGAACGCAATTATACACTGGTGCTGAAGAATGAGGAGAATGCCGTGCTCGCGCGGCAGCGGGTCCGCGGTGTTGCCGGAAGGCTCAACAGCTTCCGTTTCGACCAGGTGCCTGCCGGATTTTCCGCCACTCCCCGCATGCATTTCAATTGGACCGTGCTGCCCGATGGCGCGGTGGTGCCCGACGGGCAGCTCGATGCTGCCTTTGTCTTCATCGACAAAGCGGGAATGGATGCGACGAAGTCGCAGGTGCTGCGGCTGCGGGAGATGGAGGAAAAAGGACAGATCGATCAGATTTCCTCGCACACACTGCTCTGCGCGCTTTTCCTTGATGAGCGGGAGCGGCTCTTCTCCGATGGCCTTCCGCATCTGCTTGCCCTCGCGGCCTTGCCGGAAGGCGAGGCGTACGCGGGTGAGCAGATCGCAAGGATGTTTCTGCGCTTCGGCAATCAGGTTGCCACGCTCGCGCCGCTCTTCCTCAGCGCACCCGGAGCGTATATCCTCAAATGACACGCCGTATTCCCGTATCCATTCTTTCCGCGATTCTTTTTCTTGCAGCATGCAGCGGCGGGGGGGATGTGCTGCGCGAAGACCCGCGCATCACCGAAGGCCGCTCGCTATATGATCGCGCCGATTTTGATCGGGCGGAAAGGCATTTTACCGGGCTGCGGGACGAAGCAGCGGGTACGGAAGATTTGCTATTGGAGGCGCAGGCGGAAAAGTGGCTGGGGAGCATTCAACTCGCGTATGAGCAGTCGGAGACCGCGCTGCTGCATTACCGCCGCAGCCTGGCGCTGCTCGAAGGCGGCATCAGCCGGGGCGACAGTCTGCATACACCCGTCGATCGTCGGTGGTTTGACGAGCGGCAGAATGTGCTCAGCAACGTCGGTGTGGTTTTCAAGGGTGCGCATCGGTATCAGGAAGCCGAAGAACTATTTCGCGGCGTGCTTGCCTACGACAGTGCACGCGGTGATGATTACCGCACCGCGATATCCCTGTATAATCTCGGAGACGTGTATCACCAGCATGCGGTCGTACAGCTCTCGGCCAACGACAGCAGCGCCGCGGTGCGACTGCATCAGCAGGCACGCAGCTGCTTCCTCCGTTCTCTCGCGCAGTATCCCACCGCCGATGCCTGGCTGAATCTCGGTAACAACTACACCCTCGATAACTCCCTCGACAGTGCGATTATTTGCTATCACCGGGCGGAAGAGATGTACGCGCGCAGCGGATTCCGTGTGCATCGCGCCCTGGCACTGGGCAACATCGGCGTGCTGGCGCAGCGGATGGGTCGACGCGACGAGGCGCAGCGCGTTCTCGAGCAGAGCATTGACATCATCGAGGAGCTTCGAGGCAACCTCTCCTCCGTCGATGTCCGTACCAGCTTCGTTTCGAACAAGTTCTACATTTATGAAAACCTGATCGAGATCCTCATCGCAAACGGGGAAGTCACACGTGCGTTCGAGTACGTGGAGCGTGCCAAGGCGCGGTCCTTCCTCGATCTGATCGGCAACAAGGCCGTGGGACAGGGGAAGGAGCGTCCACCGGACGTAGAACGGCTCGTCCAGCGTGAGCAGGAACTGCAGCAGCGGATCTCCCGATTGATCAGCGACACCGACAGCAGCGACGGACTCGGCGCCGCCATCACCGAGCATCAGCGCGTGCTGGCCGAACTGCGCGAAAAAGATCCGGATTATGCCTCGGTCAAGAGCATTGATCCCGTGCCGGTGCAGCAGCTGCAGTCGATGCTCGACGACAGCACCGCGGTGCTGGAATACTTCGTCGGACAGTCCTCCTCCTTTGTCTTTCTCGTACGCCGCGACACCATTCTCGTGCAGCCGATTTCCATCGACCCGGAGTTCAAGCTGGAGAAGGTGATCGAACAGCTGCGGCGCAAGCTGTATTATGATTTCCCGACGAAGAAGATCGGGTTTATCCGTGAACAGCGCCTTGGAAAGAACGCAAGCAGTGAAGAGGCGCTGCGCGCCTGGTACGCGGAGCCTTCGGATGACAGCTGGCAATACGATCTCGTAACAATGTATTCGCTGCTTGTCGCCCCTGTGGCGCCGGCACTGCACGGCATCACCCAGCTGTACGTCGTGCCGCATGGACCGCTGCATCATCTGCCGTTTCAGGCACTGGTCAATCCCATGCATATCGATATGGGGACGGGCCGGCACATGGCGCGTCCCCGCTACCTGATCGAGGATTTCGCCATCGCGTATCTTCCTTCCGCGAGCGTACTCAGCTTCGCATTGAAGAAGAACATTCATCGCGCGACGACGGCGCTGATCATCGGTGATCCTCTCTACGCCGATCCGAAATACCGTCGGCGTCCGCTCGACGGAGCGTTGATCGAAGCCGACACCGTTGCGCACTACGCCACCGACGCGCTCGTGCTCAAGCGCGAAGCCGCCGAGGAAAGCGTGGTGAAGAGCATCATGGGAACACGCGACATCCTGCATTTTGCAACACACGGCGAGTTGAACAAGGAGGATCCGATGCAGTCGCGCATTCTGCTCGCCGCCGCGCATCCCGACAGTGTCAACAACGGCAACCTGACCGTGGCGAAAATTTTCAACCTCGATCTTGATGCCGTGCTTGTGACGCTCAGCGCCTGCCAGACCGCGCAGCTTTCCGGCGCGGAGGGAGGGTTCACCGCGGGAGACGATCTCGTGGGACTGACACGTTCCTTCATGTACGCAGGCACGCCGTCGGTGGTCGCCTCGCTCTGGGTCGTCGACGACGAAGCGACGCTCACATGGATGCGCAATTTCTACCGCGCCTGGCTGCGCGGAGGCCAGAGCAAGATGCAGGCCGCCCGCCGCGCCGCACTGGACATGCTCGCGCAGACCGACGATGCGGATTGGACCTTCCCTTACTACTGGGCCGCTTTCGTCTACCTCGGCGACGCACGATAGGTCACGCCGCGCGTGTCGACGCAGGACATAGGAATCCGATGTCCCCCTCTCCTTCCAGGAGAGGCGGAGCAGGGGGTGAGGTTCGCCTCTCCTGGAAGGAGAGGGGGAGCAGGGGGTGAGGTTCGGCGGAACCCACCAATTGCTCATATCGTAGAACAAGGATACTTTGCATTTTCAATTCGCGATCCGTATTCGGAGGCAAGTCATGAAGCATTTCATTCTGTTATTCCTCTTTCTCGGTGTGGGACTGAATGTCGGCAGTGCGGTTGCGCAGGAAAAATCATCCACCCTCGGCAAGCCCATTTTTCCCAAGCTCGAGTACGTGAATCTGAACGCCGAACTCGGTTTCGAGGCGGAGATCCTTCGCGGTTTCGGTGCGAGAGTCGACGACGCCCGGCGCGATGCCGACGGCGCCGCGGTCGCCGCGCAGGCGGTGCTCTTGAGCTTCGCGGAAAAACTGGCAGGAAAGAAAGCGCAGACCGTGACGGCGACACAGCTGCTCGCCGAGGCCGCTCGCATCGCGGAGGAACAGCAGAATCGCGGCGCCGTGACCGCGGTCGAAAGCGCGGGCACGTATATCCCCGGCAGCGAGGTCGTGGTGCAGCGGCTGATCGAAGCGACTGCGTTATTTGCCGAAAATCGAGGCGATGGGGAGTTTCTCGGTTTCGTCCGCATCGTCAATGATTGCGACAGACTGCTTGACATTTATATTGATGGGAAATACGTCGGCTTCCAGTACGGAGGCGATGACATAGTGTATTCCACCGGCAACGGCACGACGCATGCACGTGTGACCGACGCCTTCGGCAACACCGTCAGCGAAGTGCTGTTTGTGAAGCCGGACGAAACCATGACATGGACGATCAAACCCTGACCTACCGCGACACCATCCGCTGGCTGTTCGATCTGCAATTCGTCGGCATCAAACTGGGACTGGACAATATCCGGTCCCTCGCCGCGTTTTGGGACAATCCGCATCTCCGATATCCCGTGATCCATATCGCCGGATCGAACGGCAAGGGATCGACCGCGAGCTTCATCGCATCGACGCTGCAGGCCGCGGGGTATCGCACGGGGTTGTACACTTCGCCACATCTGGTCGATTTCTCCGAACGCATCCGGGTCGACGGTGTTTGTATTTCCGAGGAGCGGGTGCTTGCATACGCGCGTGCGCTGCGGCCGGAAATCGATCGGCTCAAGGCCACGTTTTTCGAAGCAACGACGCTCATGGCCTTTCAGTATTTCGCGGAGGAGAACGTCGATGTCGCCGTGATCGAAACCGGCCTCGGCGGACGGCTCGATGCCACGAATCTTGTTTCTCCCGTCATGACCGTCATAACCAGTCTCTCGATCGAGCACCGCGAGTTTCTTGGCGACACCATCGAAGCCATCGCCGCGGAGAAGGCCGGCATCATGAAACCGGGCATTCCCTGCGTGACACCGAATCGGGATGAAGGTGTTCTCGAGGTGCTGCGCCGTCATGCGGTCGCGTGTGAAGCGCCGCTGCATCCTGTTGCCGTGCCGGAAGCCGCACCTGTGCTGCTCGATCTCGACCGGATGGAATGCCTGCTGCCGGGTTTTGATCATTCCGTCGACATCGGACTCGTCGGCACCCATCAGGTTGAAAATGCCTGCACTGCCGTGACGGCGCTGCGGCAGCTTGCTGCGGGCGGTTTCTCACGCGTGACCAATGCGAGCATTGCACAGGGACTGCTCGAGGTACGAACGCGCAGCGGGATTCGTGGCAGGCTCGAACAGCTGCAGCGGCATCCTGAACTCGTGGCGGACGTCGGCCACAACCCTGACGGAATCCGTGCCATGCTGCAATGCTGGCAGCAGGTGCGGGATATTAAAAAGACAGATCTCGTGTTCGGGGTCTTGAAAAGCAAAGATTTGCTCGGTATCTTCCACACACTCACCCGGTATTCTCCCCGATCGATCACTCTCGTTCAGGCGGTTTCACACGAAGCCCGGTCGCTTGAGGAAATGCTCCACGAGGCCACACGTGTCGGCATCACGGCGGAAGGAGCCGGAAGCGCACGGGAGGCTGTGCTGCGAAAGCTGGAGCATGCGGGTGACGGAGCGGTTCTGCTTTTCGGTTCGCACTACGTTGTGGGCGCGTTCCTCCAGGAATGGGAAAAAAAGCATAAGCTCCGCTGAAGTCGCTTGATTCTTTGGACCCTGTAACGGATATTTGTGTCTGGAGACTCATCCCTGCCAAGTTCACAAACGTCCCGCACTTCCAGTAAAGCAATTCCTCGGTTTATAGCAGTGACTCTCGTCGGCCACGGCCGCGATATGGCTTTCCCCCGCATTCCCTGGTCGCGGATGCGACCACCGCAAGATAGAATTCAAAATATGTATTACCGTTTCAATACCACAGGGTACGCATCATGACGATGGACATCGCCGAACTGAAGTCCAAGCGCATTGCCGAGCTGTCGCAGATCGCACGGGAGCTTGAGATTTCCGGCTACAGTGACATGCGAAAGCAGGAGCTTATTTTCAAGATCCTCGAAGCGCAGTCGCAGAAGGACGGTATGAGTTTCAGCAAGGGAGTGCTCGAAGTCCTGCCTGACGGCTATGGCTTTCTGCGCGCCGCTGACTACAATTACCTGCCGTCCCCCGACGACATCTACGTTTCCCCCAGCCAGATCAAGAAATTTGCGCTGCGCACGGGTGACACCATCAGCGGGCAGGTACGTCCGCCGAAGGAGGGCGAACGTTTTTTCGCCCTGCTGAAGGTCGAGGCCGTCAACTATGACGGTCCGGAAAAGATCCGCGAGCGCACGCTCTTCGACAACCTCACGCCACTGTATCCCAACGAGCGTCTCCTGCTCGAGGTCGCCCCGAACGATCTTTCGACACGCATCATGGATCTGCTCACGCCGATCGGCAAGGGGAACCGCGGACTGATCGTTTCGCCACCCAAGAGCGGCAAGACAATCCTGCTGCAGAAGATCGCCAACAGCATCAGCACCAATCATCCGGAAGTCGTGCTCATCGTGCTTCTGATCGACGAACGTCCGGAGGAAGTCACGGACATGGAGCGCTCGGTGAAAGCCGAGGTGATAAGCTCCACCTTCGACGAACCACCTGAGCGTCACGTGCAGGTGTCGGACATGGTGCTGGAGAAAGCCAAGCGCCTCGTCGAGTCGCAGAAGGACGTGGTCATTCTGCTCGACTCGATCACACGTCTGGCGCGCGCGCACAACACCGTCGTGCCGCACTCGGGCAAGATTCTCTCCGGCGGTGTCGACGCCAACGCCCTCCATCGTCCGAAGCGCTTTTTCGGCGCCGCGCGTAACGTGGAGGAAGGCGGGAGCCTCACGATCATCGCCACGGCCCTGGTGGAAACCGGCAGCCGCATGGATGAAGTGATTTTCGAAGAGTTCAAAGGCACGGGCAACATGGAAATCGTGCTCGACCGCAAGCTCTCCGATCGCCGCATTTTCCCGGCCATGGACGTCAACCGCTCCGGCACGCGCAAGGAAGACCTTCTGCTCACGCCCGAGGAACTCAGCCGCGTGTGGGTGCTTCGCAAAGTGCTCAGCGATTACAACACGGTCGAGGCGATGGAATTCCTCATCGAGAAAATGCGCGGCACGAAGAGCAACAAGGAATTTCTCAAATACATGAACAGCTGATTATTCACCAACTCACGGAAACGCTATGAATGCAGTCGTCATCGTCAGCGCGGCCCGTACGCCGATCGGTGCCTTCAACGGCACGCTGAAATCTTTAACTGCGCCACAGCTCGGCGCTATCGTCATCAAGGAAGCGCTCAAGCGGGCGAACGTGAAACCGGAGGATGTCTCCGAAGTGATCATGGGCAACGTGCTCACCGCAGGGGTGGGACAGGCACCTGCGCGCCAGGCCGCCCTCTTCGCGGGTCTCCCGCAGTCCGTTCCCTGCATGACCATCAACAAAGTCTGCGGATCGGGACTCAAGGCCGTCATGCTCGGCGCCCAGGCCATCATGGTTGGCGACGCCGACATCGTCGTGGCCGGCGGACAGGAAAGCATGTCCAATTCTCCGTACTATCTTGACCGCGCACGTACGGGTTATAACTTCGGCCATGCGCAGCTGATCGACGGCATGATCAAGGACGGATTGTGGGATGTCTACAACGACTACCACATGGGCATCGCGGCCGAACTCTGCGCCACCGAGTGCAACATCGACCGCGCACGTCAGGACGCCTACGCGATCGAAAGCTACACCCGCGCGATCGATGCGCTTGACAAGGGCATCTTCACCGAGGAAATCGTCCCGGTCGAAATCCCGCAGCGCAAGGGCGATCCGATCATTGTCACCGACGACGAGGACATCCGGAAAGTCAAGTTTGAGAAAGTGCCCGAACTCAAGCCCGCCTTCAAGAAAGACGGTACCGTGACCGCCGCGAACGCCTCCTCTCTCAACGACGGCGCGGCCGCCGTGGTGCTGATGTCGGAAGCGAAGGCGAAGGAACTCGGTCTCGAGCCGCTGGCGCGCATCGTCGCGCAGGCTTCCGCCGCCAAGGCACCCGAATGGTTCACCACCGCTCCCGCCGATGCGGTGAACAAAGTTCTGGGCAAGGCCGGTCTCGGGGTCGACGACATCGATCTCTACGAAATCAACGAAGCCTTCTCGGTCGTCTCACTGGTCAACAACGACCTGCTGAAACTCGATCCGGCGAAGGTCAACGTGCACGGCGGTGCCGTGGCGATGGGCCACCCGATCGGCGCTTCGGGCACCCGCGTGCTCGTGACGCTGCTGTATGCCATGCGCCGCTTCGACAAAAAGCGCGGTCTCGCCTCGCTGTGCATCGGTGGCGGCGAAGCCAGTGCGCTTATCATCGAGCGTTGAATTCGTCACGAAGTTCATCATTCATCTTTACCATATGTCAAGGAAGATGCCATGCAGCACATTACCGTTGTAGGCGCCGGCACCATGGGGAACGGCATCGCGCACGTATTCGCGATGACAGGATTCCAGGTGCAGTTGGTCGACATCAAGCAGGATTATCTCGACCGCGCCCTCGCCACCATTACGAAGAACCTCGACCGCCAGGTCAAGAAGGAAGCGATCACCGAAGAGCAGAAAAACGAAACCCTCGCTCGCATCCATGCGCATACGGATCTCGACGCCGCCCTGGCGAATGCGGATCTCGTGATCGAAGCCGCCTCCGAAAATGAAGAAGTAAAGAAGAATCTTTTCCGCACGTTCGACGAAAAAACACAACCCGCGTGCATTCTCGCCAGCAACACCTCCTCGATTTCCATCACGAAGATCGGTGCCGTGACCAAGCGTCCCACGCAGGTGATCGGCATGCACTTCTTCAATCCCGTGCCCGTGATGAAGCTCGTGGAAGTCATCCGCGGCCACGAGACCTCGGCCGACGTGTACAAGACCATTCATGAACTCAGCGAGAAGCTCGGCAAGGTGCCCGTCGAAGTGCAGGATTACCCAGGCTTCGTCTCCAACCGCGTGCTCATGCCGATGATCAATGAAGCCGTGTACGCGCTGATGGAAGGCGTCGCCACGGTCGAGTCGATCGATACCGTGATGAAGCTGGGCATGGCGCATCCGATGGGACCCCTCACGCTCGCCGATTTCATCGGCCTCGACGTGTGTCTCGACATCATGAACGTGCTTCTTGAAGGACTGGGCGATCCGAAATACCGTCCCTGTCCGCTGCTCAAGAAAATGGTCGCCGCCGGGCATCTCGGACGCAAGTCCGGCAAGGGTTTCTACGATTATTCGGCATCCTGACGTTTCCGATCACTTCAGTACAAGGCAGGTAGGATATGCATTTCGAGTTGACAGAAGATCAAAAAATGATTCAGCAGACCGCCCGGGAATTTGCCCAGGAGGAAATCGCTCCGACCGCGGTGGAACGCGATAAAAACGCAGTGTTTCCGACGGAGATCATCCAGAAGCTCGGGGAACTGGGCTTTCTCGGCATGATGGTGGATCCGCAGTACGAAGGTGCGGGCATGGACACCATGAGCTACGTGCTCGCCATGGAAGAAATATCCAAGGTCGATGCATCCGTGGGCGTGGTGATGTCGGTCAACAATTCCCTCGTGACCTACGGCTTGCAGAAATACGCTTCCGACTTCATGAAGGAAAAGTATCTCAAGCCCCTTTCCAACGGCCAGAAACTCGGGGCATTCGCACTGAGCGAGCCGGAAGCAGGCAGCGACGCCACGTCGCAGAAAACCGAGGGTATCAAGGTCGACGGCGGTTGGGAAATAACCGGCATCAAGAACTGGATCACCAACGGGCAGACCGCGGATTATTTCCTTGTCATGGCGCAAACCGACCGTGAGAAGGGCTACCGCGGCATCACGTGCTTCCTGATAGAAAAGGGCTCGCCGGGATTCGAACACGGCGTCAAGGAGGACAAGCTCGGCATTCGCAGTTCCGATACCTGTTCGCTGCTGTTCAACAAGTGCTTCGTGCCGGACGAGAACGTCGTATGGGAAGTCGGCAAGGGTTTCAATTTCGCAATGGACACGCTCAACGGCGGACGCATCGGCATCGCGGCGCAGGCGCTTGGAATCGCCGCCGCCAGTTACGAGGCAGCCCTCAAGTACAGCAAGGAGCGTAAGGCATTCGGTCAGGTCATTTCCGAATTCCAGGCCATTCAGTTCAAGCTTTCGAAAATGGCGATGGAACTGGATGCCGCGCGCCTGCTCGTGTACCGCGCCGCCTGGCTGAAAGACAACCACCAGAAGTTTGTAAAAGAATCCGCAATGGCTAAATTGTACGCGTCACGTGTTGCGGTTGAAAACGCTCTCGAAGCAATTCAGATTCATGGCGGCTACGGCTATGTGCGAGAGTACCTCGTCGAGCGCTACCTTCGGGATGCGAAAATCACCGAGATCTATGAAGGCACGTCGGAAGTGCAGAATATCGTCATCGCACGAGAACTGCTGAAAGCGTAAGATACACTCGTCGGATGGGCCTTCAGGCTCGTCCTGTTGAAAGCGTAACACTATCCACTCATAGAGGAGGCCTTTATGAAATCTGTTCTTCATGTCGCACTGCTTGCAGCCGTCGCATTCGTGCTGTGCAGTTCCACCAGCCAGGCCCAGTTCCGCGAGCGCGGCAACTGGCTTGGACCGGTCCTCACCCTCGCAACCGATCCCATCGGTTTCGGCGTCCAGTACGAATATGGCGTCAGCAAGAACGTCGGTATCGGCGGCATCGTGCGCTACTGGGGAAAATCCTCCAGCACCGCCGGATACGACTGGTCGTGGTCGATCGTCATGCCCCAGTTCCAGGGCGCCTACCACTTCATGCCGGGCGATCAGCTCGATCCGTATGCTGGTGGCCGGCTTGGCTGGGCAATCTACAGCTACGAGAGCGACTTCGTGAGCGCCAGCGACAGCGGCGGTCTGTTCCTGACGGCCTACGGCGGTCTGCGCTACTTCTTCAGTCCGAAGATCGCCGGAAACGGACAGTTGGAATTCCGCGTCGCAGGCGACGATTATTTCGGCAGTTCGATTCAGTTGTCCATCGGTGTCGATTTCACTCTCTGACATCGAATGGATAGAGCATTCAAGAACGTCCCCGCTCGCGCGCAGCGATTTCGGAACGCTCCTGACCTGATTCCCTGATAGGTCTTTATTTCCAAGCCACTGAGTGCGACATTTCATCGAACTCAGTGGCATTCTATTTTCGCACGTTGCGAAAGTGCTTGCATTTACACTAATATTGTAGTA
>JACZJN010000066.1 GCA_014860565.1 Bacteroidota bacterium
GAGCGGGGAGGAGCGGGAGATGCGGGAGGAGGCCTGCTAATGGGAATATTCCGAAACGACGATCTTGCATCGGCATCCATGTGTCGAGGAACACTGTGCATGCGGGAGTTCGGGAAGTGAATCGAGGGAATAGAGCTTCCCGCGCAATTCGCGGCAGGCGGTGCAGGTATCGTCGTCGTTTCTGGACCAGATTTCGAACGCATTGTATCTCGCCCCCCGGTAATTCTCCACTTCCTGCAAGTGCCTGGCATGGGATATCAGCATCGCGCACACCGTCACGGCGTCCAGCCGGCCGTCGACGCGCAACGACTCCGACACCCATGGAGCCGCACTTTCCTTTCCCCAGAGAAATGCCATTCCGGCGGCAGGCCGCAAGCCATCAAGAGTTTGCGCATCGAAGGCCGCGAGGAGCCGCGGGGTATGCTCGAACAGTTTTTTCAGGATTTCCACGTTCTCGAGCTGGTCGTCGTCGCTGAAAGAGACTCCGGCGCGGCGGGAGAACACGCTGTCCTTCTGGAACTCCCCCACCGTGAGTGCGGCGCGCAGGAAATTCCTTTGATGCAGATCCGCCAGGCACACGTTTTCGGTCTTTACGCGTCGGGCCCGTTCGGCTTTGACATACCGCGCGACGGCTCCGCGTGCTTCGTCCGAAGGAACGAGAATATTGATCTCTGCCGCGAGCATCCGCACGCCTTCCGCATCCGCGGTGACCAGGCGGTCGATCATCTCTTCCGGTGTCCCTGTGGAATCAAGCCCACGTTCGCCAAGCAGGTACCGCAGATCCGTTTCCGAGTACCGTTTGCGTATCGCCAACTCCGGCGGTGCCTGTATGAGCGCTCCGTCTTCACGCAGACGTTCGATGACGCGCTCCACCTTGTCGCCGAGCACATCATCCCAATGCGTTTTCCCGACGAAGGTCCAGGGATCCGCGCCATGGAAAAACCGGGCGATAAGTTCGAGCTTCACCTTGCTCGTCCGCCAGTCCGGCTCCGAAGGCCTCTCGGATGCAGGAAAGGATGCGGTTCCTACACGCGAACGAGGCAGCGGCGATTCGTTCTTTTTTCCAAAAATGTTTTTCAGAAAACCCATGTACTCTTCCTGGCTGGCAGGCGGGGAACCGGCGGTACATTGTCAATGGACAATCGAAAACCCGATGCTGATACCGATCACCGTCAGGACAATGACCGTGATTCCGACGTAATGCCAATCGCGTTCGACGAGGAAGGTCCAGCCCGTGATGAACAGCCGCAGAATCGGCGTGAGCATTAAGGCGAAAATCCCTGCATACAAAGACACGAACGGATTGAGAAGAATCGTCGGGATCGTGGACGCCGCGAGTTCGCCCAGCCACGCAAAATTCGCCACCGGAATCGGCACGTCGTACCACGACGGCTGGGCGGCGTACAGTGCGAATCCGACGAGCATGAGGGCGCCGCTGACGGTGATTCCCGCCATGAGGGTCCGGCTGACGATATGTTCTCTGTGGTTAGACATTGGCTATTGGCTGTTGGCAATTGGTCCATCGGGTTAACGAGCCAATGGCCAACTGCCAAAGTATTTGCTAGAACATCATCCTCCCGGCCACCACGAGAATGAGCACGATAAACACATACGTGATCGTCCGGCTGCGCAGCTTCGCGCCGAGACGCGTGCCCAGTTGCGATCCCGCCAGCACGCCGAGCACTGCCGCGGATGTATAAAGCGGATTGAGATGACCATAGGAGAAATAGATGAAGGCGCTGGCGACGGCGGTCACGCCGATCATGAAGTTGCTGGTGGCGGTCGCGGCTTTCATGGGGATGCCCGAGACCATGTTCATGACCGGGACCTTGATCAGTCCCCCGCCGATACCGAGGAGTCCACTCAGATTCCCCGCGACGATCGACGCCAGCATGGCCGCGGGCAGTCGTCGCACGGAATAGCGCACTGTCCGTTTTTCCGCTTCGTCGTAATACTCGCCTGTTATGCGGGCAGCTGCATCGTAGGCAATCTGCGCTTCGCCGTGTTTGCGCGTCTTATTCCACATCAGTCCCGCCATGACCAGCAGGAAGATCGCAAAGATTTTCTGCAGCGCATTCCCCGGGAGATAGTTCGCGGTCACACCGCCGAGCACCGCTCCGATGGTGGTCATGACTTCGAGTGACATGCCAAGACGGATATTGCTGATCCCTTTATCCACATACACCGATGCCGTCGCGCTCGACGTCGCGATGATGGTGACCACGCTCGCCGCCACGGCCTGATGCATGGGCAGGCCGAAACCCACTACCAGCACCGGGATGAGGAATATGCCCCCGCCGATCCCGAGCAGTGCGCCAAGAACGCCGGTAACGGCACCGGAAAGGACGACGAGAAGAAACAGGGTGGGTGACATGCGAAGTCGCTTCCGCTATTTTGCGATTGGATGGCGCGGCCTTGGCGGACGGGAAACGGCCGTTTCTTCAACGGCCGGACAGCGCTCCCGGCAGGACTCGAACCTGCGACCCTCTGCTTAGAAGGCAGATGCTCTATCCACCTGAGCTACGGGAGCATGGTGATGCAAGCATGGAATATCGGGAGAAATGCGCTTTGATTCAAGGCGCTATCACAAATGCAGTACCCGGCGCTGAATGCTTTCTTCCGGGGTAGTCAACCGCAGCAGGTACATCCCCGCAGAGTACCCTGCGATGTTGAACGCGGCGCGGTTGTGTCCGGCGGGATAGTATATTCGCCAGGGGACGAGTCCGGAGACCGCTGCGGACGAGCGGGAAGCAATCGGCTTCCGTCCGCGTGCGGCGGGGTTCCGCCCAAGCGATCCCAACCTTCTGTGCTATCAGCCTGCTGCGCGTGTATCGCATGCCCGCTTCGTCTATGGCACGACAATCGCTCCCGTATACCGCAACGGTGATTCCCCGCCATCGGGGTACAGGACCTTCACCGCGTATTTCCAGGTCCCCGAGGTGGTCGGCTCCTCGAAACGGCGATCTTCGGCATTCACGCTTCGGTAAAGCCGCGCGGGGTTCGTTCCGTCCGATCGATACACCTGGAAGGAGATGGCGTCGTCCCCTTCCCATGACCACTGTACGACGACCTTCCCCTGCTCGTCATCGTACCGACCGATGACCTCTTTCACACCGTCGTAGCTGAGGCGACCGCCCCGCTGTGCGACGACGACATTTGAAAGCGGCGATCGGAGGCCATCGTCATCATAGGCGTACACCGCGTATTCATACCGCACGAAAGCGCCGCCGGCGGTATCGCGGTAGCTGCGAAATTCCCTGCCTCCGATGGAATCGAGTCGGACCCATCCTTCGGTACCCGTGCGACGACGAACAAGAACGTGCGATGCCGCATCGGATGTCGGGCTCGGATGCCAGGCGATTTCCACTGCATCGTCCTTCACTTCCACTGAATGGATCAGTGGCGCGGAAGGAGGTACGATATCCGGCTTCTTGGCGGTCAGCATTTCACTGAAAGGGGAATGATTGAAATTGTAATCCAGTGCCGTCACTTTATAGTACACTTCTTCGGACAGCGTTTTCAGGGTCAGAGTATCCACGAACGAAGTGTCCCTGCTGATCTTTGTCGTCAGCTGCTGGAATTCATGCGAGGGATCGTTGGCATAGAATACACGGTATCCCTGCAGATCCTCCTCGGTGTTCGCGGTCCATGACAATTGCAAAACGCCGGAGGAATCAATGCTGGCACGCAACCCCGTCGGAATTGCAGGCGGGATCGAATCCGGGAACAGCGCCAGAATCGGAGCGGACATGCGGCTGTTGCCCGCGGTATCCACTGCCGCAACGACGTAATAGTGCGCCGGCATCGTGTTCACGTTCCGGTCGATGTACGTGCGTTCCGTTTTCGGGAGAAGGTCTGTGATGAGATCAAACGGTCCTTCGGGGGACATCCCCTTGGCGATCATGAAACCGTCGAGGTCCTCATCCACGTCCCCGCGAAGCTCCCATGTCAGTTTCACCGAGGCGTCGTCGACGATTTCATACGGCTGTATCGCCGGCTGTTTTGGTGCGGTCTTGTCCCTTCCCATGGCCGTGATTTCAACTCCTGGAGGCGAAAGCTCGCCGAAGGCAGTTGTTCCGCGCACCCGGTACACCACCGGCATATAGTTTCTTTCCACATGGATGGAGTACTCCACCACGGGTTGCTCCGCCTCTCCGTCACGCGTCACACTCATGAACGGGATGTCGCTCCGCGGCGTAAAATTTTTCCCACCGTCGAACGACTGTTCAATGATATAGCCGCCGTAGCTGCGCTCGAGATGTTCGAAGCGGTCCCATCGCAGCACTACCTGACGCTCACCTTCCTCGGCACGCAATGACATGATGGCGGGTAGCGGAGCTGTAGTGCGTGCGATCGCCATGACGAGCACCGTATCGAGTTCAATATCCGGAATCGGGGCAGCTGGGAATATCCGGTAAAAATACCCTTTCCCCTGCTGTACATCCGTATCGACGAAACGCATTCCCAGCCCGGTCGCCAGATCCGCTCGGAGATCCGCAAGCAGAAGGGCGAAGCCCATCAAATTCTGCTGCTGCATGTGCAGTTCCACGATGGATCCGAACGGGTCGCTCGAGGTCACGACGCTTTGCCCGTACAACGTCTGCACCGCGGCACCGGCGAGAGAATCTTCCTGCTGAAATCGGCTTTTCCATTCCTCCATCGAATACGGCTTTATGGGGACAGCAGACAGGCGCTTCCATTCGAGTGGCGTGTCGCGGTTGGGGTTCCCCTGCAGTTCAGCCCGCTCGAGGATGATTCCCGTACGCGCAGCCGCCTTCCATATGGGATACTCGGCAAAGCCCCATCGCAGCGTGATCTGATCAGGGCGTTCTTTTGCAATCAGCTTCATCACCCCGCTGCCGCTGCTGTCGGAGGGCGCTTCCGGCTGCGCATGGAGCGGAATGCCGCACAGGTACATCGCGCATGTGATCAAAAGCAGAAACCGGGAGCGCATGGATCGTTCGGTTGTATGGACAGTGTAGTTCATGGGATTCACGGCTTGAAAATTATTGTTTTTTCCGGGGCGACGCCGACACCCGGATAATAGTACTTGACGTAGAGACGCTGGTTGTCGTTGAAGCGCATGCTCCAGTAGCTGTAGTTGTTGACGCCGTAATCGTCGGCAAGATCAGGCGGACAGTTGCTGCTCATGAAGTGCCAGAACTCCGGGGTGTTCCGCAAGCTGCTCCCGTAGTATCGGTGGAGAAGTTCCGTGATCACCAGTTCGCGGTCCCGTATGAGCACCGCGGGGACGTCGTAACGCATAACGAGCTTGTGCCACTCCGCCGCTTTAATGTTCAGGCCCGTGTTGAGGCCCGGGTTCTTGATGCCAACCTTGACGGTGTTGGGGGAAATAAACTTCGCGCCGCCACCCTGCGACTGCGGGACGTAGTCTTTCCAGAACACCGCATTAATTTCCTGATTCGTGAGCTTGGTCGAGGGGCCCGTCCCCTGGTAGCGCAGATCGGTCGCGCTCGTCGGGAACATGACATCGGATACGCGGGTCCCGTTCGTGATACGGCTGCCGGGCAGATAGGCACTCGCGCTCGGATACACACGCACCGTTCGGGGATTCGGTCCATTCCCCATCACCTCGGATGCGATGTACGTGTTCCGGATATAGTCGTTCAGCAATCCGTACCGATAATAGTCGTTGTACAGCCGGTTCCAGTAGGTCTGGCTGCTGGGGCCCGAGCCGGCGTTGCTCGCTTCCGCGTGAAAATGCGGCTCGACGTACTGGGTGATCGAGCCTTTCTTCCATGTGTATTCCTCAAGGTCGTAGGGGTCGAACCCTTCGTCGCCTTCGTACGTGATCTCCAGTGAATTGTAGGCGAGCGCATCCTGGTCACTCGAGCGTCGAGCCATCTTCACCGTGTTTCCGAGGTAGGCATTCAGCTTCGATTGGTACAGCGAATACTTGCTGGTTTTGAACGCCAGCTGGTACACCATGAACTCGTTGTCCGCGAGTCTGATGGCATTGAATCGTGATTGACGCACACTGATCGACTGACCGCCGCCGATATTCTGCGAAACCTTCTTCTGCTCGAAATTCGACCCGCCTTTGTTCTGATTGTTCTGGTAGTTGATCTGACCCTGGCCCTGCTGCAGGGATTTCGCCATGCGCTTGCGCACCACCTGAATGATATAGAGCGATTCTGTTTTCAGCGCAGGGATGCCGAATTTCACACCCTTGAATCCACCGGAATTCTGCCACTCAATCGGCGTCTCGCCAACGACCTCGCTTCCCGATTTGATCTCCTGGAAACGCGCGACGTATTTGTATTCATAGGCGGGATCGCTCGGTGTAAGGTTCGGGATGTTGCTCGGATACTGCTTGAACGCAATCGATCCCTGGGGAGTAGTGCTCTTCGGGTAGTAGCGCTGCATGCGACCGGGGATGGTTTCCGTGATCAGATCGTCGCGGAAATACTCCGGCGCCTTGCCCGTGGTGAAATTGACGGTCTCACTTTCCACGTGGTCATTATTGCAGTTCGCACACTCCTTGATGCGCACCCACTGCCCGTTCACCTTCCGGTCGCCATGCACCTGCACGTCGATACGATAATTGGTGAGCTCGTCGAACATCTCGTCGGCCTCGAATTGCGCGGAAAGGCTCTCGTTGAATTTGCTCCAGCTGCCCGCGACCTTCGCATTCCCCTGCACTTTCCGAATCTCGAACTTCTTGATGTCGAAGCGGAATGAAACAGTTTTCGCTTCCTGATTGTCGTCGAGCACTTCGACGGTGATGACTTTGTCCTGGCCGACCGGGAGATTGAACGCTACTTCGGGGAAAGCGAAGCAGTCGATCTCCGTGCCGGAAGGGATAATTTCCGAAATCACCTTCAGACCTTCGAACGGGTCGCCTTCATTGGGATTGCAGTACGTCCCGGTACGGAATTTGAAATTCACGTGACCTGTGAGAAGTCCGTCGAAGACGTTGTAATATCCCGCGACCTCACCCATCATCCACGTCGGTTTCGGCAAGCCTGCCTTGAGCGCTGCGATGAGGCCCACCTCGAGGATCACGATTTTCTTCTGGACGAACCAGAGATTGATGTCGATGCCAACGCCGGCGATGATGCTTGTGTACACCTGTCCCGTCGCGTACCAGCCGTTGAAGCCCATCTTTCCGCCCACTTCCTCACAGTACGCGTTGGTTTGGAGAATGGAGACGTCGAAACCAAAATCGATGACGAGCTGTGCGTAGAAGATGAGAAACTTCAATTCACCGGTATCGATCGAAAGCTGCTGCCCCATGGCAAACCCCGTGCCGTTTTCCGTCGCCGGCGATCGCGGATTTTCATCGTTGAAGCTGGGAAGATATGCGGCGTAATTGACGGGGCTCGTCGGGAGGTCGGGCATCGGACCGAGGCTGTTCTTCCCTGCCATCAGATACGTCTTGATGCTCAGAAGATCGAGCACGTTGAGCTGCAGCGGATTGTCGGGCGTGCCGAATTTGATGAACCATTTGTCCTTGCTCACATGGAAGGCCGCGTCACCGCCGCCGGTGATGAGATCCTTGTTGCCGGCCTTGACATTGAACGCCATGGAAATCAGTCCATCAAAGCGTTTGAACTCGTTGTCATACAGGAAATTCGCCGTCGCCACGATGACTGCGTCGTCGCCGGGACGGTTTTTCGGGTCAAGCGCCTGTACGAAGTACCCGTTACCGATGAAACCGATTTTCTTGAGTCCCCCTCCCTCGAAGAATTCTATCATAAGCGTGATGTCGCCGTTGAACGCCTTTGGTGTCGGCATCGTGCCGAGAACGATCGTCGCCTTCATGCCGAAGGCGATGTCGGGACGCGGCTCATATATGACACCCGACGATGTTTGTCCCGGGGCGTCCAATTCGAAGTTGTCGACGTTGTTCGCATTGCCTTCGAGAGACGCGGCTGTCGGCGCATCGTTGACCGCGCTCATGTGATACCACGCACCGCCGCCGAATCCGTAAATGCCGAGTCCGGTGAATATCGGGATGCCGGTTCCCATCTTTGCCATTCCGTCGAAATACCAGTAGCGGTAGCGCTCTCCGCCGTTCTTGTAGGTCGTACTGCCGAACTGGACCGTCGCGCTGACTTCGACCACGGGACGAAAGGCCACCATGAGCGCACCGCGGAACCCGTCGCCGAATTTCTCGTCGCCGTTGTAGAGTTCCACCGAACCCTTGATGTCACATGCCGCGACACTGGCGTCGATTTCAATGGAATTGAGTTCCGGCTTGTCGATTTCCCATTTCTGCTTCCCGTTCTGCGGCTTCATCTTTGCCCAAATGGTGAAGCTGGTCGCACCGGAGATGGCCGACTGTCCATTCCCATCGAGGCCGACGCGGAAGCCGAGCATGAGTCCGACACGGTCGTCACCGTCGAATTTCAGCCCGATGCCATCGCCCAGATCAATCGATACGGGGAAGCCCGCGAAGCTTTTCTCCTCGCTGGCGAATTTGAAGTACTCCGCCGTGAGGTACGGTTTCTTGTTCCGGATGGTCAGGTCCTTGAATTCCACATCGGGAATCTTGACCGCGACATTCTTCATCTCCGGGAAGGATTTATTGATGTTCAGTTCACCGCTCAGCACTGCTGCGACGGTGACGTCGTTCTGCTGTGTTTCTACCTGGATGCCCGATCCGGCGCTGAGCGTCAGCGACGCTCCCCACATTGGCACTTCAATATCCCCGAGCGTCTCTACCTCGAACTCCGTGTGCAGGCCCTGATCACTGTTGCTCAGCAGACAGGTGTATCCCAGACCGGTATTCGCGATGGGAAGCTGGATGCTGCCCTCAAACTCTCCCAACACCAGCGAGTTGTTC
>JACZJN010000067.1 GCA_014860565.1 Bacteroidota bacterium
CCCGGAGACACCCCTGCGCGACACGGGGGTATCAGGCGATCGGAAAAACGCCGCAACGCGTCAGCAACGAAAATATCGCTTGCGGATTTGCCTGCGAGGGTAATGCATCGGAATACCCCATGAATGATATCATCCAGCCGACGAGGAAAACGCCGATAAGAATGAGCAGCGCGACAAACACTTTCAGGAGAAATGAGAGTTTTTCTTCTCTCCGCTTCAGCTCTTCGATTGATGATGTCATGGACGATCTCGCATTTAGTTACCGGGGTGCGGTTACACCTCAACGACTTACCGTGGGAACCGCACCCCGGTCCCCCAGTGAACTTTCATACATATTAATAGTGCCAGTTCGAGCCCCGTGGCCAAAATTATTTCGATTTTTTCCAAAAAAAATGGCGCGAACTTTCGTTTACGCCATTTTGGCAGATATACTGACATTATGTCATGTCTTTTATTCGATAATGCGCACCGGCGCTATGAGAATCCTGGAATTTTCGTCATGGATGCGCATGAAGTACATGCCGGTGGGAAGCGACGGGAGCGCGAATACCTGCTGCTGCCTTCCGGTCGGTATGCTGCTGCCTTCCAGGCGCAGGACGAAGCGGCCCTGAAGATCATAGAGATCATATTGCAGGGCTGCTTCGCGGGGGAGGAAAAGATCAAGTCGAAGCGACTGTCCTGTCCGCAGCGGCTGCGGGGCGATGCCGAGCAGCGTGATGTCCGACGGACGCTGCTCCGGGGTCCGCGCATCAGTAATGTTGATCGGACGGATGACACGCGACCAGACATCGCGCGCATGCGGCACGGCATCGGTAACTTCGCGGATGCTTTCGCCTGCAATCAGTGCGAATCCCACTACGAGTGTGTCGCCCGGCTGCAGGTCGACCGGACCGCTCGAGATGACCTGCGACACGTCGGTGATATCCGATACCGGCTTGATCACGCCGAGGGCGAGGGCTTTCCATTTCTCGGCTTTCGTGAAGCCGTTGTAGATGCCGATGCGGAGCGTATCGTCGATGTCGCGGTTGTTGATGCCCCAGTACTTCACCCCGACATCATCGGCCAGCGGAAGCACGCCCACGACGACCGGGGTGCGCGGGACACCCGTCGTATCGAGGCATATCGCCATCTGAAGGGAATCGTTGAACAGCGCGATATCGGTCTGGGAATTCGCGCCGATGTCCCAGTCGAAAAAGAGTCCGGCGTGCATCTGCTCCTGCACATTGGCGGAGACGTTGTTGATGTCGTAGCGGAGAAAAACAATGTTGCGCGTATCGTCGTCGGTGAATTCGTAGCTGCGCTGCGTGACATCGGTCTGCACGCGATAGGAAAGCGGCGCGTTCACGTCCTCGAAATGTCCGTAGCCCTGCTGCGGAGCGACAGGTCCCGGCGTGACGATGTTGTACAGTTGTTCTCCCGCGAAATCATCGCTCTGCTTGCCCCCGTCGGTGCGTGCGACGTCGACGACGAAAGGCATCTGGTTGATGACGGACCCGAGAAGAAACGCGCCTTCGAACAGCACGTTCTCGCTGCCTTTGTAATGCATTCCGGAACCGAGCACGCCGTCCATGTCGTCAAAGCCGACGTTGCCGTCGTTGGTGAGCGTCACGCGGATGTCATTGATGTCATGGTCGCGGTAACTCGGCTGCTGCACGAAGAACACGCCGCCCTGATCGTTGTATTCGCCGTCCTCGATGAGAAAAAGCAGATCCACCACGTCGTTGGGCGCGTATTCGTCGGCGAGCACGACGACGAACGGCTCAGACTCGTTGCCGACTTCGCCGAACGTGGGAATGGTCCCAGCATGGAAGCTGCCCTGCTCGATGGTCAGAAGCGGATTCGACGACGATAGCGTGATCTGCGCATCGGTTGTCGGTTCGAGCGTGTTGCGCCAGCGCATGGTCACGACCAGTCTTTCTCCCTGGTCCGGAATGCCGTCGCCGTTGCCGTAGAGCGTGTCGGAAAGCGACCAGGTCGCCAGGCTCACCGCGGGAGAACGCTCGGTGAGGGCGCGGAAGGCGTTGATGCGTCCCTTGCCGATTTTCGATTTCAATCTCGAGGACTGCAGGTGGTCGATGGGATCGGAGGTGACCCGAATCTGCTCGAAAATCTGCTCGGGACTGTACTCGGGATGCACGCTTTTTACTAGCGCCGCAAGTCCCGCGACCAGCGGCGAGGCCATCGAGGTGCCCGTCGCTTTCACGTAGCTGGACGGAGTGGTGATGGAACAGCTGAGAATGTCGGTTCCCGGGGCGGATACATCGACCCACGGACCGTAGGTCGAGCTGGGGTTCACCTTGTCGTCGGTCGTGGTGTTCGCGACACACAGCACGTTGGGATAGGCACCGGGGGTGTGGAAACTTTCCGTCCCGGTATTTCCCGCCGCGACGACGACGATCGCGCCCTTGGAAATGGCATAGTCGATCTGTTCCTTCTGGCTCTCGAGATAGCCGGGACCGCCCCAACTGCAGTTGATGACGTCCGCGCCGTTGTCCGCGGCGTACACGATGCCGTCGTAACCGCGTATGATCGAAGGTGCGTACACGTCCGATCCGCACTTGACGGCCATGATCTTGCAGTGCATCGCCAGTCCCGCCACGCCTTTGCCGTTGTTGCCCCGCGCGGCCGCGATGCCGGCAACGTGCGTTCCGTGGAAATGGCCTTTCGTGGTCGGGGACGGATCTCCGTCATAATACGTTCCCCCGTTCAGCAGGCTGTTCCCCACGAAATCGATCCCGATCACGTCGTCGATATAGCCGTTGCCGTCGTTGTCGATGCTGTCGATGTCGGCCGGGGTGTAGACGCCGTCATGGTCGATATCCTCGATGGGATTGACCCAGATATTCTGGCTGATGTCTTCATGGCTCCAGAGGACTCCGCTGTCGACGATGCCGATCACGACGCTGCTGTCGCCGGTGGTGATGTCCCAGGCTTTCTCCGCCTCGATCAGCGTATGCTGATACTGCTCGCCGAAGCGCGGATCGTCGGGGGTAAGATCCAGGTACTGCACGATTTCCGGCTCGGCGTATTCCACGTCGGGCAGGGCCGCGAAAGCGCGTGCGACCTCGAGCGGACTCACCGCCGCATCGAATTCGACGCGGTACATGCGTTGCAGGGCGATCTCCGAGCCGTCGGCGCGAAACCGCGTCGCATGCGACGGATACATCTGCGTCATCGTCCGCACCCCGAATTGCGCCAGCAGCGGCTGTACCGACGACATCCCCACCGCATGCTTGCTCAGCTGCTGCTCCCTTTCGCGGATGAACTTGACGATCACGCTGCCGGGGACGAACTCGGCGTCCGCGGGCAGCTGATCGAGCAGACTGCGGGATGATGAAACCTTGGGCGGCTTGGATTTCCGGGGCGTGCCGTCTCCCCCTGCGAGAAGCACCGTTACAGGAAGCATGAGGAGTGCGCAGAACAGACAGGCGAGTCGCTTCATGGAATCTCCATGGGATGGTTTCGGAAGGTGGGGGGTGGCAGGCGAGAATCTGCCCGGAGCGGGGTACCGGAGCCGTCGACCGGAATATACAAAAAACCCCGGCGCAATGCCGGGGTTGTGAATTCTTGGGCGTACGAAAAAATCAGACTTCGCGCGTTATTTCCAGGAAACGAGTTCCTGCTGATCACCGGGCACGGGGAAGGTGCCGAGTATGGGCACGGTGATGAGCCCGGTTTCCTGCATCAGCTTGATCTGTCCGGCCGGATCGTCCGAGAACCAGATGTGCACCGGCACGACGCTCTGGTTCCCCAGAAGGTCAATGGTCACGGTGATAAGCACTTCCCAGGTGTAGATATCCTTTCCGTTGACGGTGATCACGTCACCTTTCTTGACGAACTTCCCTTTCATCGTGATGGTCGCGTTGACGAGACCGAAGGGAATCAGGATGCCGCCCGCGGGGGTGATGTCCCACTCACCGCCCGGATCGAGGGGTGCGCCGCTGTCGTCGTTGACCTTTACCATGTAGGTCCAGAACGGATCGGGAAGCACCGGCGGGGTCGGGAGGAAGCCCTGTTCGATCAGGGGACGCGTGAAGCGGCGCACCAGTTCGTTGGCGAGTCCGTACACCTGCACGTTGTAATGCGCATCGGCGCGCGCGATCATGGTATCGATGCGGCTGATCGATGCGTCGGTCGAAATCATGCGATACCAGTCTGTCTGGCCGCCCATGTCGCCGCTGCCCGCCTCGAAACGCGAGACGTAATTCCGGCGGGTGCTTTCGTCCTTCGCGTTGCCGTCGGCGAGATCCCATCGGTTCGAAGTGAATTCCGCCCCGTTGACGAATTGGAAGCGGAAGGCGCCGGGCACTTTGCGTTCGAAGCTCACGGTGGCGCGGTTGCTCGCGTTGCCGGCGCTGTCATACGCCTTGGCGGTGATGGAATTGATGCCGCCGGGAAGCGCGGAGATGTCGATGGTCGTCGTCCACGGCTGCTGCGTGAGCGTCGCCACCGGCGAAAGATTGTTATTCAATGTCAGTTCGATCTTCACCACTCTTTCGTTGTCCGTCGCGGTGAGCACGACTTCCAGCTGATTGCCCGTAATCTGCTGATCGTTCGTGGGCTTGACGAAGGCGACGTAGGGTTTTTCGGTGTCGCCCACCGGAGGATTCACTCCCCCGTCGTCGCTGTCGCAGGCTGCGAGAATAAGGACAGGGATGAGAAACAGCAGGAAACGGAACTTCTTCATATATATCTCCTCTGGAATGATTGGTCTGAACAATATGCTCTTATAGAATCAGGCGAATCGTTGCGGTTCAATTTAGCGCATTCTAATGAAACGTCTGCTCTGCAGCTGAGTTCCCGACTGCAGCGTATAGAAATACACGCCGTCAGGCAGGTCCGCCGCGTCGAAAGCGACGGCATGTTCCCCCGCGCTGACGGTCCCGCGCAGCGGAACCGCGATTTCCCTGCCGGCGCTGTTGAAAATCCGCAGCGTCACTGTCTCGCTGTGCGCAAGAGCGAACGGCAGCATCACCACCGAAACAGCGACGGGATTCGGCCAGGCCGCTTCCAGCCGCATGCCATCGGGCAGCTTCGCCGTGCCGGCGGTGGAGAGCAGCGGATTGCCACGCAGTCGCTGTACGATCCCGGCTTTGGATACGATCCAGCCGGTCAAGGTGTCGATGAACACCGCATCCTGCACCGAGCCGCAGGGCGAGAGCGTGGTTCGCTTCCAGGAGGAACCGAGATCTCCGCTGAACCAGGCGCTTTCGTCGTTGATGACCCAGACGATGTCCGAACCCGCGAAGCTCTGCACATCCACGTTGCGCCGGCCATTCATCGGATAGAATGCCGCGCGCCAGCTTCCGCCGCCATTGATGGACCGCCGGACGAAGCCTGCGACGTCGTCGACGCAGAAGCCGCGCTGGGCGTCGGCGAAGGATATCGCCGAAACGTTCTGCGCCGCGATCGCGACTTCTATCCAGGACGTCCCGCCGTCGGTCGTACGGAAGATCGAAGCGTCGGAGGGATCGGAACCGGCCGTGTTCGACGAGGCGAACCAGCCGTTGTTTTCGTCAAGAAAGGTCAGCGTGTTGTCGATCGGGAATCGCGTCGGCAGTTCCTCGGATTTCACCCAGGTGGCACCGCCGTCGCTGGTCAGATACGCAAAGCCCTTCCGCTGATTGTCGGGGTCGGGCGTGATCGCCACGCCGCGCTGCTCGTCGTGAAAGAAAATATTCCCGTAGCGTTCGTTGACGGTGGAAAGCAGTGTCACCCACGTCGTGCCGCCGTCCGTGGTTTTCATGATGTGGCCGCTGCGCGTGCCGACCACGGCGCGTTCGCCGTCGAAGGCGTGTACGTCGAGCACCTGCGCGTTGATGCCGGGAAGCGCATGATGCGTCCAGCTCACGCCGCCGTCAGTGGAACGCGATACCAGCGCGCTGTCGCGCGCGAGCCAGAGCACCGCGGGAGCGGCGCAGGCGGCGGCGTTCACCGCCGTCGAAAGCGGCTGTGGCTGCACAATTTCCCATTCGGCCGCCGCGGCGTTCCGCACCGTAAGCGAAAAATCCTGCGCCGACGCGCCGTTCACATTCCATGCCTCCAGAGAGAAGGACGCCGCGGCACCTTCCGCCGCCCATCGCACGATGCCCAGCACGCTGTCGACGCTCGCGCCCGCGGGCGCGGCGCGCAGGCGGAAACGGGCGTCGGGCGAGGCGTCCACCACCGCCGCATAGACGAACATTTCGCCTGCGTCGAGGGTGTCGCGATCGGGCTGCGTTGCAAACACCGGGGAGAGCGGCATCGGCTGCGTCCACCGCAGGTCGTACATGCCGCGTCCGTGCGTGAATGCGCGCAGCGTGCCCGTGCGCGCGCTGAAGGCGAAGCGCTGCACCGAAATCGCCGGCATGCCCGTTCCAAGGCGCTGCCAGCTTACTCCGTCATCCGCGGAGATGAACGCGCCCAGATCGGAGCCGAGAATGATCTTTCCATCGAGCTCGATCAGGTCATTGACGGGAATGTCTGGCAGGTCGGCGTTGATGCTTTTCCATGTGCTGCCCGTATCGACGCTGCGCCACACCTTGTCGATGCCGTAGCGGCTGTAGGTGGCATAGAGAATGCCCGGACGGAAGCTCCGCACCGAACTGCAGTATCCGAGCGGAAGCGTGCCGGTTTCGACGACGGTCCAGTTTTCTCCCGCATCGCGCGAGATCGCCACGCCGCCGCCGGTGCCGCCGGCCATGACGAGCGATCCGTCATAGGGCGCCACGCTCAGGGCGGAGATGTAATAGCAGCCGCCCGCGGTCGGAACCAGGCAGCTGTTTTTCAGCGTCCAGTCGAGACCGCCGTTCGTCGATTTGTAAAGTTTCGAGGTCCCGAGGTACAGCATGTCGGGATTGTTCGGATCCATCGCGAAGTCGATGTAGAACAGCGATCGGTCGAGGCCGAGGCCGCGCTGGGATTTCGTCCATGTGGATCCGAAATCATCGGAACGGTAGAATTTCAGCGTTTCCTTCGTCGTGTACATGATCTGCGGCTTCATGGGATTGATCGCGCCGTTGCCGCCGTCGCCGTAAAGGGCGAGAGTGAAATCCGGCGCGTCGGTGGACATCAGCGTGCCGTTGTCCTGCGTTCCGCCGAAGAGCACGGCGTCGCTCGACGGATGCATGGCTCCGCCGATGAACTGCGTGATCGAAAGTCCCTTGTCGCGCTTCTCCCAGTCCTTGCCGTCGTTGGAGCCGACGAAGAAACCGCCGTCGTTGCCGAGATAGACCTGCGAAGGATCCTCGGGATTGAACGCGATCGCATGCTGATCCACATGTACGATGCCGCCGTAGCCCTGATCGGGCACGCGCGTCCACGACGCTCCGCCATCGGTGCTGAAAATGATCTTCACGCCGCCGGCATACACGATGTCGGGGTTTTCCGGGTGCACGCCCATGATGTTGTCGTACCAGCCCTGCGAGGCCATGTAGTCGAAAGGCACGTCGAGCTTCGTCCACTGCGCGCCGCCGTCGGTGGTCTTGAATACGCCGAGCAGGGGGGTGACGTCGTTGCCGGTGATGTCGGAGACGCCGATGTAGAGCACGTCGGGCTGCGCGTCGCAGATGCCGATGCTCGTGCGTCCCATCAGCGAGTCGGTCATGCCCACGTCGAGCTTGAACCAGCTGTCACCGCCGTCGGTGCTCTTGTGCATGCCGTAGCGCTGGGCGGTACCGCCGCCGAATACGGCGCTGGAATGTGTGTAGAGAATCGCCGGATTCCGCGGATTGATGACGATGTCGGACATGCGTCCGGTGAGGATGAGCGACCACGTCGCTCCCGCGTCGCGGCTGCGGTAGATACCGATGCTGTCGGCGTTGCGCACGCCGTCGGGGATGGCCGCGAAGAGCGTGGACGTATTGGTTGGATCGATCACGAGGTCGCTCGCGCGCGCGTATGGCGGCAGGGTGCCCTGCCCGATCTCGAACCAGTTCGTGCCGCCGTCGGTGCTCTTGAACATGCCGCCGCCGTCGAACGTGCGCTGTGCGTAACTGGCCTCGCCGGTGCCGGCGTACACGACATTGGTGTCCACCGGATCGATCGCGATGGCGCCCAGCGCCTGCGTCGGCAGATCGTCGGAAACGGATTGCCAGTGCAGGCCGGCGTCATAGCTGCGCCAGATGCCGCCGCCGGCCGCCCCGATGAACACGGTTGCGGCGTTTTTCGGATTCACGGCCACGGTGATGATGCGACCGCCGATGTTCGCCGGACCCATGTTCTCCCACTGCATCGCATCCTGCAGGGCGCCCTTGCCCCGGGGAGCGAAGAGCGGCAGCTTCTCCCGCGACTCGTTCCAGGCCCGCACGCGCGCGCCTTCGGGAATGCTGCCGCCGGGATACGTGACCCGATCGTGGAAATACTGTGCCCGCATGTCCGGATTTGAAAGAACCGGGGCGTTCATGGTTCCGGATCCGCTTTCACCGCTCCGGGGAACGATCATCGGATCCTGCTGCGCGCCGGCACCGAGGGGAAGGAGCGCGAACGCGCAGAGCAAGAAGCAAGAATATCGAAGCATGCGGTCTCCTATCGTGCGATGACGATGCGTCGCGTCACGGCCTGAAGACCGCTGCGCAGGGTGATGAAATACACGCCGTTGCTGAATCCGCGCGGGTCCCAGCTCGTGAAATGGTCGCCGGCTTCGAAACTGCCGTCGAGCAGCGTGGCGAGTTCCTTGCCCGCGGCATTGTGTAGCGTGAGCGTGACCGGTCCCTGCCGGGCGGCCGTGAAGGGAATCACGACGCCGTCGACGCCGTCATGCACGGGATTCGGCCAGGCGGCGCCGAGTGTCAGTTCCTGTGCGGCCGCGGGTTCGCGCACTCCGGTCGCGAGTGGATTGCCGATCTGCTTTTCCACGATGCCGTTTTTCGTCACGGCCCAGCCGGTGAGTGAATCCGCGAAGGCGAGTCCGAGCATTCGGCCGGCGGGAATGAGCGTGGTTTTCACCCAGGTCGTCCCTTCGTCCTTGCTCACCCAGGCGTATTCGTCGCTCAGCACCCAGAGGGCGCGGCTGACCGGATCGGCGTACAGGCCGACGAGGCGCTCGCCGTTCATCGGATAGAATGCGGAGAGCCAGCGACCGCCGCCGCTGACGGTGCGGCGAATACGCTGCGACACGTCGTCAATGAACCACCCCTTGAGTGGATCCACGAAGGCGATGTCGGAAACGAAATCGATGTCGCTTCCCGCGCCTTTCTCTTCCCAGGTCACGCCGCCGTCAACGGTGCGGAATACGCTGGCGTCGCCCTGCTCATAATAATTCGAGGAGGCGAACCAACCGTACTGGTCGTCAACGAATTGCATGGTGTTGTACAGCGGAATGCGCGCGTTGAGCCGCTGGGCGGTGCGTGTCCAGGTCTCGCCGCGGTCGCTGGTGAGGAAGACGTCGGCGCTGTCGTTCGCACCCTGGCTGACGGTGATGCCGCGCTTCTGGTCCCAGAAATGGATGTTGCCGAAGCGGGAATCGATGCCGTAGAGCACGTCGCGCCACGTCGCGCCGCCGTCGGTGGTCTTCCAGATGTGGCCGCTGCCGGTGTTCATCAGACTTTGCGGTCCGCCGGTTCCAACAAAGGCGGTATCGCGGTCGAAGGCGAAGACCGAGATCACGGACACTTCGGTATTCGGCAGCCGCATGTGGGTCCAGGTGCGCCCACCGTCTTCCGAGCGCGATACGCGTGCAGTGTCGCGGGCCAGCCACAGCGAACGGTCCGGCGCGACGAAGATGTGATTGACCTGCGCGTCCATGCGCTCGCTCTGGACAATCTCCCACTCCGTCGAAACGACGTCCGCGGTCTGCAGCGTGAAGGTCTGCGTTCCGCTCCCGGCGGCATTGCTCGCTTCGATCGTGACGCGCGTGATCAGGTCGCTTGCGGTCCATCGCACGACACCGAGCACCGGATCGACCGTGGCGCCCTGCGGACCCTCGACCAGGCGGAAGGTCGGACGCGGCCAGGCGTTCACGACCGGAGCGTAGACGAAGGGCTGGAACATGTGCAGCGTCGTGGTGTCGGGACGCGAAACAAATTTCGGCTGTTGCTGCGCGGGCTCCTTCCACTGCAGGTCGTAATTGCCGCGGCCGTGCGTGATCGCGCGGAGCACGCCGGTTTCCTGCTGATACAGCAGCCGCTGCACGGAAACAGCGGGCATGCCGGTACCGAGCCGCTGCCAGTGTACGCCGTCGTTGTCGCTGACGAACGTGCCCAGATCGGTTCCGATCACCAGTCGTCCGTCGAGCGCTGCGATGTCGTTGACCGGCACATCCGGAAGATCTCCTGTGATGTCGGTCCAGTTCCGCGCGTAGTCGGTGGACTTCCAGACTTTCGCGACGCCGTACGCGCTGAACGTGGCATACATCACGCCCGGTTCCCAGGTGCGAAAGGCACTGCAGGTGGCACGGGGGAGTTGTCCGTTGGTCAGCTGCCAGGTGCTTCCCGCATCGTAGGAGACGCTGGTCTGTTCGGGGGCGGCGGCGAGAATGATCTTGTTGTCATACGGCGCGATGCTCACCGCCGTGACGTAGTAGCAGGACCCGCCGCCGGTGGGAAATGCGCAGGTGTTGAGCTGATCCCAGGTGCCGCCTCCGTTGGAGGTGCGGTACATGCGGTAGGTGCCGACGTACAGCACATCCGGATCTTCTTTGTCCATTGCGTAGGCGATGTAGAACAGCGATCCTTCGTTGGGAAGCGTGCCCTGCGCCCAGGTCCAGGTCTGCCCGAAATCTTCCGAGCGCCAGAGCTTGAGCCGCTCCTGCGTCGTGTACATGACATTGGGCTGCGACGGGTGGATATACCCGTTGCCGCCGTCGCCGTAGAGCGAAAGCTCGAATTCCGGTCCACGATCCGAGACCAGCGTCCCGTTGTCCTGCGTTCCGCCGAAAAGGAACGCGTCGTTGCCGGGATACATGTCCCCGCCGATGAACTGCGTGATCGAGAGTCCGATATCGCGCTTGTCGAGCGTCTTTCCCTGATCGGTCAGAAGGAACAATCCGCCGTCGTTGCCGACGTACACACGGTCGGGATTGCTCGGATCGAATTCGATTTCATGCTGATCCACGTGAAGAATGCCACCGGCCAGCTGGTCGGCGATGCGTTCCCAGTTCTGTCCGCCGTCTCCCGAACGGATGAGCTTCACGCCGCCGGCATAAACGATATCGGGATCGGAGGGATCCACGCCAACGATGTTGTCGAACCAGCCCTGCGCAACCATGTAGTCGAAGGGAATCGGGAGCTTGTTCCAGCTCGTACCGGCGTCTGTGGTCTTGAAGACGCCCATCAGAGGCGTGCGGCCCGCCCCCGTCACTTCCGAAACGCCGAGATACAGCACATCCGGCTGCGAGGCGCAGATGCCGATGCCGGTGCGTCCGATCAGCGAATCGGTCACGCCGATATCGAGCTTCGTCCAGTTGTCGCCGCCGTCGGTGGTCTTGAACACGCCGTAGCGCGGTGCGGTGTAGGCGCCGATCACCTTGCTCGAGACGGTGTAGAGTATATCGGGATTGAGAGGATTGATGACGATGTCGGTCGTACGCGCCGGAAGCACCAGCTGCCAGGTGGCTCCGCCGTCTTTCGATCGCCAGATACCGTTGATCGTTTCGTCGGCGAGTCCGTACGGAACCGCGGCGTAGAGGATGTCGGGCTGCAGGGGATTTATGGCCATGTCGGATATGCGCGCGTACGGCATCGTACTCGCACCGACCTGCGCCCAGCTTTCTCCGGAATCCGTGCTCTTGAACATACCCGCCCCCGCGAAGGAATAGCCGCCGAAGCTGGCGTCGCCGGTGCCGGCATACACGATGCTCGTATCGACGGGATTGATGACGATGGACCCCATCGACTGGGTGGGAAAATCATCCGAGACCGAGGTCCATGTCAGGCCGGCGTCCCACGAACGCCACACCCCGCCGTCGGCCGCGCCCACGTACATGGTCATGGGATTGAGCGGATTGATGGCGAGCGCGAAAATGCGTCCCCCGATATTGTCGGGACCCACGTTCTTCCACGTCGGATCGGCCGCGCCCTTGGCGAGCGGCGCGTACACGGGGAGTTTCTGCATCTGCTCGAACGCGCGTGCCTGCGCGCCCGCGGGCGCATGCGCATTCGGCCACGATACGCGGTTGTGGAAATATTCGTAGCGCGCTTCGGCGTTGCTTTTCGCACGCTGTTTCACCTCGTCGCCGGGCCGATAGATCAGCGGATCCTGGGCGGATGCCGGAAACAGGCTGGCGAAAAAAACGGCCACGATAAAGAAGGAAGTGCCAATGCGCATAACGACCTCATGCTCTGTCTGCGTGCTGGAAGAACGGAAAATGATGAAGCGAGAATTGTGCCTATCATGGAAAAACTACTACGACAGGGCGGGAATGTCAATGAAGATCGGCGCACATGTTATATTACGTCATGAATCAGCACCTGACGACCCTTCTGCGCAACACCCGCCGCATCGCGGTGGTGGGACTTTCCGACCAGCCCTGGCGGACCAGCTATCAGATCGCCCAGACCCTGCTCGCGCACGGGTATACCGTGCTGCCGGTCAATCCGAATTTCGGGGAATGGAACGGCATACCTGCCTGGCCCGATCTTGCGAGCGTTCCCGGCCCGGTGGATATGGTGAATGTATTCCGTCGCTCGGAGTTCGTTTCGGGAATTGTCGACGAAGCGATCGCCATCGGTGCGCAGGCGCTGTGGACACAATTGGGCGTGGTTGACTGGGAGGCGGGCGAACGGGCGGAGCGCGCAGGGCTGCACGTCGTCATGGACCGCTGTATCGCGGTGGAACTCTCGCGAATGGGATAACCCTCCTCGGTCTCCTCTCTCCTCCCCCGTCAGTCAGCCTTCGGCTTCGTTTTCGACGGCGACCTGCCGGGTATCGAGGTCGATTTCCACATGAATGGTATTGGGTCTGCAGCAGACCTGGCAATCCTCGACGAATACCTGGTCCTCACCCGCGGAAATATCCACGTCGATCTCATTGACTTCGAAGCACCAGGCACAGCGAAATGTCTTTCGCATGGCACTCCTCCTGTTTGGCGGTGTGCCTGTAAACTAGCCCGCACCGAGAGCATTGTCAAGATGAAAAGCGCTGTCGCGCTATTCCTTCAGGCTTTTTTCGTATTCCTTCGCGTAGGATGATATGGCATCGAAAAAGAGCTTGGCCAGATGCTCCTGCCCCTCGTTCGATGCGAGGAATTTCTCCTCGTTCCGATTGCTCACAAAGCCGCTCTCAATCAATACGCCCGGCATGGAAGCGCCCACGAGAACATAGAAGCCCGCCTGTTTGACTCCCTTGCTCGTCACCTGCCTGCTGGCCTTGACCTCGTCATGCAGCAGTTCCGCGAAGCGCTCGCTGTATTTCGCGTAGGCGCTGTGCGCCATGTTGATCAGGATGAAACTCTCGTTGTCGAGCTTGGCGTACCGTTTTTCGTAGTCCTTTTCAAGCTTGATGACCGAGTTTTCGAATTCCGCGATGCGGATGGCCTCGGCTGTGCGTCCGGGCCGAAGGATATACACCTCGAACCCCTTCGCGCTCGAGGGTTTCGCCTCGGTGGCGTTGCAGTGAATGGAGATGAACAGCTTGCCTTCGGCCGCGTTCGCGATCTGACCGCGCTTGTCGAGGGGGATGAACGTGTCGTCCTTGCGCGTGTACACGATTTTCACCCCGGGCATTTCGCGTTCGATCATCTTGCCAAGCTTCAGCGCGATCCCGAGCGTGACGTTCTTCTCCTTGATACCGCTCACGCCGATCGCGCCCGGGTCCTTGCCCCCGTGGCCGGCGTCGATGACGATGCAGTCGAGTTTCCATTTCGAACGGTCGCCGTCCTGCTTGCCGCGCTTGTCGGCGTTGAGCACGGTGCCGACGTCGACTTTCCTGAACAGCGAAACGAGGAGGTCGCCGGACTTCACGTCGCGGCTGATCTTGTCGGACGTGAAGCTGCCGTTGAGCGTGAAGCTGATGCGCGCATTGCCGCCGAGCTGCTCGGCCTCCACACCGGTGATTCCTTCGCCGTCTGTGGGCGTCTGCCGCAATTCGTTCACGTCGACCGAAGCGCCCGAGAGCGTCACGACGAGACTGCCGTTCTTCAGCTCGCTGTCGAAACTCTTGACCTGCTTGCGCGTGTGGATGCGGATGAGGGTGCCGTTTTTCCGCGTGTCGACGCTGATGCGGCCGATGTCGTAGGTCGAGGCCTTCTCTACCGCGATTTCACGCGGGGCCAGATCCGCCGCCCCTGCCCCCGGCGTCGCAGTGTCGCTGCTCGATGCGCCTGCGTCGGGAACCGCGGCGCCATCGTTCGTTCCACTTTTTGATGAACGTGCGGCCAGCGATGTCCCACTCTCAGGGACGCCGGTCACGCGCGCCACCGGCTTGCTGGTGCTGGTGATCACCAGTTCGGCTTTCCCCTGGTCAAGCAGCAGACTCATGCCCCAGGTCCGGCTCAGCAGCGGCAGCGCCGGGGCCATCGGCAGATAATACGCGACCTGCGTGCGCGACACTTCCACCGGCAGTTGATACACTTCGCTGATGGTGTTTTCGCGATGCGAGAGCACGACGACGAAAGGATTGTTCGCCGTGAATTTCAGGCGGTTCTCGCCGACGCGGACTTCGATTTTGCCCGACTCGGCGTTCTCATACGTCGAGAGACCCGCGCCCTTGCTCAGTTCATTGAGCGAGGCGTAGAGCACGCCGTCGTGCTCGAAGGCCGGCACGGTGAACTTCCGTTCGCCGAACACGACTTTCAGAGACGTGATTTCCGCCTGTGCGGGTGTAAGGAACGTGGAACACAGCAGGAGAGAAAGGAGAATGGTTGCGAAACGCATGGCACCCGGGGAAGTGTTGGACATTGGATTGGCGGGCGGTGGCGCCCGGTGGGATCATTTCTTGCGTTTGATCACGACGACCGTCTTGTCGTCGGAATATACGCCTTCGGCGCTAAAGGTCTGCACGTCCTGGAGAATCTCGAGACAGATATCCTTCGCGCTCATGCCGGCGCTGCGCGTGATGACCTCCATGATGCGGCCTTCCTGGTACTCGTCGGTACCGTCGTTGGCCTCGCTGATGCCGTCGGTGTAGAGGACGAGCACGTCTTCCGGCATGATGTTGGCGTTGGTCACGCTGAAATGCGCATCGGGGATCAGACCGATCACCGGACCGGTCACGCTCAGTTCGCTGCAGTCGCGTCCCTTCGCGTGATAGTGAATCGGTTTGCAGTGCCCGGCGTTGGAATAGAGCATCAGTCCCTCTTCCCCCGCGAACAGCTCGCAATAGAAGAGCGTCAGGAAACGTTCGTGCGGAAAAATGCGGCGGTTGATCGTGTTGATGCGGCGCAGCATCGACGAGATGCGGCTCTCCGCCTCGACGCTCATCATCAGCGCGCCCGAAACGAACAGCGCCTGCACCGCGGCCGAGAATCCCTTGCTGGCGGCATCGCCGATGGACACGGCCATGCGGTCGGGATCGTCGTCGAGGGGATAGTAATTGAAGAAATCACCGCCGACGGTTTTTTCCGGCAGCGAAATACCGTAGAGCTCGTAGCTGCCGAACGAGAATTCGTGCTCCGGAAGAATGCGGCGCTGCAGGTCGCGGGCCATCTCCATTTCAGACAGCAGGCTCCGCTTTTCCTCTTCGGAGCGTCTGCTGTTGAGCAGCTGCGTCACCGCCTGTCCGGCGATGGAGAGAATGTACTTGAATTCGAGATCGTTCAGCGCCGTGTTGAATGCCATCAGGTATTCGTAATAGGCGAGTCCGGCGAGCGAGACGCGGTTGCCGATGCCGGTGGCGGAATACTTGATGATGCCCTTCTTCCGCAAGGCGCGGTTGGTTTCGTCGGCGAGCACGGTCCGCTTGCGCGCGACCTGTTCGAACACGGCGTAGCCTTTCAGGCGGATTTCGAAACCGACGCCGACGGATTCGATATTGCCCTGCTCGTAGATGAGTCGGTACTTGCGTTCTCCCGGAAGCAGCTTCCAGACGCGTCCCCCCGTCACGGTGGTGCGCTCGTTCCGAACGATTTCGTCGAGAATGGCCGTCAGCATCGCCTCGTCGGAATCGAACTGCCGGGCGCCGATATTTTCGATGAGACGATATAATGTGCGTTGTGTCATGGAATCGTGATTGCGTCAGTAAATATGAAATTGAATAGCAGCGGTCAGTCCCAGAGTGTCACACGCACCAGGAACACCACGCCGAGGAGCACGAAGCCGCCGGTCAGGAAGGGCCATGACGTTCCGAACACCTGGAAGACGAACGCGCCCCAGACCGGTCCGAGCACGCGACCGAGTGCGCCGAGCGACTGGTTGATGCCGAGGATGCCGCCCTGCTGCCGCTCGTCGGCATGCCTCGAAATGAGGCTCAGGCAGCTCGGTGTCATGATACCCGTGCCGAAGGAAAGCACGGCCAGCACCCCGAGCAAAGTCCATGTGTCCGGCGCGAAGGGAATCGCTGCGAGCCCCGCCGAGGTGAACGCCGCACCAACGAGAAACAGCAGGCGCTCTCCGAAGCGCTGGCTGAGACTGCGAATCAATCCGCCCTGCGTGATCGCGCCGATGATGCCGATGAAGCCGAAAAGATAACCGACCTCGCGTTCGCTGAAACCGAACTCACGGGTCGAGATCAGCGGGAAGGTCGCATAGATATTGGCGTAGCCGAACGTGATCAGGAAAAACAGTATGAGAAGCATCCCGATCTTCGGGCGTTTGAGCGCGGCGATCATCAGGGAAAAATCAAAGGCCTTGGCCACGGGCGCCGGCTGCGCGTCTTTCTTCAGCGATTCGGGCAGCGCGATGAACGCGGTCACGAGTGCGATCGTCGAGAGTGCGGCAGCGGCGAAGCCGGGCACGGCGTAGCCGTAGCCGACGAGGGTTCCGCCGATGAACGGACCGAACACGAAACCCAGGCCAAACGCCGCGCCGATCAGTCCCATGCCCCGTGCCCGTTCTTCAGGACGCGTGACATCGGAAATGTAGGCCTGTGCCGCCGAGATGTTCGCGCCACCCACTCCGCCGAGCAGACGGGAGATGAACAGCATTTCCAGCGAATGCGCCATGCCGAACATGACGTAGCTGACGGCGGTCAGAGAGAGGCCGAAAATGAGGATCGGACGGCGACCGAGACGGTCGGAGAGTCGTCCCCACACCGGAGTGAACAGAAGCTGCGAAAAGGAAAACGCCGCGACGAGGAAGCCCACGGTGACGTCGCTCGCGCCGAACCCGGCTTCCGCGTAGGAAGGAATGATGGGAATGACGATGCCAAATCCCAACAAATCAATGAAGGTGATCAGAAAAATGATCGCGAGGGGAGTTTTTTTCATGCGTACGCTGGCGGCCGGCAGCATCAGGACAGCCGGGCCATCTCCTCGACGATGTGCGAAGCCATTTCGTCCGTGCCGACGAAATTGACGGGATTGAGGTCGCGCGTCACGGCGTTGCTGTCATGGATGACGTTCGCGACGGCACGTTCCACTTTGCGCGCGGCGTCCATTTCACCGAGGTGGTCAAGCATCATGGCCGCGGCGAGGATGAGCGCGGAAGGATTGGCGATATTCATCCCCGCGATATCCGGAGCCGATCCGTGAACGGCTTCGAAGATGGCGTGCTCGTTGCCGATGTTGGCGCCGGGAGCGAGTCCGAGTCCGCCGACCAATCCGGAAGCGAGATCGGAGAGAATGTCGCCGAACAAATTGGTGGTGACGATGACATCGAACTGATGCGGGTTCATCACCATCTGCATGCACATGTTGTCGATGATCTTGTCTTCGAAGAGAATATCGGGGTACTCCTTCGCCACGCGGCGGGAGATATCGAGGAACATGCCGCTGGTAAACTTCAGGATGTTGGCCTTGTGCACCGCGGTTATCTTCTTGCGACCCTGGCGTGCCGTCCATTCGAAGGCCGCGCGCACGATACGCTCGCAGCCTGCCTTGGTCACGATGCCGATCATTTCCGCTGCGCTGCGGCGGCTGTCGATGTAATGTTCGAGGCCGCTGTAGAGTCCCTCGGTGTTCTCCCGGAAAATCACCATGTCGAGATTATGGTAGAGGCTGCGCACGCCTTCGAAGCTTTTCGCGGGTCGGATATTCTGGTAGAGGTCGAATTCGCGGCGCAGGGCGACATTGATGCTTTTGAAGCCCGTTCCCACCGGCGTGGTCAGCGGACCCTTGAGCGCGACCTGATGTTCCTTGATGGCATCGATCACCTCTTCAGGCAGCGGGGTGCCCGATGCTTCCATCGCCTTGACGCCGGCCTGGAACTCGACCCATTCGATTTCGACGCCCGTGGCATCCACGACCTTGCGCGCTGCCGCGGTGATGTCCGGTCCGATCCCGTCTCCGGGAATGACGACAACTGTATGTTTCATGGTATTGTCGGAAAAGTGCTGTGGATTGAGACAATTACAAAAGTATTGAGACATGCCGCAAAATTCAAGGCGAGAGGTGCGTGTTCTTTCTATATTACAGTTCAACATACGAATAATCTGGAAAACGGATGTCGCATTTCCTTTTTGCCGCTCCCAGAAGTGTCACCGTGTGCGCCTATTTCCTGCTGACGGTGTGCCTGCTCCCTCTTCCCGCCTGTTCGGGTGACGATGCCCCGACGTCGACATTGCCGCCCGAAGACAGCACGCATACCATTGACAGTGGCATCGTATACCTGGCTCCGGTGACGCTGTGTACCATCGACGATAAGCGGCTGGCGGAAATTTCCGGCATCGCGCCGTCGCGGCTGCGCGACGGACTGTATTGGCTGCATAACGACAGCGGCGGCGAAGCGCGGCTGTTCGCCGTCGACACCAACGGCATCACGCTCGCGACCTGCGAACTGCTCGGCACTGCGAACCGCGATTGGGAAGACCTCGCTTCGGTGACGCTGAACGGGACCGCATGGCTGTATGTCGGAGATATCGGGGACAACGATAAAAAATACGCGACGGTGAGCGTCTCCCGCATCCGGGAACCGCAGGTGCAGGCGAACTGGCGCGACAGCACAATCACCGCTGCCGCGGAAACGGCGGTGTTTCGTTATCCCGACGGCGCGCACGACTGCGAGGCCCTGATGGTGGATCCGCGCGACGGCGGCATTCTCCTGCTGGAGAAAAATGGCACCTCCTGCGGCGTCTACGCGGCTGCCTGGCCCGGCGCGGGCGGCGAAGCCGCGCTGCAGCGCATCGCGGCGTTTCGCCTTCCATTCGAGTTTTCGCTGTGGCGGCTCGTCACCGGCGCGGATATGCATCCCGGTTCGCGGCGCATCGCCGTGCGCACGTATACCGCGGTACTCGAATACCTGGCACCGGCAGGATCGACGCCTGCGGCGCTGTTCGACAGCACCGCCGTGCAGAACATCAGCACGCCCGGCCTGACACAGGCCGAGGCCGTCTGCTACAGCCGCGACGGACGCGATATCCTCACGACCTCGGAGGGCGTCAACCCGCCTCTGCTTATCATCCGCCGCTCGGACTAGGGCAAATTTCCGGTACCATTTCAATCTGCCGGCCGTAAGCGAAACCTCGCCTTCCGCCTCGCGTACGCCCATGCACGTGTTGATTTACACACAACATCATGCATGGAGGCAGGTATGAAAACCCTCACCCTTATCCTGTCGCTGCTCCTCTTGATGTGCGGGCAGCTCCCTGCCCAGCCAGGGACCTCCCGACTCAACGAACAGCAGATCGCCCTTCTGGCGACAAACGTCACACGCAATCTTGCGCTCGATTCCGACGAGATCAAAGCCAACACACTGCAACTTTTGATCGACCTGGATGCGACCCATCCTGAGGTTGAACTCGACTTTGCCGTCATTCCGGTGATGCGCATTCTCAAGCGCCATACAGAGGAAGGCATGCGTGTCCTTGCCGCCGTGGCCCTGCAGCATATCGGCGGCGAGCGCGCCCGGTTCGCGGTGGAGCGCCGTGCAGAGTACGATGCGTCTGCATTCGTGGCGCGGAATTGCGCGCGCATCGCCGTATTCTGGGACACCGAATCGACGGTCTACCCCGTCCTGGCGCAGGCCGATACACCGTCCGACGGCCATTCCCCCGCTCCTGATCCCGCCGCGTTCGAATAATAATTGCCGAATTCATCCCCCGGAGACGGAAAAAAATATTTTTTTGATTTTTTTTCGTCTCCGGTGAAACTTCCTCCAGGGGCCCCCGTAAACAGCTCCAGTTGCTGTTACTTTTACGAATGAAACCAAATCCGGAGATGATACAATGAAGAAGTCCCTGACCACTCTCGCCCTGATGCTCGCGTTCGTCGCACTGCCGCTCACTACTTCTTTCGCGCAGGATGCCCGTCCGCTCACCGATCGCCAGATGGAACTGATCCAGACCAACGTGCTTGCAAACCTCGAAAGTCCTTCGATGGAAGTGCGCGCCACCACGATGCAGCTCCTGATCGACCTGAAGAAGACGTATCCCGCATACGACATCAATTTCGCCGTGCTCCCCATGATGGAGACGCTCAAGAGCGACGAGAAGCCTGAGTTCCGCATCCTCGCAGCGCTGACCCTGTATCATCTCGATTCAGAGCTTGGACGTTTCGCCGTCGAGCGCCGCGCCCAGTACGATAGCAACGATCGCGTCGCCCGCCATTGCTCGATGCTGGCTCGCAACTGGGGCAAGGCCGCCGTCTCGACCGACCTGATCGCCGAGACCCAGCGCAAGTTCTGAACCACGCATTAGATATCTTCGGATCGCATTCGATCGACCCTGAAAAAAGACTTCAATGACATAGATGGACCCGCCATTCGGCGGGTCTTTTCTTACCATTTTCACTCTGTTACAAGGATCTTCCGTATTTGCCGCGATTCCGCCTGTGTAATTTCGAGTAGATACATCCCGGGTCGGACATTCGGGACAAGAAGGCGTATAACGTCTCCCTCGAATGTGAAAGACTCGCCTGCGGTGAAAATGCATCTCCCGAAGGTGTCAAATATTCTTATCCTATTCGGTACGGCGGCTCCTCCTCTGATGTTAAGAAGTCCACCTGCACGCACTGGTTGTGGGTACATGTCACCTGGCAGCGTTGGAGGACTCTGTACGCTCGTTCTCGAGGGCACGCTATCCACCCGGAATCGGCCTATGAAAAGATCCATGCCACCAATCAGGCCTTGCTGCCATGCCGATGGGGATATCATCTTTGGCTGGTCACGAAGACCGCCTAAGAGGTAGACATACCCCCTGTATTCCTGGAAATGCCCAAGACTGCAGTAATTCGGATAATCGATCATCAGAACGGCATTGTGAAATCGATTTTCGATGGGATCGTACTCGATCATACCTGCCTTGTGAAGATCGATCACGGAATCAGAAACTGTCAGATCTTGTCCGAATGCGGTATTCGTCGTGGTTCGGAATTCCAAGTACAGTTTATCCTGTACAATTAATCCACCGGCGATTCCGAGTGTGTGCCATCCAGTGACATACTCGATCTTTTTCCCGACCGGATTATACAGTCCGAGGAAGAAAATCCCAGGGGTTTCCAGCATTATTTCCCCAAAGGGAAAATCGTTACTTGATGTGCTGGCAGCATGAAGTACGACCCAATCTCCGACGAGCGTTCCTTTATAGATGACATCTGCCGCCGCTCCACCCAGATACGTCGCGTATTGCAGTTGACCAAGCTCTTTATCGATGTCTATGATGAGGGCATCCTGTGATCCCGCATATTCCTTTTGCCATGCATTGGGTGTCACGGGATAGCCCGGAGCACATGTGCGTGCGATAACCAAGTAGGAATCGGGAGTTTCGAGAAGATCTTCGATCCCGCTCAGGTAATCTCCTACTTCGCCGAGATAGGTTGCCCGAAAAATTACATTTTCATCAATAACCGCTATGAAGCAGTTTTCAGTAGTCCCGTCACGAAATGGCATCCATGCATCAGCCGATGTACGAAGATTCGCCGAATTCGAGATCCCGGCGATTACGATTCGCCTATCACTGTCAACAATCACGCGGGTTGCATGGTCATTTCTGTTCCCCCCGAAGTATGTCGCATACTCGACCTGCAATTCGGCCAGATTGAATACCATGTACCAGCCATCGTCCGAACCACTGCGAGTCTTCTGCGTTGCATCACCGGTGACAGGGAATCCCAATGATTCGGTACCCCCGACAAGCACCACACAATCCTCACCCAATAATGCAGCGTCCGAGCAGACATCGTTTCGCTCGGCTCCGATGTAGGAGCAGTAGAGAAGGACTTTCCCATCGAGATCGAAGATGGCGATATAGCCATCACTTCGTCCGCCAGGTTCCGACTGTACTGCGTTTTTCGTTACTGGTATACTCTGACCATACGTCGAACCTACGACGACGATGCACTGATGCTTCTCACTAACGAGGATTGTCCTTCCTGAAACATCCTGACCTGTCCCTTCATCGATCCCGAACATCGTCAGTATCTCGAAACTTCCCGGGACGATTCCCTGGGCGCGCAACTGCGGATCGATCAATGAGACAACGACTGCAAAGATGACAACTGTGTATTTTAACGTCTTACTAATGATGTGCATGAGCTGTATGTTATGTGATTGCGTGCCGTTAGCCTCTGGCGGACGGGACGCGTATTTTTGACTTACAAGACAATGATTTTTGCGATGCACCGCTCTCCAACACTTTGGAAAACAAGTATATACATCCCAGGAGTAAGCGATGGCAAGGAGAATGTCCGTTTGCTCGATAATGCGTCGGATGGTACGTGAAGCTCGCAGACTTGCCGACCAAGAATATCGAAGAGCGTAAGTCGGCCGGCATCGCCCTTGGCAATAATGACATTGAGTACCTGACCGGAGCCAAGCTGCGTCGGATATACCTCAAGTACCTCGGTGGCTCTGAGTCTCATTGCGACAGCTGGACGTTTGGGCGTCGGTATATCGAAGTATGTGTGCAAGTAATCGAGTTTCAACTCACGACCCTGGCTTTCGAACGATCCCCGCCGGATGTTCGTCCGCATGTATGCACGGACATGCGACTGGCCGGCGGGCAATTCGATGCCCGCTGTGAAACTCGTGTCAGTCAACCCTGGCGGCACTCGGTACTCGCCACTGGTGGAGAGTACGGCTCCACCCATTGCGTCGTAGAGGATTGCTTCGAGGATCGTTGTGTCCACGCCCTGAGTGGTCACAAGACGCATCGGCAGCGTGATATAATCACCGCGGTACATTTCCACAGGAGTTGTACGTGTTAGCGAATCGATAGGAGTGCCGTTCATGCCTCCCTCGTACCAGTCCATATGGCGGGGAGGGATCTCACCAATGAGCGTGCCGAGGCTGTCGCGAAGCTCACCGGTATGTTGTCTGAAAAGCTGCATGTGGGTTCCATCCTGGCGAACTCCGAGCATGAGTTCGGTGTCGACGCCGCACGTTCTCGTCCCAGAACTCGAATCCACCGTCCGTGATCGAAAAGTCACGCACAGAGCATCACGAGGTCGGGCATCGTACAAGGACACAACACGGGTGGAGGCGATAAGCGGATCCGACTGCGTGTGCTCCGCCAGAATCGGGTAGGAAGTCATCGAACCCTCGGAAAGCGAACTCGGTTTGACATACGGTTTGTCCGTCCAGAGTGTACCGGCCGTCATGAGTGCATCACCATGCTCTACAATCCAGGCGTGGACACGGCGGTTGCTGTTCATGGTGTCGGGGATGATGACGCGTGCGTCACGAAGGAGGTGATTGTCGCGATCTACGAACACATCCGTTGCGAAAGAACCATAACTGCTGTCGAGGTCGCGGGAAAACGAAGCTACGGCAAACAGGTCGGGTGGATCCGGGTTGCCCGTGACTGTATATGACATCGAAAGATCAACCACAACACGCCTGTCCAGGAATGTACAATGAGGGTCGTGCATCGACAGGATATTTAGTGTGTCACTGAGGGACAACGTAGTTCTCCATTGCGAATCGGAGTCGTACCATTCGACCCTGTTTCCCAGGGCATACGCAATGACAAATGTTGTGTCGTCCACTCCCACCGAAGGATTGGAGAAGCTCCCGGCGCGATTGCGCATGGTTTCGCGTGCAAAGCTCAGGCCGCCATCCCTGCTGATCCAGTAGTACATGCTGTCAGGACCCGGAAACGCGCACACAAGCAAGTTCCCGTCCGAAGCGCTTGCCGGACGCAACGGATTGTCGCTGGGAGGGTCAATGAGAAGAGTAGCATAATGATCAGTACAATTCTCGGGGAATGCTCCGACGGGCTTTCTGGCGATATACGAATAGTCGGAACCAGTGAACTCCCAGAAGCACCAAATTCCTTCGTTTGTCGCTGCTATCGTCGCGTTTTCGGCATAGCCTTGATCGTGGTCGTCGCGCGCGGTCCCCATGCCCTCTATCGGACTGACGACATATACATCACGCCAGGACGCTCCATGATCTGTCGACCTGTTGACAAGCACCATGCCGTCAAGGTTCTGAACGAAATAGTCTTGATCATCGAAACGGGTGTGCTTCTGCTGACCGTTGTACTTCGTCGCGGAAGAATCCGCTCTCGCAGTCGTCCCATATACCTGCGTCTGAACGAAAAGCTGATCGATTATCAATCTACCGAGCTGATTCGAGTCGGCGTTAGCGTTATATTCACGGAAGAAGAGGAAGACGTTCCGCGTTTTACCGGACTCGCAGCCGGGATTGGGATCCAGAACCCAGTCTATCAACCCGGGTTTGGTACGAACGCTGAATGTGGATTTTCCTTCCGATCCGTCGAAGAAATCTCCTGGACCGCCATATTCTAATTTCGTCGAGTCGATAAGGTCGTAGTTTCCGTCAGCCTCATACAGGTTCAGATTAGCATTACGGATCGTGCCCGCACCCCACACGAGGAAACCACCTTCGCAGGACGGATCGACAGGACAGCACGTTGAAGAGTTTTCAATGTCGAGCACACGGAGACTGTCATCCCAACCAACCAGACGACGGTTTTCAATTATAAGGTACGAATGCCACTGATAGTCCCAGAGAATGGTATCGAGAGGTGCCTCGGAAACGGGAATGATCATTACCCAGGGAGGACCATTCCCATACGGCAGTTCGACAATAGGCATCCATGGACCGTTCCAATCGCCAGGCTGGTCATGAATCTTGAAGTCAAGCCAACCAAAACGCAATCGATGCCAAGGATCTAGCATCGGTGGTACATACGCCGTTTTAATACTGCTTCCCATCAAGGAATAGTGACCAGTCTTGCCTTGTGCGGTCCCGCTTGCGTACAGATCGCGGTTATACAGGTCATTCGACCGATAGTCTCGGCAAACGGAGTGTACCAGTTCATGGAACGGTATCGCGGGGCTCATGAAGCAGTCGTTCCAGTTCCGTTCCGCGACGACACTCCAAGCCGTGACGGTGTCGCCAATAGCTTTGTAGCCGGCCGCGCCACCGCCGATCATACCTCCAGCGTAAACAATCAACAGAGCGTCGATTTCTTTCCAATCGGGATTGTAGGCCGAGTCGGCGATGGTGAACGCGTGTTCCACGATCTCCGTGTACCAGCCTTCCCCGCCGGTCCGAGGCTTGTACAGCGGCAAGCGCAGCCAGTTGATGCTTGCATTCCGATCCTCGCCAGTCGAATCAAGCGTGACGGCATTCAGGATGCCTTCCCTGCCAGAACCTCCGTCGATGTACGGTTCAACTTCGCAAAGCCCGAAACTGTTGTCATGAATGTAACGGTGGAAACTGCCGTATTGATACCAGCCAGTTTGATTATCCGAGAATACGGACGACACGGCGGTGTCAGGATGAATGACATTGCCGTTTTCCTGAAACATGATATCATAATAGTCCCGGTACCGGTACTTGTTTTCCTTCAGGGTACTGTCGGGCATTCGACCCCAACTCCCCTTTGCGCCGGTCCAGGTGCTGTCGGAATCAATGAAGTCCACGAGGACGATCGCGACCCGTTTCGTTCCTGCCACCTGGGCAAGGAGATGTGGGGTAACAATCAGGACAGAGAAGAAAATGAGAAGGAGTAGCCCCCCCCCCCTGGACCTCAGAATACTACATTTACACGATTCTGAAAGCTGTATCATGCTGAGCTCCGTAGTATGCTCTGTCGAGCCGGTCATTCTGACCGCTCCAAGTGATCCGTCCGAAACCTGGAATGATGGAACGGCACATAGTACGTATATCGGAGCAGTATATCAAGAATAATTGCCCGTCTTGCAAATTCGGATGGATCTCCGTACATAGGGGAAAAAGGAGCCGCACGTATGAGATCCCACGATTCCGGACGCCGACGCTTTCTTTCCACGCTCGCGACAGGCGCCGCCGCCGCGGCCCTGCTGCCGTCGCTGCACCTGCCCCTCCGGGCGGTAGGCGACGAGAAACCCGCGACGAACATCGCCGATGCGCTGAAGATACCCCGTACACCGCAGTCGATGCCCGGACGCTATCCCGGACGCGTCGTCGAGGCCTTCGATCCTGCCTCGGTGCGGGAGGGCGCGCCGGTCGGCGAGCGCGCGAATGTCATGCTCGAGCGTGCAATGCTCGAACTCACGGGCGCGGCAACGCTTCAGGAGGCGTGGCTGCAGTTCGTCGGTCCAGAGGACATCATCGGACTCAAGGTCAATCCCGTCGCGGGGAAGCTGCTCTCGACATCCCTGGAGGTGACCGACGCGGTCATTGCTCAGCTCGAAGCCGCGGGGATTCCGCGGAAGAACATCGTGATCTGGGACCGGCGGGAGTTCGAACTGCACGAAGCCGGGTTTACCGCGGAACGCTTTCCGGGCGTCCGCATATGGGGGACCGAGTGCAAGGACGAAAAGGACTCGTTCTACGACGCCGACGGCAAATTGTACGGCGAAAAGCGCATCGATAAGGACTGGTATTACTGGGCGGATTGCGAAGAATCGTACGACGAGGAAACCCTCCCCTACATGATCAACGAGGGCAAGCATTCGTACTTCTCGCGCATCGTGACCGAGGAACTGACAAAGATCATCAATATTCCGGTACTCAAGAACGCGGGTCCCACCGTCACGCTCTGCCTGAAAAACCTCGCATACGGTGCGATTTCCAACACGGCACGCCTTCACAAACCGCTCTGGGCGGAAACCTGCGCGCAGGTGCCCTGTTTCCCGCCGCTGCGCGACAAGGTCGTGCTCAACATCGTCGACGGCCTCATCGGCTGCTATCATGGCGGTCCGGGGGCGAACCCGCAATTCATCACTCCCTATCATCGTCTTCTCGTCGGCAGCGATCCGGTCGCGGTCGACCGCATCGGCTACGATATCGTGCTGGCCAAGCGCCTGGAAATGGAAGTACAGAAAGAGCCCTCCCCGCGAGGCACCGGCTTCCTGGAAATGGCCGCGGAGTACAAGCTCGGCGTGGCCGATCCCGCTCTCATCAAACACACGAAGGTAGACCTTTCATGAAACCGCGTTCCCTGATTATCGCCATCCTTTTCCTCACAGCGTTCTGCGGGATTGCCGTCCATGCTTCATCGCACCATGGTCCCATAACCGCGACGTCCATCACCGCCGCGGCGTCACTGGAACTGACCGCGAAGGATCTTCCGGGTTGGGAAATCAGTGCGCCCGAACGCTACAGCGCGAAGGAACTCTACGGCTACATCAACGGTGGTGCGGAGATCTATCTCGAATACGGCTTTCGCCAGGTGACCGGCCAGCGCTGTGCGCAGAAGAAGCATGAGCTGCAGGTGGATATCTATGAAATGGTCAATCCTGAAGCGGCGTTCGGCATGTTTTCCGTGCTGCGCGGCCGCTGCGGTGCGGCACTTCCCGGGACACAGTGGCATTGCGTGACGCCTGAACAGATTCTCTTTGCCAAAGGCGCATATCTGGTTTCCATCGTTCCCTACGACCGTGCGGCGGAAACGCGCACGGCGGCGATGCAGGCGGCGAAAGCGCTGGTCTCACGGATCCGCGGCGCGGAATTCCGTACTCCTCCCGCGTTCCGCAGCGCCCCTCTCTCGACATCGCAAAAGAATCTGCGCTATATCCACGGACCGCTCGCGCTGCAAAGCGTGCTGGACGAGTGGTCGCAGTGGTTCGACGGCGTCGAGCGCTTCGAGATGTATCACACGGTAGTCGGCGACGGCGGACGCCGCACGGAAGCCGCAACAGTGAAGTTCCGGTCCAAACGGGACGCAGAGCGCTTCCTCTCTCAGTGCGGAGCGCCCGCCGGAAAGGGGAAGGATGGCTGGCGCGTCGACGCACAGCGCAATTTCGCATTGCGGGACAAGGGCGGACAGTCGATGGATGTCCTGTATGGACCGCAGATGGAATCGCTGAGACGCAGTTGGAAATGAGTCCTGCCCTCAGAAAAAGAGAAACGCTCCCACAGAATTGCGGGAGCGTTTTTATTTTCAGTGGCAGCATGAGCTGCGAAAAGATTTTCCCTTCAGCGGTTGTTCGCGCCGAACGCAGCACGCCAGGCGCGCATGCCGCCCGTCACGTTGTAGGCCTCGAAGCCGTGTTCACGCAAAATGCGCGTCGCCACCCCGGAGCGGTTGCCGCTGCGACAGATCACGTACACCGGTGATTTCTGATACGCTTTCAATTCCGCAAGGCGCTGCTCGAGTTCCTGCACGGGAATGTTGATGACGCCGTCGAGCTTGCCGAGTTCGCTGGTGAGTTCGGGCGCGGTGCGCACATCAAGCACGACCGACCCTTTGTCCTTCGCGATTTTCTTTTGCAGATCCTGAACGGACACTTGTTCTCCGGGCTTTTCTGTCGAGCAGGCGCAGACGAGGGGAACGACGGTCAGGAGCAAAATGAGTCCTGCCAGCAAGTGTTTCCATTCGTATTGCTTTTTCATCGCTAGCCCAACCCGCACATGCCGCTTGCGCATCCGCCGTACGACGGCACGCCGCAGCTGCCGCTTTCGCAGGAGGGGGCGGAAGAAACCGTGCTGCCGGTGGATGCGGCGAACGATGAGAATTTCTTGACGTAGGAGCGGGACTCGCAGGACGGGCACTGCACGATGTCGGGATTTTCAGCCCCTTTGTGCAGCACGTCGTAAACGGCCTCGCAGTCAGTGCATTTGTACTCAAAAATGGGCATGGGAGTATTCCTCTCTACGATTCTGTGGTGTTCTGATCCTGCGCCTCCGGCGTCGGGGCGGTTTTCTTCCGTGCTGGAATCAGCCACGTGGCGCCGACGACACCGCCATAGAGCACGCTCGTGTACCAATTGCTGGTGATCGGGCAGGTCCCGCTCAGGCAGCCGATGAAGTACCAGTACGCGTAGCCGATGGCGACGCCGATAAAAACCGGAAGCAATTTTTTTATGATTTGCATTGCGTGATCGTCCTTTCTCTATCACAGTAAGATGCAGAAGGCGCCGAATGGTCGCAATGCATTTTTCACTTCCCCCCTGCTCCGGGGGATTCGATCAGACGAGGGTCAGCGTCCGCTGCGGCTTCGAGAGGAATTTCGCGCCTTCTTCGGTGACCCAGACGATCTCCTCGATCGTGGCGACGCCGTATCCCTCGATAGGAAGGCGCGGCTCGATGGTGAACACCTGCCCGGCCTCGATTTTACCATAAGGCAGGCGTCCGTAGCGTTCCCAACGCGGCAGCAATCCGACGCCACCGTCATGCGCGGCGCGGCCGACCTGATGTCCGAGGGCATGCGGGTATTCGGGATAGCCGTTCGCAACGATATAATCGCGCGCGACGGCGTCGACTTTCCACGATACCATGCCGGGCTTCAGCGCCTCGGCGGCGAGACGAATCGAATCGCGGATCACGTTGAAGCCGTGCAGCACTTCCTTTGGCGCACGCGTTTCGCCCTTGCGCAGGATATACCAGGTGCGCTGCAGATCGGAGCAGTAACCGTTGACTTTCACGCCGAAGTCGATGTTGAGCACGTGTCCGTGCGCGATCTTCCTCTTCGTTGGACTGAAATGCGCGCCTGCGTGTTCAGGGCCGGTGAACACCGCGGGACAGTGGTCGCGATCCCACGCCAGTTCGACGCCGTACTGCTTGACCTGGCGAAGGATGAAGTTCGCCACATCCTGCTCACTTTTCCCCGGGGCAAGAAAACCGGTCACATTGTTGTAGATCGCAAGGGTGATCTGGATGGCCTTTTTCATGTGGCGGATCTCGGCGTCCGTCTTGCGTCCCCGCAGCGCGGAGAGGATTTCCTGCGAAGAGATCAGCCGGTGGGCAAACTTCGTTCCTTCGAGCATGCCGCTCAGCAGCAGATACATGCCGTGAGTCAGTCCGTCGGCCATCACGCTGTCGGTCGAATAATTGATGGCGATACGCCGCGGATTCTTCCGCTGCAGCACCGCGAGGAGTTCATCGCGGATGCCCTGTACGTAGGGGACGACCGTCTTGTAGCGGCCGCTGTCCTGAATACTGGCCACGTCGAGACTGCCGGCGACGGCGATCGTTTCCCCGTCGCGCGTGATGATCCAGGCGGTCTGCCAGGTCGCATGCTGCCCGATGACCATATCGATCGCGGGATCGGGCATGGTGCCGCTTTCACGCACGAACGTGATCCACATATCGATGTTCTTTTCCTGCAGGATTCCGATCGCCTGCGCGATTTTCTGCTCTATCATGCTGCCATCCATGGTTCGTCGCGATACGGTGAAGCACACAAGATACGGCATGTCCGTGAATCATGCACGGGTGCGCCTGACGGCGAGGGGGTGCGCCTCACGGCGAGGGGGTCTTGAAGTCGCATGTTGTGAGCCCGGACCGTATATTATTCCAACAGCTATCCAGACGCGCGGAGCGGATTCCATTCATGAATATCATTGTGATCGGAGCAGGACTGGTCGGGACCAGCCTTGCCGAGCAACTGCAGAATCAGGGACACAACATCACCGTCATCGAGTCGGAGCCGCTGCGCTGTGAAGCGGTGGGCGACAAACTGGACGTGCGCGTGGTGCCGGGTTCCGGCAGCAATCCGCAGGATCTCGAGGAAGCGGGACTGAACAACGCCGACATGCTCATCGCCGCGACGCCAGTGGACGAGGTCAATCTCATCGCGTGTGCGATCGCCCAGCGCTACGGCGTGCAGCATCGCATCGCGCGCATTCGCAACGCGAATTTCATCGCAGGCAGCGCACATCTGCAGCCGGAGCATTTCGGCATCACACAGGTCATCTATCCGGAGGAGAATACGCTGGGCGCGGTGATGAATTACATCGAGACGCCTTTCGCCATCGACGCGCAGGATTTTGCACAGCGCACGGTTTTCCTACGCAGCTATCGCATCACCGAGCGGATGCCCGTCGCGCATCGCAGCCTGGTCGATCTGCGCAACGATCCCCGCGGACACCGACTGCTCGTGGTTGCCATCATCCGTGATGAAAACGTGATCATTCCCCGCGGAGACACCGTGATACTCCCCGGTGACAAACCGTTGTTCATCATTCCACGCGAAGCCCTGGCCGATTTTCTGACGCTCGTTGCGGTCGACCCAGGAGCGAAGCGCAAGGCCATCGTATTCGGCAACACGCTCACGGCGGTGAACATCGCGCACGCATTGCACAAGGAACTCGAGACCGTGATCTTCATCGATCCCGATCTCGAACACGGCAATCTCGCGGCCGCGAAGCTGCACGGCATCGATGTCCTGCACGGGAGCGGCGACGACGCCGACGTGCTCCGCGAGGCGAATGTGCGCTTCGCTGATTTCTTCATCGCCGCTTCCGAACACAACGATGAGAACGTGCTTTCGTGCCTGCTGGCCAAATCAGAAGGCGCGAAGGAAGTCATCGCCATCGTCAACGACGATCAGCATTCCGATCTTTTTCTTTCCATCGGCATCGATCACATCATCAATCCGCGCCAGCTGACGGCCGGCGGCATTCTGAATGCCATTCTCCCCGGGTACGTCAGCACGGCGCTTCACATCGAGAAAAGCGACATTGACGTGCTGCGCCTTCGTGTCGCCGGCGATGCCGCCGTGGCGCACAAGGCGCTGAAGGACAGCTGGAAGCGCGTGCTGGGCGTCTCGATCGTCGGCGCGGTGCTGCGCGACAATGAAATGCTGGTTCCCACCGGCAACACCGTGTTGCTGCCGGGCGACATCGTGATCGTTTTCACGCGTGCAGTCGGCATCAAGAAAGTACGCAAGCTCTTCGGATCCGTCGAACAGTCCTTCGCTCCCGGCCATGCATAAACGGACCGTGCTTTATGGAGTGGCCCGCCTGCTGCAGGTGATGGGACTGGCGCTGCTGCCGCCGGCGATCATCGCATGGTACGATACACCGGAACTGACATTTGTCCAACGAATCTGGGCTCCGGAATTCTCCGGCTTCTGGATCGCGATTCTCGCCGCGCTGTTCTTCGGCACGGCGATCGCCACCCTGCTGAAAAAACGCAGCCTGACGCAGACGGTGCGAGAGGGATTCGCCATTGTGACGCTCGGGTGGATCGTGCTGGCAGTGTTCGGCGCGATTCCGTTTTTCATCTGGTTTCTCGAGAACGGGGGCGATTACAGTGTTCTCGGCATGATGCATGCTCTCACGGACAGTGTGTTCGAGATCATGTCGGGCTTCACCACCACGGGCTCCACCATTCTCACCGACATCGAAGCTGTTCCTCGCGGACTGCTGTTCTGGCGCAGTCTCACACACTGGCTCGGCGGCATGGGAATTGTCACGCTCGCGCTGGTGATCTTCCCTGCGCTTGGCGTCTCCGGGTATCACATGTTCAAGGGCGAAGTACCCGGGCCTACCACCGAGAGGCTCCAGCCGCGTCTGGCGGAAACCGCCACCATCCTGTGGGGCGTGTACGCGCTGCTCTCCCTGGCGGAAACCGTGCTGCTGATGCTGGGCGGTTTGGACTGGTTCGATGCGCTCTGCCATACCTTCGGCACAATGGCGACCGGCGGCTTCTCGACAAAAAATCTTTCCGTCGGACACTTCGACAGCGATTTCATCCACTGGGTGATCATCATATTCATGTTCCTGGCGGGCGTCAATTTCCTGCTGCACTACAACGTGCTGAAGGGAAACACGAGAATCCTCAAAGCCGACCGGGAATTCCGTTTTTACACCGGGATCATCATCGGTGCGACGGTGCTTGCCACCCTGATCCTGTACTTCGAGGGACTCCCCTCCGCGGAATATTCCCGCACGCATTTCCGCAGCGAGCCGGTACCGTACGAGGATTTCGTCTCGCATGTGCATGAGGAGTCCGGGAAGATCGAATCGTTCTACGGCAGTTTCCGTGAGGCGGCGTTCCAGGTCGTCTCCATCACGACGACAACCGGCTTCGGCTCGGCAGACTTCGATGTCTGGCCGACAACAATCCGGTTGATGCTGATTGTGCTGATGTTTTTCGGGGGATGCGCGGGTTCGACCGGAGGCGGTATGAAGATGATACGCGTGTTGATCAATATGAAAGCAGCCGCGAGGGAGATCATCAAGATGGCCCGGCCGCGGATTATTCGTCCCGTCAAAGTGGGCGGCGTTCCGGTCGAAGAAGTACGTGTGGGGAACATCGTTTCTTTCTTCATCCTGTTTCTCTCCCTGAGCGTTATTTCCTCGCTGGCGATGACCTTCTTCGTCCCCGATCTGGTCACTGCGTTCACTTCCGTGGTTGCCTGTCTTGCAAACATCGGTCCCGGTCTGGCGGGCGTCGGATCCATCGAAAATTTCGCATGGATTCCCATCCCGGGGAAGTGGATACTGATTTTCAACATGCTGCTGGGCAGGCTGGAAATTTTCACCGTGCTGGTGCTTTTCCGCGCTTCGATATGGCGCTGACCGCACGAGTGGAGCGCGCGAGGATGGTGGGAAGATACGCCGGGGCGATTACCGCGGCGTGATGGAATGCTTACGACGAAGCCCCTGGCTGAAACAGGTCGTCGAGCCAGTCGAAAACAAGTTGATTGAGACGCGGGAGATTGCTGTAGTGATTGAAGGCATCCGATTCGTGCAGATTCGGAATCAGAATGAGATCCTTCACCTCTGTCCGTACACCGCTGCAGAACTCCTCCGTCTGCCGTACCATTTCCGCATTCGTTTTTTCTCCCCGGATGCAGAGTGTCGGGCAGTGGATACGGTAGAGCAGATCCTCCACCGAAAAGGCCTCTGTGCATTTGACCAGGGCCTGTAGACGGCTGACGCCGAAACGGCGACACATGTTCAACACCATCAGCTTCAGATCTCCGCGCATGAGGCTCGGGGGAAGCTCGTTCAGTGCATGGTAATCGACGTCGAACATGAGGGCGCGCTGTCCGAGCATCTCGACGAAAAGCCGGTGGAGATTCAGGTACGGCGGATTCACCACCAGCGCTTTGACTCGGGGATCAAACGCGGTAACGCGCGTCGCGAAGTAGCTGCCCAGACCGTTGCCGATCAGTGCCAGACGATCATTGTCGACGTCGGCGCGGTCATGGAGAAAATCGAGTGCGACCTGCAGCGGTATTTCATAATCATGCTGAACGTGCGAGGCCGGATCGCGGCGGAGCACGCCGGCCTGACCGGGACCCTGGAATAGAAGGACGTTGTAACCGCGGCGCAGGGCGCTGATGCCGTGATAGAAATACAGTTCCTCGCCGCTGCTCTCGATTCCCGGAACAACCAACAATGTGGGGCGCGGAGCGCCGCTGTCGTCAGGGCGCAGGAAATATGACGGATACGCCTTTCCGTTCGCGGAGAGTTCGACCAGTCCTCCGCCCCATGGCAGTCCTTGCAGCGCGTACTGAAAACACTCCTCGCATTTCATACCGAGATGAACATGCTCCCCTTCACCGATGATAGCGTAATATTCCGCCATATGAAAATAATTGGCTGCACGGAGATAGTGCTCGGTCGCGCTCGTGGTATGTCCCTGTTCCATCGCAAGTCGGGCCTGCTGCTCCACTTCGGCGGTGAGCAGCGACCACCCCCGCACCCAGCCGGGAAGATCCCACATGCTCATTCCCTGGGCAACCGAGAAGCACTCGCCCAATGTGGATGCGCCGAACGCCGCCAGTCCGAGTTCACGGAAGAGCTTGAATTCGAATTCGGGATGTTTGAGGATATCAGTAAAAACTGTATTTGACGCGGAATTGCTATCAAGTTCCATACAGTGCCCGTGCTGGGAATGGGAAATTACCTGAGGCTCAGAGTTGCGCGAAGGGCCGGCTCAAACATTGGAATGGGGCGCATGAAGTGCGTACGAACAAAAATCAAGCCGATATTTTTTTCAGGCAGATACAATATTTTTTCAATGACTTACGCCCGATTCATGTGAAGATTCCGAACACATCGTGAATATTGTGCACGGAATATTTTAAGGAAATAAAGCGGTTTTCCGCGTCACGGCGGTCCGACGGCTTCGACTGCTCCGCGAAACGGACATAGCCGGGAAGCGAAAAATCGTTGTGCAACTATGTGAAAAATGTGATATAATGGCGGAAGATCATTTTGTTATCAAGGAGGTTCCCCATGCGCAAAACCGCTACACTGTTGGCTGTGGCCATCGTTGTCCTGTGTACCGTATCAGCCAACGCGCAGGTTTCTGCGGACAACATCATCATGCGCGTCCGCACGGTGTGCAATTCCGGACAGGGCGGAACGTTGCTCGCTTCGTTCGAGATTAAACCCCTTACGAACATGTGGGCCCCGAATTACGGGCGCATCGGGGGATTCAGCGTCGTTTTCACATATACCTCGACGAAGCTTGTTCTCCAGGGGGTCGGCCAGCGGTATGAGCCCGGATATTGGGGAAGCCCTTACCGGAGCCAGGCGTTCGGTTCCTCGGCATGGTTCAACCAGCATGCGCACAGCGGAAATCCGGGGTCTGCCCTGCCGGTCGAGGCGCAGTATTTCAATCCGGCATCCGATTGCCAGGGGAATCCGCTCAACGACGGTTTTTTCGAGATCATGTACTATCAGATGAACATCGGCGTCACCGCGAACGGAACGGTGAACCTTGGTTTGTACGACGTGCAGGCCTATCAGACATTTCCCTATCAGCAGAACGTCAACCACACTGCCATTTTCAACGCGGATCTGACGCTCAACAACAACGATTCCACCGAAGTGGTCATCGGTCTGCTCATTCCGGTCGAACTTGCGGCCTTCAACGTCACTGCCCGACCCGACGGGAAAATGCTGCTGAGCTGGCACACCGAAACGGAGACATCGAATCTCGGTTTTGAGATCGAGCGCGGCGATGGCGAGAATTTCGAGCGTATCGGCTTCGTCGCCGGACGTGGTACGACAACGGAAGCGCACACGTACAGCTGGATCGACGACGCGCCCGTCACATCGCGCAGCGACAACCTGGTGTATTACCGCCTGAAGCAGATCGATACTGACGGAACGTCCTCCTACAGCGAAGCGCATCCGGCCGAAATTCTGCCGACCTTCATCGGGCTGGAGCAAAACTATCCGAATCCGCTCATGGTGGGCACCAGCACGAGCATTCCCTTTACGTTGTCGGTACCCGCATCGGTCGACATGGCGGTGTACAACGCGATGGGGCAGAAGATCGCAACGCTCGTCGATGGTGTCGAACGTCAGGCGGGCCATCACGTAAGCAAATGGAACGCGCGTTCCGACCAGGGCGAGCTTCTTCCCGCGGGCGTGTACTTCGTGCGCTTCTCGGCCGAGATCGGTGGCGAACGCATCAGTGATATGAAGCAGATTTCCCTCATCCGCTGATCTGCCCGGCGCACTCCGCGTCACATCAGATTTTCTCCGCAAGGGGCTGTTCCCGTGAACAGCCCCTTTGCATTTTCCCGCTTTCTGCGCCATGTCGAAATCGCCTTATTCCCTCCACGATCGATGGCCGTGTTACGAGGCGATGCGACTCGTTTTTTTCTCCCGAGGAACATTTCGTATTTTTTGGATTCCGGACACGGAGTTCTTTCACCTTCGAAGAGATACATTATGTCCTACCTTGCTGAAACCGACCCCCGCATTCATGACATCATTCACGACGAAACGAACCGGCAGATCAACAAGCTGCAGCTGATCGCCTCGGAGAACTACGCATCTCCGAGTGTGCTCGAGGCGACGGGCAGCGTGCTGACCAACAAGTATGCCGAAGGATATCCCGGCAAACGCTACTACGGCGGATGTGAATTCGTCGACCAGGCAGAGGAGCTGGCGCGCGAGCGCCTCATGCAGCTCTTCGGCGCCGAATACGCCAACGTGCAGCCGCATTCCGGCGCCACCGCCAATCAGGCCGTGTACTTCACGTATGTGAAGCCGGGCGACAAGGTGCTGGGCATGGACCTCGCCCATGGCGGGCATCTCACCCACGGCTCGCCGGTGAATTTTTCCGGCAAGCTGTATGATATCATCTCCTACGGTGTAAGCCGGGAGACAGGCACCATCGATCTCAACGAGGTCGAAAGCCTCGCCATGCGTGAAAAGCCGAAAATGATCATCGTCGGCGCCAGTTCCTATCCGCGCAACATCGACTATAAAGCCTTCCGCGAAATCGCCGACAAGGTTGGCGCATTCCTGTGGGCCGACATCGCGCATCCGGCGGGCCTGATCGCCGCAAAGCTGCTCAACGATCCGATCCCGCATTGCCACATCGTGACATCCACCACGCACAAGACACTGCGCGGTCCCCGCGGCGGCATTATCATGATGGGCAAGGATACCGAGAATCCTTTCGGACTCGTTGCTCCGAAATCAGGCCGCGTCAAGATGATGTCTGAAATCGTCGATAGCGTCGTCATGCCGGGCATTCAGGGCGGTCCGCTCATGCATGTGATCGCAGCAAAGGCCGTGGCCTTCGGCGAGGCGCTGCAGCCGTCCTTCCTCACCTATCAGAAACAGGTCGTCGCCAATGCCGCGCGCCTGGCCGAGCTGATGGTCGAGCGCGGGTTCAACCTCATCTCGGGTGGAACCGACAACCATCTCATGCTCATCGATCTGCACAACAAGAATGTGACCGGCAAGGAAGCGGAAAACGCCATGGAACGCGCCGGCATCACGCTCAACAAGAACATGGTGCCGTTCGACGACCGCTCCCCCTTCGTCACCAGCGGCATCCGCATCGGCGCGGCGGCCATCACCACGCGCGGCTTCCGTGAAAATGATATGGCATTCGTGGCCGAGATGATCGATACGGTCATCAACAACGTGAATGATGAAGCCGTGCAGGACAGCGTGCGCGGGAAGGTTCAGGAGTACTGCTCGAAATTCCCCCTCTACACGGATCTGACCGACTGACCGCGTCCCCTTTCTCGAACTGAAAAACGCCCTGTTTCCAAGGGTGTTTTCTTTTTCACGGAGCTCTGAATATCTCGGAGACGTTTTATTCCAGTGTTGCAAGCAGGGCGCTGTACCCCCTGGCATGCATTCTCCATGAGTATTGCTCGCATACGCGACCGCGCGCCTCCAGGGCCTGATGCTGCAGCACACGCAGCCGACCAAGCACTTCGAGGATCGCGCGGGCGATTTCCTCGGGCGAACTGCGTGCAAGCGGCCGTACCGCGGCAGCGAGGGCGACGAGGTCCGGCACGACTCCCGCCTTCGCGCCTGCGATCAGCGGAACGCCAGCCGCCGCCGCCTCGAGAGCGACGAGTCCGAAGGATTCATGCTGCGAGGGTTGAACGGCGATATGCTGCGCGCACATCAGGTTGTGCAGCGCGGACTGCGGCAGCCATCCCGCGAAGTGAACGGCTTCCGCAATCCCGAGATTCCGCGCAAGCTGCTGCAAGGCAGGCCGGAGGAAGCCGTCCCCTGCCACGGTGAGACGCAGGTCGACACCCTCCTCGCGGCGCACGCGCTCGACCGCCCGCAGCAGCGGGTCGACATTCTTGCTCGCCAGATCCAGCCGCGAAACGCAGATGCAATGCAGCGGAGGGGGAATGGGAGGGTCGGCGGCAGGGAGGTCATCTTCTACCGCAAGGGGAATGACGTGCACGCGCTTCCCCGGCAGCGCCTGTTTCATCTCTGCTTCCTGTACGCCGCACTGCGCGATGACGGCATCGGCCGACACGAGCTGTTCGAGCAGCCAGTCGCGCAAGGGAGTTTGTCCCTCCTCCGGCATCGAGCCCAGCGTTTCATTTTCATCCATCCAGAGCGGGACGCCATTTACAGACGCGGCCATGCGGGCGAGGGGGGCAGCGGCATGCAAATAATGCAGCAGCACGGCGTCAAAATGATGTCGATGGATCAGTGAGCGCAGCCAGCGGCTCTGCTGCCAGAGATACAGGCGTGGATTGATCCGCCATCCCAGCAGGTCGGGAAGTGTGAAGCAGAAGCGATGATGCACAGCGACGTGCGGGAACAGCTGCGCTCTCTTCGGCAGTGCACGCAACACGCGGAACCAGCGGCGATCATAGCCGCCGAACGCGAGATTCTTCAGACGCGGCAACATGCGGACAAGGGAGACGACCGTAACATCCGCAACGCCATCGAGGGAACGCAGATGCGAAAGCATCCATGCGGCGGGACTGCGATCGGGATCGATCGGATACTTGTCGGTTATTATCAGGATGCGCTGCATCATGCTGCTAACCTATCCGTGTGTCCGCACGGACCAGCCGGCGCGACGAGCATCGTCCCAGAAACGGGGGTAGGACTTCGTTACTGTCCACGGGCGGTCGAGCAGAACTGCGCCCTGACTCACCAGCGTCAGAAGGGTGCCTGCCATCACCAGGCGATGATCTCCATGCGTTGAAAAAAGAACATCCTGCCGGACTGTGGCGTTCGGGCGCAGCAGCAGTCCGTCACTGCGGGCCTCGGCATCCACACCCACCTCCCGGAGTGTCGCGACGAAATCGTCGATGCGGTTGGATTCCTTGTTCCGCAGATGCGCGGCGCCGGTGAAAGTGACGGGATGCGCCGCGGTCAGTGCGGCGATCGTCAATACCGGAAGCAGATCCGGGACCAGTGAGAGATCGATTGTCTGCGGAGCGCGACGTGCCTCTCGCAATGCCGTGAGATAGCGTTCGACGGCGCCGTCGGGCTGGCGTGGGATGCGTGCTTTCTGTCCCGCCTCGATCGGGTGTCCCAGATAATGCGCGATGCTCCACACCGCGCTGGAGCTTTCGTCGGCCTCGATGTCGATGGTGAGTTTCTCGTTGAGACGCTCGGTCTGGTTGAGCGCGATCAGATCCCCATGCGCGATGATTTCCACGCCTGCCTGTTCGAGCATCGCGATGGTCAGGTCGAGGTAGGCACGGCTGACCGGCTCGCCGAGCAGACGGATGGTGAAGGGAAACTCCGCGCCCACGGCCAGCAATGCGAGCGCCGAAACATACTGGGACGACAACGACGGATCGATGGAAAACACCTGCGGCATCTGCTGCCATCCCCGCACGACATACCCCTGTCCGGAGAGATCCCGAAATTCCTCGATCGTCGCACCGCCGCTGCGCAGGGAACGCAACAGGGCGTCGTGCGGACGCTGCATGAGTGCGGGAGAAAGCAGAAGCTTGGTCGGCTTCACATTGGTGCAGCAGAGCGCGAGAAGGAAGCGGAAGGTGGTGCCGCCTTCACATACAAATACCGTACGCTCGCCCTCTTCCATACCTGGACGGAAATCGCGATTGAGATTGTCGACCACATAGCCCCGGGCGGTTTCCTCGATGGGGTAGCCGAGGCCGCGCAGCGCGCGCAGCATGCAGCGCACATCGTCGGCATCGCTCCGGCCGTTGATCACCGTGCGTCCCATCCGCTGGGCGGCGATAATGAGCGCCCGGTTCAGTTCGGATTTGCTGGCCTCGATGCACAGCGGCACCGCGCGAGGCGAACGAAGACGGACGCGTACCTGAACGCCGGCGAACCAAGCGGCGGTGCGGCGAAGCGCGGCGATCCAGTCCGCTGCGGTCAGGTCGGCTGTGACGACGGGATCTCCGATATCGCGTAGGAGCACGGAACCCAGATGTCCGTCACTGTGCTTCTTGTCGCGCAGAATCGCGGCCTCCAGCACGCCGTCTTCCGGCAGCGCCGGCAGGGAGATAAGCAGCGGGAACAGGGTTTCGCGGCAATGTCTTGCCGCCTCCTCGGCCATGCCCCGTGATTGCGCCAGATCGAGTCCGGCGGCCATACCCCATGCGACCGCGGCGCCATGGCTGACGCCGGTCGTGAGTTCCAGCGCATGCGCAAGCGTGTGGCCGAGATTGAGTACGGTGCGGAGGCCCTGCTCTTCGTACGGATCCAGCCCCACGATGTGATCCTTGATGCCGACAGCGTACTCGATCATCCGGCCGAGGCGGTCGCTGACCTCCGCGAAGGGAGCGTAGGTCAGCGCTTCGATTTCTTCACCTGTAAGCGCGCGCACACTTTTCGCATCACCGAGCCAGAGTGCCTTGAGCAGTTCGACCATGCCGTCGCGCCGCAGCGTTACCGGTAGCGTGGAGAGGAATTCCTCCACCAGCAGCACGCGTTCCGCGGGATAAAACGTTCCGAGCTGATTCTTCGTGCTGCCGAGATTCACCGCCGTTTTTCCGCCGTGCGCCGAATCCACCATGGCGACCATGGTCGTCGGGACATGCCAGAGTCCGACCCCGCGCCAGAGAATGCTCGCAAGAAAACCGACCGCATCGCCCACGCTGCCGCCGCCCACGGCCACAAGCGTCAACGGCTTGCTCGCGCGGCGGTGGAGCACATGGCCGGCGAGTTCCTCGATGCCCGCGAGCGTCTTGAGTTTTTCACCGGCATCCACGAGCACGGGATGATCGAAGCGCTCAAGGATCTCCTGCGGCAGCCTCCGATCGGCAACGACCACGGCGTGTACCGGCAGGGAAAGGTCGTCCAGTGTGGCGATGCGTTCAAGCACGCTGCGGCTGTCTTGTTCCTGCATGACGACGTTCCTGCGAGTGGGGGGGGAAGTTCGATGAAATATACAAAAAGGATCCGACACGGTCGGCCGGTTCACCGTGATGCGGATGCACGAACGTCATGTCGCTCATCGGAAATGTGTCAGAAGCCGGATCCGCCGCTCTCCTCCGGCCTCGGCGGTGAGCAGGTACGCGCCCGCCGGAAGCGATGCGACAGTCAGGGTTCGGTGAAAGGAACCCGTTTCGCGGACCTGCTCCTCCTGCACCACGATCTGCCTTCCGAGCATGTCGGTGAGCGCGATGCGAAGCGATCCCGGCCCGTGCATCGCGATCTCGACCTCGATGCGGTCGCGGAAGGGATTCGGATATGCTTCGCGGAGTTCGAAGCCCGCTGGGATTTCCCGTTCATCCACCGGGGTCGCCAGACCGGCGTAGTTCCCGTAGAGTGCGCCGTCCGCGGCAACGGCAAAGAGCCTGTTTTGATACGGAGCATGCTGGAGGCGGACGTAATGCAGGATATTCTGATCCGGATAGATCACATCCCACCGAAGTCCGTCGTTCTGCGACCGGCAGACCCCGCCGTCGAATGTCGCCACCGCCAGCACTCCGATGTAATTGGTCACCATGGCGGTAACGTATTGTCCCGGCGAGGCCGAGGCGGTCGGTGCCCAGGTGAGGCCGAGATCAGAGGAACGGAACACTCCCGCCCCGTAGCTGCCGGCGTACAGGTCGCCGTCCGGGGTTTGCAGCAGGGCCGTGATATTCGGATGCGTCAGTCCGTTGGTAACGCGATACCACGACATCCCCGCATCCGTACTGCGCTGCAGCCCTTCCCCGAACGTCCCGGCGAGGAGCAGGCTGTCGCTCACGGCGAGAACGCTGCGCACGGGAACGGAAGAAATTGATCGTTGCATGAATTCCCATGCCGTTCCTCCGTCACGGCTGACGGCCACGGCGCCCCGTTCCGTCCCGGCGAGGAGCAGGCCGCCCGCACCGGAAGCCGCCGCTGTCACGCTTTCCCCGGACAGGTCGCCGGACAACGGGATCCAGGTGGTACTGCCGCGCGGCAGCCGGTACACGAGGCCGTCCATGCCGAACGCGATCACGCTGGAATCGGGCCGCGCCGCGAGCGTGCGGATCCGGGGATCGGCGAGTCCCTCGATGGACTGCGACCAATGCATGGCGTACAGCTGATTATGCGTGGCGGTGGTGAAGAGACAGTGCGCGCCGGCCGCATAGAGCTTCCCGTCCTGGATGAGGATATCACGCACGGAATCCATCCCCAGCCCGGTCATTCTCAACTCCCAGGTGCGTGCCTCGTCTTCGGAGACGAGAACACTGTCCTGCCCGTACAGCACGAAATACCGACCCTGGAAATCGATTGCGGTGCGGCCCGGTTTCCCATAGTCGGGAAGCATGCCTCCCACCGGAGTCCAGTGATCCCCATCCGTCGAACGATAATAGCCGCCGGCGGTCAGGGCCATCAAGGGGCCCCTCTTGTCCCGGAATATCCGCCGCACGTACATCGACGGACTTCCGGGAGCGCCGAGACCGTCGCTCGCATCCTGCCAGATGAATGACGGCCGCTTCGCGCGCTTTATACCGCTCACGGCGAGGGCCGCCCAGGCATCGTTTCCCTCGGAATAAATATACAGGACTTCTTCATTCCCCAGTCCCGTGTTTGCAGGAGCCCAATTCTGATGCCACGGCGCCCATCCGCTTCCGGAGACATACACCGTTCCCGGCCAAGTGTAGCACAATGCCCGGTCGTCGTCGAAGGTCGCGAAATGCCGAATATGCGTGACTTCCGAAGTCGGGATTCCGTCCACATACTTTCGTGCCACCCCGAGATGATCGACGTGCACCATGTAATCCGGTCCACAGGTCATGTAGAAGCTGCCCAGGCCCGCGGCATACACGTAGCCTCCACCGTTCCCCACGGCGCCGCCGTGGTAGTTCCACGTGATTCCGCCATCGGACGAGGTGAACACGCCTTCCGTCCCCTTGTCATTGAGACGGACATTGGCCGCCATCACCAGCGCGCTGGGGCCGGACGCGGGATCGGGTTCGATGAAGGAGATGGCCTCGCTGCGACCGGGTGAAACGACCTCCCGCCAGAACCGGCCGCCGTCATCACTGCGATACAAGGCGTACCGTGACATAAGATAGGCCGCGCTGTCGTCGAGAACGAACAGTTGATGGTACCCGTACAGGTCCACGTCGTCGATGCGTTGCCATCTCCCGTATTGCGCCTGCAGGCCCACGGTGAGCAGCAGGAAGAGAAGGAAGGAACGCATGATCATTCTGCACCCCCATTATTGAAAATCAAATCATGTGGATGCGGCAACTTCGGCATTCACATTATAAAAGGCAAGCAAGTCTCATCTTCTCACGCAGGAACCCGCCGCGGAGGGACGGGCCCGCGGCGTTCCGTGATCCGGGTTTGATCGAGGAGTCATGGCCGCGCCTCGTAGAGGTTGCCATGGAACCCGCACAG
>JACZJN010000008.1 GCA_014860565.1 Bacteroidota bacterium
AACCTACCGTCAATGTCGAGAAAATTCACGAAGCCGCTCAGCGGATTGAAGATGCATTTCGATCTGGCGATGCCGATGCGGTACTCGCTGTTCTCACCGAACAGGCGCAGCTTCAGTATGGCGAAGAGCTCGGCAACATCACGGCGAAACTTCCGGAATTCGCGGATGCAATCAAATCCCGACAGCTTGCCGGATATTCGGAGTATTACGCCGAGTATTCCTACGAGTCGGGAGGACAGACCTATACATTCGCCCTGGCCATGCAGGACAGGGATGACTGGAAACTGATGCGCTTTTAGGAGGGAGTCATGCAGAGTATCAGAAAAATCCTCGCATGGTCGGCTGGCGCTGCCTGCTACGTCGCTCTCGCTCTAACCCTGCTGGCCTATGACAACGCCCGCATGCATCCTGCCATAAATGCAGCTATCGTCGAAGTTTTCATGAAAAATTGTGTCAATACGATTACTCCTCCCGAGGCGCTGAAAGGGTACATTTTCGTTCTGAATGGAAGTCATACCTACACCGGCCCTGCCATCGTGAATTCCGGCTACTTTGCGGCTGGTACCTCCGAAGCTGATCTGGCATTCACCCCGAAGGCGTGGATCGCGCATGGCGGCTACTCAGCCGATATTCCTGAAGTCCCGGCGGCGTTGCGGCACTTTTTCGATCCACTCGGGATCGACGGAGGCAAGACCTGGCTGACCGACCGCGGCACGAACTGGGAATGGATCGTCAACAACAACGCATTCAATCCGCGTATCAACGCCCGGGATTGGGCGCTGACACATGCAGACAACTCCTGGTCCTTTGAGAAAGGGAAGGAATGGATGCGGAAGGCGCTGGCGGAAGAGGATGAGAAAACGCGCGACGGCTACATGGCAAGGGCATGGCGCTGTCTCGGTGAAACTCTTCACCTTGTCGCTGACATGGGATGTCCGGTGCACGTACGCAACGATTCGCATGCCGATGTCGCGGGATGGGAATACCGACGCGCCCTGGGCGATCCCGATCCCTACGAAGTCATGGTGGATTCCGCGTTCGCGGGCAAATATGCCAATGGTACTCCCGATCCTTCACTCAAAACGACCTGTCGCTCCGCTGAAACTGCTTACGAGATTTTTAATACGCTTGCCACATTCACGAATGCAAATTTCTTCACGTACGAAACCATTTCCGGAACCGGTGTGAAGAAATACGATCCGCTCATCAAGGGGCGTCCGGCCTATTCATCCCCGAAGCTCGAGCAGCTCGAGTACGACGAACTCGATTATACGTACTATAAAAACTTTCCCGGTGGCCAGCGCGTCAAGATGTGCAAGGACCTTTCATACCTGTACTTCCGCGGCTATCCGTACATCGACATCGACTGCGTCGAGTCCCAGGCCAGGGTGCTGATGCCGAACGTCATGGAAGCGGGCTCCAACGTGATGCGCTTGTTTATCCCGAAGCTGAAGGTGTCGATCAGCAAAGCGAAAATCGACGGCACTGTTAAAGGAACGGTCTCGCATGTAAAAACCAAAGAATATACTTCCACCGCAGTGTGCCGCGG